>JALOCJ010000002.1 GCA_023227825.1 Candidatus Cloacimonas sp. | reverse complement strand
ACTGACAAGAGCTTCTCTCTCACTTGCGCACTCTATATAAAGAATAAAAGAACATTTTTGCCCTGCCTAGGCAGAGCAGGTTGTGCCATCCTTAAAAAGACCATTATTTTGTCAACTGCTTTTTTTTTCAATAGCTAAAATTCTTTTCCTATCTTACCTAATTATATATTAATTCAGTTCCTTAGAAAAGCAAATTATTTTTTTTTGTTTAACGGGATAAGGGCATTATTCTACAATTGGTATGAAGCATAACAGTAAAAGGTAACTGTTTTATGTTAAAAGAGGGTTTGTTTATTTCAGCAGCAGCATTTTAGCTGTTGTAGAGTTCTTACCTGCTTTTATTTTGTAGAGATATACACCGCTGGCAACGGGTTTATTTTCGTTATCGGTTCCATTCCAGACAAGAGATTGTTTTCCAGTGGGCAGAAAATCGTTAATAAGAGTTCGGATTAGCTGTCCTTTGAGGTTATAGATTTGGAGAGAAACAATGCCTGATTCAGGAATTTCAAAGCTGATAGTGGTTTCCGGATTGAAGGGGTTAGGGTAGTTACAGCAGGATAGGGTTACCGGGGTTAGCAGAGGGTCAATTGTAACAACTGGTTCAGAAGGAATTTTACAAGCATAGAGAGAAATTGCAGTATAGTCCATTCCTCTGGATTTGTAAGTAGAGCAAGAAAATCCTTCAGATGCCATACTGTTTTTATATTCCATATAGTATTTATTGAGGCAGTAATTTGCCAGGGAGTAATTTCCTTTATTAACTAATTGCAGATTATGAATTCCTTTATTTGATTGATCAAGCGTTACCGGTTCATTATAGTAAAGAGAGCCATCGGAGAGAACATAGTGATGATTAATTTTAATAACATTTACGCCGGGATTGGACAGCCAAAGTAGGGAGTTAATATCGTTGTTATAAGTTACCAGCTTAAAATCACAGGGAAGGTAATACATTTCTGTGGAGAAGGATTCCGGGTTATTCCAAAGCATAACTCCGTTATTATTTAATAGGTTATAGGTTATAGAGTAATATTGCTCATCATAATTGAAGTTACTGAGAGCATATAATATCTTATCTCCATAGTAAACACCTGCTATATATGGATGTATGTGTTCGGAAGAATTTACGAGAATTCCCAAATTTCCCCATAACGGTAATCCCTGGCTATTATATTTCTGAGCGTATAAATCATACCTGGAATACCAACCCGCAATGAATTCTTTAAAATATAAAACTGCCATTTCATCACCTGTTAGTGAGCAAGATTGCATAAGATCAGAATGGATACCGCTGGTTATATAGTCAGTTAGTAGCCAGGAGGGGTCAGGATTTCCACTGGCATCCAATTTCCTTATTCCCCAGTAATAGGAAGAATAATTATTATAATCCTCATAAACGAGGTAGTTACCACCAAGATATACCAATCCGCATTCATAAGGAGTGCTTTGCTTAAGAATTTTTCCTCCTGCCTCCCATAGGGGAACATTATTGTGCAAGCGTTGTCCTCTAATTATTTTATTATTGAGCAAGGAATATGTTTCTTCCCAGGCAATAATGATATCTCCATCGGCACAGGTCATCAAATAGTTATAAGATTGATCCGTTACCGCTTCTTTAAGCAAGATACCTTTTCCGGGCAATAAGCATAAGCCGTTATTATCTATCACCTGATAATATAAATTTAATACATCCTGAGCGTTTTGGCTAAGATAAAGAATTCCCACCTGATTTTCCGGTGTTTTAATAATGGCTTTTAACAATTCTGCATCGTTGGAATCGGGATTTAGTTCAATTCCATCTTCTCCAAGTAAAAAAGAAAGGTTATCATCACAAATTTGGCAGTAGAGTTTCAGTCTGCCGTATAAATTTTTGAGATCATAAACATAGCAAGAACCCACAGGTAGATCAACAGCCCTGTAGTTAAACACAGAACCAGAGCGTTTATATTGGAAAGTTCTACCTTCCGGTTCCAGTAAAACTGTTCCGGCAAGATTAACCAGTTGACCTCTAACTGCAAAATTTCCGTTCGTAAAATCATACCATAATACCAGAGCTTTATCGGTAGAAATTAAAATTTTAGCTGCTTCCTTATGAAAGATTTGATTGGAAACACAAGTAACCGGAACAGCAAAACTGCCATCAGCAGAATTAATGCAAGTAAGCATTGTAGCACAATTGTCAACGCTATTTACAGAACCCAAAAAGTCAATATAAGCCAGATAAAGAGAATTATTACTGGCAATTCCACAAGAACTGATATAATCATTCCAGTAAAAAGGAATTTCCACAGGGGCAGACCAACCTGGCTGTAAATTTGGATTTAATTTATAGAGCAAGGGAAATAAAGGATAATTTCTCAATTCAAAATAATATAAGCTGCCCTCTGAACAAAATCCCAGATGAAGAGTATTCGCGCTTTCACTAAGCGGATAAGAAACTGTTTCCGGCAAAAGCAGATTCCCTGAGGCATCCATTTTTTGCAAAGATAAACTGGAATGAGCAGATTTCCATAGAACATAGTTTCCGGTTGGATCGCCATACAGGTTATAAGCACCTGCAAATTGATTTTGCGTAACCAAAGGATCGTTGCCGAGAACAGTTCCCTGAGGAGAAAGTTTAACTAAATGGCTATACAAATAACTATCTGAAGAAACGCGCTCGAACATATTAATAATAATATTTCCTGCCTGATCGCAAAGGGCATCGGATAGGTACAAACTATAGGAGGATGGCATTTGATAAATTGTTTCCGTTTGCCAAAGATTATTTCCTTGAGCGTCAAAATTCCAGCCAAAAAGTGTATTTTCATCAGTATATGCATAGCAATATCGCAATAGATATGCTCCTCCCAACATATTGGCTGTCAGTTTATAATTACTAAACTCGCGGGTAACATTAATTCCCATTTCACCCCATAAGGGTTGACCGGTTAGCGAGACCTTTTGAATATATAAAGCATAGTCATAGCTTTCGGTTTCTGGGAACAGGAAATTATAGGTATAAATTATACAGCCGTCCGAGCTTAAAATCAAATCCACCAGATATTCTTCACCGGCAGTATTGGCTATGTTAAACGATTGGGATATAACATCTTCGCCGGTAACAGTTACTCTGGTCATCACAATATCAATTTCATTTTCATTGGTGGCGCTGGTGAAAAAAATCATATCCCCGTCAGGCAAAGTTAATCCTTTTTTATCAAATACTAGGAATTGTGAATTGTAAACGGGAACTCGTTCATTGGCATACAAAGCCATAAAAGCAAGAACAAGCAGTAAAAACAGTATATGCCTTTTCATTGTTACCTTCTAATATTTATATACTATCCAATAATTTTATCAATGCTGACATTATAATTAAGCACTATATATTCCAAAGATGTAAAAGAAAACCAGGAGGGTTGAGAGGGTTTAGAAGGTTAAGAGGGTTGATGCCCATTAACCTTTTTTATTGTAATAAAAAAAGAGGCAGCTACATAACTACCTCTTTAATTTATTATTTCTTTTTTGTGTGGGAAGAAGTTTTGGGCTTAACAGCGGATTTTTTCACCTGTTTGGGTTTAGAATCCCGATAGGAAAACCACCAATCATAACCCTCAATTTCTCCTTTTTTAATTTTGGCAATACGGGCATTGGCATCAGCAACAGTTGCAGCAGCCGGAATAATAACCTTGTCTCCAATCAATTCATTTTTAGGCCAGTTAGCAGGCATAGAGCAACCGTTAGCATCTGAAAATTGCATTGCTTCTACAGCACGCAGAATTTCTTCCATATTGCGTCCCAGTTCCTGAGGATAATATAGAATAATTCTGATAATACCTTTAGCATCAACGATAAATACAGCTCGGACAGTGTTTGTGCCTTTTCCGGGATGAATAAGACCCAAGCGCTGGGCTACAGCACCGGTATCGGCAATAATGGGAAACTGAATTTCTACACCAAGATGTTCTTTAATCCATTCTTCCCACTTAATATGGGCAAAAACCTGATCTACACTTAAACCGATAAGTTCTGTATTCAAAGCTTTGAACTTGGGATACAGCTTTTGAAACGCAACAAATTCCGTTGTGCAGACAGGAGTAAAATCAGCCGGATGACTGAAAAAGACGAACCACTTTCCCGCCATATCTTGGGGAAGGGTCATTTTACCTTTAGTAGTTACGACGGTCATTTCGGGGAAATAATCCCCCAACAAAGGCATAGTTTCTCTTGTTTCCATTCTATTCTCCTTAACAGTATTTGGTCTACTACATATAATAATATAAACAGAATTAAAAACAAATTAAATCTTGCAAGCTGGGGTATTGCTTTTATATATTTAGCACTTACCGTTTAGTTTGGCATTGGTTTTAATTTATAAATTTGTTATATCAAAGCGGAAAATAAATAGTTATAAATGATATAGTTTGTAGGGAGCAATAATGGAGAAAGCAGATGAAGATTATATGTCCTGAATTCCCCCTAGGGAAAATCGTGAATTTTACAGGGAGCTTACGCTATCCTTTCCATTGTTGTGAAGTCCTTCGGGCTTTTAACTTTACCGTTTTTTGTTACAGCTAGATGATAAATCCGTCATTGTTACCTAAGGTGTCATAATTTGTTGTCCTTCAGTCGTTTCTTTTATGACCCTTTAACGATTCTTTAACACTGCTTTAACTCCGTTAAGGAATCGTTAAGGAAGCGTTAAAGAATTACTAAATAATAATGACGGCATTGATTGTTAAATTGGCATAAAAAACTGAAGGGAAAATAAAGTATGAAATTCCAACTGGATGTGAAATTAGAAAGTTTCCAAAGCAAAAATACCAATAGCAGATACTAAATATGAATTCGGCTCTTCAAGAACTAGGCTTACCTGCAATAAAATATTCTCCTGCCCTGTAAGATTGAATGTCCATTTTATAATGGTAGAGAAACGCGTTTCCCGGTTTTGGCAGAACGGTAAATTGCCTGAATGATTTCCACTGATTTTCTGCCATCTCTTCCGTCAGTAGAAGGTACATCTTTGCCTAAAAGGACATCTATTACATTGCGATAGTAGGGATTATGACCAAAGCCATACACATTTGGTGGCTGATAATTGGCATCCTGAGCAATACGATCATCATCATCGTAATCCTCAAATTCCCATTTTTCTATTTTATTAACTGCTACACCCCCGATTTTAACGGTTCCTTTTTCTCCGATAATAGTGATGGAGCCCTCAAAATTTTTGGGATAGGTTAACATTGTAACATTGATAGTTGCTATTATCCCATTGCGAAAATGTAAGATAGCACAACCCGTATCTTCAGCTTCAATTCTGCGAGCCATAGTTGCCGTGTAAGCCATAACACTATCAACATTTCCTAAAAGCCAATAAAGAGCATCAACATAATGGCTTGCCTGATTCATAAAAGCACCGCCGTCAAATTCCCATGTTCCACGCCATTTTTCGGCATCATAATAGGCTTGAGGTCTTTGCCAGAAGACATTGGATTCGGCTAAATAAATTCTGCCAAAGCGTCCTTTATCAATTGCTCTTTTAAGGAGTTGCATAGTAGAATTGAGGCGATTCTGTTTCACCACAAATAGTTTTACATTATTCTTGTCACAAGCTTTAATTAAAGCATCAGCTGATTCAATATTGGTAGCCATAGGTTTTTCGGTTAACACATTGATTTTATGATTAGCTACTTCAATACCCATTTGGGGATGCAAACCACTTGGCGTGCAAATAGAAACAAGGTCTAACTTTTCTTTTTCCAGCATTTCCTGGTAGTTAGGATAAAGATTCTTAATGCCATAATTTTCTGCTATCGCCTGCATTTTTTCTTCTACAATGTCACATGCGGCAACAAACTCCGCTTCGGGAATTTGAGTAACGGCATCAAGGTGATTTTTAGAAATGCGGCCGCAGCCAATTAAGCCGATTTTTACTGTTTTCATTTAAAATACTCCTGTTAATTTATTTGTTTATTGAAAGATACCAATCGCACATTGCAGTGATGCTATCTTGTAAAGAGACCTTTTGGATAAAACCATCCCTTTTGGCTTTTTCAGCAGTAAAAAAAGTAGCAGTTCCCAATTTGCGCATTCTATCACTATTTACAGGAAGGTCAAGAGAAAAAAGTTTAGCTGGAATATCAAATAACTTACCAATACCAATTGCTGCCTGCAGAGGAATTTTTATGCGGGGCATTGTAAACCCGGGATGCGAACAAATTAGTTCCATCAATTCTTTCAGGGTTAAATAGGGCTCATCTATACAGTTATAATGTTGGTAACCTGGAGCTAATTTTTGTATAGCAAAACGAATCATATCAATCACGGTAGAGATGGAAACGATTGTTTTAATATGATTTCCTTCACCGATAGTTA
The DNA here is from genome assembly GCA_023227825.1 of Candidatus Cloacimonas sp. Lineage (GTDB taxonomy): Bacteria > Cloacimonadota > Cloacimonadia > Cloacimonadales > Cloacimonadaceae > Cloacimonas. The sequence goes on along the minus strand of JALOCJ010000002.1, from coordinate 307,228 downwards.
AAAAGGGTCTACGATGCAAAGTGTCTATAAGTTTATAGGTATTAGTAAAATTATGCGGACCGAAAATTGCAGCAGGTCGGATAACAATTAGCTCATTTCGGGGATTTTGCTGTTGCCATTTGATACAAAGCAGCTCTCCTGCAAGCTTTGAAGCGCCATAATCGGTATCCGGATGATAAGGTGTATCCTCATTTGCTTTCCCCTCCGGATAGCCAAAAACGCCAACGGAACTGATATAAATCAATTTCTTAATGTCTTGCTGAGTAGCAAAATTCAGCAATGTTTTGGTGCCATATTTATTATGACTGAAATATTCCTGACGGGAAATACCAAAGTCATTCTTGGCTGCTGCACAATGAATTATCAGCTGAATAGGACTATTGTGTTTTTTAGTAAAATTGGAGGAAGCATTATTCAAATCTTTTAGCGACCTGATATCTCCAAGCATTGTTTCCGGATGCTTTTTGCCTTCGCAGTGTTCACTGATATCAATACCAATAACAGTATGACCGTCTTTTTCCAGTTCCCACATTAAGTTGGAACCGACAAAGCCATTACTGCCTGTAATTAGAATATTCATTTTAGCTCCTTAACGCACAGGTTGCCATAAGTTTATCTTCTTTTTTTGCAGGAAGTTCACAAACGCTATAGCAGAGGAATAGACCATCGCTACAAAATATCCCGGAATTCCTGTTAAAGGAATATGGTGACCTTTTTTCTGACTTATAAGTCCTATTGTTCCCGACAAATAGAAAATCAGCTGTAAAAAAAATATAATCCGGTAGAAGGTATTAGACAACAAAAAAGTGTTACTGATAAATCCTGTCAATACAAAAACAAAAAACAACCAGCGTAATACTTTATGAGAAAATAAAATAAAGCTCACTGCCGGATAGCGAAAAGGATTTAATAGTTCTATGTTACGCTGCAAAACATACCATTCACGGGTAATAATTCTTACTTTGCGGGCTATTTCTTCTGTTGCTCTTTCGGTAAACTCCATAAGGACATTCGCTTGGGGTTCAAAGGTAGCTATTTTACCATACTTGATAGTAATTAAGACCCTTTCAAAATCATCAGGACTATTAAGCTCGATAGCCGTAAATAATTCTCTTTTAATTAGATATATAACTCCACTAGCACCAATAATAGTGTTAAATCTTGATTCCATTAATTTTAGAAATGCCTCATATTTCCAATAAAAACCTTCCCCTGATTCCAGCTTTCCTTTTTGAACCTTTTTTACATTTCCAGACACAAGCCCGATTTTTTCATCGGAAAGCATATTAGCTACCAACATTTTAACACATTGGGGTTCAAATAAACAATCAGCATCCGTAGACAAGACATAATCAGAATCCAATAAGGGCAAAACCAAATTAAGCGCGTTTGGCTTGCCTGCTCTCGGTTTTTGAATGATTAAGGAAATGTTTTGATTGGTATATTTTTGGACTATTTCATTGGTTCTATCGGTAGAATCATCTGATATTACAATCATTTTTATTTTATCTTGGGGGTAGTCCAGGTTTAGGAATGACTGGATTTTTGCTTCCATTACTTTTTCTTCATTGTATGCAGGACAAATAACAGTAATAGAAGGATAAAATTCCTCTTTTAGGAAAGGAGCTTTCTTCTTCCGAAAAAGAGAATTAAATAGGAACAAAATCATCCAGTAACCAACAAGATGATAAGCTAAAAGTATCCAGGAAATCCAGAATACTATTTCTGCAATTTCCATTTATAGTCCCTTACTTTGTGTCTTATATAAACTTAGCATTGCTTTTACCATAAAAATTCCTGATAAAATCCGGCTATTATCTGTCAAGGAAATTAAGTCCGCCGAGCCAGACACATTTAATCTATATTTAATACAGATTAAACAAATAACACAGATATATAATTCACAATTCTTCATTTTTCATTATTCCTAAAATCTCTTTTTCATTTTTCTCTTTCTAAAAATACTGATGCTGGAATGCGCCGCGAGTCCTCACTGTCAAATAAATGTGTAAAAGGTTAATAATTTTTGAAGGTAGTTTTAACTCCTGACTTCGTGTGTTTTCCATTTGACAAAAAGCACGATATAAACATTATGGAATTATGAATTATAACAAAATCCAAAATTTACAGAGCAGCAAAGTAGAAAAATGTCCCGCATAAATCTGAAAAAAAACATCATTACCAGTGGTAGTTTCAGAATAGTTATTCTTGGGCTTTCTTTTTTAATCAGTTGGGTTAGTGCCAGATATTTGGGAGTGATTTTAAAAGGTGAATACAGCTATCTGATAACCTTAGGCGGATTTATCTGGATAATTCTTGATTTTGGAGTATATAGAAGTTATCCTTATCTAGTTCGTAAATATCCTGAAGAAGTGCAAACAATGTTTGGGTGGACTATTCTAACTATGTTTTTAGAAATAATAATTTTGATCACTTTAGGCGTTGCATTTCTGGATTATTGGAACAAACTGATTGGATATCGGCTAACGGTGACAAAGATAATATTTTTGGTTATTTATATCTCCTTTTCTAAAACATTTATGCAATTGCAAGCAATTTATTTGGGTATGGACAGAGTTTTAGAAAACTCTATTTCTCATTTTTTAATTTCTGCGATTTACTTTGTTCTTTTAGTAATCGGTTATTATACTCTTGTTAGGGTTGATAAAATTAACACTCTGTTGTTTTTCAACCTGATCGGTCTTACTTGCAGCATAATTTATCTTGCTTTAAGAAATAATTGGAATTCCTGGTATAAACAATTTAATCTAAAAATAATTAAATTATTTTATAGCTATGGATTTCGTGTTTTTCTATCCTCTCTGTTCATTATGTTGCTAATTAGAGCTGATATAATAATAATCAAGCATTTTATGAATTTCAGGGAAGTGGGAATTTATTCTATGGCTGCACATATTGTAGATTTTATTCAGATTGCTTCCAACTTAGTTGGTGGTTTATTGTTTGTAAAGCTCTCCGATATTGAAGATGATATTAGTAAATGGTTGTTATTAAAGAAGACCCTGCTTTTGTTCTTTTTCTTTATCACTTTGGCTAATATAGGGTTTGGTCTTTTGGGAAAGTTCATTATGCAAATAATGTTTGGAAGTCAATTTGTTCCTGTCTATTTTGTCTATTTTTGGCTGATGCCGGCAGCTTATGGTTTAAGCTTTGGTTCTTTGTTTAATAATTATCTGAACAGCAAGGGCTTTCCTGTAATCAGTATTATCCTTCCTGCAATAGCGTTATTAGTGAATATCGGATTGGATATTTGGCTTATTCCCATTATGGGAATTAATGGTGCTGCACTCAGCACAAGTTTTTCCTATTTTCTCTGGTTTATTTTGATTGTTTGGTTTGAACAAAAGGATAGTAGAGGCAGAATGTTACATTATTTATTACCTTCCTGGCAAGATATTACTGATTTATGGAAAGAAACTATGGCTGATATGAAATCCCTTTGGGGAAAATTATCCCGTAAAACAGCGTAAGGTTTTAGTTATGAAAGATATTGCAGAAAACAAAATTCTAATCATCCACACTTGGGGTATTGGAGATATGATTATGTTAACCCCTGTCCTTCAAGCAGTAAAGACCTTATATCCCTTGCTGGAACTGGAAATTCTTTTCTTTCCCAAGTCCGCTGCAATTCCTGTAAATAATGCTCCTTTTGTAAGTAAAATTCACTTCACCGGCTGGAAAACAAATTTACTGCTTCCTACTCTTTTCCAACTTCGCAAAGAGAAATACAAAGCAGTGCTATTTTCTTCAGGAGTTACTCCCTGGAAATCCTGGCTGTTTATGTTACTCTTAAAGGCAGAAAATAAGATCGGTGAATACAAAAAAATCCGTTACCCGGGTCTATCTTATTACACACAATATAAACCAAATCGCTCTCGCACACAAAATAACTATGCTTTATTTCAGAGTTTTTTAAATCTTCCTTCCTGGGATGAGGCAATGGCTAATCAAAAAGAATTAAATTTATATACCTATTTTCATTTAACGGAAGAAAACCAGCAATGGGCAGAGAATTTCCTGGCTGAAAACAAGCTGACAGGGAAAAAGGTTATCGGCATCCATCCTGGTTGTATGGCTAAAAATAAGTACAAAAGATGGAATAAGGAATATTTTATTGCCTTAATAGAAAAGCTTAAAAGGCAATATGATTATCCTGTTTTGATTATTGCTGGTCCTGATGAACTGGAAGTAGGAAAAGAAATTCAGGCAAGAACCAATACCCTGCTTTTACTCAATGCTCCACTGGCAAATGTGGCAGCTGTAATTTCCCGCTTACACTTTTTTATCAATACTGATTCCGGCTTGGGACATATTGCTTCCTGCTTTGGAATAAAGGGTCTAACTATTTTCGGTCCTGCTAATGAATTGCAGACAGCTCCTTTTTCCAAAAAAAGTTTTATAATTCGTTATCCAATTTCTTGTGCTCCTTGCAGAGAAAAGACAAAGAAACCAAAGTGCACGCTGGATTGTCTTATTAAGCTTACTCCGGAGATGGTATTTAAACGCGTTCAGGAACTGCTGGATTGACCTCTTTCATAAATTGCTAATAGTTGTTTGCATAGTTCTTCACGCGAATATTGTTTAATCGTTTCCAGAGAAGTATCAAACTGATTAGGATTTTCCAGAATGTATTTAAGCTGTGCTTTGATTTGTTCTTTATCATTTATATAGGCATATCTGCCGCGTTTTGTATCCGAAAGTATTTTCTCCAGATTACTTTCCTTAGGTCCTAAAGCAAGAATAGGTTTGCCACAGCGTAAAAGCTCAAAAAGCTTGCCAGGAAACCAATATTTGGCAGTAGAATGTTCATTTAGCAAAATCAGATTAATATCAGCTCCTAAGGAATAAGCAATTGCTTCGCTATGCTTTTGATAACCAAGATAGTGATAATTCGTATAGCCAGCGTTCTTAATACTTTGTAAAATAGCTTTCTCAATATTGCCAATATGAATTACCTGATAATTATTAGAAAAGCTTTCCTGCAGTACCTCTAGTAAATTTAGAGGAGAGCCATATACTTTAGTAAGCTTACCCATTAAAACAAGAGTCAGTTTATCAAACTTTTTCGGAGTAACCCCTGTAAAATCATCTTCGTCAAAACCATTGGGAATATAATAGGATTTTTCTTTCAGCCCGCTGTGTTTATTAATATATTCCAAACGCGTTTCTGGAGTAACAAATACAGCTGCGTCACAGGTTGCAAGAACTTTATCATCTGTTCTGCTAATTTTGCGAAAGCGGAAAGGTAAAACAAATTTTTCTAAGAGGGGTTTGAATTGCCAGGAATCCCTATAGTCGGCTACCCAAAAAACGCTCTCCCGAAATTTTTTCTTTAACGCTATCCCAACCAGAAAAGCAGAATAAGGATAAGCAGTTATATAGATATTTCTAATCTGTTGTTTTTTAATAATGTTACAAGCAGTAAAATAAGCAAAAGGCATCCAGCCAATCTGTTTATCATAAGGAAAAATAAAATCATTAACAAGCTTTAAGAAGCCCCAAAATGATTTGAATATTTTTGATTTAGGGGCTGTTTCGGCAAAACGGGCATCTACCATTTTGTTATTTTCGGGATTTTTAATACCTAAACCAGCAACTCTATGAACTATGGCTGCAGTAGGAATATCTTTTAGTAAAGAATAATCTAAAACCTTTCTTACTGGTTTTTGGGGTGCAATTATATGTACTTCCCAACCAGCTTTAACGGCATATTTTGCAAACTTTAGGGGTCGTTGAATAGAGCTCCCACCGGTAGGAGGAAACTCATTTATAATCATTAATATCTTATTTTTGTTCATACACTCTTATTACTCTTTGCATCAGTTCGGGAAGCATATATTTCTCTTGCACCAGCTTTTGCCCTGCCCGGGCAATTTCCTGTCTTAAAATCTGATCCGTAATAAGCAGTTTAATTTTCAGGGCAAGGTCTTTACTGTTTTTGGGCTCAGCAAAAAGGGCTTGTTTGCCGTCCTCTGCCAAACCGAAAATACCTTCATTCTTTATTCCAATAACAGGTAAGCCGGCAAACATAGCTTCCAGAAAAACAATACCAAAGGTCTCGCTGTAACTTGCCAGAACGAATAAATCAAATAAGGGCAGCATATTTCTTAAGAGATTATTCTCAATTCTGCCAAGGAACATCACTTCTGCATTCAAATTATTTATTTTCACCTGATTCTCCAGTTCCTTTCTTCTATCTCCATCCCCTGCTATTATAAGTTGAATGCGCAGGCCTTCTTTTTTTAATATAGAGACAGCTTGAATCAAAAAGGAAAAACCCTTCTCGGTAAACAGATTTCCGATGCTGATAAGATGAAAATAATCAGCTAACAGAATATTCTTATAGTTATCTATTAATTTCGGATCAACTTCCTTAAGCTCTGAAACCCCATTTCCTGTTACAGTTATTTTAGAGGAAGGGTTATATTGTTCTACCCATTTGGCTATTCTATTATTTACCGTAAAAATATGATTCCAGTTTGTTAGAGTTCTTGTTAATGCCCAACGATAAAACCAAACCCTGGGATTATTTTCCAGCCGTTCAGGATGAGTACGGATATTATGCAAAGTAAGATATTTGGGAACAGGAAGCTTGTTCAGCCAGGGCTTCAGCCAAAATAATTCCGGAATATGACGGTAATCGTGAATATGAATTATATCGGGCTGAAATCTCTTATAGCATCTTTTTATTGCCGGTAAAGCCAATAATCTGTTAGTTACCAGGGAAGTTAAAAAAAACTTCCGCCAATAGGGATAACAAATTACCTTCACCGGAAAGCCATCCTGCAAGTGCTCATAAATAAGATAAGGATTTTTGTCACAAGCAGCAACAACCTGAACCTGATAAAACCTGGATAGCTCAATTGCCTGCTGCTGAACAAACACACCATTAACAGGATTGAATTTATTGGGATACAAATCTGTAATCAACAAGAGTTTACTTTTGGATATTGGCATCGCTCTCTAAATTTTAAAACAGCATACTGACATCTTTGTTTTAATTCTTATCTTAAAATAGGTTGTCAGTATGCTGGTTGCTATGTAGCCAGAGTTTGCTGTAAATCGGCTTTTTGCCAAAAGAACAGCATTCTCCGGCTACACTTATTGCGTGGAGGATTAGGGTCTACAGTTTATTTCATTAAGACCATTTTCTTAGTACTGCTATAACTTCCAGATTTAAGACGGAACAGATAAACACCACTGGTAACGGAATTGCCATTATTATCTTTTCCATCCCACACAACACTGTTTATACCCTTAGTAGCAATAGTTCTAAAGGTGTTAACTATCTGACCTTTTTCGTTGTAAATAATTATTTCAGCGGGAGCTGATTTTTCCATTTTGAAACGGATTGTGGTTTCCGGATTGAATGGATTGGGATAGTTACCTATCAGTTCAATTTGCATAGGAGTTAACACATTATCATCATTAGCAACAGGATTGAAGTCACTCAACATTCTGGGAGTAACCTGGGTTGTAGTATTATACTGAGTAACTATAACATACACATCAAAATTACCCTGATGCATAGGAGTGCCAATATAATCCGCATCGGAAAATTGCGTCCGCATTACAATAGTACCTGTATCATCCAATAAATCATAACTGGTTTGAGCTGCATAATCTCCACTTGGAGAAGCATAATGAACATTGTTCAAACGCATCAGACGGGATTGATAGAGTTCGCTGTTGTTATTAATTTCCGCTATAGTTACCAATTGAGGAACAATTACATTACCTGTGGATGTTGCAGGACCGGGATTTATTATGGGCCAGAATTGCAGCATTCCTGTAGTATAACGATTTAGAGTTCCCGTAATACCTGTAATTCCATCACCAATGTTATAAGGGGTATTCATAATATTATTGTAGTCATCAATCAAAATAGCCGCTGTTGCATCCTGAACAAACTTTTGGTGACGCCAGTTTTGTTGCATAGTAAGAATCACTTCATTTGCAAGCTGATAAATTGTTGTACCATCAGGAGCGGAAGCACGCAAAGCTGCAATATTAGAAACTTGAACAGGGAAAATATAATTCGCGGTGGCAGTGTAAGAAGGTCCAAAACCTGTAGCATAAGCTTTAGCTTTCAGAGTTGTAGTAGTTGCCATTGCTATAGGAGCAGAATAAAGAGTGGATGTTTCATTCGGTTCTGTACCATCTGTTGTATAACGAATAGTAGCTCCAGGCGTTGTAGAAGATATTGTTACACTAATAGGATTGCTGTAAACCCCTGCAGGAGGATTAAATGTAGGAGTAGCAGCTTGTTCTGGAGCACCAGGATCAAAAGTATGCTGACCCAAGTTCGCAAAATAATTCTGAGGATGAACTATCCATTCAGAATCATCAGCATTAGTTCCGGCACCGGCAATAAAATCAGTATTTCCCTCAATAACAGTTGGTTTCCGAATTAAAGTATGTTCTGCAGTACCAGAAGCAGTTCCGGCAACAGGCCAATTTGCAGCTCCAGGGTCTTGTTGATAAACACCGATAATATCAATAAGGGTATCTCCATTAAATAAACCAATTACATCATTACCATTATAATAAGTAACCGTAGATGTTACATTGGCAACAGACAAAATTGATGCTTCAGCCTGGCTATTGGCAATAACATAAACCTCACCATCATCCAAAATACCAGACATATTAAGAATGTTGGTAGTGCTCCAGGTTCCTCCATTGGAAGCCAGTTTTACAGTGTAATTGGATAAATCCACAGGATCACCCGTCCCGTTAAAAATCTCCAATGCCTTATTGTTACTTGTTCCTTCTACATATTCAGAGAAGAAGAGGTCAACTGCATAGACCTGGGCAAATATAGCCACAGTCGCAGCTAACATAATGATTAGAGTTAGTGCTTTTTTCATCGTTGTTACCTCACTTTAATAAAATTTCCAAAGCACAATATAAAAACGAACCTGCAAACAAAATACTATCACAACGGTCTAAAATTCCCCCGTGTCCGGGAAGCAGATGCGAACTGTTCTTAACATTACAAAACCGTTTTAACATTGATTCTACCAGGTCTCCTATCTGACCGAAAATTCCACTTGCAACTGCCAGCAGAGCCAGGTAGGAAAATGGTATTATTTCAACCTTGCTTATATATAATATAATCAAAATCAGCCAAGGCGCAAGAATTCCCGCAATAAAACCTTCCAAGGACTTTTGCGGACTGATAGCTGTTATATTTCTATGCTTTCCTGTTTTTTTTCCTGCAAAATAAGCAACGGAATCCACAATCCAAATCAGCAGAATTAAGGCAAGCAAAAAATTATATTCTTTGTAATTCAATCCTATTCGCACAATCATAGCAGGAAATAATGCAGTATAAACAAAACCGAAAAGAGTAGCAAAAAGTCGTGGAACAGATAATTCCTTCGTCCAGGTTAATATTGCTTCCCCCATTGCTAAAAACAAAACCAACCACAATAGAGACAACTCCCACCCCTGGAAATAAACAAATGCCAAATAGAAAAGAGAATTAAACACGACCCAAACATAAGAAATTTTTACACCTGCTTTATGCATCATTTGAGCGTATTCCCAACACCCCAAAAAAGACACAATCAATAAAGATATAACTAATAGCAATCCCCTGTAATAGAGAACAATAAGAACAATAGGAATTAAAACAACTGCAACCAGCACTCTTTTTAACAGTTCATTCATTTCTGCTTCCAAACCTGCGTTCCCGGTTAGAATAATCCAAAAGTGCTTTAACCATTTCCACTTTGTCAAAATCGGGCCACAATGTATCTGTAATATAAAGTTCGGCATAAGCTGATTGCCACAGCAGAAAATTGGAAAGGCGTTTTTCTCCGCTAGTTCTAATTATCAAATCAGGATCTGGCTGACCCGCTGTCCAAAGATAGTTTCCAAATTCCTCAGGAGTTAGTTTATTCCATTCATCAGGATGCCTAGTCATAAACTTTTTGAAGCCCTCAATAATTTCCAGGCGACCCCCATAGTTGAAAGCAAAATTTACGACCATTCCTGTGTTATTATGTGTTTGAGAAACCAGAGAATTTACTTCTTTCCAGTAATTTTCTTCCAAACCAACATTAGTACCAATAAATTGGGCATAAATATTGTGTTCCATCAGTTCCGGAATTTCTTTTTTCAGCTGTTCTTTCAGCAATCTTAACAGACCTTTTACTTCACTTTCCGGACGGCTCCAGTTCTCTGTAGAAAAAGCATAGAAGGTTAAATATTCAAGTTTTAGTTCAACTCCCAATTCTACAACTTGTCGCAATGCTTTCACACCGGCTCTGTGGCCCAAGATATGGGGTTTGTTTCTTTTTTTTGCCCATCTTCCATTACCATCCATAATCAAGCCGATATGTTTAGGTAATTTGTTTCTATTCAGTTCTTTCAGCAATTCCTGATAATCCTGCTTAGCCATTTATCCTCTGTTGAGCATTATATTTCAGCCAGGCGTAAATAAAATCATTCAAATCGCCATCCATCACTTTATCTATATTGCCTGTTTCGTAATTGGTTCTGTGATCTTTAATCATTTGATAAGGTTGGAAAACATAACTGCGAATCTGATTACCCCAGCCAATTTCTGTTTTGCTGTTTTCCAGATTCTTTTTTTCTTTATCCCTTTGTTCTTCATAGTATTGATATAAACGGCTTTTCAAAATGGACATTGCTTTTTCCCGATTTTGAATCTGACTGCGTTCATTTTGACAGGTAACAACAATATTTGTAGGTAAATGTGTTATTCTAACCGCAGAATCAGTTGTATTAACATATTGTCCTCCTGCTCCACTTGCCCGGAAAGTATCTATTTTCAATTCCTTAGGGTTAATCTCAATTTCTATGTCTTCATCAAATTCCGGATACACAAAAACGGACGCAAAGGATGTTTGCCTTTTACCTTGTGCATTAAAAGGACTTATTCTCACCAAACGGTGAACACCAATTTCACTTTTTAACATCCCGTAAGCATAATCACCTTTAATTTCAACGCTTACACTCTTAAGTCCGGCTTCTTCACCCGGCAGAGAATCAATGATCTGGAAACTGTAATTATTTTTTTCAGCCCAATGAGCATACATCCGTAAAAGCATTTCAGCCCAATCCTGGGATTCTGTTCCACCTGCACCAGAATGAATTGTCAGCAGCGCATCATTATGATCATATTTATCATTCAAATAGCATTCAATTTCAGCTTTTTCAATAAAGCTTTTTATGCGAGGTAATTCAGAAACCGCTTCTGCTAGCAATTCAGCATTGATATCCTCATCTAATAAAGTAAGATAGGTTTCCAGTTCACCTTTAACCATATCCAGTTTTTTTAAGTGTTCCAGTTCATCTTTTAACTGAGCAATCTGTTGGCTTATTTTTTTTGCTTTTGTTTGATTTTCCCAAAAATCCGGAGCATTCATCTTTTGTTCCAGTTCTCTTATTAAAAGCTTTTTGGGTTCAGGATCAAAGTAACCTCCGAATTTCAGAAATTTGTTCTATCATTGCGTTGGCGGTCTTTTTATAATCTGTGTATTCCACGCTTTTCCTCCTCCTTTTTAATAGTCGTTACCTAAAGAATTATGAGCACGCTGATGTCAAGTAGAAATGAAGAATGAAAAATATGAGGGTTGTCACGAATCCTTACTGCCAAACAAATTTGAAAACAGGTCTAAAGTTATTTTAAGTAGCAACGACTCCTAACTTACAAATACAACATTTTTTACAAACCATAAATAATGATTATATAGCCCTGTGACTTAGTATAACTGCCTGTTACCTAGTCAATTCTTTAATGACTCTTTAACGATTCCTTAACAATACCTTAACTTTGTTAAGGAGTCGTTAAAGAAATGTTAATGCAGCATAAAAGATTCAACTTGGCAGGAAATAATGCACTGTCTAAAAACAGGTTAAGGTCTCGCCAATAGCAAGCTAAGTTATGGCAACATAGAATAAATCTTAATTTGGGACACGATAAATTATAAATAGGCAATAGAGAAAAAAGGTTAAGGCAAATTTTTTCTTCGCCACTTACTTTTCTCTACTAAGATTATTTCCCTTAAGTTCCAACAGCTATATGCCATAAACTTCTCCGGACCACTGTTTTTGCAGGAATCCACAGCACACAGGAAAATATTTATACATTTTCAATATGAAAACTTTATAATCTAGAATTATAATCCTCAATGCTATATTCTTTATTAAATCTCTTCCCCTCTTTGTAAAAAAAACTTTAGTGTCCTCAGTGTTCAAACAAAAACTAAATCACCCCTTACGGAAACTCACTACAAAACTATAGATAATTTTATCCTGCTTAGGAAATTCCCAGGATAAAATATCCTGCTTCAGCTCATCCACGAAATTGGAGTAAAATTTACCGGAAAGTGCTTTCACTTCAACTTCCTGAACTTTTCCCTCGTTGTTAATATACAGTGTAAATTCCAGATCACCTTGCATTGCATTATGGTAAGTATGTTTTTTATAAATCGCCTGCAACTTATTCTGATGGTAATTTACTACTTTGGAGACCTGTTCCATTTCCGGGGATTTTTGTTTGGTGGTTTGGGAATCCGGTTCCGAAGAATAAGTTTTGGGAACAGAACAGGAAACAATTATTAAAGCACAAATTCCTATGCCTAATAATAACCCGAATTTTGTCTTTTTCATAAAGCACTCCTTTTATCTGTTATAGACATAATAATGTAAAACAAAATTAAACCAAATAGTTCTTGACGGTTACATACAATATAAAAATTGGCTCTTATAATTCAAGAAGAACTCTATCCCGTTGTTCTTAAAAAAATAACCTTGCATCACCAGATAAGTCAGGATTCGTTACGAGGTTATTAAAGAGTAGTTAATGCTTAAATATTTTTAGACCTGTTTTTAAATTTATTTGGCGGTGAGGCCTTGTTACGATATGTAGCCCTGATTTTTTTTACAAAGAGTAAAAAAAGTAGAAATGCATAAAGAATTTATCAAGCCACTTATAATCGTGGTTTTAGCGGTCCTTTTGGTGGAATTTTTAGCTAGAATTATTCCTGCTGCGGATAACCGTTTTTTTTCTTTAAAGAAGTTATCCTGGTTTGAGTCCCTGAAACACAAGGAAACAGTTGCAACAGCAGATACATCTATTGTTAAAAAAGCGGCTGATATATCTCACGATTTATTACCTCTTCAGTCATTTATTAAAAAACTTAATAATCCTTCCGAGAATTTACGCATTGCCTATTATGGAGATTCCATTATTGAAGGAGATTTGATAACTGGTAAACTGCGTATGGAACTTCAATCAAGGCATCAAGGTTCTGGTGTTGGAATGGTAGGTATAACTTCTATTGTAGCGGGTTTCAGACAAACTATCGGACATAGTTTTTCCCGCAATTGGGAAAGCATTTCGTTTATGAGCCCTTCTAAAAATGATATTCCTTTAGGAATTACCGGTTACACTTATATTCCGCGTAATTATTATGTACCGGAAAAGGTTATTGAACCCTTGCAGATTGATAGTTTAGCTGTTTTGGATTCTGCGCAAGTAGCAAGCCCGGAAGCGCCAAAAGAAAGAACCCGTTTTTATGTTGATTATAACCCCTGGGTGGAATATAGAGCATCTAATGTAGCAGGAGGAGCTTCAACTTTCAGTCGTATTCGTCTTTTTTACAGTCACAGTTCGGATAGCAGTTATGTAAATGTTTCCTATGATGGAGCGCCAGTTATCTTGCGTTACTTGAAAAATCAGCCAGGTGTTCAGGTTTTAGACCTCAGTCCTGTTACTCCCTGTAAAAAAATCCGCCTGGAATTTGCTGCTAATGATCCTATTCATTTATATGGAGTCAGCTTTGATGAACTGCAAGGTGCTTATGTAGATAATTATCCTGTTCGGGGTTATTCCGGAATGTATTTTCAGCGTATAAGTTCCGAAATTTTATCCGGTTTTCAGAAACATTTGAATTATGACCTCATAATTTTACAATATGGAGCAAATGTTTCCCATTACAAAATTCGGGATTACAGCTATTACGAAAAAGGAATGAAAAAAAGCATAAAGCATATTCAAAAAGCGCTTCCGGGAGTTCCTGTTTTACTTATCAGCGCGCATGACAGATGTATTAAGCAGGGAACCGATTATGTAACTTCACCGGATATACCTTATCTGGTTTCAACTCAAGCAAAGATTGCTAAAGAAACAGGTTGTGGTTTCTGGAATTTATTTTCTGCTATGGGCGGGCTGAATTCTATGCCAAATTATGTAAATCATCAACCTCCTTTAGCAGGAAAGGATTACACTCATTTTACACGCGCAGGAGCAGATCATATTGCTGAAATGCTTCTTGCATATCTGAAAGGGAATTAAGTGCATATCCGTAGTTTATTGCTATTTTGTGTTCTGGCACTGGTTTTTATTTTTCAGGTAAGCAAAAACTATGCTGCAGAAAATATCACAACTGAAGATATCAATGAACTTTTCAGTGAAGAGGAATATCCTTCCGATATGGATACACTGGAAGAATTTATTCAAAGCTATTATCTACTTCTGGAAAGTAACGCATACCTGAAACAGTATAAATTTCTAAATCTGGACAAAAATCAGTTTCTGGGCGATAAAAAAGCTCTAAAACCATTTTATAAAAAATTACTGGAACTCCGCAACGCCTTAAGACAGACGGTAACTATCTATCAAATAGGCGATTCCCATATTCAATCAGGATATTTTTCCGGAACTGCTAGAACTTCACTCCAAAAATATTTCGGCAATGCAGGCAGGGGATTAGTTTTTCCTTTACGACTGGCTGGAACAAATCAACCGGATGACTATAAAATATCAGCTAGCGGATCTTTCAGCCGTTTAAATTCTGAACGCGGATTAAGCGGTTATGCTTTAAAAATGGCAGACGGTTTATGCCTGGAAATAACTACCAACAATTTCTTCAGGGGAGATAACAGTTTTAATAAATTATCTCTGCTAACTTCGCTACCTGGAATGGAAGCAAAAGTTGAGTTTGCTTCCAACGAGACCGAAAAAACTGCCGAAAAAATAGGCAACTACTATTACAGCAGCGTTTCCTGGAGAACTGAAGTATCCAAAGTAAAACTTACATTAACCGGAGAGCCCACAGCTTTATATGGAATTTATCTGGAAAAAGAACAACCAGGTTTATTATATCACTCTTGTGGAATTAACGGAGCCGGTTTTTACAATCTGCTGGAGCAACAAATATTGTTTGAGCAGATAGGACTTTTAAAGCCCGATTTAATAGTTATTTCTTTAGGCACAAACGATGCTCAGGGCACCTTTCGCAGTGAGGTTTTTACTAAAAACCTGAATACCTTTATGCATAAATTACGCTACTTCAATCCTGAAACACCGGTTCTTTTCACTCTTCCTCCGGATTCTAACAAGCGGGGAAAGCACAATAATGATCTGGACAAGATGGATAAAATTATCATTGATTATGCCCAAGATAATCAATGTGCCTGGTGGAATTTGAACGAAGTGATGGGCGGCAATTCCAGTATCCAAAAATGGCGCAAGCAACAAATGTCAGCAAAAGACCTTTTACATTTTACTCCCAAGGGCTATATGCTGCAAGGTTATCTCTTCTATCAGGCATTTATTAAAAGTTATAAAAGTTTCAGTGAACAAGCGGAATAAGAGAAAATTCAGATGCACCCTTTAATGCAACATATCCTGAATAGTTTAGTTTACGATCCTCAAAAGCCATTGTTGTTTAATAGTCCTTTCTTTCTGTTTTTCTTTATTGTGGTTTTGCTTTTTTATCCTCTGCTGGTAAATAAGGTTAAAGTCCGCACCTGGTATCTGATGTTGGCTTCTTTATATTTCTATTATAAGACCAGTGGTAGTTTCGTAATTTTGTTACTTATAACCTCACTTATCAATTTTGGTTTAGGTGCATTTATTTACAATGCTCAAAGCAAAGCAAGCAAGCGGTTTTATTTATGGCTTAGTGTTTTCTGGAATTTAGGTTCGCTGGGTTACTTCAAATACACAAATTTTATAATCACAACCATCAATCAAATTTTTGGCGGTCAACTTCCTCTTTATGATATTTTTTTACCTGTAGGAATTTCCTTTTTTACTTTTCAAACCTGGAGTTATACCCTGGACATCTATTTCGGCAAATTAAAACCGCTGAAGAGTTTTGTGGACTTCACCTTTTTCGTTTCTTTTTTCCCGCAACTGGTAGCAGGACCCATTGTTCGTGCCAGTTATTTTATCCCTCAAATTCATAAAAAATTAAGTTTAGATAAGGATACTATTGCTAAAGCCCTGATTTTGATCTTTTCGGGTTTAATTAAAAAAGGAGTTATAGCAGATTATTTATCAATCAACTTTGTAGACCGCATCTTTGAAAATCCGGCGTTTTTCTCCGGCTTGGAAAATCTTTTAGGTGTTTATGCTTACGCTTTACAAATTTATTGTGATTTCAGCGGTTATTCTGATATTGCTATTGGTTTGGCTGCACTATTGGGTTTTTCTTTACCTGTAAACTTTTTAACACCTTACAGAGCAACTTCTGTAACTGATTTTTGGCGGCGTTGGCATATTTCTCTGTCCACTTGGCTGAGGGATTATTTGTATATTCCTTTGGGAGGAAATCGTAAAGGTAAACCCCGTCAATATCTTAACCTGATGATAACTATGCTCTTGGGGGGATTGTGGCATGGGGCATCCTGGAATTTTGTTGTTTGGGGTGGAATTCATGGTTTAGCATTGGTTTTGGATAAACTGCTGTTGCCCTTAAAGATTATGCAGACCAAAGTGATGAAAGTTATAGGCGTAATTGTTACTTTCCATTTTGTCTGTTTCGGTTGGATTTTTTTCCGTTCTCCCGATTTTTCCAGTGCAGGAATGATGTTGAAAAGGATTTTTACAGCTTTTAATGGAAGCATTTTCTGGCAATGGATAACTCAATATCGGATTTGTGCTATCCTTATTTTAACGGGTTTTGTGTTTCACTGGATGCCGGAAAGTTATAATAATGCTTTACAAAAAACGCTTACTAAAGCACCTGTAATTTTACAAGCATTACTTTTGGCAATAGTGATTTGGGTTTTATTCCAATTTCGCTCTGCTGAAATTCAACCTTTTATTTATTTTCAGTTTTAAGGAGTTTATTTATGCCCTATTTAATTAAACCGTCTCTTCAAAATTATTCCTGGGGTGACACTAAATACCTCCAGGAACTTATAGGGGAACAACAGGAAATAGGAAAACCCTTAGCCGAAATATGGTTTGGAGCACATCCTAAGGCACCTTCCCTAGTCATAACCGAAAAAGGGGAAATTCCAATGAATAAGTTGTTGCAGGATATGCCAGAAAATATGCTGGGAACGAAACAAAATATTACCCTTCCTTTCCTCTTGAAAATTTTAGCTGCCGCCGAACCTCTTTCTCTTCAAGTTCATCCTGATAAGCAAACTGCCCAAAATGGTTTTCGCCAGGAAGAGCAGGAAGGAATTCCTTTAACTGACTTAAAACGCAGTTTTAAAGACCCCAATCACAAACCGGAACTGATCTGTGCTCTTACACCTTTTATTGCTATGTGCGGATTCCGACCTTTTGAAGAAATTATTCGTAATTTCCTCATTTTAGGCATAGCAGAAATTTGGCAGAAATTCTCCGCCTTTAATAAGAATCCTTCTAAAAATACCTTGAAGGATTTATTCAGTCAAATTCTGGAAAGCGATAGTTCACAACTGCAAGAATTTATGCACATCCTGGAAAGCAAGCAACCTGAATTGAGCCCTAAACTGAAGTTCACCTGCCAAATTTGTAAGCACTTAAATGAATTCTATCCTTTTGATAGTGGTATTGTTAGCCCTTTATTACTTAATACTTTCACTTTACAACCCGGTCAGGCAATATTTTTAGATGCCGGAATTCTGCATTCCTACATCCAGGGAGCCGGAATTGAAATTATGGCTAATTCCGATAATGTTATCCGCGGAGGCCTAACTCCCAAATTTATAAACCGGGAAATACTTTTTGCCATCACCCGCTTTGAGACATATCTGCCGCAATTAATTCACCCGCATCTGAAAATTAATGAACTGGTTTCTTACCCTACTCCGGCAGAAGAATTCTATCTTTCACGGCTTATTCTGGAAGGAACTTACATTTTGGATAATTTACATAAACCCTTGCTTGTCTTTTGTTTTAAGGGTTCCTTTACTACAGAAGACGGATTCTTACTGGAAAGAGGAAAAGCAATGTTTATCTCTTTTGTTGAAAGACCTGTAACTCTTTCGGGTTCTGCCGATCTCTTTATTGCCTCAATTCCCTGATACTATTTTTGCCAAAGGTGTGTAAGACATCGTTAAAAGGATTATTCAGCATAGATATTGATAGTGAATTCTTAAAACCGAAATTCCACTCCAAAAGTGAAGGTTTCCATTATTTCATCTTTACCTTTGATTCTACCGTCATTATTAATATCGGTATAATATTCTCTGTAACTTCCAACCAAATTAGCACCCTCGGATAGGGAATAAACTAAGCGTCCTGTGATATTGGCATTTTCATTTCTGGGGTATTTGAAGTTAATATAATTTACATTAGTTTGAGCATAATAAACTGATGCTTCTTGCAATTTAGGAACAATAGAAGGACATACAGTAACACCTGCCCACAAGGATTTGCCCATAAATTCGTTCTTACCATACATATCCTGATAGGCAATTTTGGCATAAACAATATTAAACAGATCGGCTCTTAAATATCCAAACCAGCCAAGGGAGGATTCAACATTTTCCAGAGTTTGTTCTTTGGTAGTTAAAAACCAATATTGCTTTCCACCTTCTTCAATATGCTTAACTTGAGCCCGTTGTTGATCATATTGACGGTCAAAATACCCTGGCAGAAATTGATCCCCAAAATTACGGAATTCTAAACGAGCATCAAAAATGAAGAATTTACTGCTGAAACCGGGAAAAATCATTCCTGTTCCATAACCGTCAATTTTAGCTATTTCTCCATAATGAATCAAATTAAAACGCTCAGTTTCAATTAAAGGTAGCTGGTAATCTGCACTGTAAATAAGAACTTCATCTTTTTCAGTATACGCGGTTGCACTATCAGGTGTTACATCCATATCCAACTCATAATTCAGATCAGGATTATCTATCCCTGGAAATTGTTCTTCCACATAAGGATTCACAGTAGGATGGTCTAAAATATTATTGCCATTAATATCTATATCATCATTATCGGCAACCCCGTCATTATCAGTATCTAAATATCTGGCTTTATCCTTGGGAAATTTATCATAAACATCCGGAATATTATCCCCATCGTCATCTTCATATTTAGCATATTGATCGCGATCCGTTCCTACATTAACCCCTACACGCAATTTTTCCAAAAGAGGAATATTGGTTACAGCCAGGGGTTGAAAATGCACTCTGCCAGCTAAAATTTCATTTTTGTGCAGGTTATGTGTATATACTTCAAAACCCAGTCCCGAAAGATGAGTATTAATTCCTGCGTAACCACCTACATTTTTAACTTGAGGATAGAGCGTCATATTGGAATAATGATTGAAAATCAATCCATTACCTAAAGTATAATCCGGAATACTACCAACCTTAAAATAGAAAGGATCATTGCGTTGAGCAAATCTGAGAAATAAAATTTTGTTTACATAATCCTGCCATTCATCCCAGTCATCTTTGCGAACTTTCCCCTCTGCATCAATTATTAAATCAATATCCAAGCCCACTCCGAATTTCCAAACCTGAAGTTCCGGTTGTAACCGAATCTGAGAATAGGTCTGATTATCAATTGTAATAGCTCCAACAGACCCTCCCATTCCCCAATTCGTTCCTTCTGTTGTTTCGGTTTCCTCTTCCCCTATCGGGTCACCCGGAATGCTTATTTCACCATAACTTGCCTGTGCCGACAAAATAACAGGCAATAAGATTAATACTAAAAACAAATATTTTTTCATCTTGGTCTCCTTGTCTGTAAGGATTTTTTTCTTTATAGCAAAAGCATATTTATATGTCAAGAAAAATCGTGTCCTGCATTTATTGAGGTCTGATAAATTGGAAATCATCAACCTAAGGGCAAATATCTATGTCAGTTATATTATTTCAGATTAATTCAGCAGCATTTCTAAAATATTCACCGGCAAATAATCCTGGTAGGTATAGGGCTGGTTAATTTCCATTCCTAAAGCAGCAATAAGGACTTTACCTTTCACTACATATTTTATTTCTCCTTTAACTGCGCCCTTCACAGCTCCCAGAATGGTTTTCAGATTATTCAGTTTAAAAACCATTACTCCCTCCTGAGAGAAGATATTTTCATTGAATTGCAATTGATTTTTCAGGTTTCCTATGCCGGCAGATTTGTCGCTGATATAAATTTCAGCGGGGAAACCCTTGAAATTGAAGGTTAAACCATAAGGGTTCAAAATAAGGAAGTGGATATGTAATTCCGTTTCGCCAAAGCTGATTTTTTCTACCGTGGTTTTCATTATTTTGAATAAACTCTGTCCATTAGTGCTAAATTTGGGAATAATGTTTTTTAGCTGTTCTTTCAAATCCAGCTCATAGGGCTCATCAAACTGGAAATTTTTCCCAATACCCAGAACTTTGGCATACCCTTTACCGGTTATGAAAAATTGCACTTTCTGGTCAAGAGAACTAACCATTTTCACAACCGGGCGTGTTTCCAGCTCCACATTAAAATCCAAACACATAGCTGATTTTTTAGGTATTTCCACCACATTTTGCAAAGAAGCAGTTCCTACATTAGCACGGTTTTTATTCAACAAATCCACATTCAATTTATCCAGTTTCAGTTTATAGCAATAGGGGTTACTTACCATCAAAGATATTTTAATCGTGCTTTTATCGGGAGTAATGGAAACAACTTTCACATCCTGAATTTTTGTCACTGTTGGGCTCATAAAGAGTTTGCAGGAACACAGAGAAATAAGGGCTAAACCCAAAGTTATAATACTTATGCTGTTTTTCATTTATATCCTCCTGAAGTTCTATCTATAAATTGCCTGAACCAAATCTCCAAAGCGATAACATTGAACAGCATTTCCACCTGTCTGTTATCTCCTGCCAAATATTTATGCCAGTTATGATAGATTTTAGGCAAATTCCAAATTCCTCTTTGGCGAAAGGCACTGCTGGCAAAAATATCGGAAATAAAAGGTTTTAGTTCGTTTTTCAGCCAGACCTGATAAAAAGGCGAAGAAAAAATACCTTTATCCTGGCGACGATATATCTCATCTGGAATCAATTCTTGCATAGCAGAACGGTGAATTACTTTGGTGTAAGGAGGTTTAATTTTATATGCAGAAGGCAGAGAAAAAACAAAATCCACCAAACGGTAATCCAAAAAAGGAACTCTGCTTTCCACTGAATTTGCCATTGCTATCCTGTCATCAAAATGTAACAATGTTTGCAACGAAGTATTATGAATCATATTATAAAGGAAATTGGAAAGTCGGGATGCCTTAATATCCGCAATCTTTTTCAAAATTTGTTCGCTACAGGACTTTTCTGCCTCGTTTGTGAAAGCACGATTAAAGGGCTCAAAACGGTAATAACAAAACTCCAGATGGTAGAGAGATGATTCCGGCAAAAAAGTGGAAAGCTTTATTTTCCCCAGTTTGGAAAATGTCTTATTATCTTTTTTTAAATACTCAGGCAGTTCTTTGGCTAATCTGCCAATTTGCATATTTCTAATCAAATCGGCAAAATAACGGTATAAAGAATGTCTATACCCGGCAGAAATTTCATCGGAACCCTGTCCTGCAAGCAAAACCTTAATTCCTTGTTTATGTGCTTCTTGCATTACTGCATTTATAGATACAAAAGCTGCAGATAAGGGAAGGTCATCCAAATATGTTAATTTTTCCCACCAGCAAATAGCATCTTCCGCTTTAGGACTCACCAAATAGTTCGGGCAGGAGGTTTTTTGCACGATTTTTTCAATCCATTTGCGTTCGTCCAATTCTTTGGTACAAGCATAATAAGAAGAAAAGGTCTTTAAGGGTTCACCTTTTTTATGCACTGCCGAACAAACAATAGCAGAAGAATCCATACCTCCGGATAGCGTAGCTCCAATTTCTACATCACTGCGAAGATTGATGGCAATGGAATCCAGAAAGATGCTTCTATATTGCTCAACTGCTTCATTAAATGATAACCTGGAACTCTCAAAATTGGCTATATCCAAATCATAATATTGCTTTATGTTAAGATTGCCATTTACAACTATTAAATTATGCCCTGGCTTTAAACAATGAATATTCTGCCAATAGGTCTCATCATCATAAACCATAAATGAATTTATTTTTATACTACGCCAAATCATTGCCTGGTTTAGCGTTTTATCAATCGGGGTAAGTAAAAGCTGCTTAATTTCACTACCCCAATATAATACACCATCTTGAACCGCATAATAAAAGGGTTTGATGCCATAGCGATCACGACTGCAGAAAAGCATATTATTCCTTTCATCCCATAAGGAAAATGCCCACATTCCGTTAAAATGCTGTACACAATTTTCCTGCCAGCAGTGATATGCCTTAATAATCACTTCTGTATCACTATTGCTGAAAAATTTATAGCCCTTTGCCTTAAGTTCTTCCCTAAGTTCCAGATAGTTATATATTTCGCCATTATAACAAAGAACTATACCAAGTTCTTTATCCCGCATCGGTTGATGACCAATTGGTTTTAATTCCAAAATGCTCAAGCGCCGGAAACCCATTCCCAAAATAATATTTTCTTGCGTTATAGTATTTGCTGTTGACTTTTTAGAATGCTTATCCGAAACATTTAGAGAAAAATTTAACACTGGGTATAACGATTTTATTTCCGCAGGGGAGTCCTCACCCGAAAAAACCTGTATTCCTCTTTTATCCTTTAGCAGATAACCCTCATCATCAGGACCTCTATGCTTAATTGCATCCGTCATTTCTTTTAACAAAGTTGCATTAACAGCATTTTGTTTATAGCTGACTGCCTGTTTTGTAAGATTATCCTTTCCTCTTGTAAAATTATCCTTTTTTTTATCTAAAATAACTGCTTCTTTACTGAAACAGTAAATTCCTGCTATTCCGCACATTAATACTCCTTTTACAGGTGGTTACTTTTTTCATAATTGCATTTCCAGTCAAGCGTTTTATATTTTTTTCAGACCCCCCATTGTTAAAGCAGGGCAGTCCAAGTGCTGATATTTTTTTCCTCTTAGGAAGTTTTGACTTATAATTTTCAGCTTTCTTCAATGTAATCACACTCCACAATGTTTTTCATTTAAAAGCACTTTTTAGCTTGCCTATAACCCGAAAAATTATTAGTTAAAACAAAAGAGCGACCTTTACATATTTTTAGACAGTGCATTATTTCTTGCCAAGTTGATTCTTTTATACTGCAGTAACACTTCTTTAACGATTCTTTAACAAAGTTAAGGTATTGTTAAAGAATCGTTAAAGAGTCGTTAAAGAAGTGACTAGGCATATATGGTGTCCTTCTGGCTTTAAAACCCTTTCAAACTTCGCAACCTACTCAACCTTTTTCTTCTCTGCTATTCTGTATCATTTTGGATTGACATTGACAATTCTGAATTGAACTTGCAAAACTTCTTGACACAATAAGTGCTTAAAAGGAAAAGTAATTTTCTAAGAAGAGGTAAGACAAAAAAAGATGAACCAGCTGACAAAATACATACATAAATACAGGCAAAGGATTAATTTACGCTTTGCCTTGCAGGCAATTATCAAAGCTCTAATCAGCTTTTTATTAGCATTGCACATTTATTTTTTGTTATGGCTAAATCTTCCTTCAAATTCACCGGTTCTTTTTTATGCCAATATTGGTATACGCACTTGTTTAATACTATTAATAATTTATTTTCTTTTAAGCGGTTATCGCAATTTTTGGCATAATTTATCGGTAGCGCGTTTTTTGGATAGGCAGATTGACTACAAAGATGATCTCTTTCAAAATACGATAGAACTTGCTGAAAAAGAAAAAGATAGTCCGATTGTAGAAAATTTGGAGTTAAGGGCAAAAGAGCGAATTGAGAAAAATCATTATAAAATACCTGCGCTATATCCTTCCCGGGTTGTTTTTGCTATCCTCTTTCTAATCTTGGGATTAGGTAGTATTTGGTCTTATTCTTATGAGGATTTTCGTTTGGCATTCAAGCAATTTTATACAAATCAGGGTCAGGAAGTTATCTATAAGAATTTTATAGAGTTAAGCCCTGGTAATTGCATAATTGGCAGAAATGAAGCGGTAGAAATAAAAATACTTAATCCCGATCCGCGTTTGAAACATCGTCTTTTTTATCGTATAGATAAACAATGGCGGGAATTGGGTTTGGCAGATAACCACTATATTTTTCAGCGACTTGATAATAGTATTGAGTATTATGCGGAAAATGAGGTCTGCAAGTCACCGGTGTTTAAAATCCAGGTTTTGGATGAACCGATTGTAAAAAAATGGTTTGTTCAATACTATCCTCCTGCCTATACCGGTTTGCCAACCTGGACTGATACCTTAAGTTACGGCAATATAGAGGCAATAAAACACAGCCGGGTAAAACTTTCTCTCACTACAAATATACCTGTAGACACTGCTGTAATGGTTTTTGATGATGCTAGTCGCCTTCCTTTGCAGGCAATAGATAAAAATAATTATATCACCCAACTTGCCATTGAGAAATCCTGTAGCTGGTATTTGGAACTTACTGATGCCTTAGGACGCAAAAGTAAGCCCGAAGAAAAAACCATAAAAATTATGGAAGATAATCCTCCTGAAATCAATATCACTTTCCCGGGTGAAGATGTTACCCTGAATCAAAATATGCTGCTGCCTTTAATTATAGAAGCGGATGACGATTACGGTTTGAAAAATTGCACTTTGAACATCCAAATAATGACTTCTGAACCACAAGTTTTTAATGTGCAAAGTGTTATCCCTGGAAAAATGTTTGTAACGGATTTCCTATTGGATTTGAAAGAGGCAAATTTATTTCCTGGTGATGTAGTTACTTATTGGGCTGTTATTTACGATAATTCTCCCGAACAGCAAAAAGCAGAAAGTTCAAAATTTAAAGCTCGTTTCCCTTCTATTGAAGAAATTTACAGAGAAATTGAAACCCGCGAACAGGAAAAGAAAAGCGAATTGGAAACCGCCCTGGAAAAATCTAAAGACCTGCAAAAGGAATTTGAAAATAAACGCCGAGAACTGCTAAAACAGGATAATCCCAAGTGGGAGGATCAAAAACAGCTGGAAAAAATATTACAGGAACAGGAAAATCTCTCTCAACAGGTTCAAAATATTGCTGATAACTATCAGGAACTAATCAATAAAATGCAGGCAAATTCTACCCTTTCTCCTGAAACCTTGCAAAAAATGATGAAAATCCAGGAACTGATGCAGGAAATAAATAACGAGCAACTACAGGAAGCAATGCAGAAATTTGAAAATGCCTTAAAAAATATTAAACCAGAAGACCTAAAAAAAGCAATGGAAAATTTCAAATTCTCAATGGAGGACTTTACTAAAAAGATTGAACAAACCCTTGCCCTGCTGGAAAGTATTAAAAAAGAACAGGCAATCCAAAAAGCGCTGCAGATTTCCGAAGAAATGGAAAAAATGCAGAAAACCTTAAGCGAACGCACTTTGGACGAAAAACAAAACAATAAAGACCTTGCTTCCGACCAAAAACAAATCAGTGATACTTTTGATAAATTGCAACAGGAATTGGATAAAATAGATAAAATGCTAGAATCCCCACGCGATAACCAAGTGCAAAAACAATTAAATGACCTGAAACAAGATATGAAAAACAGTAATCTCCAACAGGATTTGCAAAATAGTCAAAACTCCTTAAACCAAAATCAACGCAGTCAATCTCTTACAGCTCAAAATCAGGCACTGGAAAAAATGCGCCGCTTTTCCTTAAAACTGAATCAGATGAAGGAATCAATGGGAGGAGGCAATCAGCAAAAAACGATGCAGGCAATTCAAACAGCAATAAGAGAACTTTTAATTTTTTCCAAACAAACAGAAGCAACTGCAAACCGTTATAGAAATGATCCTTATGTAATTGTGCAAGACCTTATTGCGCAATCCGAAGGAATCCAAATTTCCTTAAATAAAATGTTCAGCGAAACACAAGTGCTGATGATGATTCCTCCCAATTTTTTTATTGATTTGAACGAGACCAATAATGCCTACAGAAATATTTTCAGCTACATCAATGAAACACAGTTTTACCAAATTCCCAATACCCTAAACAGCGTTCAAAAGGGAATAAACTTGATGGTTTATGACCTGATGCAGGCATTGCAAAATGCTTCTTCCGGAAGTGGAAGCGGAGGTGGAGGTATGCAATCCCTGATGCAAATGCTGGAACAAATGAGTCAGGAACAAATGGCTATGAATATTCTCACCGAACAACTGATGCTACAAATGCAAGCTCAGGGGGGAAAAATGGATAGCTCTATGCAACAACAAATTCAGCGCCTGGCAGAAGATCAGGAACGCCTCGCTGAAAACCTGAAAAGAGCTCTGCAAAATAATCCGGAAGCACAAAAACAGGGCAATGCTTTAAAACAAATTACAGAAGAAATGGATGCTATAACCAGGCAACTGAAAAATAATCAACTCAATCCCGATATCCTGGAAAGACAAGAAAGAATTATCAGCAAAATGCTGGATGCTCAACGCTCTATCAATAAAAGAGAATTTACGGAAAAACGCAAAGCTGAAACCGGACAAGATTTGCCCTATAAAGGAAACTCTAAAATTGATTTGGAATCCTTAAGACGCAGCGGACTTCTGGAAGAAGGTTTACGTGCCTATCCTAAAGAATATCAACAAGTTATAATGCAATATTTGAAAGAACTGAATGAAGCGCTCAATAAATGAAGAAAATCCGGAAAAACGACATCTTGTTGTTTTACTGGCAACATAGCTATGGAGTTACTTCTGGCTTGATGGTAACGGAAAAAAGAGTAAGAGGTGGTTGACCGGGAGGTCAACCTTCCGGAAAAGAAAGAAGAAGCTAAAATGAAAAAGACAGTTTTACTAATAATGCTCCTAATTGCTTGCGCAAGTGCTATATATGCACAATATGATGAAAAGCAAATCCTTACCCAGCAAGCAAATCAATTGCTTATGCAACGCCAATATGTTCAAGCTGAACAGCTCTTTTTGCAAATTCTGGATAAATACCCTAACGACTTAAATTCCATCAATCAACTGATGAACATCTATTTTACCCTGTCCCAAACAGATAAGGCAGAAGCAACCTTAAACAAATACCAAAGAACTTTGCCTCCGCAAACATATAGCGAACTTCTTATTCAGCTATTAATTATGCAGGCAAAGGTAGATGTTGCTTGGCAGGAAACAATGCGTTATTTAAACATATACGGTCAGGATGAATACAAATACAGGCGTCTGGCAACTTTTTTTGAACGCAAAGCATTTTATGACAAAGTGATAGAGCTTTACACAAGGGCAAGAATTCAATTGGGTAAACCGGATCTCTTTCGTTTGGAAATGGCTAATACTGCTATGAATTATCATCAATTGGAAAAGGCAATTTATGAATATATGGCTTATACGGAAAATAATCCGGTCTATATGTTTTATACCAATAATCAGCTGAAAACAATATTGCAGGAGGATTCTACTTTAATTTCCGTTGTTTCTGCCATTGCTGATAGTAGTAAAAATTCTGTGCTGAAAGAAATTTATGCTAATGCTCTGATTAATTTGCAGGATTATAAAACAGCCCTGAATATTTATAAACAGCTTGAACCCCAAAAAATGTGGCACTTTGCCGAAGAACAAACAGCTGCAGGTAACGATAGCATTGCTTTTGAGGCATACAGCTATCTGGAAACTAAAGAAACCGATATGGTTAAAAAAATGGATTTGCGTTATCGCCTGGCTGAATTAAAATATCAACAAAGGAATTATCCGGCTACTGAACAAATAATTTTGGAATCGTTATCTCTGCCTTTCTGGAAGGAGAGAAATCTTTATTACCGCTCAACTGTAGGAGTTAAGTTACGCAAATTGATGGCAGAAATAAAACTGGCTAAAAATGAACCGATTGATAGTGCCTTAGCGTGGTTGAATGAAGCCAAGAAATTTAGCCGTAACAACTTGGAAGCACAGGAAATGGATTTGGAAATAGCCCGCTTGTATATATTGAGCGGAGAAAAAACTAAAGCACAAAACATCCTGAAAACTATAAATCATAATAACCTGATGGAAAAAAGGGATTACCTGAACTTTTTGAATACACTGCTGGAAGGAGAAACTGCCTTAGCCGATACTTTGATGAATGACTTTATTATTCGGTATCCGGAAAGCCAATATACAAACGATGCTATCTATCTGATGATGTTTAGTTTGAATATGGCTGAGCAGGAGAAAAAGAGTTTCTATTCCGCTATTCGCTTGTTACAGCTGAACTCTCAAAGTGGAATTGATACTTTAGAAGTAATCTTCAGTCACAATAAAGATGAGGAAATACTTTTACTGGCAATTGAATGGGCTATCGCTTTCGGAAATGACTCAAAAGCAAAGGAATTACTGCAATATGAATTTCAGGATGAAGTTGCTGCAGATTATGCAGCTTTACTACGCTTGTTACTGGTTTCAGATAAAGAAGAAGAACAACGGCTGGCAAGGGAATTTTTGAAAAATAAACCCAACAGTATTTTCTCTCCTGACTTTAGACAAAAAATAAGCCGTTGGGCTGCTTCCCGACCAAATTTATAATGACAAACAGGAGCTAAAATGAACTTACGCAAGGCATATACCTTTGATGATGTGCTGCTGGTGCCCAAAAAATCAGATATTTTACCTGCAGAAGTGGATTTGAGCACAAAAATAACAACTAAAATATCCTTGCGGATTCCTGTTTTAAGCGCTGCGATGGATACTGTTACGGAAGCAGCTATGGCAATTGCTATGGCAAGAGAAGGAGGAATAGGAATTATTCATAAAAACCTTTCCCTTGAAGAACAGGCAAAACAGGTCAGTTTAGTTAAGCGTGCAGAAAGCGGAATTGTTACTCATCCCTATATTCTTTCCCCGGAAGA
This sequence comes from Candidatus Cloacimonas sp., assembly GCA_023227825.1. Lineage (GTDB taxonomy): Bacteria > Cloacimonadota > Cloacimonadia > Cloacimonadales > Cloacimonadaceae > Cloacimonas. The sequence continues at coordinate 278,108 of JALOCJ010000002.1, read as the reverse complement.
TACTTTGGATTATGTTTTAGGTTTAAGAGATGCACATCATATCGGTGGTTTTCCTGTTGTAGAAAATGAATTTCTGGTTGGTATTTTAACCAGCAGGGATATCCGTTTTGAAACCAATCCCCAAATAAAAGTTAAAGACCTGATGACTCCTAAGGAAAAGCTGATTACTGCTAAAACCGGAATCTCTCTGGATAAGGCAATTGAGCTGTTACAGGAACATCGCCTAGAAAAATTGCTGCTTATTAGTGATGATGGCAAGCTGGAAGGAATGATAACCGTTAAGGATATTATGAAACGCCTAAATTATCCTGAAGCGGTTCAGGATGATAAAAACCGTTTACTTGTGGGTGCTGCAATTGGAGTTACAGGTGACTATCTGGAAAGGGCAAAAGAACTTCTTAATGCTGGAGCTGATTTACTGGTAATAGATACAGCACACGGTCATCATAAAAATATGGGCATCGCTTTGCAAAAAGTTAAAAAGCACTTTAACTGTCAAACTATTGCAGGTAATGTAGCTACTGCTTCTGCCTGCAGATATTTAATTGATAGCGGAGCAGATGCAGTTAAAATAGGTATTGGACCCGGTTCAATTTGCACAACCAGAATTATTGCCGGGATTGGAGTTCCGCAATTAAGTGCTATAATGGATTGTGCAGGAGAGGCAGGAAAAAACAACATTCCTGTAATTGCTGATGGAGGCATAAAATTCAGCGGGGATATTGTTAAAGCACTTGCCGGGGGTGCTTCTGCAGTTATGATTGGTTCACTTTTTGCTGGTTGTGATGAAAGCCCCGGAGAATCCATAATTTATAACGGCAGAAGGTTTAAAAGCTATCGGGGAATGGGTTCCCTGTCTGCAATGAAACAAGGCAGTAAAGACCGCTATTTTCAGGATGGACAAATAGACGGAAATAAGCTTGTAGCTGAAGGAATTGAAGGAATGGTTCCCTATAAAGGTCCCGTTAAGGATTTTCTCTATCAATTAATGGGTGGATTGCGTTCCGGAATGGGTTATTGCGGAGCCGCCACTATTCAGGAATTACAAGAAAAAGCCGAATTTATAGAAATTACAACTGCTGGCTTGAAGGAAAGTCATCCTCACGATGTCCACATCACTAAAGAAACCCCGAACTATTACAGCGGGGATTGAAGAAGAGCTTTCTCCTGCTTTAAAAAGTTACCTTTCCAGTTTTGTTTATCACTTGAAGGTAGAGCGGGGAATGGCGAAAAACAGTATTGAGAGTTATCGTCGTGATATAGGAGATTTTCTGCTATTTTGCCCTAAGGAAATTGGTAATTTGGAAACGGACGATATTACCAGGTATCTTCTTTCTTTGCAGGAAATTGGACTTTTAAATACCAGCGTTGCCAGAAAGAGAGTTGCCTTAGGTCAGTTCTTCGGTTTTTTAAAAGATAACGATATTACTACCAAAGTAGATATGGATTTAGTTCCGCGTATTAAATTGGGAGTCCATTTACCGGATGTTTTAAGTGTGGAGGAAATGTTTCAGCTATTGAATTCTCTGCCTGTTAAAACACCTTTGGAAATCCGCAATAAGCTTATGATGGAATTGCTGTATGCAACGGGTATGCGAATTTCCGAACTATTAAATTTATCGGTGCACGATTTGAATTTGGCAGAGCGGATTATTTTAGTTCACGGCAAAGGCAGTAAACAACGCTATGTACCTTATGTAGATACGCTTGATGAACTCTTTACAAAGTATTTAAAACAGAGCCGACCTATACTTTTAAAACTGAAACAATCCGAAATCCTTTTCCTGAATAATCGCGGCGATAAAATGAGCAGGATGGGTTTCTGGAAAATCTTAAAAAAGGCAGCACTGAAGGCAAATATTAAAAAGGAAATCACTCCCCATACTTTTCGGCATAGTTTTGCTACTCATTTACTGGAAGGAGGAGTGAATTTAAGAATTGTGCAGGCACTTTTAGGTCATTCTTCTATTGATACAACCCAGATTTATACACATATAGATATGAAACGACTGGTGGAAACATATAAAGAGTATCATCCCCGCGCTTAAAATATGAAGAATGAAGAATTGAGAATTATAAATAATAATAAAGCGAAATCTGCGGAATCTGCGTGAACTTAAATTTTTATCTGTGAAATCTGTGAAATCTGTGAGAAAAAAAAGGAGCATAAATGAAAACTCATATTTATCCCTTAAATCCCTTCAAGCCATATTGCTATTTATTTTTAGCACTTATAGCAGTTCTCTGCCTATCATCCTGTAAAACGAAAACCTCAAAACGGGAACAGGCAGAATTACAAAAGGTCTCGGTTACTTTAGATTGGACTCCCAACACCAATCATACGGGAATCTATGTAGCTAAAGAACTTGGTTATTTCCAAGAACAGGGTTTGGATGTGGATATTTTACAGCCAGGACAAAATGTTACAGACCAAATTGTTGCCACCGGAAAAAGTGAATTTGGTGTAAGTTATCAGGAAAATGTAATTCGTGCCAGAAGTGAAAATATTCCTTTGGTTTCTATTGCAGCGGTTATTCAACATAATACTTCCGGCTTTGCCTCTTTGAAGAAAGCTGGAATTAAAACTCCTCTTGATTTTGAGGGCAAAAAATACGGTTCCTGGGATTCACCTTCAGAACTGGCAATCTTAAAGGCAACTATGGAAAAATTTGGTGCCGATTTCAATAAAGTGACCATCATTTCCGGAATTTATGATTTCTTTTCCACGATTGGCAAAGATGCAGATTTTGAGTGGATTTATTATGGCTGGGATGGAGTGGAAGCAGAAAGAAGAGGCATTGCCTTAAATTATATACCCCTCAAAGAGATAGACCCTGTGTTTGACTATTATACACCTGTTATTATCAGCAGCGAAGATTATCTGGCAAAAAATCCCCAGACCTCCAAAAAATTTATGACAGCTCTAAAAAAAGGTTATGAATATTGTATCGCCAAACCCGATTCCGCAGCTGATATTTTACTGAAAAATGTCCCTGAACTTAATCCTGAACAGGTTAAACGCAGTATGCAATATCTGGCAAAAGAATACAAAAGCGATGCACTTGTCTGGGGAATTCAAAATCCTGTTGTCTGGAAACGGTTTTGTGAGTGGATGTATCAACAACGCCTTATTCAGCTTGCAGTTGACCCTAATAAAGCATATTCTAACGAATTTCTGCCTCAGTAAATATGACACCTGATTGCATTCTGGAAGCGAAGAACATTCGTAAGACATTTCTTTTTAAGGGTTCGCTGGTTCTAGTTCTGGACAAATTACAATTCTGTATACAGGAAGGACAGTTTGTAAGTATTGTAGGACCCAGCGGTTGCGGAAAAAGCACTTTTTTAGAACTTTTGGCTGGTATCACTAATCCCGATAATGGAAATATTTATCTGGAAGGCAATGAAATTACAGGAAAAACCGGCTTTTTAGGATATATGCCACAAGATGATTTGCTTTTCCCCTGGTTAAATACAATGCAAAATATCTTGCTGCCTGTAAAAGTGAAAGGCAGGAACGAAAAAGAAGCAAAACAGAAAATTATGGAACTACTTCCTCTTTTTGGTTTACAAAATTATACAGATCATTTACCTTACCAGCTTTCGGGAGGATTAAAACAACGGGTTGCGCTGTTAAGAACCTATATGTGCAGTGCAGAAATTTTGCTTTTAGATGAACCATTGGCAAAACTGGATGCTTTAACGCGTAGTCAACTTCAAATTTGGTTGAAAGATATTGTCCATTTATTAAATTTAACCGTTATTTTAGTTACTCACGATATAGACGAAGCAATTTTGCTTTCAGATAGAATTGACCTGATGAGTATCAATCCCGGAACTTTTATAGAAAGCATAGAACTAAATAGAAATGCACCCTTAAGCGCTGAAGAACAATTAAAACTGAAAGCAAAAATACGCAGTAAATTGGTAACCGGGAAAGAAAGTGAGGAGGAGGAAAATTTCTCTCACGGATTACACTGATAGCATAGATTTTTTTGTAGGAGTTTGTGTTATTATAAGTTGTCACTTTGTAAGTAAGGAGTCGTCACTGCCAGAATAACTTTCACTCTTTAAACCAATTCCTTTGGCAGTGAGGACTAGGGACGACAAATACAACTTTCAAAGATAGTTCAGATTAAATTTTCTGCAAATTATTTTCCACCGTAAGTAATTATATAGTTTTCACATTTAAAGGCATAAATATTTTCCTGTCTGATGTTGATTCCTGCAAAAACAGTAATCCGGACAAGTTTATGGGATATAGCCGTTGGACTTTAAGGGAAAAATGTTAATAGAGAAAAGTAAGTGGCAAAGAAAGAATTTGCCTTAACCTTTGTTCCCTCTTACAGGTTCATAATTTATCGTGTCCAAAATTAAAATTTATTTTATGTTGCCATAACTTATCTTGCTATTGGCAAGACCTTTACCTGTTTTTAGACAGTGCATTATTCCCTGCCGAGTTGAATCTTTTATGCTGCATTAACACTTCTTTAACGACTCCTTAACAAAGTTAAAGAATCGTTAAAGAGTCGTTAAAGAGTCGTTAAAGAAATGACCAGGCAACAAGTAGTTAAACTAAGTCCACAAAGTAATTTTATAAATCAAGATAATGAACAGGGCATAGCTTCTGTCTTTTTAACTTCCTTCAGGAAAATTGTAGGAACAGTTATACTCAAAGCAATTATTCAGCAAAATCCTGAAACCCTGAAATCCCTGTTTTTTGCCGGTCAAGAATCCTTTGAACTGTCTGAATCAGTTTAAAATCTTCGTTACAGGAAGCCACAAACTGGACGCCAAAAGGGAGTCCATTTTCGTCTAATCCATTGGGAATAGTTAAAGCAGGCAAACCACAATTCGTCCAGGGCAAACTCATTAAAGGCGAGCCGGTAGAATTTAATCCTGGTGGTGCAGTCGTTGTTGTAGAAGGGGTAACCCAGAGGTCTATTTTTTCCTCTTGCATAAGGTTTACTATCTTTTTTCTGAACATAAGTGTCTGTTTTCGTAAAAGTTCAAGCTCAGTTGAGCTGATTTTTAATCCTCTGGCATACAATTCCTTAGAGGATTCGGAATAAAGATGCTGATAGCGTGCAAATAATCTTTTATGATTGAGCGCAAATTCTGCTGCAATCAGGGCATTATGCCTTGCATTAATAGAATTTATATCGCCAAAAGGATCGCCGGTAATTATTTTATAGCCGTTTTGTAGCAGTTTATTCAGAGCACTGAAATAATTTTCCTGAACTGAAGCATCCGCCTGTTGTAAATAACTTCCTGTAACTGCTCCCAAAACAGGTCTGTCTGTTATTTTCTCAGAAACGAACGGGTTCAAAAGAGGCAGTAAAAAAGAAAGATCGCTAATCTGCCTGGTGATGAAACCAATATGATCAACCGTTTGGGAAAAAGGAAAAACGCCTTGCAGTGAAAACAAACCATAAGTAGGTTTTAAACCTGTAACTCCACAGTAAGAAGCAGGCCTGATAATAGACCCAATGGTCTGAGTTCCAAGCGATAATAGACAATATCCTGCGGCAACAGCAGCCGCGGAACCACTGGAAGAACCACCTGGTGTATGCTTCCAATTACAGGGATTTTTAGTTTGGGACGGTTGAAAATAAGCAAATTCAGTGCAGGTGGTCTTTCCCAAAATCAATGCCCCCAAATTTTTTAAACGGGTAACAATATCCGCTTCTTTGCCTGCAAAAACCTCCGGAGGAAGTTTTGAACCCGCACGCGTAGGTAAACCATCCACATTAAACAAATCTTTAACCCCAATTAAAATCCCGAAAAGAGGGGGACGCATTTCCGGTTCGGGAAAACGCAATAACAGTTTTTCAGCTTGTTTTAGTAACCTTTCTTGCCTGTTATCTTCAGGCAGCAAAGCACCTAAAACGGGTTCTGTTTTCTCAATATAAGAAAGGGTCTGGATAATATAATCCTGCAAGGGAAGTTTCCCCTGTCGTAATGCAAGAGATAATTCTTTCAGATTATCAGGATCAATAGCGGAATTCATATATTATACTTTAGTATCTTAACGCAGGACAGGGAAATATCTATTTCAGATAACTCCCGCCTTTTGCAATTCGGTTAAGTAATCTTCACTTAAGCCAAGACGCTTACAATAAATCTCTTTATTGTGTTCTCCTATTTCCGGAGCGGGCTCACGCACCGAAGAATCCTGGAAAGAACTCATTTTTATCGGGTTTCCGGCAATTTTTACAGTGCCGGCTACAGGTTCCTTAACTTCCACAAACATATTGCGGGCAAGCAATTGAGGGTCTTGCATCACAGATTCAATATCGTTGATAGAAGAACAGGGAATTCCTGATTTTTCCATCAGTTCCAGCCAGTAGGAAGCAGGTTTGGAAGCAAAAAAAGGTTCCAGAATAAAATTTAAGGCGTCTATATTATCAGTGCGTAAGCGATTGTTACAAAAACGACTATCCGAAATTAGTTCCGGCATTTCTAGAGCTTTACAAAATGTATTCCAAAGGTTATCATTCCCTACACCAATCACAAAATAATAATCACTTGCCTTATATGCCTGGAATGGAGATATTGTAGGATGACGATTACCAAGCGGTTGGGGTGAAATCCCTTCTGCTTGATAACGCACTAAGGCATTTTCCAGAATGGCTATTTGACCATCCAACATAGCTACATCAATTTTTTGTCCCAAACCTGTTTTTTCGCGTTGATATAATGCTGCATTAATTCCAATTGCTGTAAAAAGTGAAGCCGTTATATCCCCGAGGGACATTCCTACTCGTGTTGGAGCTATATTTTGCCAACCTGTAATACTCATAATGCCACCTCTGGCTTGAACTAAAATATCGTAGGCAGGTTTTTGAGAATCGGGTCCGCTATGTCCAAAACCTGATACTGCAGCATAAATCATTTGTGGATTTATTAGCTGCAAAATATCATATCCCAAGTTAAATTTTTCCATCGTCCCAGGGCGGAAATTTTCTACTAAAACATCACATTGTTTTATCAGCTCTAAAAGTAACTCTCTACCTTGGGGTTTTTTCAGGTTTAAAGATATACTTTTCTTCCCGTGGTTGATACTGAGAAAATAGAGAGAACGATTGTGCAAAAAGGGACCATAATCTCTGGAGTCATCCCCTTTTTGAGGATGCTCTACTTTAATTATTTCTGCCCCCAAATCGCTTAAAATCATTGTGCAAAAAGGTCCTGCCAACACACGACTAAGATCAAGAACTACAATATCTTGCAGGGGTTTATTCATTGTTTCGCCTTTTCTTGCAAAAAAGTTAATGCCACTTTCTCGGCAGTTATAGGCAAGGATTTAATTCTTATGCCAAGAGCATCTTCAATAGCATTAGCAATCATTGGAGCTGCAGGCAGCATTGTATGTTCTCCGATCCCCCGCGCTCCAAAAGGACCATCCGGTTGAGGAACCTCTACAATAATCGGAATAATCTCTTCCGGTACATCTTTGGCAGTAGGAATTTTATAATCCGTAAGATTAGGATTGAGCAGTTTACCTTTTTCGTTAAAACGCATATCTTCATATAAGACAGTTGCTAAACCCTGAAGTAAACCTCCTGTAATTTGACCTCTTACCAAATCAGGATTAATTGCTTTTCCAGCATCAATGGCTAAGGCAACTTTTAACAATTTCATTTTACCCGTTTCTTTATCAATTTCCAAATTCAAAGCTGCCGCTCCTACCGTGTAATGAACATTAGGATGACCACCTTGACTTGTTTCCGGATTGTCTTTGGTGCTGGAAAATTCAGGCATAAACATTCCACATCCGTTTACAGGACCCCCTTTAAAAGTTCCGTCTTCTGTCATAATGCCATCTACTACAAAATTCTGCAAAGGCAAAATGAAAGCAGAATCGGTTTTGCATTTAACTGCCTCATCTTCCAGGTAAAGAACATCTACGGGATAATGATAAACCCGGTGAATAAGCGAAAAAATCTGCTCCCGCGCATCCAATGCAGCATTTTTAACGGCATTTCCACAGCTCCAGGTTATATGACTGGCAACAGTTTGCCATTCATAAGGGTTCCGATCCGTGTCAGGTGTCTCTACTCTAATTTTGGCTGGCGGAACAGATAAAATTTCTCCTGCAATTTGAGCCATAACTGTTTGATAGCCCTGTCCAATATCCATACCGGAAATAAGGAGATTGATTGTGGCATCTTCATTGAACTTGAGAAACGCAGAAGAAGATGCATTCGGAGGCATAGCAGGTGCTTTCCAGAAAGCCGCAAAACCCTGTCCGATAACTTTTGTAGGGTCTTCAGAAACCGGTTTTTTGCCCCAATTAATTGCTGCAGCAGCTTTATCAATACAATCCTGCAAACCACTTGGATTCATTTTAGCTCCATAAGCAGTTTCATCTCCCGGTTTAATGGCATTGATTCTTCTAAATTCTACTTCGTCTATATTCAGTTGCTGAGCCATACGGCTAATATGACTTTCCAATCCAAAAAGCATTTCCGAATAGCCAAAACCGCGATAAGGACCCCCTGGAGGAAGGTTTGTATAAACACAAACGGAATCTATAGAAACATTATCAATACAATAAGGTCCACTTGCTGATAAACCTACTGCATTAACTACATTAGCTCCATATTCTACATAAGCCCCGGCATCCCAATATAATTTATGTTCAAGAGCCGTTATGCGTCCATCTTTTGTAGCGCCCATTTTTATTTTTGCTACCACTCCCAACCGTTGATAAGTATTGGTAAATTCCTGTTCCCTGCTATAACGCAGCTTAACTGCATAACCTTTTAGTTGAGTAGCTAAAACTGCTGGAATAATTTCCATTGTAACTCCGGCTTTACCTCCAAAACCTCCTCCCACATAAGGAGTTATAACTCTTACATCTTTATGGCTAAGTCCTAATGCTTCAGCAAAAAGATGTCTCTGAGTATGAGGGGATTGGGAACTGCTCCAAACAGTTAATCTTCCCGAATGATCAAATTTGGCAACAGCTATATGGGTCTCCAATGCACAATGTGCATAACGGGGAACGGAATAAGTATCTTCCAGAATGACATCTGCTTTCGCAAAACCTTTTCCCAAATCACCTTTACGGGTTTTTCTCCAATGAGCTATATTTGTTCCAGCTTTAGGATAAAACCAGGGAACACGAGGATAATTTTCCACTTCCGGATGCAATAAAGGAGCATCACTTTGCAGAGCATCCATTTGATTCAAAACTGCCGGAAGAGGTTCATATTCCACTTTTACCAGAGCAACAGCACTTTTTGCAGCTTCCGGAGTGAAAGCAACGACCGCACCAATTTGTTCACCTACAAAACGGACTCTCTCCTGAGCGAAAACATAACGGTCTTTCATATAAAGTCCGAAACGGTTGTGAAAATCCTTTCCCGTAAATATTTTATAAACCCCTTTCACCTTCATTGCTGCAGAAATATCTATTTTCTTTATCAGGGCAGATGCTTCCGTGCTTTCAATCAATTCCGCATAAAGCAGATTAGCTCCAAAATCTATATCATCAACAAAAGTAGCCGCTCCGCTGATTTTATCCAAAGCATCAATGCGTGTTACATTTTTACCTATATATTTGTAGTCCTTCATTTTGTCCCCTTTCCGGTTAAAGACATAATGGCATCAAAAATAGGTGTATAGCCAGTACAACGACAAAGATTTCCGGCAATTGACTCTTTAATTTCCTCTAAAGAGGGATGGGGATTTTTTTCCAGCAATTCAGTAACTGCCAAAATTATTCCCGGTGCGCAGTAACCGCATTGAAAAGAATTGAATTCCATAAATGCTTCCTGCAAGGCACTGAGTTTTGCCCTGGAAATACCTTCTAAAGTAGTAATATTATGATTTTCCACTTCTACGGCAAGAATCAGACAACTACGAACAGCTTTACCATCCAGTAAAACAGTGCAGGCACCGCAATCACCTCTTTCACAACCACATTTGGGACTTTTAATTCCCAATTTATTTCTGAGAACATCCAAAAGTATTTCATTTGGTTCCACTTGCACATTGCGAGGTTCATCATTAAGCATAAAGCTGATTTCTTTCATCAAACATCTCCCATAAGTTTTCGGGGCTCAATATATTTGCCGGAACTTCTTTTCTGTATAGCCATTAAGCCCCTTCGGAGCATTATTTCACTAATATACATCCGATATTTTTGGGTGCAGCGAATATCTGTTATCGGGTTTATTTCAGAAGGAATAAGCGCAATGGCTTTTTCTATTAAATCAGCATTCAGAGAATTACCATTGCAGAGGTCTTCAATATGATAAGCTCTTTTAGGAATAGGACTTAAAGCACAATGAGCAAACCGATATTGCTTATCCCCTATCATTAAAATTCCCCAACCTGCTTGGGCAAGGTCTTCTCCACTGTAACGACCCAGTTTTATATAAATACCGTAACTATCAGGAATTCGTTTTATAGAAATACCTGTTACTATTTCATCTTCCTGTAAAGCTGTTTTTCGGGGAGACAAAAACCATTCCCTAACCGGAATTTCCCGTTTAGAACCCGTTCCTGCACAATGAATCATTGCTTCATAACATAAAAGAGCAGGAGCAGAATCCAATGAGGGAACTGCAGAACAGATATTTCCTGTCAAAGTAGCCCTGGCACGAATTCCTGTAGAACCAATTGTTTTACACGCATCGTGAAGGAGAACAAAATTTTTTTGCACTACTTCGTTTTCTATGAGTTCCGCAAAAGTTACATTGCTACCAATAAAAAGTGTATCATTTCCCCAATTGAGCTGTGATAATTCTTTGATCCTTTTTATATCAATCAGCAAATCAGGTTTAAGCACTCCTTCTCTGATATTTACAATCAAATCAGTTCCGCCTGCCAAAATATTGGCTTTATTACCATACTGCTGTTTCAGGCTAAGAGCTTCTTCAAGTCTCAGTGGTTTGTAATAGGCAAATTCATGAGCTAAACTCACAATACCTCCTTATGTAACTTCCAAAAATAACGGATATTCCATTTCTATCTCATCCCGCAAAGGGATACCATCGATTCCAGTAAGCGGAATCTGTGGCTTCATTTGTCTGGAAATTTGCATTGCATTGATATAGATGGCAGCAAAGACAAATCCTCGTCGCTGATAAAAATGCATAGCAGATGTGTTATCATTCGTGGTTATTAACCAAACTCTTTTACAACCTTCTGTTTTAGCATGAGTTATCACTTCCCTTAGTAGCCCGGTGCCAACGCCCAGATTTTCTTTCAGGCTTTCCAGAAGGATGATTTCACATTCAGTTTCGGCAATCCGGAATAGCAACACTCCGATAATTCCGGTTGCATCTTCTGCCAGAAATCCTTCCAAGCTACTGATATGATAAAGTTTACCACGGGTAATAATACTTGTGGTATGCCAAGTTTCTTCCACAAAACTACTGATGGTAGCATAATCTCTTGTCTCGTAAGGACGTATAGAGAACATTTAAATTCTCCTGTATAGTTATCTCTTAAGGTTCTAAGGCAATTATGCGGCACATAGAAGATTCCAGTTCAATACCGCGCAGAGGGAAAAGTCCTATCCAGGCCCTTTTATTGGAGATTTTATCTATATCTCCACCCAGGTTTTCTGCATGCACCAGCTTTTTTGGGAAGAGTTTCAGATGCATCACTTGATAGTATACTTCAGGAGGAAACATTTCATCCCAGGTTTTACCATATTTAGCAATGACCTTTTGTTCTGCTTCTTTAAAAGAACCAGGATGCCAATTGCGAATAATAGTATTCATCGGATGATCGGCAGAGCCGCAATCTACGCCAATCCATTTAAAATGCATATCTAAAGCCCAGGTATGAAAAGAAGGATCAGGACCCGGATGCTTAACAAAATAGCGCAGCTCATCACTTTCAGGTTGATCCCAGGCATAGCGATGGTAACCAGTATTGATAATTAAAATATCTCCTTTTTGGATTTCCGCTTTTTGCATTAAAAGTTCAGGAGCGTATAAATCATAGTCATTTACGCTATCGGAAATATCTACAACTACTCCGGGACCGATCCATTCTTCCATTGGAACCTGACCAATACTACGTCCACTGGCAAAAAAATGGATTTCACCATCAATATGAGTGCCTACATGATTGCTGGTAGTAATAATTTGACCATTTGCACCCTGACCTGAATGAGCCCCAGCAATGCGTTTAAAATATTGAATTCCTAAAGGCATATAGCTAGGCCAGGGAGGTGTATGAATACTTAAGGGTTGAGTTAAATCATACATCTTCAAGTTCTGCATAAATTCAAAGAAGCTGTTTAGTTCCATTTTTATCTCCTATATATGTAGTTTAGAGCTGAGAGCGGAGGGCAGAGGGCAGAGAGTTCAAAGTTCAAAGTTTGTTCTAAAAGGAAACGACGAGGACATCGTTTTTCCTGATAATCAATTTCATCTCTCTTTCTCACAATCTCACTTTTTTCTCTTTATTCATAAATTATCTGCTAATGTCTTATAGGCCATAATAAACGGTTCAAAAGGTGCTTTTACAACTCCAGCTCCAACTTGTCCAACGCCAGGTTTTTTATGTGCCACACCTGTATCAATAACAGGAGCTATATTATTTTGGATAACTTTCACCACATCAATTCCTAAAGGAGTTCCTCTAAAATCCAACACCGGAATTTGATAAAGGGAGCTTTCACCATAACAAATATTATACATAGACAGGGTGTAAGACATTGCTTCTTGGGCAGTTCCTCCTACAAATTGAACTATAGCAGGAGCAGCAGCAAGAGCAAAACCACCCAAGCCACCAGTTTCCGTTATAGAACTGTCACCAATATCGGGATTGGCATCTTCTTTGCTGAAACCAGGAAAATAGAGTGCATCAGGAACAGGGGCAGGACCCGTAAACCATTTATTTCCTGTTCCGCTAACTTGAATCCCGAAATCGGTTCCATTTCTTGCCATAGCTATCACTATAGAGCTGCCTGTAATGTTTCTTGCAGGATCAAGTATTGCCTTACTTGCAGGCATAGACAGGTTCAGGAAAAAGTGATCATTGCCGTTTATAAAATCCAGAACTGCAGCAGAATCTTTCGGGTTGGTCATTGTTTTTATAATAGCAGGAGCTATTTGTCTGATAAACAGCGAAGTTCCAGCCCGATTACGGTTATGAACTTCATCACCCATATTCAATGCTTGAGCAATAAGACCCTGAATATTAATCTTTCCCGAATATTCTATTGCTCTTTTCAGAACGGGATAGAGCACTTTTTCCATCCATTTTAAGCGGTTAATTACCTCTTCGCCATAAGCACCATAGCGCAAAACTTTGCCTAAACCCTCATTTTGGGTAGCATAAGTAAAATTGCCATAGCTCTCATTTTTAATAATAAAAACAGGCATTGATGGACTGATAATACCGGCCATAGGTCCTGTACAATTATGTTCGTGGCAGGGAGCAAATTCAATTTTTCCTGAAGCAGCAAGTTTTTCCGCTTCTTCTGCATTTTTTGTTCTCCCTTCATAAATTAAAGCACCTATTATGGCACCGCGCATAGGACCGCACATTCTTTCCCAGGAAATAGGAGGACCGCTATGTAAAATAAGGTCTTTATGCATTCCGGGAATAACACTTAAGGCAATATCCATTCCGGTTAAAATTGCTTTGCCGGAATTGATTATTTCCAGAGCTTTTTTATTAGCAGGAGCAATAATATTTTCATAGAGAGAATTGATTTTCTGATGATAGTTGTTTTCAACGGGGAGAGGGGGTTTCCAAAAGAGGTTTACTACTTCCACACCTTGGGTTTTAAGGTCGTAGGCAAATTTCTCCAAACCGATATTTATAACCTTTGGTTTATCTTTATTTAATTTCAGCATTTTGCCCTCCTGTAAACCTGTAAACATTTACAAACAAATTCACAGGCAGAATGATGAGAAGTAAATATATAAGCTCCTACTTGTTGTAGCTCTTTTTTTTGTTTTTGCCGGTTTTGAGGATCGCTGTCTGTGCCCAATAAATGGCAAACAACTATTAGGTCTGCAGGTAATTTTTTTATAGCAGGAACCAGTTCTGCAGCCGGATCAGGATGAGCACCAAAGCCCAAAACTACATCCATCAATATGATACCGACTTTTGTATTTTCCGCTTCCTGAGCCAATTTTTGCAGACGCAAACTGTAGTCAATCATCGGATGAGGGCGTCCTACTGTAAATTCATCTGACCCCAGATCAATAATACTATCTTCTTTTGTCTGCCAGCCATCGGTTAATTGGAAAGAATCCTGATCTGTTACATTATTAAAGGGTTCACGACCAAAATTATCAAAATAGACCTGAATTGCTTCCCGGCAAAGTGTTCCACCGCTATATAAACCACGCAGATAAGGACCTCTAAGTGGCGGCAGAGGAAAGTCATCAGAGAGATTCTTATTTTTTATTTCCATTCCTGCTTTTTGACATGCAACAAGAGCAGTTTCCGCCAAAGAGCAAGTATAAAATAAATTTGGCTGTTCAGGAATTTGCATTGGGAGCAGAAAATTTACAATCACCGGCTTGGAGGTAAGAGAAATTAATTTCCATAATTTTTCCCGGACTTCTTCAGCCGGAGGTTTTCCTGTTACAATAATAACTTCTGTTTCTTCATCTTCCAGCAGATATGTCAAACAGGCAGTCAGCATTATACCGCCAATTTCTTTTTTGCCATCTCTTCCTCCGGTGCCAAATGCCTGAGAAATTCCTCCCCCTAAATTGGCTATAGTAGAAGAAATTTCCTGTAAACCGGTTCCGGAAGCAGCAACAATCCCTATTTTACCTCTGGGAACATTATTGGCAAAAGCAAGAGAAACACCGTTGAGAATAGCGGTTCCGCAATCAGGACCCATCATCAATAAGCCCTTATTTAGAGCTTTTTGTTTCAAAGTAAGCTCATCTTCAAGGGATACATTATCGGAAAAGAGCAAAATATGTAGACCTTTTTCCAATGCCTTTTCTGCTTCAGCGGCTGCATATTTTCCAGTAACAGAAATTAAACAAAGGTCTGCCTTTCCTAATGCTGCAATTGCTTTTTCCAAAGTATATGTATGGGGAATAGGAGATTGGTTATAGTTATTAGCGGAGGGCTGATTGATTAATTCTTCTGCTTTATTTATTGCTTCCAGAGCACTTTTTTCGCTATCCGCTTTAATTACAATAGCAATATCATTTTCAGAAGCAGAGTTTATTTCATCCACCAGCATATTACTTGCTTTTAAAATTTCCCGATTTTCGCTTGTAGCCACAATAGCTACTGCTTCAAGAACGCCTATTAGGGACCTCAGTTCCCGGGAAATAAGCATCAATTTAATGGAATCCAGGTATTTTCCCTTAATAATTTTAGCTTTTATCTGCATTGTATTTCCTTTGTTTATTTTCCCTGAAAACACCGAATAACATAGTTCCTGCACATTTTAACTAAAACACTTCAGCACTAATTAACTAAAAAACAAAATAAAAATCCGCTTAGCATATCTTTTCCTGAACTAGCACCTGATTTCATTATTAGATCTATGTATTTTGTCAAGTTAATTTCTTTATTTTCATTTAAGGCAAGCAACAGATTTGCCCAATCTTCATCTAAATGAAGGGAATATGCCTGGTGCAGAAAAGTATTTACCAGCAAGTCATCGTCTAAAGCTGCTTGATAGACCTCTTCCCGTTGTTTTGTCAGTTCTTTTTTTCCGCTTAAAATCAGCCAGGATAAACAGATTATATAGCCAATCAAAAAATCATCACCGGCAGGAGTGCTTCCCAAACCCCGGCGTTTAATTAGTTGAGAAAAGAGAGTATATTGTTTTTTTTTAAGATTATTTATACCCTTTATGAGGCAGTTACGGAATTGATTAAGAAAGTCATCCTGGGGTATAGAGGGCTGAAGCAGCATAGTTAATAAATTATTTTGTTCTTCACAGATGAAGAAATTTACCACTTTTTCACAGAGCAGGAAGGTATTATTAGCATTTAGCGGTGGCTGAAGCGCAGGCATTTTCCAGATCCTATCAGGGCTGTATGGTAACAATATATCGTTATTAATCACTACTTCTTTTTCTGTAACTTTCAGTTCCTTAACCAAAGGAATTTTTCCTGTAACGATAATCCGATAGGGACCTAAACAAATACTATTATCACCTAGGGAAATAACAATATTTTCAGCGGCAAAATTTATTACCCGCTCAAAATGGCTATGAACCTTGTTGTAAGTGCCTAAAGGCACAAGTTCTCCAATCCTTAAAAGGGTATAATTATTTTTTTCCTGCATAACAATAAGATAATGTTTAGGCAAAAAAAACCAAATATGTAGATAGAGGATGTTTTCCTCCGTAAGTAAAAAAGCGGAGCTACAGCGAGCTCCGACTACACAAATCCCGGAAGAACGACGTCCCCGTCGTTCACAAATCCCGGATCAACGACATCCTCGTCGTTCACAAATCCCGGATCAACGACATCCCCGTCGTTCACAAATCCCGGAAGAACGACGTCCTCGTCGTTCACAAATCCCGGATCAACGACGTCCTCGTCGTTCACAAATCCCGGAAGAACGACATCCCCGTCGTTCACAAATCCCGGAAGAACGACGTCCCCGTCGTTCACAAATCCCGGAAGAACGACGTCCCCGTCGTTCAATTGTCAAAAATCAATGCTTTAATGTTGCTTTTTTTCTTGGTTGACGAGGACGTCAACCTTCCGGTTTTCGTGGTTGACGAGGACGTCAACCTTCCGGTTTTCGTGGTTGACGAGGAGGTCAACATTCCGGTTTTGCTCTTTGACACTGAAAAAGCCCCAACATTCTAATCAAACAGTTTTATGGACAAACCATAAATAATGATTATATCATCCTGTGATAATAAAAAATCAGGATGAATACTATATAACGATGAAAGGAATATCTTGTTGCTCAGATATGAGAAAAAATTGAGAGGGCATAAGATACTTTACCCGATAGATCCGTAGTTCGTAGACATATAATATCAGCAGCTTTTTCCTGAAGGAAATTACAAGACAGAAGTTATGCTCCGTTCATTATCTTGATTTATAAAATTACTTTGTGGACTTAGTATAACTGCCTGTTGCCTAATCACTTATTTAACGATCCCTTAACACTGCCGTAACGATCCTGTAACACTGCCTTAACTTTGTTAAGGAGTCGTTAAAGAAATGTTAATGCAGCATAAAAGATTCAACTTGGCAGGGGATAATGCGCTGTCTAAAAACAGGTAAAAGTTGCCCAAATTGCAAGATAAGTTATTACAGCAGAGAATAAATTTTATATTTTGAACACAATAAATTAGGAACAGGCAATAGGGAAAAAAGGTTACGGCAAATTCTTTCTTCGCCAACTTCTTTTCTCTGCTGACATTTTTTCCTTTTATGGGGTGGCAGCTATATTGCATAAACATCTCCTGATTGCTTTTTTTGCTGGAATCCACATCAGACAGGAAAATATTTATGCTTTTCAAAGGGGAAAACTATATAAACCATCTCAACCCTCTAAACTTGTTTTTACTTAATTACTATTAACAATAATAAAAGCCCAAAAAACAGCGTAAATTTGTTCATTCAGGAGCTAATAATTATATTTCCGGTCTATTTCCACCCATCATTCGTTCTAATTGTTTTCTACCTTGGGGGGTATTGGCTTTTTTCAGCATTTTTTTCATATCTTCAAACTGGCGTAATAACCGGTTAACTTCAGTAACGCTAAGTCCGCATCCTTTAGCAATACGGAGGCGTCTGCTGCCATTAATAATATCAGGATGTTCGCGTTCTTTTTCAGTCATTGATTGAATAATTGCTTCTATGTGTTTTAATTGTTTATCATCAATTTTTAAATCGGCAGGAAGTTTACGCCCCAAACCTGGAATCATCCGCATAATTGATTCCAGCGAGCCCATTTTTTTAATACTTTGTAATTGTTTGAGGAAATCATTTAAAGTAAATTGATTTTTCAGCATTTTGCGGGCAAGTTTTTCCTCTGCTTCCATATCCATTGCTTCTTCCGCTTTTTCAATAAGGGTTAAAACATCGCCCATTCCTAAAATTCTGCTTGCCATTCTATCGGGATAAAAAATTTCCAAGTCGCTAATTTTTTCCCCGATGCCGATAAAAGCGACCGGTTTTCCCGTAACTGCTTTAATGGATAAAGCTGCTCCGCCGCGGGCATCGCCATCCAGTTTTGTTAAAATAACGGCATCAAAAGCAAGTTTAGCGTAAAAGTCCTTGGCAATGGTAACAGCATCCTGTCCGGTTGTTGCATCCGCTACAAAAAATATATAATCGGGTTTTATATGTGTTTTTAGGGTTGCTGCTTCTTCCATCATCGTTTCATCAATATGAAGACGACCCGCAGTATCAAATATAAGCAGATTAACCATTTCCTTATCTGCCTGTGCTAAAGCGGAATCAGCAATTTTAAGAACATTTTTGGTATCTTCGGATATAACAGGAATGCCTATTTGTTTGCCTAAAATTTTAAGCTGGTCAATTGCTGCCGGACGATAAACATCACAGGCAACAAGCATCGGCTTAATGCTTTTTTTCCGATAAAAAGCGGCAAGCTTGGCACAAGCAGTTGTTTTTCCTGAACCTTGCAAACCAACTAACATCACTTTGGTGAGGCGATTATTATAGACCTTAAACTGAAAACCTTCCGTATCCATCAGGTTAACAAGCTGTTCATAAACGATTTTCACAACCTGCTGACCTGGGGTAAGCGATTTCATAACTTCTACACCTAACGCTCGTTTTTCCACTTCAGCAATAAAATTCTTCACAATTTTGAAGTTTACATCGGCTTCCAAAAGGGCAAGCCGGACTTCGCGTAAACCTGCTTTAATGTTATCTTCAGTTAAGTATCCTTTTCCGCGCAAGTTACGGAAAATTTTATCAAGGCGTTCTGATAAATTTTCAAACATTATATATTCCTAAATTGTTCAGGCGTTCTTCAACGCAGAAATTGCCTTGCTATAATCGCGACTGCAAAAAATATAGGAGGCAGAAACCAGAATATCAGTTCCTGCTTCTTTTAATGCTTTAGCGTTAGCAGCAGTAACTCCACCATCAACTTCTATCAGATAACGGTAATTATTCTTTTTCCGCAGGTTAAATAAATCCCAGATTTTATAGATGGCAGAAGGAATAAATTCCTGAGCGGAAAAACCAGGATTTACACTCATCACCAAAATATAATCCAAATCAGGCAAAAGGGCTTCCAAAGTGCCTATAGGAGTCCCCGGATTTAATGCCAGCCCGGCTTTGATCCCTTTTTCTTTTAAGGTCTGAATAAGCCGGTGACTATGATAGAATGTTTCCTGATGAAAGCTGACCCATTGCACATCCATATCCAGTAAGAGGGAAATATGAAAATCGGGATTAGTAACCATTAGATGAACATCTAAAGGCAGTTTGCTTAAAAAACGGATAGTTCTAATTACAGGAAACCCGAAACTTAAATTGGGTACATAGTGACCATCCATAATATCCAAATGCAGGATATCCGCTCCAGCTGCTTCCAGAGAAGCAATTTCGGAATCAAGATTTCCAAAATCCGCTGCTAAGAGTGAAGGGGCTATTTGCGTCTTTTGCATTTTCTTTTAGGACTGCTGATGAGAAAAACAATTTCAGCAATCTCCTCCTCATAGTCAGATTTGTATTTGGCAATTATATCATCTTTAAGCAAAATAAGTTCCTGCATCCAGGTGTTATTTTGAACGGCAACATAAAGAACTCCATTTTCCACTTTAACAGGATGCGATTTTGCAGACAGAATTTCGCCAACTACCTTGCTCCAGGAAAGATAAATATGAATAAAAGACCTGTATTTATCACCTCCCAGACGGTAGATAAGGTTTTCTGAAAACCGGGAAATAGAACTGAAAGCCATTGCTGAAATAAAACCCTTCACCGCAGGAAAAATACTTCGGTGAACTTATAATATCCCGTTAAAAGCAGATTATTCCTTATTGGATAATAACCCGTATCCGCTGTAGGAAAGAATTAAAACAATCAGGGCTACATAATATACGGAACCGATGCCAATGGTTGTCTTTTCTACTCTGCTCATTAAAAGTCCAGGAACAATAGCCGCTATCAAATAAAGTATATAACCGATAACTCTGTTGCTAACCTGTCTGCCACGATAATTAATGAAATAAACAGCCAATAGAGTTAAAACTATAAACAAAACAGTTACACCACATACAATTCCTAAAGCAGTACCTGTTTCTATTGTTTCGGGAAGGGTTACCAGATTAGTGCGCAAAATAATTACCGGTGGAGTTATCAAAGCTAGAATCATTAGCAGGACGCCAAAAATCTTTCTAAAAAGTTGAGAAGATTCTTTAACTTTCTCAAAATGGCGCTGACGCCTTCGCGTTAAATAAAACATAATTGCTACAACTACCAGAAAAAAGACACCATAAGCAACAATCATAGTAGGATTACCACTAATCATACCTAATAGTGATAAAACTGCAATAAACACTATCAAAGTGATTATTTGTTTAATCTTAAACCATAAATCGGACATTAAAACCTCCCGGCATTATTATTGTTCTTGCTCAATAGAAATATTAAGCGTACACACAATATCTTTACGCAGATGAATAGGCACCTGAAATTCGCCTAATTCTTTGAAATGTTTGTCCATTACCAGGTCATTTTTCTGAATAATAATTCCCTGTTCTTCCAAACTGTGAACAATATCCAGCTCAGATACGGAGCCAAACATAGTACCGTGCTCATCAACTTTTCGCATAAAAACCAGTTTCGTGGAGTCAATTTTTTCGGCAAGGTTTTTTAATTCTTCAGTTATTTTTTGTTCTTCATCAGCAAGCTTATTTTTAATAGCATTAAGATTTTTCAAGTTCACCGGAGTGGCATATAAAGCAAATCCGCGGGGAACAAGATAGTTTCGGGCAAAACCTCTTTTAACATTAATAACATCACCCTGCTTTCCCACTTTTTCTATTGTTTTCAACATAATAACTTTCATTCTGTGTTTCCTCCAGAAGTTATATTTCTTTTTGTAAACCACATATTTCCAAAACCCAGCAGAACCAGTAGAATATTGGCATAGAGAACAATAATAAGCATAAATAAGCCACTGATTATGCGGTTGGAAAAAATCATTCCTAAACGCTGCCAAACCAAAGCTGCTCCCTGAAAAAAGGGAATAACACACAGGGAGAGCAGGAGGTTAAAAAACAGCACTTTCGTCTGATCCAAAAAATATAAGGGCAGGACCGCAATGATGAGCAGGTTATAATATACGGGAAACCTTAAGTTCTCAATCCGATTAGGTATTTGTAACCTCCCCTCAAAAAGCAGAAATCCAATAAGCCAGGCAATCGCTTGTGAAATAATCCAAATAGAAGGAATTATTCCTTTCCAGAGCGGTAAGGTCTGCTGTAACAAATCGCTATTTAATAAAGCCGGCATTTTATCCTTCACCAATTGAATTCCCTGCTCAAAAAGCTGGTCTTGATACCCTCTGAATAAATAATACCTCAAAATCCCCCAGGCAAACATTACTAAAAATGCTGCCATAAAAGAATTACTGAGAATGTGATTGTTTTTTAGCACAAGTAAAAAAACCAAAATCGGTAAACCTACTGCTAAAATAGCATCCAAACAAAGTAAACGGGTACTCGTTTGAGGATCCAAAATCAACATCAGCACCGGAACCGGAATAAACATTAAAAATGCCTGCAGGGGTTTGGTTAAATTCACTTCCGCTGTTTTGGCAACATAGAGCATATACACAATCAAACCCAGAAAAGGACTTAATAGTGACAAAGCTCCAAAGATGACAGGATAAATCAGCATTTATTCAATTACATAAGGAATCAATGCCATCTGCCGAGCACGTTTGATTTCAGTTGTAAGCTTCCTTTGATGCTTGGCACAAGCTCCAGTTAAACGTGCTGGCTCAATTTTCCCCACTTCTGAAATATAAGGTTTCAGAATATCAATGTTCTTGTAATCAATTTGAAGTTCCTTATTAGCGCAGAATTTACAGTATTTTTTGCGGGTATATTTTTTCTTTCTTTCAGCAGAATTCATTATTCACTCCTAAAAAGGAACATCGTCAGTTGTAGTATTGTGATGGGGTATTTCTTCTGCGGGAAGAGGAACTTCTTCATTAGGTGGTGTTGCTCCTTCTTCGCGAGGTTTCCATTCCAGGGAATGAAGGACATCTACAATCACTTCAGTGGTTTTGCGGTTTTGATTGTTTTGGTCTGTCCAATTGCGGGTTTCAATTCTGCCTTCAATAATTACAGCACTGCCTTTATGAACTTGATTGGCTGCAAATTCAGCCCATTTATTCCAGGCAACACAGTCAATCCAACTTGTGACCGTTTGCCATTGTTCTGTTTCATCCTTGTAGCGACGGTCAACGGCAACTACAAGCCGAACTACAGGAGTGCCTTTGGGCGTATATTTCAGTTCTATCTCGTTACCGATTCTACCACTGAAAATACATCTGTTTAATCGCGGTACTTTTAAATCTGCCATTTTTTTCTCCTTAATTCTTTGCCACAAATAAGTAGCGAATAATGTTCTCGTTAATATTGAACAGGGCTTTTAGTTTCTTGATAGATAAGCTGTCAACTTTAAAATAATCCACAAAGTAATAGCCCTCTCTGAATTTTTTAATGGGATAAGCCAGTAAACGCTTTCCCCACGGGTCAATTTTGACGATTTCTCCACCGTTTTCGGTTACCAAAGCCAATAAACTATCGTTCAAAGCATTAGCTTCATCCACACTTAAGGTGGGAACTAAAATCACCATTAGTTCATAATCCTTTGTCACTATTCTTCCTCCTTTGGACTTACGATTCCGGAACTATCTGCTCCGGAACAGGATTTTTTCCAGATACTATATTCATTCAACACAGCGTTGAAATCATACTTTATATAAAGATCAATAAATTTACCTGCCAAATCAAGAGCCGGATTCAGCAATTCCCATTCCTCGGGTAAAATATCGCTAAGCACATAATTTCTGGGGTCAATTTCATCAGTTCTGCCAATTCCAATCCGAATTCTTTTCAGCTCATCAGGCGGTATAACTTCCAGCAAGGATTTTAGTCCATTATGACCACCATCTCCTCCCCCTTGACGAATACGAATTTTAGCTAAGGGCAGTTCAATATCATCATAAATAACCATATATTCAGAAATTATCCATTGTTTTAGTGCCTGTTTAATTGCCTCACCGGAACGGTTCATCCAGGTTTTAGGTTTAATCAAAACAGCTCGTTTAAGAATAATATAATCAAAAACATCACCTTTGGCAAAAGTTCTTTCTCTGCCTGAAGCCCAACGGTCAAGACAGATAAAACCCAGATTGTGACGGTTTTGGGCAAATTCCTTTCCCGGATTCCCAAGTCCTATAATGAGCTTCATAAATAAACATTATTTTTCTGATTCGGGAGGGGTTTGTTCCTCAGGAACAGGAGCAGCAGGTTTTTCTTCTACAATTTCCGTTCTGGGAGCGTGAATTGAGACTAAAGTTACATCGCTATGTTCTTTTACCTGCCAGTTACCTTTTGGCAAATCACGAATATGCAGTGACTCGCCGATTTTCAAGTTACTTACATCTAAAATTAGGTCCTCAGGAATTTCATTTGCCTTACAAGAAATCTTTACATAGCGTTGCACAATTTCCATCATTCCGCCTTCTTTAACTCCTTGGGGCTCTCCCTTAATAATAATAGGAACTTCTACTTCAATAATTGCCTCGGCAGAAACAATCATAAAATCCAGATGCAACATTTCTCTGGTGACGGGATGAATCTGCTTATCCTTCAAAATCGTATGAAATTGATTACCATTTAATTCAATATCCCAGAAACTAACTTCTGCAAAACTCTTTTTATACATTTGGGTAAAATCCCCTTGGGGAATGCTTACAGAAATACTTTCCCTTTTAGGTCCGTAGATTACAGCAGGTATCATTCCACCCGCTCTTAGGGTATGCAAATCGGATTTCCTGATTGTTTTTCTGGGGGTAGCTTTCAGGTTAAATATCATTTATTCCTCCATTTATTATCTGAATAAAACACTGATTGATTCTTCAATGTGCACTTTCTTAATTGCTATTGCCAGCATTTCGGCAATAGATAATTGTTCTATTTTGGTGCAGAGTTTTTTCTCTTCCGATAGAGGTATTGTATTAGTAATAAAGAGTTTCTCTATTGGAGAGGCTGCCAAATCAGATACTGCATTTCCACTTAAAACACCATGCGTGCAAGCGGCATAAATCTTCTTCACTCCTTTATCTACTAAGGCATTAGCTACTTTAATTAAACTCCCGCCGGTGTCTATTATATCATCAAACAAAATAGCCGTTTTATTATTTACATCGCCAATAATATTTAAGAGATCAGCTTTATCTTCATTTCCGCTTCTGCGTTTATCACCTATGGCTAAAGAACAATTCAAGCGTTTTGCTAAAGCTCTTGCTCTGTTTGCACCTCCGGAATCAGGAGAAACAACAACTATATCATCCATCGGCATAATGCTTTTAAAATAACGGGCAAAAGTTGGAATCGCATATAAATGATCCACAGGAATATTGAAAAATCCCTGAATCTGATCAGCATGTAAATCCACAGTAATAACTCTGTGCGCACCTGCAATAGTAATTAAATCAGCAACCAACTTTGCCGTAATGGGAACACGCGGTTGATCTTTTTTATCAGAACGCGCATAAGCATAATATGGAATAACACAATTTATCCGCTGTGCCGAAGCTCTCTTTAAAGCATCTATAATAATCAACAGGTCAATTAAACTATCGTTTACAGGATAACAAGTCGGCTGAATTATAAAAACATCAGCTCCGCGCACATTGTCATTGATTTTTACAAACGCTTCGTCATTGGAGAATTTGAATAAATCAATATCCGCTAAAGGAATTCCGGCATGCCGGGAAACCTCTTCTGCCAAGGGACGATTCGCATTACCTGTAATTAGTATTAGTTTAGAAAACACTTTTCTCTCTTCTCTTATTTGCTTGAATCAGTTAAATTTCCTCTTTTTACATAACCATTATCGGTTATGCACTTATCATATCCTTTCACCTGATATTTTGTATTTTACTTAACCCGCAATATAACTAAACACCTAAGTTCATAATTCCTCTATCAACTAACATAATATCTGTATTTTACATTGCTTTCAATCTCTCTATTCAGGCAAGTTTTACCATTTTTTTAGGCAAGCTCATTTTGTCAAAGCTTATTTCTATCTCTACAATATAAATCTGTTTGGAAGAATTCTTGCATAATTGAGGGAATGATGGAAAATATATTCTCAGCTGTCTTAAGAGAAATGTATTTATATATAAAGTTGCATACTGCTTAGAGAAATATATTGGAATTGATTAAGGATATCCATCAATGCATTATAAATAGTAGTTTTTTTATTAAAGAAGGAGATAGAAATGAAGAAGATAGCAACGATGCTTTGTTTTGCCCTGATAGCTATAGGGCTTTTTGCAACATTAGAATGGACTGAAGCAGTAGCTATTCGTCAAGGAGTGAATATTGAATGGTTTCGGACCGGTATAGAAACCACCGATGGTGGAGCAATATATGTTTGGTCTGATACAAAACTTGGCGAGCGTGATCTTTGGGCTCAGAAAGTTGATAGTGCAGGAAATATGGTTTGGAGTGAGCCGGTTTTAATAGATGGCAAGCCAGACCGTCAGGAAGATCCTGTAATAACCAGAACTAGTGATAATAATTATGTTATTGCCTGGATTGATTTTTCTGCTGATTTAGATGGTGATGTTTATGCTCAAAAGATAAATGCAGAGGGTAATTTGCTTTGGCAGGAAGGTGGACTTCCTGTTTGCACTTTGGCGGGAATGCAGATTTCTCTTAATATGGAACCCGATAATGAAGGTGGTGTTTATATAATTTGGGTGGATAGTCGTTATCCAAGTAAAGACCTTTTTGGTCAGCATCTTTCTTCAAGTGGCAATCCTTTATGGACAGTAAACGGAATTCCTATTGCCAATGGTTTAGGCGATGAAATTCAAAATACAATGCTTCCTGATGGACAGGGAGGGATGATTATTGCCTACACACACAGTTATGCAGGTAATGATGATCTTTATGCCAAACGCTATAATGCCAATGGAATAATGGTTTGGCAAAATACTTTAGTTATAAGTGAGGCAGAAGGAAGCCAATCTGATATTAGAATGTCCGCTCTGAGTGACAGTAGTTTTGTTTTTACCTGGGCTGATAAACGCAATGCTGATCCCGATATTTATGCTCAAAAGATTAACCTGGTAGGTGATTTGCTTTGGGGAAATTACTTAATTGTTTACAGTGATCAATATGGGCTTGCCAGACCTCAAATAAATCCTCGTATTGTAGACACCTCTGATAATGGAGTAATCATTGTTTGGGAAGATTTTCGTCTGGACACTCAAAATGCTGATCTTTTTGCGCAAAAAATTTCTTCTTCCGGTATCAAACAATGGGGAGAAGAAGGTATTGCTTTATGCACGGCAGAATTTGCCCAAATAGATCCCCGCTTAGCTTCGGATAATAATGGCGGTTGTTTTGTCGTTTGGGATGATTTACGAAATGGAAATGCTCCCAATTTTGATATTTATGCACAGCATCTTTCTACCAGCGGAAATTCTTTATGGGAAGCAAATGGAAAACCAATTTGTACTGCACCTAATGAACAAAGTGGTAGTTTAATTAAAGTAAGTAATAATCTTGTTTTCATTAATTGGATGGATATTCGTAATGGTAGCGTAGGTATTTATTATCAGGCACTTTCTTATGAAGGCACTGTTCTTTTGGCAGTAAATGGAGTTGAAGTTTTTTGGGGTTTAAGTGGAGATGCACCTTTGGATAATTATCTGATTTTAAAACGCAGTTCCGATGTTGTTATTATTTGGCAGGATACCCGTTTTGCCAATGATGGCTACCGGATTTTTTTCCAGTTTCTCAATTCTGATGGCAGTATTGATTTAGAACCAAATGGAAGGCCTGTAACTGTTTCCGTTGGAGGATCACAATCCACTCCCAGTGCAGTTGTTACTCCCGATGATCAAATTGCTGTTATTTGGGAAGATGCCAGAGGTAATAATCCGAAGGTCTATGCTCAACTCCTTAGTGCAAGCGGAGAAAGATTATGGGGAGATCAGGGTATGGAACTTACTACCAATAGTCCTTTAAGACAAAAAGACCCTAAAGTAAGTTACTATAACGGTTCCTTTTATTTTGGCTGGTCCGGTTCAGATCAAGTAGAAACCAGTTTCTATTATCATATTTACGGTCAGCGTATTTATAATGGACAAAAAATGTGGGGACCTAATGGTATATTAGTTTCTACACTTACAGGGACAGATTTAAGAAATGAGTGCACTCTTTATGATTTAATAGATAACTACTATGTTTGGCATAGAATTAATCCCTATCTGGCTTCTCAAACAATTTGGGTAAAACGAATTGCAGAAGATGGTTCCGCTATGGATGGTTGGCAGGAAGAAGGTTTACAGACCTCTACTTATAACGATTGGGATACTATTCAAATGCTCCCGAAAGCACATAAAACACCACTAGGCATTTTTGTGATGTGGAGGGACTATAGACAAGATTATCTTCTTAATTATTGGGGACAGCATATTGCAGAAAACGGAACTTATTTATGGAATCCGGTGGGGATAAATCTTGCGGATAATCAAAGAGAACAGGAAAAGGCATCTATAGTTGTTAACAGCAATGGTATAACTTTTGCCTGGTGTGAAAATATAAATGGAATGAATGATATTATGGCTCAGAATTATTCTTTATCCGGTGAACCTTTATGGACCAATACCGGCTATTATGTTGTCCAAAGGGATTCTGCTCAATCAGACCCCTTTCTTGCTTATTTTCCCGAGGGTAATTATCTTATTTCCTGGGCAGATTTTATAAATATAGAAAGCGACCTTTATTATAAATACATCACCGAAAACGGAGAAATGATTGGAGCTCCTCAAGGCAATGTTCTTTGCAATGCTGCCAAATCTCAATATCAACCTCAAACAACTATTCTGAATAACAAAGCATATACTGTTTGGGCAGATGGACGTTCCAGCGGTAAAACAGAAATTTTAGGGCTTTATACTCAAAAATTGGGTAATGGAACTCCTATTACCGATGAAACAACACCTCCCTTGCAAAGTTTGATATTACACCAGAATTATCCTAATCCCTTCAATCCTGAAACTACTATCAACTTTACTTTGAAAGAAAATACTCTTTCCTTAAAACTCTGTATCTTCAATATCAAAGGACAATTGGTTAAAACTCTTTATGACGGACCTCTGCAAAAAGGACAGCATAGTGTAATCTGGAATGGAACAGATGATTTGGGTTACCAGGTCTCCAGCGGAGTTTATTTTTATCTGCTAAGTAACGGAAAGGAAACCAGTCAGCGGAAAATGGTGTTAATGAAATGAAGAATAAAAAAGTAAGAGGCGAAGAAAGAATTTGCCTTAACCTTTTTTCCCTCTTGCCTGTTCATAATTTATAGTGTCCAAAATTAAAATTTATTCTCCGTTGTAATAATTTAGCTTGCAATGGGCGAGACCTTTACTTGTTTTTAGACAGCGCATTATTTCCTGCTAAGTTGAATCTTTTATGCTGCATTAACATTTCTTTAACGACCCCTTAACAAAGTTAAGGCAGTGTTAAAGAATCGTTACGGCAGTGTTAAGGGAGCGTTAAATAAGTGATTAAGCACCAGTATGATATCCTCTATCTAAACTATTATGCTTCTACACGGGTAATTTTTGCTCCGATAGAATTCAGTTTGGTTTCTATATGTTCATAACCACGGTCTATATGGTAAATTCTGGAAACAATTGTTGTTCCTTTAGCTACCATACCTGCTAAAACAAGAGCCGCACTTGCTCTTAGGTCTGTAGCCATAACTTCTGCTCCATTAAGTTCTTTAACACCTTTAACAGCAGCTATATTTCTTTCAATTTTAATATTTGCCCCCAGACGATCCAGTTCTGCAATGTGCATATAGCGTTCCGGAAAAATTGTATCTTCAATAAAGCTAACCCCTTCTGCCAGGGACATTAGAACTGTAAATTGAGCTTGCAAATCCGTTGGAAAACCTGGATAAGGAAGGGTGATTAAATTTATCGGCTTTAGGGAAAAAGGCGGAATAACGGTTATAGCTTTATCTTCAATTTCCAGTTCACAACCGCATTCCCGTAATTTCTCCAGAACTGCATTTAAATGTGCCGGTTCACAATTATCAACTGTAACAGGGTTTTTACTAAGAGCTCCGGCAATAAGAAAAGTTCCTGCTTCAATTCTATCGGGGATCATATTCATTTCTATCGGAATAAGTTCTTCCACACCTTCAATTTCCAGAGTGGTGGTCCCCCTGCCGTTTATTTTTGCCCCCATTTTATTTAACAAGTTAATAGTAGAATCCACTTCCGGTTCCATTGCGGCATTAAATATTCTTGTTTTCCCTTTAGCCAAAACAGCTGCCATCAGAGTATTAATTGTGGCACCTACGCTGGATTTGGTAAAATAGATATCGGCACCTTTCAATTCTTTTACTTTGGCATTGATATAG
The DNA here is from genome assembly GCA_023227825.1 of Candidatus Cloacimonas sp. Classification (GTDB taxonomy): domain Bacteria; phylum Cloacimonadota; class Cloacimonadia; order Cloacimonadales; family Cloacimonadaceae; genus Cloacimonas. Next base: position 248,505 of record JALOCJ010000002.1, on the reverse strand, counting down.
CCATAGTCAACGGATATTTCAGCTCCCAGGGTCTCCATTGCCTGTAAATGTAAGTCAATAGGTCTGGTTCCTATTGCACAGCCACCAGGAAAAGATACCCTGGCTTTTTTCAAACGAGCTAAAAGGGGGCCTAAAACATAAATAGAAGCACGCATTTTGTTAACTAATTCATAGGGTGCTTCTGAAAAACAAACATCCCGGGAATCAATACTCATACTGCCATTTTCATAATCAACTCTGGCTCCGATTATTCTTAATAAATGAGACATCGTCTTGATGTCTATCAAATCCGGAACATTGTGTAAAACCGATTTTCCTTTAGTTAAAAGGCATGCAGACATAGCAGGTAAAACAGCATTCTTGGCTCCGCTAACATATATTGTTCCATTCAGATCGCGGTTTCCATCAATAATAAATCGTTCCATTTTTTAGTCCTTTTTTATCTCTTAAAAAACAGGTATCTATCTATATCAGACAAATCCTTCAAGGATTCAATTTTTGTCCAGCCCTCTTTTTTGCCAATATTGATAATTGCCTCTCTTTGTGTATCGCTATGCTCTAAAGCCAGAAACCCGTTTTCAGAAAGGTAATCTGAACTTTGAGAGAGCAACTTGCGGTAAAAATCAAGTCCATCTTCTCCACCAGCTAAAGCAATTATAGGTTCTTTATCTTTAACTCTCCCATCCAGAGTAACAAATTCCGCTTTACTGATATAAGGAGGATTGGAAATAAGAACATCATAACTCTGTTTAATGGACGGAAAGCAATCAGACAGATAAAAATGAATTTCTGCCTGATACCTTTCGGCATTCATTTCAGCTATTTCCAAAGCTGAAGAACTTATTTCCGTAGCAGAAACATTTAGAGCAGGTAAATTATGTTTTAAGGCAATAGCAATAGCACCGCTACCTGTTCCAATATCCAAAATTCTTTCTGTCCCTTTTAATCTTCCAAGTGTCAATTCTACAAGGCGTTCCGTTTCCGGACGAGGAATTAAAACTGCAGGATTAACCTTTAGTTCCAAACCGTAAAAATATGCTGTTCCGGTTATATATTGAGGTGGCTCCCCATTTTCCAAATGACTGAAGGCATTAAATATTACTTCAGTTTCCCGGTCACTTAAAATCCTTTTCCGGGATAAAATAATCTCACTCCTACTAAGATGCAAATAATATGATAGCAAAAACCAGAAATCGGACTCGGGAATATTTTTCGCTACTGCAATATCTTTTACCTGATCAAGTAACTCCTGTAAAATCATTTATTTTTTGTTTACAGGCAGTTTTTTACTGATAGTAACAGTTCTGCCTTCTTTCTCAAACTCCAGTTTGTCGGAAAGATGATAAAGCATCGCAATTCCTCTGCCATTTTCTTCCAGATTCAATTTATGCTCATTAGTAACCTTTTTTATCCAGGTCTCATAATCAAAACCGGGTCCGTCATCTTCAACCGTTATTTTTATAGTTTGTGTCTTGTGACATATAGAAAAATGGAAGCAAATTCTTTTAGAGGCAATTTCTGGTTGTTGCAGGCGTTCATTAATTATTTTCTGAAGTGCATTATGATCCATAACCCGTTCCTGGACATTTAAGCCCAGAGTTCCGTGTATATAAGCATTGTAAACCATCTCATCTACACAAATTAAAATTTCGTTTAAAGCATTATGAGTGAGGTCAAAATTCTGTCGGAGAAATTTGTGAAATACTTCCGAGACAGCAAATTTGGAAAAATTGCGCGGATCAAGTTCAAAATGAAACTCAGCTTTTTCCAGGTTGTTATAAAATTCGCTAAAATCGTTCCTTCTTTTCTTACGATTCAGAATGGTCTGAATTGAACGCATCATTTGTTTACTGTCTATGGGCTTACGAATAAAATCCGCAGCGCCATTTCTAATTGCTTCAATGAAATATTCCTTATCCTCGTAACCTGTCATCAAAATAACATCTATTTCTTTTTCATAATCCTTGCGCACATGAGAAAGAAATTCCAAACCACTCATTCCCGGCATTTCAATATCACAAATAACTAGGTCATAATCCTCAGTTTCAATTTTATGCAATGCTTCGGTTCCACTAAGCGCTGTTTCTACCTCAAAACCATTATATTTCAATAGTTCTGCTAAACTTAAAACTAAGGAACTACTATCGTCCACTACCAGAATGCGATGTCTCATTTCAGCCCAGGTTAACAGTAAATAATTGGTTTAGCTTTAGCATAGAAAATAACTCATATACGCTATTGGAACTTCTAACCACTTCAATTTCTCCCCCTTTTGTAATAAAATCCTTGTAAAACAACAAAATTTTACCAATTCCTGTAGAACTTATATTTCGGCAATCCAGCAAATCAAGTTCCAGAAGAGTGGCTTCAGAATTAAGAACTTCAGTTAATTTTTCCTGAAGCAAATAGGCATTTTCGCTATTTAAGATTCCCTCAATCCTCATCTTAGCGACTTTGCCATTAAGGACAAGTTCAATGTTCATATTTATAACCTCCTCTTTTTTCTATTATCTGAAATTCCTTATGTTTGTCAAGTATTATTCCACATAACCGCGAATTCTTTTCAGAATGGCATTTTGAATCTGTACCGGGCAGATTTCATATTTCTTGAATTCCAAAGTGTATATAGCTCTGCCTTGACTTAAAGAACGAATCCTTGTAGCATAACCAAACAGTTCGGAAAGAGGCACTTCCGCTACAATTTCCTGTTTAAATTCATTATCTCTGCGCATAATTTCTATTTTCCCCCGTTTGGCATTGATGTCATTAATAATATCACCTACAAATTCATCTGGAGCAATCACTGAAAGTAACATAATAGGTTCCATAATTACCGGAGAAGCATCTCTAAGCCCTTTACTGATAGCTATTCCAGTTGCAATGCGATAGGCAAGTTCATTGGAATCTACAGGGTTATAATCTCCATCAATAAGTTCTATACGAACTCGTTCTACATTACCATTGATCAGAGGACCATCATTCAAAGCATTGAAGACCGCTTCTTCAATGGGTTTCCAAAATTCTGTCGGGATTTTTTCTGCCGTTATTTTATTTAGAAAGATGTTTTTGGCATCATCCGGAAGGTCTTTTAACGCAATTGGGCTTAAACGGAATTTTACATAAGCATAATTTCCCTTGCCATTTAGTTCACGCTGGAAAACTTCTTCTGCTAAAACTTCTTTAGTGATGGTTTCTTTATATGAAACCTGAGGATTACCTTGATTTACTGCTACTCCAAATTCCCGACGCAAGCGATCTACAATAACTTCCAAATGCAATTCACCCATTCCTGAAATCAATGTCTGCCCTGTATCTTTATCAATATGCACTCGGAAAGTAGGGTCTTCTTCTTCCAGACGCATTAAGGCAATATCCAAATTTTCCTGATCCGCTTTGGTTTTTGGTTCAATAGCCATAGATATTACGGTATCGGGAAAATGCATTTTGGAAAGCAATACTTCCAAATCACCATCCGTAATCGTATCTCCCGTTATTAGAAATCTGGAACCTACAATAGCTCCAATATCACCTGCATAGATTTTATCCAAATCGTTTTTACGGTTGCTCATCATTTGCAAAATTCGTGAAACCCTTTCTTTCTTCCCGTTTGTCTGATTTACAAAAGAACCCCCTTTTTTCAAAGTTCCGGAATAAACCCTTATATAAACAAGGCGTCCAATATATTTATCTATTTGCACTTTGAAAGCTAAAGCTACCAGAGGTCCTTTAGGATCAGGACTAATATTCACTGGATTATGTGTTATAGGTTCAAAACCTTGTGTGTCACCAATGTCCAGGGGTGAAGGTAGAAAATCGCAAATTCCATCCAAAAGAAGCTGAATCCCTTTATTTTTTAAAGAACTACCACAATAAACGGGTACCAATTGACAGCTGATTGTCCCTTTCCGAATTGCCTCTTTTAAGATACTTACAGGAATCTCTTCTCCCTCTATAAATAGCATCAGTAATTCATCACTAAATTCACATACCTTTTCCAAAAGCTCTTCTCTCATACTTTTTGCGCTCTCCAGATATTTTTCCGGAATGGGAGTGTGTTTCACTTCGTAGCCAAAGGTTAAAGGATCAAAATAAAATGCCTGCATCGTGATCAAATCAATTACACCCTCAAAGCTATCTTCCCTGCCCATAGGTATATTTACTGGATAAGCATTGGGAGTAAGCCGTTCTCTAATCATTTGAATACAATGAAAGTAATCGGCTCCAATTCGATCCATTTTGTTGATATATGCCAAACGGGGAATATGATAACGATTTGCCTGATTCCAAACAGTTTCTGATTGTGGTTCCACACCTCCAACTGCACAAAATATACCTATTGCTCCATCCAAAACCCGTAAGGAACGTTCTACTTCTGCCGTAAAATCAACATGACCCGGTGTATCAATGATATTTATTTGACGGGCATTCCAATAACAAGTTACAGTAGCAGAAGTAATAGTAATCCCTCTTTCCCTTTCCTGTTCCATCCAATCCGTAAATGTATTTCCATTATGCACTTCCCCCATTTTATGCAGATAACCTGTATAAAACAATATCCGTTCAGTAGTTGTAGTTTTTCCAGCATCAATATGAGCCATTATACCTATATTGCGTATTTTAGTAAGCTGTCTATCCGCATCGGTATCCATATATAAATCCTTTTTTATTTTATGAACCAAAAAATCAAAGTTAGCTTGTTTGTCTATGAAAAAGTCCAAGAGGTCAAGGAGTCGAGAGGTCAAGGGGTCGAGAGGTCAAGGGGTCGAGAGGTCAAGGGGTCGAGAGGTCGAGAGGTCAAGAGGTCGAGAGGATTAAAGTAGCGGGTAGCAAAATTCCGTTGCGGGAAAGGCAAAAAAATTGTTATTTTAAAGAACCGTATCCTCGGTGGCAAAGAAAAGAAATTACCATCATTATAAAACAAAAAAACCTGGTTATTTCTTTTGCACTTTCTCCCAATGAGCTATAATATCATCTCGTAATTTGTTCAAGCGGATTTTAACTTCAGCCCAATCACTGTAATGATATTTATCTTTAACCTCAATTATTTCATTATTCTTCAGATGTATAGAAAAGCCGATAAATTGCTCTTCAATTATTTTACCTGTTTGCCCATATTCTCTAATTTTAGATATACTTTCTACCCTCGCTAAGTCAATTTTTTTGCCATCGGGTAATATATAAAGCATTTCTTCCACCTTCCAATGAATCTCTTAGAATGCATAATATCCAATTAAATCATTTTGTCAATATTTTTTTTCAGGAAGATTGATATTCCCCTCGTTCTATTTTACAACCAACCTTTTTTAGCGCTAATCGTGATAACATATAAAAATATATTAGCAGGTGGTTGATGAGGGAATCAACCTTCTGGAAAAGTCATTAGTCCACACAGCAGAAAAAAAGATTTCACTAGAGAATTATAAATTTGTGTTGTATGTGCAATCTGTGAGAGGTTAAGATGAAGATTATACCTGTTACTGATAAAGATCCTAAGTAATTCTTGACAACAATCCTTTTTGCAATATTATATCTTTATGGGATTTAAGGGAGAAAATAATGAACCTTAAACTGACAGAAATCTTCAATGAAATCAGAGCTTCCTCTGAAAGCACTTTGGGTATGCGCGCATTTCATAATACAAATGCCTGGCGCAGTAAAAAAGAAGAGCCGGATATTATGCGTTCCCAATTTGCTGTGGATAGAGATAGAATTCTTTACAGTGGCGCTTACCGTCGTTATCATGGAAAAACCCAGGTCTTTTCTTTCACCAATATGATTGATGAAGAAATGACCAATCGCAATCTACATATTGCCTATGTTTCTCAAATCTCGCGCACTATTGGAAAATATCTGAAATTAAATACCGAACTGATTGAGGCAATTGCTTTAGGGCATGATTTGGGACATTGTCCTTTTGGTCACGATGGTGAAAATGCACTTTCCCAATGTTGTGAAAAATATGCTATAGGGAAATTTCACCACAACATTGAAAGTTTGCATATTGTAGATCATATTTCCCGTAAAGGAAAAGGACTGAATTTAACTTTCCAGGTGCGAGACGGCATAATTTCTCATGATGGAGAAGTGCACAACACGCAGCTAATTCCCCAAACCAATAAAACTGAGGAGGATATTCAGAATTATATTTTAGCTAAAAAAGCCGGACAGAACATTCAATTTATGCCTGCCACTCTGGAAGGGTGTGTAGTTCGTATTACTGATACTATTGCCTATATTGGACAGGATATAGAAGATGCCATTCGTTTTAATATTCTTCGGCGCGATGAACTTCCCGCAGAGCAGGTTGCCTATTTGGGTAATACTAATAGTCAGATGATTGAAACCCTCATTAAAAGCGTGATTGTAAATAGCTATGATCAGGATTTCATTGCTTTTGATAAAGAGACTAGTGAGCATCTTTTGGCTTTGAAGAAATTCAATTACAAAAGAATTTACACCGATGAAAATGTGAAAAAATCAAATTCCATTATTTACCGCACTATGCCTATCCTTTTTGATATTTACTTAAATGATATCCAGGAAAATAATCGGGAATCCAAAATATTCAAACATTTCCTAGACCACAAATTCCCCGAATACCTGGAGAATTTCTCGCCAGCAGAACAAGTGCGGGATTTTATAGCGACTATGACAGACCGCTATTACAATGAAGAAATTAAGGCATATCTACTCCCCTGGAGAGGATAAATAATGTTTTTCCACTAACTAAACATAAGGAGTAATAATGAAAAAAATTCTCTTAACCCTCGTTTTTACTGGTGTTCTGCTATTTATTTTTGCAGTTCCCCGAAATTTGGTAGTTGTAGAAATTTCTACCGGAACCTGGTGTACTTATTGTCCAGGAGCCGCTATGGGTGCCGATGATTTAATTGCCAATGGTCAGCCGGTTGCTATTGTTGAAAATCATACGGGTGATAGTTTTGCCAATGTCTATTCTAATGCCCGAAATAGTTATTACAATCCAAGCGGCGTTCCTACTGCTTATTTTGACGGATTAAATGCTGTGGTAGGTGGTAGCCATACCCAATCAATGTATTCTAATTACCTTCCCAGAGTTACATCGCGTATTGCTGTTCCTTCCAAATATACTATTTCTGCGACCGGTTCTCTGGATGGAACTAATTTAAACATTGTTGCTACAGTTGCCAAACCGGAAGCTGACACCAATACTAATGTCCTTTTACATTGCGTTGTTACAGAATCCCATATTCAGTATTCCTGGCAGGGTCAGACGCATCTTAATTTTGTAAACCGCTTGATGTTACCCAATCAAAACGGAACTGCTGTTTCTCTTGCCACTGGAGAAGAGCAGACCTATAATCTTACTGGAATTATTAATTCTACCTGGAATATCAACACTTGTGAAGTAGTTCTTTTCCTGCAGAATAATGCTACTAAAGAAATCCTTCAAGGAGTTAAATATCCCCTGCCTGGTCTTGTGGGACTTAATCCTGTTTCAGTAACTGAACTCAATTTTCCCGATACCTATATTGGAGACAGCAGCAGTTTATCTTTTATGGTGAATAACTTTTTTAATTTTACTGTAACCGGCACAATTTCTTCCTCCCATCCTGTTTTTGTTCCTGAACAAACCAATTTCAGCATTGAACCCTATCAAAGCTGCACTATAAATGTCCATTTTATTCCTGCTGCTGCGGTTCAATATACAGGAACCTTAACTTTGAACAGCAATCTAAGTGGTTACAATGTAGTGCAAATTCCCCTTACCGGAACCGGATTTAATAATGCCCCTCCTGTTGCCAGCAATTTGATAATAGCAGGACCCCGGTTATCTATCAAGGGCTGTCAGTTCTTTATGATTTTTCTGATCCGGATGGCAATTTAGAAGGCAACAGCCAGTTCCAGTGGATGAGAATGTTCAATGATCAACCGTTAGTAATCCCAAATGCCGTTCAACAGACCTATATTCTTCAACCGGAAGATATGGATTATCCCATTGCCTGTCAAGTAACTCCTGTTGACCAATACGGTTTAGCAGGAACTCCTGTTTTAAGTTCTCCTACTATTCCTATTGAAGATTTGCCTGCACCGCAGAATCTTACGGGAACTTTAACTCCTCCTAATACTGTTACCCTGCATTGGGAAAAACCAATTCATTATCAGGGAAAGGTCTTTAGCGGATATAAAATTTACCGTGATGAAGCAGTTCTATATAACTTAATGAATCCCGATTCACTTTCGTATGTTGATTTAAATGTTCCTGATGGCACGCATACTTATTGGGTATGTTCCATTTTTACATATCCTCTGGTTTTTTCCAGCCCTTCCAATGCGGTTACGATTAGCATAAATGTGCCCACTAGTGATGAGATTGCTCCAGCTCTGAAAAGCGTTAGTGTTTACCCTAATCCTTTCAAAACAACAACTAATTTCCAAATTTCCGGCAAAGCCAATCGCCCTGTAACTATTGAAATCTATAACTTGAAAGGTCAATTGATAAAGCGTTTAGCAACCAAAACCGACCAAAATGGTTTAGCTCAAATCAGCTGGATTGCTTTAGATGAAAATGCCAAGCCCGTCAGAAACGGGATTTATTTCTACCGCACGATTTGCGATAGCTCCAGCGAAACGGGAAAATTGATCCTGCTAAAATAGCAGCTAACACAATTTCCTGATTCATTGTTTAGAATGCACTCCCAACGGCATTGCGGCTGTTGGGAGTTTTTTTTATGTTCGTTCACACCGGAATAATAATATCCGGGAAACCCGGTTTGATAAATTCTGCTTTACCAAACAAATTGAAGGTTTCTAAAGGACTTTATATCTTTTTCATCTTTACTGGCAGTTATCCTATAAAATTTTAAATACTTCCCTGCATCCGCAAAATGATAAGGAGTTTTTATCCAAAAAAAGAACAAACTCTGTTGGCAAATCTCTCTTTTGTAGTTTTCATAATGAGAATGCATAAATATTTTCCTGTCTGCAGTGAATCCCTGCCAAGTTGAATCCTTTATGCTTCTTTAACCCTTCTTTAACGATTCCTTAACGAAGTTAAGGTATTGTTAAAGAATCGTTAAAGAGGCGTTAAAGAAATGACCAGGCAACAGGTAGTAAAACAAAGTCCACAAGGTAAATTGCCAAATTAAACCGATGACGGGAGCATAGCTTTTATCTTGTAATTTCATTCCGGAAAAAGCTGCTGCCATCACACCTTGTATCTCTTTTAATCCGAACAATCTGTGCCATCTGTGAGAGACGATACTCACCCTGTTTGGCAAAAAAAAGAATCCTGAAGCAAGCTCCAGGATTCTTTAGTATAGTTAATTTATCAGAGTGTTATTTTTCCACAGTAAAGGAATAAATGTTTCTGCCTTGAGATTGAACTTTCCAACCCAACATCATATCAGCAATTTTTTCCGTAGTTTGTTCCTCCAGGTTACCCAAAAGGTCACGCACATTGGCGGACTGAATTTTGCCGTTATCCAGGAAGAGGTCAACCTTAATATTGAATTGTTTTTTATCAGCCAGGGTCTGATTAATCATAGTTTTAAACTGGTTTTCCAAAGAAGCAGGAATTCCTGTTTGGGTAACTGCATAAATAGAATCCTTGGAAATGGTTTTCACTACCCGGGCTTTTTTCTCTGCCTGAGAAAATTCTTTTTCTATATCTTCGTAGGTATCTTCCATATATTCAATGCCCAAAATTTTCATTTCGGTTCTGCGGTTTCTTTGTCTTCCTTCGGGAGTGGAATTGGAAGCAATAGGTTTATCAAATCCGTAGCCAACGGTCTTAATGCGTTTGGGATCAATGCCGTTTTTGATTAAGTAATCAGCAACAGCTTTAGCGCGTGCTTCGGAAAGTTTTTGATTATATTGTTTACTGCCAATATTATCTGTATGTCCCGAAAGCTCAATTTCCAGGGTCTCATTTTCTTTCATTGTAGCCAAAACCGGTTTCAGGATTTCCAGAGACCTGGGAGTAAGAACTGCTTTATTAAATTCAAATTCTACATTCTCCAGTTCAAAGACAGCTTCTTTTTCCAGTTTGGATAAACGGAAGTTTTTAGTTATATTTTGCTGATCTTCAGGAATATTTATTTCTCCGGAAACCTGCAGATAATTGGGTTTGGAAACACGATATTGCAAATTAGGCATACGCGGTAAAGAAATGCTGTAGTCACCGTTACTATCCGTTACAACCCGGTATTCAATAATTTCATTTTCACTTTCATAAATCCAGGCAACCATAGCTATTAAAGGATTATCATTTTCGTCAAAGACCTTACCGCTAAGTGTAACTTCCTTCCCCAATTTAACCAAACGAATAATTGTATCATAACTATTCACATTTTGAGGAATAGTGATAATTTCTTCCCGCACTGCATAGCCGGGTTCTTCAATTCTGTATTTAAGCTTTTCCATTAAGGGTGTGTAGAGTTTAAAGGCACCTTCATTATTGCTTTCTACAATAACTTCAGTTAATTCTCCTTCATAAACATAACTCCAGCGAATACTACACTGAACAGGATTGTTTTCTTCATCCAGAACTTTGCCGTTGATAGCAAGATTTCCACCTTCTCCAATACCTGTTTCTGTGGGAAGAGTAATATTAACAAAAATTTCATTCTTATCCGGTGGAATTTCAATTTTACCTGTTGTCTTTTTATATCCTGGAGTATTGATTTCAAAAGCAATATCTTTGGCATCCCCGGGAAGGGTAAAAGAAAAAGTTCCTAATTCATCAGAGCCAATAATACGCATAAATGTTTTATCACCAAGATTATAAACCCATATAATATCTGTTTTCACAGGTTGATTTTTATCATCTACAACTACACCGCTGATTTTCAATTCATTAAACACTTGAGGAATAACCGGTTGTTCTTCAGTGGGCTTAACTCCCGTTAGTAAAACAATTTGTTCCTTCATCTTATCCAGCAAGCCAAGGTCTATTGTATAAATATCTTCCTGACCCATACCACCAACGCGATTAGAACATAAATATGCTGTTCTACCATCAGGAGCAATAACAAAATAACGATCATCCTTAACAGAATTGATAATCGGACCCATATTTACCGGTTTGCTCCATTCCGTCCAGGAATTGCCAATTCTGGTTGAAACAAAGATATCATTACCTCCATAACCGTTATGCCCGAAAGAAGCAAAATAAAGATATTTACCATCCGGACTTAAAAAAGGTGATTGTTCGTCATAAGGTGTATTAATTACATCACCTAAATTAACTGGTAATGACCATATTCCGTTTATATTCTCAGAAACAAAAAGATCATAATTATTATGATTACCATCCCGGTTGCTGGTTAAAAACATAACTTTATCACGCCAGATAAAGGGTTGCAGATCATAATATTTACTGGAGACCTCTTTAATCATTATGGGTTTTGTCCAGCGTCCTTTACTATCTAAAGTTGTCTGATAAATATCTCCATTAGTTGTATCTTTGGAATAGTATCCAAATAAATAAGCAGTATTACCATCCATAGATAGAGAGCCAAACGATTCATTATAGTCGGTGCAAAGTTCATCCACTTCAATTGCTTCACTGAATACATAATTCTGCTGCAAAGACAGAAAAATATTTTCCTTACCGAAATTACTGGATCGGAGTGAACTGAAATATATATATTTACCGTCTGGAGTAAAGACCGGAGCATATTCAGAATCACTTGTATTGATGCTGCCTTTCAATTTTCCCAGGGACACTGAAACAGATGTTTGTTCTTGATACAGAGCAACCTCATAAAGCATCTGCAGCAAATCTTCCTGCACTAAGGGGTCTGCTCCCAATGATTTTTTTTGGTATTCAGATAGCCAAATATGCGCTTGTTTATAATCCCCTAAAGCCAGATGGACTTTCCCGCACAACAAGGCATATTCAGGATCCTGATTGTCAGGTGCCTGAATCAAATTCAGATTTTGTTTCGCGGAAGCATAATTACCCAATTCATAATATTGCCGGGCATTAATAAAATAGATGTTATCATTCAAGGCGAGAGCAAACTGGCAGGACAGGAGGATTATCAACCAGATTATTAGTTTCTTCATTATATCTCCTCTAATGTGATGGCTCCCCCCTGAGAAAAAATCCTCAGGGGAAAACCACCCACAATTTTTTTATTGCATACCAGATATCCCGGTTACAAGCGTTTTAAAAACGCAGTAACAGGGAAACTGAATGAGTATCATTCAAGTATTCATCATGTGCCATCTGGAATGCATAATTCAATTCTAACATCTTAAACCGCAGTCCTGCACCAGCTGTAAAAGCACCGTCATTAACACCGGCACGAATTCCAGCTTGAACTTTGGATAGGATATCAGACCAGGTTGCACTCTCTCTAATACGAATTCCGGATAAACTGGAGCCAATTTCAGCTTCATCTCTAACGCCGAGCCAATATTCAACTCCCAAACGCAATTTTGACTCCTCAAAATTATCGCGACCGGAAAGGTCTGCGGCAATAATCATACCCGGTATTGGATAAGCAGCAACTCCAGGAATGAACTCTACCGGAATGTCATCTTCTTCTCCAGGATAACTGGCTATTAAATCCCTAACTACCATTCCCACATTAAAATAGCGATTGATATGATAGAGGAATCCCAGGTCTACTCCATAACCGGTATCGGAATCATTATCTTGATTGGAGAGATAGAACTTGGGCGTAATGCCTAAATTCAGCTTGGAGATTTTGGCAGCATAACTTAAAGCTAAAGTGTTATCACTATTGCTAAAATCCCCTATAGGGTTGCCATTAATATCGTATCCTGGAATATCGCTAACAGTAGCATTTTGCCAGGATGCAGCAACATAACCTATGGGCAAAACAAACCCTAAAGCAACTGCATTATGATTTCTATCCCAAGCCATATTCTGTCTTGTGCCTGAAGTAAATTCTATTGTTTTAACATCTGCCAAAACTGCCGGATTCAGGTATGCGCTTGAGACATTATCCAAAAACGCGGTTCCAGTTCCACCCATACCATTAGAACGGGCATCTATACCGAGCAATTGATATACTGCTGCAGAATTATCTTCAGCAAAGACAGAAGACAGTGAAATCATCAGTATCAGGGCTATCAGTACTAATTTAATTTGTTTCATTTTTTTCCTTCCTTTCGGTTGGAAGGGAGGGGGAGCTCCCCTCCCCTCTTCACCAATTTACTTGATAGCTATCTTAACTACCTTTTCTACTATCTTCGTGCCGTCGTTGGCAATCACACGGGCAAAATATGCTCCGCGTGCCAGTTTTACACCATCATTATTTCGACCGTCAAAAACGATCTCTGCTTTACTCTTGCCCTGCACTTTACCACTTGAACTTAAGGTGCGAACTTCACGACCCGCAAAGTCATAAATGTGGATGTTCACATAAGCACCATTTGTTAAGGTAACGGTAAATTTGGCAGTTCCATCAATACTGGGATTGGGATAAGCATAAGCATCAGAAATTGCCAGTTCAGCAGGAGGTAGAGGAGCAGCAATCATTGTGAAGTTAATTGATTCCATTGCCTGGTTACCTGCCTTATCCCATGCAGTTACACGCACGGTGTAAGTTCCAAGCATCAGATTTGTTATTTCTTTGGAAATTTCAGTAGTATCAGCACCTGCTGTAACATCACTAATTACCATACCAAGAGGATCAATAATCACCATACGGCTTCCGGCAATTCCTGAACCGGAACTGTTTTTACCACCATTCTTCAGAGGTGGAATCAGATCACTGATCCGGGCTTCAATTCTAACTTTAGTGGTCTCATCCACCAAAGTAATTTCCGCACCATTTACAGGATTAAGAATAGTGATTAAAGGAGTAGAACGATCCACACCATAATAGTGATTAGCTTCAGTTATATTACCAAATTGATCGGTAGCAATTACTTGCAAGCGAACAGAGGTCTCACCCGCAGGAATCATACCACCATTCAATATTACAGTGTAAATACCACCTTCAGGATTTACGGAAAGCGGGCCCATTAGGGTTGCTCCCGAAGGATAAGTAATTACATTAGCGGTAACATTAACAGGAACTACTGCATTAATTGTGAAGTTAAGGTTATTAGGACCTACAGAATTCAACCAGGCAATATCGGTGAAGCTAATCGTAGGAGCAGTAGCTGGTGTAACAATGAAGTTACGAGTTGCCATTGCTTGATTTCCCGCATTATCTTTTGCCAGAATATTGATAATGTAAGTTCCATATTCAGTAACTATAAGGGGTTTGGAAATGACCTGAGCGGTTGTTGAATCTGTAACAACTGTTTCACCATTAGGAGCAAACACGGTTAGATAAACTTCATCTATTCCCGAACCTGTTTTATCTTTAGGACCATTCAATACACTACGCATTCCCGTACCCTTGGTGCCTACTATGTCAGAAATTGTAGCCATAATATTTACTGTAGCACCAGGATTGAATTGCGCATTCTCTACAGGACTGTTAATTATAATTACAGGTGCACTGTTATCAATAACATAGACCTGATTGGAAGTAGAAGTTCCACCCCAAACATCAGTAGCGATAACTTCCAGACGAACAGCTGTTTGATCTGCAGGAACTACTCCGCCATACAGAATTACTGAATATTGATTATCGGCACCTTCCGTAGGAGTGATCGGACCCTGGATTAATGTGTTGCTTGGTTCGGCATATACATTTGCTACTACACCGCCATTAGCAAGCTGAGCTACTGAAGTTACAGTAAAGGTGAATGTATTAGTTCCTGTAGTATTCAGCCACCAGTTACCATTAAGAGGATTGATGACTATTGTTGGAGCTCCACCTACAACCTCAAATTCGTAAGCAAGAGAGCCAACATTACCAACAATATCACCAACTGCAGCAACTACTGTATAGTGACCGGCAGGAAGAATACCTGCATCGTGAGTGAAGGTTCCATTAGTAATAGTACCATTAACAGCAGCACCATTCAGGGTAACATGAATATCCGTTACATCAATTCCACTGGCACCAGTATAATACATTAGAGAAGTTCTGTTATTCTTTTCTCCGGTTCTTCCAGAATCGGTTCCACGCATTTGAATTTGGATACCCTGGAAGTCCTCAAAGGCAATAGCTACAACAACATCAGTTCCCTGTGCTAAAACTGCAGGATAGTAATCAAGCGGGTCTTCATCTACGATTTGCGGTTCTTCAAGATCCCAGAAACCATCGTGATCAAGATCAACCCAATCCAGGTCTTCGTTCACACCGTTAGGAACATCTTCATTATATAAGCCATCACCATCGTTATCAATAGGAGCACCAACTGGGGCAAGAGCCCAAACAACTGGAGCAGCCATATCAATTCCGTAGCTCTGTTGTGATTGATTAACAATATTGTAGTTATCTATTGCTTCAACATATAGTTTAACTGCAGTTGCCATAGGAGACAACAGCTGACCAAAGTTGAAGGAATAACTATAGACATTTCCAGATACAGATACAGGAGCAAGAGTCATTTGCTGGATTTGGTTTTCTCCTGCAGCTGTTACTTCATATAAATCTACCCAGACACCTTCATTGGTTATTGTTCTACCTTGCGGAACAGTTACTGTGAAGGTTAAAGGAGTATTGAAGGTTGGATTCAACCACCAGCCATTAGCAAAACCGGTAAAGGTGATTGCAGGACCTTCAATATTAACTGTGTAGTTAACGGGCTCTGTTACACTGTTCATCTCCAGATTATTATCTGCATTCCATACTGCTTGCATTTCCATTGTATAGTTAATGACATAACCCAGAGCATTCAAATCATCCATTGTTAAGGTATAGCTGTAAGTATCACCGCTTACGGTCATATTGACAAGAGGAACAGTAATGTCACTATTCCAGCCCATAACATACAGATGAACATCACTGATAGCTGTTTCCGGATCAGTTATGGTAGCACTTAATGTGCGATCTGTAACTGTAAGTTGAGTTCCAGTTGCTACAATAACAGGTGCTGTAATATCAACTTTGAATGCCTTTTCTGCACTGATATTTACATTGTTACGAGTAACCATAACAGAGGCAATATGATTGCCTGCAGTAAGGTCCAGAATATTAGCAGCAGTAATGAAACCGTTATTGTAAGAAGCAGGAACCGCTATTTCATCAATATACATTTGATAGGTTATTTCTCCGGCAGCAGGAGTTGTGTATCCGCCATCGGTTAACCCATCATAAACGAAGAACTTGATAGTAGAAGGATTTGCTACTGTCCAGAGTTCGTTATTAGTTGCGTTAATATACTGTGGTTCAATACTGTTAAAGACAACATTGAAGTCCACGGTTCCAGTGTATTGACCAACCGCATAAATAAATCCGCTCGGGGCAGTGAAGGTTGCAACATTTCCAGTAACATTTGCTGTTACATTAATCCACTGATTACCATTATAATACATTCCCACAATGGTTCCAGCTGCAGGATCTGGAGTAGCAGCTAATGTAACCGTGAGATTGATATTACCTTGTGGATTCAGAATAAATGCTGTTTGAGCAGGATTACTTAGTTCAGTATAACCAAGAGGAAGTGCAATTGCGGGCTCAACATTTTCATAGTAAGCAAAACTACCGTTAGGAACTGGCAAAGCAATTCCATTATGAGTAATTGTGCCAATATTAGTAGTATTAAGCACAGTGCTGTTTAACTGCATAACCCAATTTTCATAATCAATAGAAGCAGTCCAGAATTCATACTCTCCATGATTAGGAATATTAAAGAAAGCAGTAGGTGTTCCATTAACTATCTGAACTGCAGGAGTATTAGCATAAACTCCATTATAAAGAGTAGTTACTATTGGAGCACTAAGCGCACCGCTAATACGCACTTCGTTATTATAGAATACATTGGCAGTAATAGTAGGATTAGTAGCTACCAGTTTTCCACCTTCAGCTGCATCGTAAGTGACATTCAGTTCGGGTTTATTGGTAGAAATCAATCCAGCGTTATAAGTTACCACTGTTCTAATCTTAGTAGCAGCATTCATCAGTTCAGCATTAAACTGCACTGCGAAAGGTGTAGCTGTAGGATTAGCAATAGTGGCAAACGGAGTCCAGATATTGTTTGCGAAGTATTCAAAGGTAACTGCATCTATAGCTTCATTGTTCCAATTGTCAACTTCAGCATAGAGGATATCCTGGTTAGCATTATCTCCATTAAAGCTCATCGCTGTAATCAGAGCAAAAGGTTCCCAGGTAGCAGGTGGAACTATAGTAACTGTTTTAGCTAAGCCATTAACATTACCGGCTTTATCATAAGCCAAAATGCCAAGGAGATAGTCACCAACTGCCAGACCTGCTGTATTCCAGTTAATGCTGTAAGGTGCTTCCGTATCAGTTCCCATTAATACATCTACTCCGTTGTAGTTATACCAAATTTCTACTTTTTCAATTCCGGAAGCAACCTGAGTAATCTGTCCATAGAGAACATCAAAGGTATTAACATCAAGCGTAGCGGTTGTAGCTAACTGGATAGTGTAGTTACCTTCATTTTCTGTTACCCCGTTTCCTGTAATTCCATTAAGGACAATTTCAGGATCGGTAGTATCATACATCACATTAGTAATAATTGTATTATTATCAGTATTCGGTGTTTCTTCCGCCAGGTCAGAAACGCTGAATCTGAAATCTAACATACCATTTAACAAAACATTGTCGTGATGGTATATTTCTATTCCGCTAAATGTAGCAAGGTAAGCGTTAGTTCCGGTTCTGGTAACTTCTGCATTACCTAACACAGGATCACGCCAAGGATCATTTGCTCCATCAATACCGATAATATGATATTGAAGAGCAACACTGTTTGGCTCAATTTCATCATCTGTATTTACAGTGAAGTTTACCGCAAAGGTCTCTCCGTTGAAGAAACCGTTACTTGCAGGAACTGATTCCGCAGTTGTAATCGCAAAGCTGTGATCAATAGTTAAAGTAACCATATCAGAAACCTGACCAAGAGTTACTCTTGCTTCACGGGCACGGATACCCAGTTCATAATCACCTTCAGCATAAGCAGTCAGAACATCCGTTAGAAGAACATTGGCATTAGTTCCAACTACTTCTGCATATTCCAGATGAGTCCAATCAGTTGCACCTACAGCACGAATAACATATTCCACGCGAGGAATATTAATATCGTTCACTTGCGTTACTACATTTACATTATTATGTATGCGAACCGGAATAATTCCATTTACAGGAATGTGACCGGCTACACTAACAATATGCATTGGTGTATGATTATCAATTACCGTAAAGGTATCGGTAACATTAAGAATATTACCTACTGTATCAGTTACTTTGGCTTGAACAATATATTCAGCACCAAAGATCAAGTTGGCAGGAACAATCCAGGAAGAAGTCCATGGTGTTTCTACAACTGTCTCAATATGAATCCAAGTCGAATCCGGGTCTGGAACTGGAGCATAAGCATAAGTTACATTCAGCAGACCTGAAAGGTTATCTATAGGATTAGCATTCAGAACAAGTGTAGTTTCTCTTTCAATATCCTCTGGAACTGTGAAGTCGGCAGTAGGCAACACATTATCAATATTCAGGGTTGTAGTAACTTCGTTGCTATTACCATACACATCGTAAGTTATCACTTTCAATACACCATTAGTAACATTTGTAGCTTGGGGTAATTCGTTCCAGACAATTTCAATATTAGGAAGGATAACATCTTCTGCATTTACCGTGCCAATTAGTTCATCGTTGAATTTGAATTCAACTCTTACCAAATCAGCAAGCTCTACATCGCTGGTTATGGTTGCAGTAATAGTCATTGTAGAGTCAACCACACCGCTAATCCAATCAGGTTCGGGATCAAGATCAGGATAAGTGAATCCATTCCAAGTATAGCTAATAGCAGCATCCGGTGCTTGAGTATCAATTATCTGCACTAAAGCATAAGCGTTATTATTAATTATTGAATTGATAGGTGTCTCTGTTCCCCAAATATCTTTCGCAAAAGCAACAACCTGAATAGTATTGTTAAACAGGTAGTATGGATAAACTGTCCATTCAAAGGTGTAAGGATCAGAAATCCAATCAAAGATTTCAGTACCATTTACATCTCCGAAATACATCCACTGTGAAACAGGACTTACAATAGAGTTATTAACACTAACATAACGATATTTATAGATTACACTTTGCAAGTATTCTGCACTACCTGTAAAGCTTGGAGAGGAAATTGTATATGTCTCGCCTCTCTGAACAGTAGTGTCAACCAGTCCATTAACATTAGGTTGAGGAATAATTGTTCCATTGTAGATATTGACAACAGCAACGGAATGACTTGTATCAACAAGGTAATGACTGGACACCCTTATTTCATAAGCTCCACCAGCTAAACTAAATATATCCCAACTTGCAGAATATTGTCTTTGATATTGTTCAAGGAAATCAGCATCAATGAAATCCCAAGATTGACCATCAGTATCTGTCGCGATGGGAATCCATAAAGTATCTCCCTGTAATTTGTAAGCAAAATCCACACTCGTAGGAATTTCAGCTTGGTGAGGTATATATGCATATAATTCTAGAGGTTCAGCAATACCAGTATGATTAGTACCGACCATTTCCTGAACTTGAGGAATTGCTAGGTTCCAGTTTACATAATGAATTTCCCGATTGCCATTAACTACATCAGTTATAGCCATCAATCTGGTATTTCCAGGTATTCCATAAGTCAGGGTAAAGATGTTAGCTGTGTTAGGAACAATACCTTCATTACCCAGTAGGTCTTTCACTTTCACCTCAGCATTAATCACAATATTCATTTCGCCTGCTATGATATATTGTTCAAATGCTTCAGAAGGATTCCAAGTAAAGTTGATCTTTTGATTTTGGGTATCCAGAGTGTAAGTATTAACTACATCCATTGCATTCATATAGGTAAATTTTGCAGTTAAAGCGCCTATATCTCCTAGCCCAATCAAATCATCATAACTTACTTCAAAGTCAATTGCTTCCTCGCTATATACAGCAATGTAGTTAGGATGACTGGTGGAGATGATCTCCAGGGAATCCGGTGCATGAGTATCAATATATAGTTCCTGATAATCAGCCGGTAGAATCATTGCTGTGTTGCCAGCAAAGTCAGTAAGTTCTATATTAAGGTGGTAAATTCCATCATCAATTCCTTGTTGAATCATATCATCAACTGTAATTAGGAAAGACGAATGAGTAGGAGAGTTAACAATATTAAATATACTGCTCTTTTCCACTATTGTTGTACTATCAGCATTTACTATTCTCACAATAGCATTCTGAACATCAATCAAATTTACTTCAGGCAAATGAGTGTATTCAACAACAATTTGTATATTTTCTGTTGTATCCAGAACTTTCTTTTGTGAAATCGGTTCAACCCGATGAGTAAGCAACAGAACATTTGCATTGGGAGCTATTGTATCGACATAGAGTTTTATAATTTCGGATGTTTCTGTATTGGCATATTCATCCTGTGCAAAAACCTGCAAGTAGATATACGGAGCACGACTGATAACAGGTACAAGCCATGGAATTTGTATATTCTCTTGATTGTTTGTAGGTACAGTATTAATATTAATCCATGGTCCATTTTCTGATTCAGCCCATTTTGCTGTTACAGTAACAATTTCCAAAGGATTATCGATATGAATGTTAATATTACCATTATAATAAGTATAATTCTGAGCAAAAGCATATTCTTCGGAAATAATGTCTATTGGTGGATTACCTGGTAAATTAGGATTTGCGCCCAAACTTACGATATGGGCAATTGTTCCTTCATTATCATTAAATACCACATAAGTAAATGGAGTAGAGGCAATATCAATATTCCATAACATATCTCTTGAAACTGCACGGAAACCAAAATAACCTTCGTGAATAATATTAGCAGGTAACAGCTGGGATGCAGAGCCGTTTGTTACAGTTTTCCATACAGGTTCTCCAGTAGATAAATCAAGCTCTATCGGTATTGGAGAAGACCAGTTATCATTGACAGAAGGTCTGAATATGTATTCAAAGTATGCCTCAACTGGTTCATCGAAAACATCAGGAGTAATGTCATTAGCCGTAATTATAATATCTCCTGTTGTAGGAATGATAAAAATGTTCTGAGTATCTGCCATCAACTGACCATTAATGTTTTCAACTTTCATCAATGGAGCATTACCATCAACCGTAATTATGATCACATTTGAAGTATAATAGTTACCAGCTCTATCTTGTGCAATAGCACGTAGATAGAACTCAGCTTCTGCTTCATCAGCTTCATCAACAAGACCATCAGCATCATTATCAATGTTATCTATCAGGGGAGCGAAAATTCCATCGCCGACTAAGAAATTAGTTGGATAATTACTAGCCATATTTATTGGATTTGATGTTATGCTATCAATTTCAACCCAACGTCTAATGATAGCGTTTGGATTTTGGGCAGAGTATTGATAGCTTACAGTAACAACATCATCTGTTGCTACTAAGAGTTCTTCTACATCAGCAACAAGTTTGGCTAATTCATAATGTTCATCAACATTATCAGGATCTAAAACCACACGGATACGATCAACACCACCAATTGTTTCTATCGTGGTCTGGGGAGATGTGTTATCAATATGTAACCAAAGAGAAGGACTTAAATGATTAAACAAAGGTTCACCTTGAGAATCTATGGGAACAGCCCTAAATTCATAAAGTCCATCAGGCAATGTTTCAGTATTCAAATAAGTAACCCAAGGAGTAACTTCAAAGGAATTAAATCCATTGGGATCAACTTCAATTTTATACATATTAGGATTACCCAGTTGATTTGCAATATTTTCATCAAGTACATTGATAATTCCATCGTTATTTAAATCCAAATAGTATTTGAAATGATATGCTGTCACACTTTGAGCAAATTCAAAAGTGTTTGACCAACTTTGGGTAGCAGAATCCCACAATAACTCTCCCTTAGGAATATCATTTACGTATAAATGAACACCTGGAACATAAGGTAAGCCATCATAATCCGGGATATCTTTTCTGTAGAGGTGGAATTTTACATCAGAAACAGGACTGTTGGGTACCGTAGCAATATCTTGCCATAAATTACCAACTTTACGCTGGAATAGAACATTATCAACTGAGACATTACCATCATTGCTTATAACCTTAGCTGCCAGATTTACCCATTCGCCAACAATAGCGTTATTTGAAGGACCAGTAACAATCATTTCTACATCAGCAATATTTTGAATAATCACATTAAGATCTATAGCAGCAGCTTTTTCCAGATCACTAAGTTCTCCATCAAAAAAGTTCCCAAGGCTATCTGCACTATCACCTTCAAAATTACCACGAGTATCATTAGCTGCAACGATAAAGTAATGATATTCATACCCACCATTACGAAGTAATGTTGAAGGAATTTCAAATCCATATAGCCCATTCCAGGTTTCATGGTCATACAAAGCTCCAGAAGTCCACTCAATTGAACCTAAATCATTAGTATGAGATTTACCATGATATAGATGGACTGGTGGTCTAAAGTCATTTGTATTATTATTATACCATGAAGCCATATTGTTCCAATCGTAATTTTCTCCAATTGCTTCTCCTGAAAGTCCTGTAATTTGGGCAGGATCAACATAAATACGAAGGTTGGATGTTCCATAATCTTGGCTGCTAGTTACAACGGTAATAGTATGATTATCTTCGCCAGGTAGTGTTCCAAGAGCATGAAGTGTGTTATATGCATTTTCATCCTCAGTAGCTTCTACATCATAGTGAGTTCTATAAGCTATATGAGTTACAGGAGTATTGGGAGCACAGTTATCTACATAGAGTTGGACTGGATTAGAATCTTTAGTATTTCCAAGAGAATCCGTTGCTACTACTTTCACCCATACACTACCTTCGTAGTCCAACAATGTATTATCATTACCGCCAGCAGTATTCCAGTTTTGGAATAAGATATATGGAGGTATTTCGTTAATAATTTGGAACGGTAAAGTTTGATAATTATCATTTTGTGCTTCTAACCAAGTAGTGTTATCCCTACTCCAATTAAGCATAATTGTATTTACATCATCAATATCACCTGTTACCTTGAATTCATTACCTCTACTCCAAGTTATGTAAGGAGTAGCTTCAGTAATATTAACTACAGGTGCATAGTAATCAAGTCGTATAGACCTATAAACAGGTGGTTGAGGAATTGCATCATGGATAAAGGTGAGGTCAATAAAGAATTCATAACTAATATCCCTTTGATCGTTGTATCCAGCAGGCATATAAAAGCTATCTGGAACAAAGATACTGATAGTATTATTCATAATATCAGGATTAACGAAAATAGGTCCACTGGAAGGATAATCCGGTTGTAGACTAGTATCATTAATAACATCCACTGTGTCCACATCACCAGTAACATTATTAGTAACGATTGCCTTGAAAGTTATTGCACTCACACCTTCCAAAGAACCATTATCAGGGTCAGTAATATTGTAAAAATCTGCATCTAACCGCAAGTTACCAAGATTTTCAGCTGGATTATTTGCTCCATAAATTGGGTTATCAAGAATTTCTTCTTCATCCGCAAATCCCCTAACATCTACCATTTTTAAGTTGTAAGTAATATTAGAACCAGGATTCGTAATATGTACAGTTGCATAATTCTCAGCTGTACCTTCATTACCAACTATATCCATGCCTATAGCATATATATAATAAGTTCCTGGTGTAATGCTTTCATTCGGTTGATTATCATTATAATAATTCCAATCTACAATAGCTGTTCCATTCTGATTCGGTACAGTGATTTCTTTAATTAAGTTGCCATATGTATCCTTTATTTCAAATCTGATAGAATCTGCATCAATCCATTCAGGATTAAAAGTAACTGTAAGATTAAGGATATTATTTGCCTGATTCAAATAATCTATTTCTGTATTTCCTGTCACTATTGGATCATTAGGAATTGGTGGCTGATTATCCGTCACATTTATTACTACTATACTATCAGAAACCGCTCTACCTCCTTCACTAAGTATAGATGCGCGCAGAAGGAACTTACGTGTTCTTTCACTATTATATATATCCGTTTCTAAATATTTATATTCGGGAGCATCAAAGTTCCACATAACAGTATAAGGAGCTATAGTATCTATTGTATTTATAGTATCATTAGAAAGATGAGCCGTTACATCAATATCTACATTCGCATCATAAACCCCATTTGCATCTACATCTTGATAGAGGAAGAATTGAACACCCTGAACTTGACCAGTAGGATCATAGGGGAAGGCAGTTACTTGTTGCTGAGTAATATTCCCTTCATCATCTAATACAGATAGAGTACTTCCATTTGGGGGTATAATTTCCATTTGAGAAGGTTGATGCCAGTATAAGAAACGCTGAATATAAGTTGCTTCGTTTACCAGAATATCATCCGTAATAATAGTGAACTGATAATAACCCTCGGCAAGGTCAAAGGCGCTAAAATCTCCATTGAATTTAAGTTCAATATAGCCGGCTGGGTTATAGGTCTTTGTCATATTTGCTAATGGATCAGGTATAGGTAAATAGGTTTCTGCTTCACGTTCTAGATTAATATCAATAATATTAATACCAGAACCAACTACACCCGTTCTCAGATCAGGATCGTTAAGCGTGAAACGGACTTTCTTCCAGTCAGAATTATTAGCGATATAATTGTTGGAATGATAATTCTCGGTTTGTAACAATTCGTTATCTGCATTATAGAAGGTAATACCATCTGGAGAAATTACAGGGGGTTTTTGATCGAAATTGAAATTCCAACTACTCGATGCGGTGTGACCCCAAATATTTTGGTAATTCACAGAGAATGCAAGTTGATTCACATTTTGAGGCAATGTTTGATTGATATCCTCGCTGTTAAAGAACCAAGTCGCAAGGACATCATTTCCATTAATATCAATAACTGGATCATAAATATTAATGAATGCAGGAGGATTGGAATTTTGAATATGGAACCAATTCTCAATATTTACTGGAAGAGAAGTTACACCATCTCCTACAATTAATTCACCAATATCATTGAATTGAATAGTAATTGAAGCGTCTGCTCCCGGACCAACCATACCAGGTTTTTGTAAATGACCAATACCAACTACTTGTGGTGAATTCATAGAAAATTCTTTACCATCAACTATTACAGGTACTGAGAAAGTACCAGTAAACATAGGCGCACCAAAAGGTTGGCGTTTACTGTGAACCACAAAAGTAATATTGTCATACTGGTTAATATTATTAGGAGTTACAGGAATAGTTACAAGCCAATTAGCATTATGATTTCCTGGATCATTTACATCTATAGCTACGGGAACTGATTTAGTTCCATATTGAACACCAGAAACAGGGTCAATCCAGACATCTTCAATATATACTTGTTCTGCTGTATGGATATAGAATTTCATCGTAGCTGGAACACCTTGGCTTATATAATTATATACATTGCTTCCAGTGCCAGGAACTGTAGTAACTATTTCTGCATGTCTAATAACTGGAACTATAGGACCGTCCGCTGCAATCTCCACATATCTATCTCCTTCTGCAGGACCATTGCCTACAACATCATATACTTCATACCCGATAGTGGTTGAATAGATAGGTGGAATTTGAGCATATATACTGAGATTTTCTAAACTAGCTACCCAAACATCAGTATAATTATAAGTTTGATTATCAATACTGATAGAATAAGTATTATAGTGAGCAATATAATCGTCAGGAACTTCATAAGTAGCAGGCATTCCGGTTACAAACTGATTCAGATTTGTGAATTTTACCGTTGGTTTTGTGTTTGTATCTTCATATCCTGAATTATCTTTAAAGATTAATTTAACAGTTCCATCATTATCTCCAGGAACCACATAACCTTCATCAGTAGGTCCTATTGAACCACTCCAGATAAATACACTTCGTTGATTTAAAGGATTTGTAGGATCGTTATTGGCAAAGATAAATTCTGGAGGTTGTTTATCCACTATTCCAACATTTTGAATCACCGCAGAAATAAATGGTGAGGGAGTGGATGTAGTCGTATCGGTGTAGTGAATTAGATAGTTGATTCTATACTGAAGGCTTATTCCAGCTCCATGATTATAATTAGAATTAACTATTCTGTCTGTATTTAAATAATATACACCAGTAACAGGATCATTCGCAAGTGTAACCCAGGAATCAGTTCCACCAATAACATTGGTTATATATTTTGTATTTAGTTCAACTGAACTTACTTCAATATAATCCACATTAGTTCCTCTATCCGGTACTGGAGGAACAAGTTTCAGCATCACACCAATAGGAGAACCTGCTTGAACATAAGGAGCCGTAGTCCAGTCCTGACGACCTTCAGGTGTATTTATTCCAAGATATTTATAAGCTCTGATAAACTCATGCGTGGTAGCATAATCAGCGCGGAAATTAAAAGTAACTGTAGGTTGAATACCAGTCCAATTGGGATCTGTTGAATTATTTGGAGACCCATAATTTATGTGTCCAACTGAATCCTGCACGGTTCCAAATGTTAGAGTAAGAATAGAACTTGCAGTAACATTATTGGGATTCACAGGGGTTAACTTATATATTCTAAACAAATCACCATCTTCAGCTGGTTGAGGGTTATGTGGAGCTATTGTCCAATTAGTGGAAGAAACTGTTGGAGTAACAATATCTCTTACACCTGAACCAGAATCTATGCCTTTCACTTTAACATACAAACTTTGTCCAGAAGTCCAGGTTCCAGTTTGAGGATTAAGAGCAATACTAACAGTTGAACTGGTTAAAGGAAATCCTGGTTGTATCTGTTGCCAGCTACCAGGAGTTGTAGCAGTTCCTGTAGCAATCTCCAAGACATTATCATACTCAGGAACTTCTTTATCTACTTTGATAAATTTTGTTATAGACTCCTCACCAGTTACCTGTTGATAATTGAAATCAATATTGATGGAATCCCCATCTTGATAAGCACTCCAGATGCTTTGAGCATCCGGTGTAATAACCCATTTTGCCATATATTTATAAGCATTAACACTAATTGTATTAGTAATAGCAGTACCTCTAACCAAACTTTGAGGCAATGTAGTTTTCGTTGAGCCACTACCTACAGGTTTCGGGGCAAGCCAGTTATTACTGATATCATCTTCAATAAGATCAAAATCTGCTAAAATAGGAGGATTTGTTTGATTTACAGTTGTGACAAATGTAAATTCCGTATGCAAGAAATGCTCTGGGGCAAACCAGTTATTAGGATCGGTTCCCGCATAAGCATCTCTTCCAGTTTTTCCTTGAATAACAGTAATGGGATTTTTCATCACAGCCATATCATGCATATATTGAGTAGCAGCATAACCGTTAGGATCACCATTAGCATTAGTTTTAGTATTTACATTAAATCTCGCTACTTTTAAATCACTTAATGGCGTCCAATTTAGATTATTAAACTCTACACCAGACCAAGTGATTGTTTTATTACTACCATTGGTAGTAATTGTTGGCCCAGTCGTAAAAGTAAAATTACCCGTTAAAGTTCCAGATGGACTAATCATTGCTATTGTAGTTTGATCTTCTCTCAGAGGATTAGGGCTGGTAACTGTTGCTTCAATTGTAATACCAGTCATATTATTTGGAACTAGGTGATTGATAATAGTTCCATTCAGTTTAAAAGTAACTGAATTGATAACTGGTTTTGTATCAACAGTAATTGTATCATAATTATTTCCGTATGTGAAATTACGATTTGAAGTGATCGGACTTGTAGGGTCCGAATAACCTGTTGTCCAACCGGTAACAGTTGCTGTAAGAATTTTACCATCCAAACTAGTGTCATTTATAAAACTAGTGTAAGTGTAGGAACCATTTTGTAGTTGAGCTGCTGTAAGGTTTCTGTTATAACTACTAAGATCTACACCAGGTGCACTCAAAGTTAGCAATCCACCTGTTGCTCTTTGAGAATATGAAAGAGACCAGGAAACAACTAAACTCCGGCCAGGTACATAGTATCCAGCTCCAGTATTTATTGATACATTGGAAAGATTGGGAATAGGATCAACATTCAAGTATCGTGTGTATGTAAAAACATTACCCATCTTATCTCTAACTACATATTGTGCACTAAAGTATTTTACGGCTGTATTAGATAAAATAGTTATCTTAAAAGTCGCATTACCAATATCAAGAAGAGTCATATCTGTACTAGGTGTTAAAGTTAAAGTTTCACCTACGAAGCCATAAGGATTGCCTTGTACTGTATCCCAATATACTCCAGAACCACTACCATCAGAAACAGTGAGATTATAATTCTGTTGATTACCATCAGCTAAAATTGCTGTTGCTGTTGCAGAAACAGTGGGTGCTTTTTTATCAACTTTTATGCTAATATTCTTAGTTTCCATATGAGCAATGGGGTTATTACCATCTCTCGTTATGATTGTAATTGGTATATTTAACATTGAATTATCTTGAAAACCATTAGCCATCGTTTCTGGAATATTTAGTTCCCAAGTAAGAGTCCACACCCTTGATTCATTAGGTGTGTTACCTGAAAAAATAGCAGTTGTGGGAGGTACATTTGCATTTGTAGCATCAATTCCAAGTAATGCTCTTAAATCTGCAGTCCAGGTTGTATTCATATTTCTATAAGCACCACCAGTAACACGTGCAATAAGAGTAGCTTTTCTTGCATCACTAGGTGCGGCAATCCATGGTCCAACCCAGCTTTGGATATAGGAACTGTCCCAGATACCAGCATTATACGAAGCTTTACCTTCTACACCCCTATGGGAAAATGTTATATAATCAATTTTAGGTTTACCGTCAAGTATATTAAAGATAAGATAATATTCCGCACTATCTTGATGATATATATCTGTATAAAGTGCTGATGGATTATTATATCTACCAGGATTACTAGCATTATCCCAAGGAAGGCGCAATGCCAATATAGCATCCTGATAAGTTACCGTTCCAGCTAAATGATTTACTGATATAGTAATGTTGAATGTTTTATTATCAGGGCTTGCCGTTACATTATTTATAGTAGCAGTTACAGTATCATTATTAGTAGGATTAATTATTTCAGTAAAGTGATTAAAATCATCCTTACCTCTGATCAGTGCTTGCCATCCACCTGCTATTTCAAAATTATCAGGAAGCGGTTCATTAGTATAAACAGTCAACATCAAAGTATTTTCCATTTCAGTAACAACTGGGGTTCCAGTAGAGAGAACAATTTTGTGCTCCATCTCTGGATCTGTATTATCAATAGTAGTCCCTGGGCCGGATATTAAAGTAGGATTTGTATTATCAACTGTTATATCTATATAAGGATAAATATTTGCAGGAGGAGGAAGATAACCAGGATCACTCATTGGATCAGGTTCAATATACAGAGTAACTGTAAGTGGTTTTGTATCCAAAGGACCAACCGCAGGGATCAGGGTTTGAGATAATCCATTAAATGTAAAGGGTAGTGGTGTAAAAGGTGTTTCTGTATTAATATGACCATACCACTGTCTAATCAAATTGTCTTCATCTGTAATTTCAAGTCGCCAAGATATATAGCTACCATCGGGAATAGTAAAAGAAATATCCGTAATATCATCCAAACCATCATTTGCGGGATTAGCAACAGCATCGTAAGTATTACGAGGATCTCCAGGAGAAAATATAGTATCACTGACAGCAAGGTTATATACATCCCAATTCGGATCAGGATAATCAGGTGCTGGCGGAATTACAAGATTAAAGAGACAAGAACCTAAGGCATTGAAACTTAGAGTGTCTTGAACCCCATATTCAATCGCGTGAGATATAACCTGAATGTAATTATTAGCTAAATTAGCACCTCCAACTTCCCATTGGGTTCCCGGTGATACACTTCCTTTACTTGTTGGTATATCATCTGCAGAAATTGTAATAGTAGCTTTATTATCAGCATCAAACTGATCTCTGTTTATATATCTAATTTTAGGATTTGGAATATCAAGCTGAGTAAAGCGCAATTCTACAGATTGAGTTTCTCTCAAGTAATTTTTATCATTAACTTCAATCTCAATAGTAACTTCATCCTCTGTATCGTAATATTGACCTGTATAGGGTCCTGCATAAGAAGGATCATCATCACCATAAGAAGCATTTAGATAGAAATTTTTCACTCCACCTGTAGTTATTGGTAGTCCTCCTAATCCTGATGCATGTTCAGAAGTTATATTAATATTCTGAACATAGGGAATATTCATATAAACATCGGTAATAGAAACTTCAAGATTTTGGTCTGATCTAACAATATTTCCAGCAGTATCCTGAACATAAGCTGTAATCTTATATGTCGTTCCAGTTCCAATAGAACCGCTAAAAATGGTAGAAGGAAGCGTTCCAAGATCCCAATTGATAGTTATTAAATCAGATAATTGATTGCCTCCATCATTAGGATTAGTAACAAATGGTATTTGAATAATATCTATAGCTTGATTAAAATTAGATATCAGGTCCCAACCAGAACCAGTCCAATACCATCTTTCTACAGGAGAAGTGCCTTCTTTCTCTACAACGATCCAATAATGTTGATACTCATGGCGTTTATTATTATCATCCTGACTATATTGACGCTCCGTTTGAAAAGTGAAATCTATTACGGAGCTTATCCCCTCATTATTAGAATTATTGTAGTAAATTTGTTCTCCTGTGTCCCAAACACCATCATTATCCTCATCATTGATTAAACGCGTAATAATGCTATTATTAGTATTTGTAAGTGTAGGTTGCATAGCATAAGTAGGTGCTACATTATCAATAACTACATGAATACGATTAAATATAGTATGACCAACATGAGGTAATTCTCCGCTATGATGAATTAATGCATGATTAGCAGGATCATTCATATTCCCATAAGGTGGAAATTCAATTCCTGCATTTTCTGGATCTTGAGTAAGAATTGCTGCATTTCCTACAAAATCTTTAATGCTTTTCAAGGTTATGCCTATTGTTACGGTTCCATTGGGACTAATAACTTGTCCTTGAGCATTTTTTCCATCCCAGGTAATTTTTAATACATCACCAGATAAAGCAGTAACTGTTGGTGGAGAGTCCATAAGGCTAAATGTTCGTTCAAAAGTTGGAAATCTGTTCTCGCTAAAAAAGCTTAAAGTAATTTCAGTTGGACCACCAAGCTCTCCCCAATCCGGTAATTTAAGATATATGTCAAAAGTGTTAGGAAATGTATTATATCCATCTACACTTGCAAGGCCTCCAGGTGAAAACCTCAAGGAATCTGCAGTAGAATAATATAAATCCCAAGCATCAATCACACTGGGAGGATTAAGATCCGCAGCAATTGGAAAACCAGAACTGTTTTTACTTACAGAACGGAACCACGAAGGGGAGGACAAATAAGGACCCCCGGCATCCGTAGTAATGGACTGCATTTTAATAATTTTTACGCTCAAATCACTATTATAATTCCCTAGTAATGAACCCGCTGTTCCAGTATAAGACGCTGTAATGGTTCCACTTGCATTTACAGTATATTCCATTATCGGACCGCCTGTAAATGTTGCACCCCAATCAATCCATACTTTCTGGATATACGGTTTGAAACTTGCGATAAGATGAACAGTATCACCTGCTTTCATAGTTTCAAGGGAATTACTGTCATTAATCCTAAGATAAGGTGTGCCAACAAAATCAGAATTATTCATAGAAGGAACATTATCTACAGTATATGTATTTGGATATAATGTATTTGTTTCTCCATCTGCATTATAAGCAGTTACAGAAAATTGTCTGTTAGCAACACCATCAATGGAACCAAGTGTTACTGTGTAACTAATTCTCCACCTTCCTTGTCCGGGAGCATTGGAGATTTTGTTCATTTCTAACTCTGTCGGACCCCCTAATTGAGTTAAATCAACTTTAGCACCCTGAAATTGCAGGTCCGGGTTAGTAATGTTGTTTACATCAGTTGCAGTTATCGTTATAGTACTTCCAATTGTTAATGATCCACTTTCCGGTACTGCTGAAATATTATCAGAAGTTAACACGGGTGGAGCAGCAAATAACGATGTGGCGGTAAGAACGAATAACACTACAAGAAATAGTGTTGTGCGAAATTTGCGTTTCATTTGCACCTCGCTTTTTTTAATAAGTTAATTTCTTTAGTTTGTGGTAAAATACCGTTAAATTCGGGTATAATACCGTTTAATTCAGATAGAATATAATTTGCATCGGGCAAAATACCTTTGTGTAATACTAAGGTAAATTTAGTTTTTCGTTTTTTAGGTTTCATTTTATCTCCTTGTGGGAAGCGCCTACAATTATTACGCCTTCCCTGATTATATTTATTTTGGGATTGTTTTGTAAGGTTGTAGTTGTTAAAGGATAATTATTTGGATTTTGCCAAGGGTATAAATTAACAGCGCAATTAGCCATCAAATCCCCCTGTATAGAGTATAAAGCAAGGTATTTGTTTTTGTAACTGAATTCCTGCAAGCCAACACAGAACCATCTGTTTGCAGTAACCTGACTGTAGACCAAACATCATTTTGCATTCTAAAACTAACAATTCCCCTTTTTACGAAACTATAAAGTGCGGGTTTCATAGCTCTTGTTTTACCGCCTCAGCTGATAAGCGAAAAATAAATATGAAAAAACATAATTACTAAGTCCTTCCCAACTGATAACTAAAGACGACACCGACTTTTTGGCAGTATCAGTTTCTTTTGCTGAACTGCATTTACACCCGTAAAAGAAATAAAACTTCTCATTCCTTTTTCCTTTTTTTAAACACTTTAGAGCCAAGGAAAACTTAAACTCTGTGTCAAACAAATAACATTCAGATTCTTTGTCAAGAGATTTATTCTACAAAAAGCATATATTTTGTAACTTATAATATTTTCAGGATGTTACAATTATTATTTGGGTATATTTTTTCCGCTTTAATAAAACTATTTTTTCTCATTTACCATTTTTCCCCGCTTTTAAATATTACTAATCCGCTTTGAAGATTAGGCAACAACTTTTTCGTTGCATTTTGTTTAACACCGAGAGCACTTTTACAACCCAACTACTAATCTCCCCTATTTATACGATATAGAATAACAACACCGCAAAGCGATAAAATGCAATGAAAGGAAATCTGACAAAATAACGGGTAAAATAAACCTTAAACTAACAATTTTTTGAAAAAAGGGCGTAGGCAATTTTTTTCTTTGCCTAAAATAATACGCTTAATCAATACACAGCAAATCATTAGCAAACATAATTAATATCCTTCCCAAAGAGAGCCCAAAATTTTCGCGATTACATTCCAATATGATTCCCTTATCATTCCCATATCGCGATATGGGAATGATAAGGGAATCTTATACGCTGCATAGCACGAAAAATGCAGGAATTGATACACAACTATTGTATGATGGGAAAAAAGTAATTTCTGCGGATAGTATTTTAAAGTATTACCGGGTTGTTATTCTATACCTTTTAAATATGGGGTGATTGATAATTGGATTGTAAGAATGCTTAATTTTGTTTTAACTCACAATTTTCAGGTTTGTAGACCAGTTTCAGAGCAGCTATAAGTGAAAAAGATTGTGGGGTGTGGTTACATTGAAGGCAGGTGAAAATTGTAAGTCAAAACCTCCCACCGCTAAAATCGTGAATTATACGAGGGGCTTACGCCACCATCGCTATCAATGTGTCGCCCTTCGGGCTTTCAAAGAGAAAAAAAATCTCAGCAAATTATACTAATCTTTCTGATAAATAGAGGGATCTGAACTTTCGGAAAAACCTCTTGACAATAAAGGCACTGTAAAAAGCGTAAAAACCGATTTGAAAATTAAGCGGTAAAATGAGAACGACAGGATGTCGTTCTTCCGGAAGGTTGACATCCTTGTCAACTCAAATACGACAGGATGTCTTTTCCCGGAAGGTTGACATCCCTGTCAACCAGTAAACGACAGGATGTCGTTCTTCCGGAAGGTTGACATCCTTGTCAACTCAAAAACGACAGGATGTCGTTATTCCGTAATCAATACTGTATACAGATAAAGGAGTTAACAAAAAATATGTTAAAGGTTTCAATTGCCCCTGATGGAAAAGAATATCCTCTTCCCGATGCAAAAGAAGCGGAAAAAGAACGGGAAATATTAAAACAAATAACTGCCGAACAAATTGCTTTAGGGCGAAAAATTGTGGCTGTTCAGGGTTTGGGCTTTGTAGGTTGTGTGATGGCTACCGTTGTTGCGGATGCTACAGATGAAGATGGAAAGCCGATTTATTTCGTGCATGGTCATCAACGTGCTTCGCAAAGATCCTATTGGAAAGTTCCTGTTATTAATAGTGGTATTCCACCTGTAAATTCTTCTGATCCGGAGGTTCCTAAAATATTTCACCGCACAGTTGTAGAGAAAAAAAACTTTCGTGCTACCAGTGAAGAAAGTGTTTATGGTCTGGTAGATATTGTAGTAGTAGATATTCAGCTGGATGCTACAAAACCTGCCTTTGGTGATGCGGAACAGGGTTATTGTGATATAACAGCTTTTCGGGAAGGAATTCGGACTTTAGGCAAATATATTCAGCCCGAATGTTTGGTGCTGGTAGAAACTACTGTTCCTCCGGGAACCTGTGAAAAGGTAGTTAAACCAATTCTGGAAGAGGAATTTACCAAACGGGGTATAGATATAGAAAAGACCCCTCCCTTAATTGCTCATTCTTATGAAAGAGTTATGCCCGGAGCTCATTATGTGGCTTCCATTCGTGATTTTTGGCGTGTTTTTTCCGGTGTGAATCCTAAAAGTATAGAGCTCTGCAGGGAATTTCTTTCCCATATTTTAGATGTGAAAAACTATCCTTTAACACAATTAGATAGCACAAATGCCAGCGAACTTGCCAAAACAATGGAAAATTCGTATAGAGCAGTAAATATTGCCTTCACTTTGGAGTGGGCTAAATTTGCGGAACAGATTGGAGTGGATATATTTAAAGTGCGTGATGCCATTCGGAAAAGAAAAGGAACTCATGACAATTTGTTACGTCCTTCTTTAGGAGTTGGCGGTTATTGTTTAACCAAAGACCCCGTTTTAGCTAATTGGGCAATGAAGTCCCTTTTTGGTGTAGAAGGGAGTTTGGATTTTGCTATTAAAGCTGTAAATACAAATGATACAATGCCGTTACATACAATTGAAATCGTTAAAAGTATTTATCCGGACCTGAAAAACTTGAAAATAGCCGTTTTGGGGGTTTCCTATCTGGAAGATGTTGGCGATACAAGACACTCTCCTTCTAAAACCTTAGTGGAATTTTTGCGTAAAGACCTTGCCCTGGTTAAAACCCACGATCCTTATGTAGAAGCTTGGCCTGAAATGGAAGAAAACCATATTCAAAACGATCTGAATAATGTTCTACCTGAATCCGATGTGGTTATTTTTGCAGTAGGACACAGTCAATACCGAAAACTTGATCCTGAATATGTTGTTAATATGTGCAATACAAAGCCATTGATTGTGGATTGCTCCAATTTCCTTTCTGATGAAACCATTAAAATCTACAAAGAATTGGGATGCAAAGTTCGGGGTGTGGGAAAAGGACATATTGTAAATGATAAATGAGGGTGAAAGGTGAACGGTGAACAGTGAACAGTGAAAGGTGAACGGTGAACAGTGAAAGGTGAACGGTGAACGGTGAACAGTGAACGGTGAACGGTGAAAGGTGAACAGTGAACGGTGAAAAGTGAATGGTGAAAAGTGAATGGAGAATGGAGAATGGAGAATGAAGTCAGGAGTCGTCATTGCTTATATAAATGTGACCCTAACCTCAAATTAGTTTAGCAATGAGGACTCATGACGGAAAATGAAGGGTGAACGGTGAAAGGTGAACGGTGAATGGTGAACGGTGAATGGAGAATGGAGAATGAAGTCAGGAGTCGTCATTGCTTATATAAATGTGACCCTTACCTCAAATTAGCTTAGCAATGAGGACTCATGACGGAAAATGAAGAGTGAATGGTGAAAGGTGAACGGTGAACGGTGAACGGTGAAAAGTGAATAGTGAAATAAAATCTATGAAATCTGTGCTATCTGTGAGAGATATTTTCGGTGACTTCGGTGCT
This sequence comes from Candidatus Cloacimonas sp., assembly GCA_023227825.1. Classification (GTDB taxonomy): domain Bacteria; phylum Cloacimonadota; class Cloacimonadia; order Cloacimonadales; family Cloacimonadaceae; genus Cloacimonas. Next base: position 212,391 of record JALOCJ010000002.1, on the reverse strand, counting down.
TTCGGTGGCTAAAAATAAAGGAGGCGAAAATGATTTTAACTGATGCCCAATTATTCAGTGAAATAAGTCGTTGTGAATATTGTGAGAACAAGCCCTGTAAAAATGCTTGTCCCTGTGATTGTTCTCCTGCCGATTTTATGATGGCAGTTGCCAAAGGCAGACCTTCCGATTTTAAGCGTGCTGAGGGAATAATTTTAGCCAGCAATCCTTTAGGTGGAATTTGCGGAAATGTATGTCCTGATGATTTTTGTGTAAATGCTTGTGCGCGGGAGAAATTTGACACTCCAATTCAAATTCCTGCCGTTCAGGCAACGATAATTCGTAAAGCCAGGCAGTTAAAGATGGTGCCTGAATTTGCTTCTCCCGTTTCTTTAAATAAAAAAATCGCTATTATCGGTGCAGGACCTTCTGCTATTGGAGCTGCTGTAACTTTAACCCAATTTGGTTATCAGCCGCTGATGTTTGATCCGGAGCCCTTAGGAGGTCAGGTAAATTTAATTCCGGAAGAGCGATTGGAAACAATTGACTTGCTGGAAGACCTGAAATTCCTGGCAGAAACATTCAAAATAGAACATATTCGGGAAAAAATAGATGAACCCCGGAACTTATTGGATGAAGGTTTTGAGGCAGTAATTGTTGCCGGGGGCTTAAATCAACCTATACATTTAAATATTCCCGGTGATGAAACAGCAATTTACGGTTTTGACATTCTAAAAAACCCTTCCCGATACAATTTTACAGGTAAACGCGTTGCTCTTGCAGGAGGAGCAATCGCTGCCGATATGGCATTGCTGATTGCCAAAAATAATGCTGCTTATGTAGAAATGATAACCCTGGAAAATTTTGTAGAAATGCCCTTAACGGAACCGGAAAAAGCAACTTTGATTGAAGCGGGAATTGAATTCTCACCGCGCACCAGAATAACGGAAATAGTTAATGAAGGAAAGCATATTAAAGGAATAAAGACGAAAAAGGTCTATCTTCCCAAAGGAGAAAAGTTTGCCCCGAATTTGATTAGGGACGAAGTAGAAACCACAGAATCTTTTCGTCCTTTTGATCTGGTTATTATTGCTATCGGAAACAGACCTCCTTTTGATGTTAATAAACTAAAGACCCTTTCGGACCGTCTTTTCTGCTGTGGGGATATGATAAACGGACCTACTACAGTGGTTGAAGCAGTTGCCTCAGGTAAAAATACAGCTTTATTAGTACATTCCCGTTTAAGCAAACAGGATATTGCAGAACCTGAAAAAGCAACTAAAAGCTGTTTTCCTGTTTGGGGTTGGAAAAAATATCCTGTTTCACTGCAGACCGATTTTTTTGGCAGAAAAATGGATTCCCCTTTTATTCTTTCAGCTGCTCCCCCTTCCGATGGCTATGAACAAATGAAAAAAGCATATCTTGCCGGCTGGAGCGGGGGAATTATGAAAACGGCTTTTGATAATGAAGATATTCATATTCCAGGTGAATATATGTTCACCTTTGGGGATAAGAAAAAGACCTTTGCCAATTGTGATAATGTTTCCGAGCATCCTTTGGAGATGGTTTGTGAAGAAATAGCTGTGTTAATAAAGGACTTTCCCGATCGCTTAACGATGGCTTCAACAGGTGGTCCCGTTACCGGTGATGATATTAATGATAAAAAGGGCTGGCAAGCCAATACCTTAAAACTGGAACAAGCAGGTGCAATGGGAATTGAATACAGTTTATCCTGTCCTCAGGGTGGAGATGGAACGAAAGGTGATATTGTAGCTCAAGACCCTGTTTTAACTGCTAAAATAATTGATTGGGTGATGGAAATCAGCAATCCGGAAATTCCTAAACTGTTTAAACTAACAGGTGCTGTAACTTCTATCTATCCTGTTCTTTCAGCTGTTAAATGTGTTTTGGATAAATACCCCTCAAAAAAAGCCGGAATAACTTTGGCTAATACCTTTCCGGCTTTGGCTTTCAGGGAAAAAGAAAAACCCTGGGACGAAGGAATCATAGTTGGTTTAAGCGGAGAAGGCATTTTACCTATCAGCTATTTGAATTTAGCCCGAGCCGGAAAGAGCGGAATTTTCATCTCCGGAAACGGAGGTGCTATGAACTATCTGGATGCGGCAAACTTTTTAGCATTAGGAGCTAAGAATGTTCAATTCTGCACAATTGTGGAAAAATACGGCTACGGCATTATAGATGAATTGAAAATGGGACTTTCTTACCTTTTGGAAGCAAAGGGCTTAAAAAGTGTAGGGGAACTTATTGGAATCGCACAGCCAAAACCTATTACGGACTTTCTGGAATTGCCTGAAAAAACCAAAAGCTCGTCTCTAATCCAGGAATTGTGCCTAAAATGCGGAAATTGCACTCGCTGTCCATATCAGGCAATTGAATTAGATGCAGATTGCTATCCCGAAATTGATTCGGATAAATGTGTTGGATGCTCACTGTGTACACAATTGTGTTTTGCCGGAGCTTTGGCAATGAAGAAGAGTGAACGGTAAAGGGTAAACGGAGTGAGGTGCCCTGAAAGTTAGTATAAGGAATTAAATTGTGAAAGTGCTAATGACTCAGGACTTACCTACTCCTTATTTAGCATAATAAATACAATCTGTAAAATCTGTGAGCAGTTTTTTATTCCATATATTCTTTAATAATGCATTCCAGTTCACCACTCTCCTCCAATTCAATCAATGCCTTATTAATTTTGGCATTAATCTCTTTACCGGTTTGCATAGCGAGTCCATATTGTTCGTGGGTTGGAATTATATAAATAATCTTAATATCCTGTTGTCTGGAAAAATCCTTGGCTACCCATTCGTCAAAAACCATCAGGTCTATTATATTATTTAGCAGTTCGCCCAAGGTCTCAATTACAGTAGGATAGAGTTTTAGTTTTTCTTTGGGCAGCAGGTCTTTTTCTACTAAATTTTCAGTTAAATATTGATGGCTGGTAGTTTGGCTTTGACAACCTACGATGTATTTTCCAAGATCCTCAATCTTTTCCACTTTTACAGGAGAATTGGTCTTAGTTACAACAGCCAGATCGGTTTCAAAATAAGGAATAGTAAAATCCATTGTTTGTTTGCGTTTAGAAGTGATAGTTATGGCAGAGGCAGCAACATCAATTTTATTTAGTGCCAAAGCAGAAAACAGGTCATCAAACCGGTAGCGGGTAATTTGTAATTCCATTTTCAATTTATCAGCAATGCGTTTACAAATTTCTATGTCTATACCTTTAAATTCATTACCCTCAAGATAAGTAAAGGGTGGATTTTCGGCATCGGTTCCTACCCTCAGGGTCTTCTTTTGTTGCGGAGAACACGCGCAAGCGAATAAAGCAATCAGGACGATAGCTAGAGGAATAAATATATTTCAGAATTTCATCGTCTTACCTTGAAGATCGGTTTTTGTATAAATAATAATCTACTAGCGGCTAAATTACAAGTATTTTATGCGGAAAATCTTAAAGAGATTTGTGGAAAAAAATCTACTTTAGCTTGAAGATAGCGGTTAAAGTAACGGAAATGCTTTTACTACGAGTGCTGGTGTTATAAATTCCATAATCCGAAACTTCTGTAGAATAGGGCTCTGTAATTTGAAAGACACCTGCTCGTGCCTCTCTTAGTTACCAAGCTTTGTATTTCCGCTACCGGCAATTTCTTGAGCCCGCGCAACTGCATCTTTAGTTGCTTCGGAAAGCAGCTGTTTTTTCAAATCAGGCAGCTTAGTATAAAGGTATGCCAGGTTAGAATTTTGCAGTAAAATTCCCCGTTCCGCGAAGAAATCCGGTTTTAATGCTAGGGTTTCAATTTTGGGTATATCGGAAGAGACCACAAAAACATTTTGATTTAAGGTATAACCTGTGGGATTGCCATAGTTATCTGTTGTCTGATAACTGTTTATGGGCTGGATGCTAATATCCTTTTCCGGAATACTCTGTTCTTCAAGGTATTTCTTGAAGGCATTTACATCTCCGCTCATTTTTGTGTAACCCTCTTTTAAACCGTTGTGGCTTACATTGCGTTGCATAGTTAGATTCCATTTTACCAGATCGGATTCAAAGAGTTTACTGGCATATCCAACTACGCGTAAACTGGTTGGTGCTTGGCGACTTTGCATAAAGAAATAGCCAAAAACAGTCAACCCGATGATAAAGGACAAACCAACTATTCCCCAGGTGCGGGCAATTACTTTATCCTTAGTAAATATCAGCCAGAATATGCCGGCTGCAATTGCGATACAGATTATTACCAGTAGTGCTGTCATCATTTTTTTACTCCTTATAACAAAAAATATTGAGAATGCTCATTATCGGGAAGAATATCTACCCAACGTTTTTTTCCATCAAAGTGGAATTCCAGTTTAAATGTCTGATACGGTAAAATGTCGTTTACCAAAAGGGGCCATTCTATAACAGTAATCCCTTTCTCCAGAATATCAAACAAACCCAGTTCAGATATTTCTTCTCTATTTTTCAGACGGTATAGGTCTAAATGATACAGGGGAATACGACCACCGGAATATTCCTTCATTAAAATAAAGGAGGGACTATCTATTTCTTCATCAATTCCCAATGCTTTGCCAAGTTGTTTTACAAAGAAAGTTTTGCCGCTACCCAAATCGCCAAAAAGAGTTATAATATCTCCTGCTCTTAATAAAGGAGCAAGGTAGTTGGCAAGGTCTATAGTGTCCTGCTCAGTAGATAAGTTTATAGTTTTCATAGTGGACTAAGAGAAAAGAAGGAGTTTGCCAAAGTTTTAAATTTAGGCAACTGCATTTTGATTGGGTAGATATAAGGTCAAAAATCATTTTTTGGTAACCTTCGTTACATTGTCGCCATTAGTCATATTGCACCAGCAAAGTTATTGATAGGAAGAGAACTTTGAAGGCGCAAATGACTTCTGACATAAATCTCATTTCTTTGGGTGAAAATTTATTTTCTTTTAGTGCGGCAGGTAGCTATCGGCAGAATCATTTCTTCCATAGAGACCCCACCGTGTTGAAAAGTGCCGTTGAACTGTTTCTGATATTGATGATAGGCATTAGGATACACGAAATAGTAATCATCCTTAGCAAAGATAAAGTTATCCACAATGCTTTTAGAGGGCAAACCATAGTCACCGGGTTTTTTTACAAATAGGGCATGGCGTTCATTTACCGAGAGGTTTTTTCCTTCTTTGTAACGGACTGTTACGGATGTTTCTTTATCTCCTATTACTTGAGTAGCACGATTCACTTTTATGGAACCATGGTCTGTAGAAAGAATTACGATAGCATCCTGTTTAGCAATCAGTTTCAGAGCTTCATAGAGTGAAGAATGCAAAAACCAGTGTTTAGTAAAGGCACGTAGACCTTCTTCATTGGGAATGGTCTCCTGTAAAATTTGATCCCGACTGCGATGATGAGTTAAAAGATCAAGAAAGTTGTAAACCAGAACAATAAGATTTTCTTTATTCCAGGTTTCAATTTTGCGCAGCACAAAGTTGCCTTCTTCCATATTGAAGATTTTTACATACTTACTGGTGGGATCAAGCTTAAAGCCAAGCTCTTCAATATGTTGATCCAGTAATTGATGTTCATTGCGATTACGGCTGTTATCCATTTCGCTGGAAGTAACCCAATAATCGGGAAAACGTTTGGCAATATCAATGGGCATTAAACCGCTGAAAATGGAATTTCTGCTATAGGGAGTAGCAGTTGGTAAAATGGAATAATAGAGATCAAGCTCTTCATCAAAAAGTTCCTGAATGTAAGGTTGAATAGCCAGATACTGATCCAGACGCATACAATCAACAATTATAAAATAGATAGGAAGGTTTTCTGGAAAGTGGGGAGCTATGTATTGAGAAATCAGGTCAAAACTTAAATTCGGACGTTCATCACTTTTCAGCCAGTTACTGTAGTTGCGTTCTACATAGTTGGTAAATTCAGTATTGCAGTTGCGTTTTTCCAGAAAATGGGTTTGCCGCAAGCCCTCATCATTCACCTGATCAATTTGCAATTCCCAATAGCTCAGTTCCTTGTAAATTCGGCTCCATTCATCCCAATCGGGAGTGGCAAAAAGTTTTTGATTCAGTTCTGCAATATAGCGAGTATATTGTTGTCCTATTTGATTGGCGCGAATTTCATCTGCCTGGAAAATCTTTTTGATAGCCATAATAATCTGATTGGGATTGATGGGCTTAATTAAATAGTCCGAAATTTGAGAGGCAATTGCCTTATCCATCAAGCCCTCTGCTTCACTTTTAGTAACCATAATAATTGGCAAGGCAGGATTTATACGCTTAATTTCCTGTAAAGTTGCCAAGCCATCCAAGCCAGGCATCATTTCGTCTAAAATTACGAGGTCATATTTATTTTCTACTACCTTTTCAATAGCGTCGGTTCCGTTATTACAGGTTTCAACATTGTATTTTCTCTCTTCCAGGAAGAGAATAAAGGGTTTGAGAAGGTCTATTTCATCGTCAACCCAGAGTATTTGCATTTGTTTCATTGGATTTTACTCCTTTTTATTTTGTGTTTCAAGTTCAAAGAGGCGTTGTCGCTCTTTAACGATCTTTTTAATTTTGTCCGGATCGGTATCTTGAAAATAAAGGGCGAGCTTGAAATTAAGCTCTTTACGGGAACAATTGAACCATTCAATCATCTTCTCCCAAAATTGTTCAATATAGACCTCTTTCAGGTCTATGTTTGATTCTTTTTCTTTTTGTTTCAGTTCTTTTATATATTCGCGAAGTTCCTTAAAAGGCATTTCCTCAGCTTTATGAATCCATTCATCACGCACATTCCAGTCCGCATTTTTCATAAAGGGTTTAATCATCTGCAGGCGATCAAAACCGATTTCTTTAATTTCTGTTTCGTCAATATCCATTTCCTCAATAAACAGATCAAAGGTAGAAACGAGTTTTCCTGCCAGGGTTCCGGAAAATTGATATTCCATTTCCACAAAGTCCTTGAAATTCTCGTAGCCCTTATATAGGTATAATTTGGAACGCTTGATTTCAGAAAGCAATTGACCAAGAGAGATAAAGTTATCTTCCAATTTATCTTTTAAATTGGCAAGTGCGTTAAATTTTTCTTCAGCACTCATTGCTTCGGGAGGCAGTATTTTTGGAGGCATCTTTTTTATCCTTCCTTATTGTTGAGTTATAGGGTAATAAATATTTTCAGGAGCAGGAAAAACTCCGTTTTTAACTTCCCGGGAAAAGAGTTCTATCGCTTCCCTGATGTCATTATTTAAATTCGCATATTGTTTTACATATTTGGGCTGAAGCTCTGAATAACCAAGCAGGTCGTGATAAACCAGAACCTGTCCATCCGTAAATCTTCCAGCTCCAATTCCAATTACAGGAATGCTGATTGTTTCAGTTATTTCTTTGCCTAAAAGTTCCGGAATCCCTTCCAGAACAAGCATAAAGGCACCTGCATTGGCAACTTCCTGTGCTTGCTTTAAAAGTTCTTCCTGATCAACCGGTTTCTTACCTTGAACTTTATAACCGCCAAATTTACGAATGGACTGAGGTGTTAAACCTAAATGAGCACAAACAGGTATTTCCATATCTACAATGGCTTTTATGGCTTCAATACGGGTTTTTGAACCGCCTTCCAGTTTAACGGCATTAGCTTTACCTTGCACAATAAGCTTCCCTGCATTTTGCCTGGTCTGCTTTTCTGAAAGATGAAAGCTAAGATATGGCATATCAGCTATAATAAAGGAATCCGGAGCCCCGCGCCGCACTGCTGAACAATGATAAATCATATTTTCCAATGTAACCTGCAATGTATCTTCATAGCCCAAAACTACCATCCCTAAAGAATCACCAACTAAGATGATATCCACGGATGTAGAAGATACGCATTTTGCCATTGCATAGTCGTAGGCAGTAAGGATACATATCTTTTCTTTGCGTTGTTTCATTTCCTGAAAAACAGCAATATCCATTTTATTATTCTTGACTTTGGTCATTATCAGGACCTTCTCTTTCTCCTATATCTATTTCTGAACTTGCCCGGCTTTCATCTTCATCCATAAGATTATCACTGGCATAAGTTCCCTTGTTAATCATTAAATCATAAATAACATTACCATTATTATACCAACCCAGAAAGCGTCCCTGTAAATAACCGTTCACATAATATGCACTCATTTGGGGACTGCCATCAGGATACCACATCAGCATTTGCCCGTTTTGTTTTCCATCGGCAAAAGTTACTGCGCGCTGTAAAATACCATTAGGATAGCGTTCTATGGCAACTCCTGTAAAAGGTTTGTTCTTATAAAAATATATCTCGTCTTTTAAAACCAGTTCCTTAAAAGGAACAGCGTCTCCCGGTTCTTGCCAATTTTTAACTTCCCAATATTCTTCACTTTTCTCTTGGGCAAAGATAGAGCTACAAGCATAGGAAAATATATAAAGGAAGAAAATGATCAGCACTGCCCGATTTTTAACTAAACCGGATGCTCTTTGTTTACGGAAATCTGAACGCATTTTATTAACCACTTGACGACACATTATTTTCTCCAACAGGTTAGTCAACCTTTTTCTTTGCAATGTCACAACTACTTTTTAATAGATAAAATAAACGAGTTTGGCAGAAAGTCAACCATTATCCCCGGCAGCTTTGTTTTGCGTGCCAGGGATAGTATGCCATTTCCACAATGTTAAAAAGTTACTTATTCCTCCTAAGATGGTTGATAGACAGAATTGTCTAAAAGCTTTAGCTGCATATTCCCTATTGAAACTTTCTTGCATCATCCTTACCCCTGCCTTTAATGCTGATTTAACGACTCTTTAACAATGCCTTAACGGAGTTAAGGAATCGTTAAAGAATTGTAAAAGGAATACAAAACCAACAAGCAAGAAAAGAGAAGATTACGAAAGATGAATGTCCCTGCCGTTCACTGACTACCCTCCGGCTTTTTTTCTTGACTGGATAAATCTGTATCCAAAAATTGTCCTATGCTGAAGAAGATGAAAATTTTGGGTATAGAATATGCCCTCTGGTTATACATAAGCGCGTGTATTTGCTGGTTTTTATTACGGGTATTCAGTATTTCCGCCAGTAGCTATATTATATTTATCAGTCCCTTAATAATAGCAATTCTTATATCACAATGCAAAAATAACCTAGGGGCAAAAATAACTTTCTCTGAAGAAACGGGTTCAATGTGGAAAATTGAGCTGGCAATAGTAATCATTATAACTTTCATTATGGCTTGGGTAATTGTAGATGTAAAACCCGTAGCGTTTTTTACTCAAGCAGCTAATACTAAATCCATTATCAGTGGAATATTTAAACCGAATTTGAAAGAGCTTGTTCCGATGCTGAGTGCTTTAGTAGAGACCATATATCTGGCTTTACTAGCAACTATTTTTGCTATTCCTTTTGCTTTTGTACTTTCCTTTTTTGCTGCCAAGAATTTGATGTTCAGTTCTGTTATTGGCAGGATCTTGTATATAATCATCAGAACGATTTCTACTGTCTTCAGAAGTATTGAAGCAATTGTGTGGGCAATTATTTTTTGTGTTTGGGTGGGCATTGGTCCTTTTGCCGGAATGTTAGCTTTATGGATACATTCCATAGCGGCTCTGATAAAATTATACAGTGAACAGATTGAAAATATTGATCCAGGTCCTGTAGAAGCTATAAAAGCAACTGGAGCTTCAACTTTACAGGTATGGCGTTATGGAGTTACACCACAAATTTTATCACCCTATTTGGCTTTTACAATTTATCGCTGGGATATGAATATCAGAATGGCTACGGTAGTAGGTTTTGTAGGTGGCGGAGGAATTGGTTTGGCATTATATCAACAGCAGCAAATGCTCGCCTGGAGAAATGTAGGTTTAATAATGTGGTTGATTGCTTTAATTGTATGGGTGATGGATATGTTAAGCGGTTATTTACGTTCCAAACTTGTTACCTATTAGGAGATTGCATAATGCATAATTTTAATCCTGTTGAATTGTTGATCAAAAAGCGTGATGGTTATTCTCTTACACCTGATGAAATATCCTGTTTTGTAAATGCTTACTTAAAGGGTGATATTGCAGATTACCAGATGAGCGCTTTTTTAATGGCTTCTTTTTTACAAGGTCTGAATAAACAGGAAATAGAAGCATTAACCAAGACCTATATTGATTCCGGAGGCACAATCAGTTTTGAGAAGTGTCTGCCGATTGCTGATAAACATTCTACAGGAGGTGTGGGAGATAAAATAAGTTTAATGCTGGCTCCTATTGCTGCTTCTTTAGGACTGATGGTGCCAATGATTTCAGGACGCGGTTTAGGACATACAGGAGGAACTTTAGATAAACTGGAATCCATTCCAGGGTTTAGAACATCCTTTTCTCTGCAGGAATTTAAGCAATTGGTAGAAAAACATAGTTTTGCTTTAGCAGGGCAATCAGAAGAACTTGTTCCTGCCGATAAAAAAATATATGCTTTAAGAGATGTAACCGCTACGGTGGAAAGTCCAGGGTTAATAACTGCCAGCATAATGAGCAAAAAAATTGCTGAAGGAGCAAAGCATCTGGTTATTGACTTAAAAATAGGCAGCGGTGCTTTTATGCCCAATATTAAAAGAGCCAAAGAATTAGCTGAATTATTGATGGCAACAGGAAAAAGCTTCGGTCAAAAAGTAACCGTGGTCTTCTCTAATATGAATTCTCCCTTGGGTCATGCGGTTGGAAATGCTCTGGAAATGATTGAAGCAATTGAATACTTAAAAGGAAACTATTTACCCGATACTTATGAACTTACTACTGTTTTAACCGCTCAAATGCTCATCAGCACTGGAAAGGCAAAGGACTTTGAACAGGCAAAAACGATGATTGACACAGCCGTTGCCAGGGGGAAAGCACTGGAAAAACTTAAGGAAATAATTATTGCTCAAGGCGGAGAACCAAAAGTGCTAGAGGACTATTCCCTTTTTGCTTCTTCACCTGTAATTTATCCAATTATTGCTAAACAAAGCGGTTGGGTGCATAAAATTGACTGTAGAGCTATTGGCTATGCCTTAGTGCATATTAAAGCAGGCAGAAAAAAAGTAACCGATATTCTTGATTATGGCGCCGGTGCTTTGCTCTATCCCAAAATTGGAGATGAAATAAAAAGCGGCGATAAAATTGGAGAAATTCATTGTGCCAATAAAAACGAGGCAGAAGAAACAGCAGAATTGATTTTGAATGCCTATAAAATAGCCGCTACCAAAAAAGAAAAGGAAGACCTCATCCTGGAAATTACTGTTTCGGAAGAGTGACTTTTATTCTAAACCTAAGTTAGATTAGATATTAACTAAAAGGCAAAGAACTTACCCTAACAATAATTTCCTGCCGCAAAAAAATAATTTGCCTTATTCTTTCTTTTGCTTTATTATATAAGTAGCACATCAATAGGAGGTTATTATGACTGCTAAAAGGTTTTACATCGCCGTTTTAACGGGGATAATATTAGGGATTATTGCCTGTTTAATAGCAGGAGCAGTAAGCCCTGAACCCTTAGCGAAGAAAGTGCTTGCGAATATTTTTGTGAGCCGCGTGTTAATTGGTTTTGTTATTGGCATCAGTGCTTGGAAAATGAATTGGCTTTTACACGGCATACTAATGGGACTGATTGTTGGATTGCCTTTTTCCTTAAGTGCTATGGCTCAACAAGTTCCAGGTATGGGTAAATGGGGAATATTTTTCCTGACCTGGGCTTTAGGAATTGTATATGGCTTCATTATTGAGCTGGTAACCAGCGTTTTCTTTAAAGCAAAAAAGGTCGTTCCTCCGGAAGGTTGACCTCCTGGTCAACCAAAAACACTGGAAGGTTGACGTCCCCGTCAACTAGATGGGGTGATATATTTCGTTAATGAAAAGAGCGTTATAAAGAAACAGCTCAGTTGCAAGTGGAACGACAAGATGTCGTTTCTCCGTATAAAAAAACCTGAACTTTAATAAGCTCCGACTACACAAAAATTCTGATTGACAAAAATCACGACCTTTAAAAAAAGGTATTCTTGAAAAGTGTTCCGGAATAGCTCAGCGGTAGAGCGGGTGGCTGTTAACCACTAGGTCGGGGGTTCGAACCCCTCTTCCGGAGCCACTTTTTTATCAGCTGAATTTCATTCCGAAAAGAATAACACTGTAAAATAAGAACTCCTAAGGAGACAAAGATGTTAATTACAAAAGAATATTTTGCCGGAAAGGTTAAATCAATCGCTTTCCAAAACGAATACGGCAATTTCACTGTTGGAGTAATGGACATTGGGGAATTTGAATTTGGCACTAATACAATTGAACGAATGACCGTTATTTCAGGAAAATTAACTGTCCAATTACCGGAAAAAGAAAACTGGCAGGACTTTATTAACGGTGAAACATTCACCATTCCTGCACAGCAAAAATTCCGCATAAAAGTGCAAGAACAGACGGCATATCTTTGCCGCTACGAATAAAAAGGAACAAGAAAATGAAAAAGTTTACTTTTATAATGCTGGGATTGCTTATTGTTGTCCTCTATTGCGCCCAGGAATCACCGGTAACTTTATACTTACAAAATCAAAATTTGGAGACCTATCAGCAGGCAGTTAATTATCTCATCCAAATTGATAAAGAAAATACTAGCGGAATGCAGGCAAAACTAAATCTTGCTTATATCAGTAATTTGGAGTCCTTACGGCTGATGGATTTGGCAAAAGCGGATATGGATAATTTGCAACCTGGCGAACGCTTTGCCCTGGCTAATCTTTATCTGGAAAGGGATAAATATGACGATGCTATAAGTATTTATAACCTTTTAAACGAAGCAACACCAAAGTGGAGCTGCCCCTGGCGGCATAAAGGGGAAGCACTTTATAAAAGCGGAAACTATGATGCCGCTAAAAAATCACTGGAAATGGCAATTGAAACCAATAAAGAACATTATGATGCCTACCTCTGGTATGCTAAAACCCTCTATGAACTAAAGGACTATAAAAATGCCCTGAGGGCTCTAGAAACCGCTTTTGATTTAACCGAAGAACTTGAAGATAGCGAATATGATCAGGTAATTCCTGAAGAGGAAATCAATCAACTTTATCAGGAACTGCTGAAGCTAACCCAAAAATAAACCGAATTTGCGACTCAAATCCGTTTCCTTTGTCCAATTTGTATTACTACATTAACCTCATATATTGCGATTCAAATCGCAAATTATTATAATATTCTGCGATTTGAATCGCAATATCAGCAATTTTTACTTGACAGATTTGTAGACACGCGTAAACAAAATGGAATCTCCGGCGCAAGGTATCATTTTCTAAAACATTTCTTGAAAATTATGAGGTAGATAAAACTATGATTATCAATCCGAAAACTCTGAAAAATTGGATAAGATAAATGCCATCAAAACAAAAAATTTTTAATTTGCTCTTGACAGAATTTCGGCTATAATAATATTAGCACTCAATTGTATTGACTGCTAAGAAAACCAAAAATAAAATACTAATATTATGGAGGAAAACAAGATGGCAAAACAAATGCAGTATGGACATAACGCCCGCACAAGTTTAAAAACTGGTGTGGATAAACTGGCAGATGCCGTTAAAGTTACCCTTGGTCCTAAGGGTAGATATGTTGTATTAGACAAGAAATTTGGCTCTCCCACTATTACTAATGATGGTGTGACCATAGCCAAAGAAATTGAACTGGAAGATGAATACGAAAATATGGGCGCTCAACTCTGTAAAGAAGTTGCAGAAAAGACCCATGACATAGCTGGTGATGGAACTACTACGGCTACAATTTTAGCTCAGGCAATTATTGAAGAAGGTCTGAAACATGTAACAGCCGGCGTTAATCCGATGTATCTTAAACGCGGTTTGGAAAAGGCAACCAAAGTTGTAGTGGATAAAATCAGGGAATTCAGCAAGGAAATTAAAAGCAGTGAAGAAATTGCTCAAATTGCCGCTATTTCAGCTAATAACGATCCTGAAATTGGAGCTCTGATTGCAAAAGCTATGGATAGTGTTGGTAGAGAAGGAATTATCAATATTGAAGAGGCAAAATCCATTGATACCGGTATGGAAAAAGTGGAAGGAATGCAGTTTGATAGAGGTTATATCTCTCCTTATTTTGTTACTAATGCGGAAAAGATGATTGCTGAACTGGAAGAGCCCTTTATCCTTTTATATGACAAGAAAATAACAGCTCTCAAAGAACTGCTCCCTATCCTGCAGGAAGTATCCCAAAATGGACGTCCCCTGCTTATTATTGCTGAAGATATTGAAGGCGAGGCACTTGCCACATTAGTAGTGAATAAACTTCGCGGTGTCCTGAATGTGGTTGCCGTTAAAGCACCCGGTTTCGGTGATCGCAGAAAAGCTATGCTGGAAGATATTGCCGTGCTTACAGGTGCTACTTTAATTTCCGAAGAAATGGGTCGGAAACTTGATAGCGCTACAATGAGCGATTTAGGACGCGCTAAAAAGATTATTGTGGAAAAAGAAAATACTACTATTCGTGAAGGAGCTGGCGATCCTGAAGCAGTTGAGGGAAGAATTAAACAAATTAAAGCTCAGATTGAAGAGACCACTTCCGATTACGATAAAGAAAAATTGCAGGAACGCCTTGCCAAACTTTCCAGCGGAGTTGCCGTCCTCAGAATCGGTGCTGCAACCGAGACAGAAATGAAAGAAAAGAAAGCTCGCGTAGATGATGCTCTCCATGCTACCCGTGCTGCAGTTGAAGAAGGAATTGTTCCCGGTGGTGGAGTTACTTTGATTCAAGCTGCTAAAGCCATAAAACAGTTAAAAGGCCTTTCCTATGAAGAAAAAATGGCTGTGGATATTATGTCTAAAGCACTGGAAAAACCTGCTTATCAAATTGCCGCAAACGCAGGAGAAGAAGGCGCTGTAGTTGTTGAAAAACTTAGGGGCTTCCGCAATATACATTTAGGATTCAATGCCCTCAACGGACAATTTGAAGACCTCTTCAAAGCTGGAATTATTGACCCCGCTAAAGTTGTTCGCTCAGCTGTCCAAAACGCTTCTTCCATTGCCGGCTTAATGTTAACTACGGAATGCATTATTACAGACATTAAAGAACCGGAACCAGCAGCCCCAATGCCCAATCCTAATATGGGTGATATGTATTAATATAATCCCGTCTAAAATAAAGAAAAGGGCTTTTCCCATGCGGAGAAGCCCTTTTGTAATTTAGAGGGGAACAGGCAAAAATGAATATTGAAAATGCCAGGATTGTTTATGTTCAGAGCTCTTTATAACATTGTGAAATAATTTTATAACCAGCAATAAACAAAGAGGATATAGTCCTTGTGTTGCATATTTAGCGTTTTATGCAACACAAACTGGCTTGTGTATATTCTATGCCACACAAGCACTGTAGATAATTATTTTACAAGTGGTTAAAGTGGATAAGTGGAAATGTGAAACTCGGTGTGAATATCGTAAATGAAAAAATAGTTGAGAAGGTTGAGATGAAAGTAAGGAGTCATTAGCACCTTTATAATTTTTACCTGGTTGATAGCTTCAACAGTGCTTGTGACTCATAAAGACACTAAATACTATTAATAAAATCTGCGAAATCTGCGAAATCTGCGTGAAATAAGTCGTCACGAGTCCTCACTGCCAAACAAATTTGTAAGCTGCGTAAAAGCTATTTCGGCAGTGACGACTCCTGACTTCAATGAAAGTAAGGAGTCATTAGCACCTTTATGATTTTTTACCTGGTTGATAGCTTCAACGGTGCTTATGACTCATAAAGACACTAAAAACTATTAATAAAATCTGCGAAATCTGCGAAATCTGCGTGAAATAAGTCGTCACCTATTCTGCATTTTCAGATTTCCCTTGCCAAAAAACCTCATTCATTATACTAGGAAAAAAATTAGTAGGAGGATAAAATGTCTGACATACTTTACATTATAGGACGCGAAATTTTAGATTCACGGGGAAATCCAACTGTGGAAGCAGAAGTTCAATTAGCTAGTGATCTTATTGTAAGAGCTGCAGTTCCCAGCG
This sequence comes from Candidatus Cloacimonas sp., assembly GCA_023227825.1. Taxonomy (GTDB): domain Bacteria; phylum Cloacimonadota; class Cloacimonadia; order Cloacimonadales; family Cloacimonadaceae; genus Cloacimonas. Next base: position 196,400 of record JALOCJ010000002.1, on the reverse strand, counting down.
GTGCTTCCACCGGAGAACGAGAAGCTATAGAACTTCGTGATAACGATAAAAAACGCTATGGAGGTAAAGGAGTTCTAAAGGCAGTAGCCAATATTGATAATATTATCGGAGATAAGTTATTAGGAATGGATTCCCTGATGCAGGGTAGCATTGATAAGATGATGATTGATCTGGATGGCACACCCAATAAAGCTAAACTTGGTGCTAATGCTATTTTAGCTGTTTCAATGGCTGTTGCCAGGGCTTCTGCTATGGAGCTGAATATACCTTTATATCGTTATTTGGGAGGTGTTAATGCCAATACACTTCCTGTGCCCATGAGTAATATTCTCAATGGTGGAGCGCATGCCGATAATAATGTTGATATTCAAGAATTTATGATTATGCCTTTGGGTGCAAAAAGTTTTAAGCAGGCGCTACAAATGAATGCTGAGGTTTTTCATTCTCTTAAAGCAATTCTCAAAAAACGCGGTTTAGTAACTTCCGTTGGTGATGAAGGTGGTTTTGCTCCCAATCTGGCATCCAACGAAGAGGCATTTATCGTAATTGTAGAGGCAATTAAAGCAGCAGGTTATATTCCCGGTAAAGATATTTACCTGGCTATTGATGCTGCTGCCAGCAGTTTCTTTAAAGATGGAAAGTATTTGTTTGAAGGAAAGAAAGTTAACAGCGACGCTATGATTAAATATTACGAAAGTATGATTGCCAAATATCCTATTTGCTCTATTGAAGATGGCTTGGCAGAAAATGACTGGAGCGGATGGAAAAAAATGAATGCCAAACTGGGCAATAAAATTCAAATTGTAGGCGATGATGTTTTCGTTACCAATCCTGCAATTATTGCCAAAGGCATTAAAGATAACATAGCCAATAGTGTGTTGATTAAACTGAATCAAATCGGAACCGTTACCGAGACCATTGATGCTATAAATATGGCTCATAAAGCCGGTTGGACAACTGTTGTAAGCCATCGCAGCGGCGAAACAGGAGATACTTTTATTGCCGATTTGGCAGTTGCTTTAAATACCGGACAAATTAAAACCGGTTCTCTTTCCCGTAGTGAACGGATAGAAAAATATAATGAGCTTTTGCGCATTGAAGAAGAATTGTATGATCTTGCTTATTTCCCCGGAAAATCAGTTATAAAACAACTTTCCAAGTAAACCCGTCAATCTTAAAAAAAGCAGGAGCCGCTTTTTAACAGCGGCTTCTTTTTTTGCTAGCTTGCATACTATTCTCTCAATTTTCCTGAACACCTGCAAAAATTGATGTATCTATTTATTTAACAGATAACTATATACTAGTTTTGGAACGGATAGTGCTTCTTTAAAAAATAAGAATTTTATGTATCAGGAGGATACAATGAAAAAGTATTGTTTATTCATTCTGATAGCGCTTAGTGTTGCTTTTCTTTTAGCAGAGCTTGGTCCGGTAAATAGTATGGGCGATAGTTTTTTTGCCGGTAAGCTTGGTTGTTATGCAAAAAGCGATACCTTGGCTTATGTATTAGCCCAGCGGTCTGAAAATAACAATTTGTATTATCATCTTCTTTTCCAAATCAGTTATGATGGAGGTCAAACCTGGCAAAGCAGTATTGTAGATAGTTCTTTGTTTCATTATACAGAACCGACTTTATTTTACAGTCCAGAAGAAATAATTGTCAGTTGGAATAATCGGGAAGAGCATATAAGCCAATATGCTCAAAGTTTTGATTCGGGCAATTCCTGGAGTATTTCTCAGAACTGGAATACTTTTGAAAGTAGTCCTTATATAGAAAAATATAACGGACTTTTACGACAATTTGCCTTAAAAGTTCCCTATCCTCAATGGGATCAGGCACAATATTTGCAGCCGGAGGAGTCGGACCACTTTAAGCCGGTGCATCTTTATTTCAAAGATTCCTTAAGTCCGAATCAGACAAATACCTATTTTTTCGGATATGAAGATGTTCAGGGTGTCGTTCGTTGTAATTCAGATATAAATATCAAACAAGTAGGTGGAGGAACAAATAATAGTTGGCCTACTTTCCACGAGCCAGTAATTATTTCAGGTAATGTTAACAGTAGTCCACCAGCATTTCCTTTAGATTCTGTATTTCAAGGGGGTTTAATAGAAAATGCACCTCCTTTGGAATTTTCCAATTTCTTTTTTACCAGGTATAATTATCTTTTGGTAGGTCCTACGAATTATGATCCCAATCGCATTTTACTGGTAGATGTCCAAGGAGATAGTTGCATTGCTTATGTAGGACAAATTACTCTTCCCCATCGCACATTTACAGATGTTTGGACAAATTATCCCGTTAATATTGAAGAACCACCCTTGTTTACTAATCATTTTACAATTTGTGATACTATCTGGATACAACTTCCTACTATAGGACATTGTAATAACCGGGGTTTTTTTGTAAATTCCAAACTTTGGATCAAAGGAACTTTTAGCGGTCATCAAGTTTGGTGTGCTGCGGATACAATAATGATTATTGGTGAGATTTTATTAAGCGGAACGGTTCCTGGAGAATCACCTGAAAATAATCTTAACGATTCAGTTAAACTTATTTCCGAAAAAAGTGTTTTGCTCAAATACGGTTATGTGGACCCTGTTACAAGAGAGCGCATTCATCCCAATTGCTTTACTGATGATAATCCCGGCAATTATTACGCCGATATTTATGCTTTGCAGGAGGACCCTAATCATCCTTATAGAAAGGACGGTATTTTCAGTTTTGAATATCAGCATCCGCATCCTTCAATGCCTGATTTGTTCATAGGGGATTCTCTTTATACCTGGATTGATTTACATCGCTATCATTATCCTCAGACCTCTGCAAATCCCTGGCTTTCACAATTAGATTTACCCTGGTATAATCCTCTTTGGCCCGAAGCTCAACCTTATTTAGAAAGAGGGAAAATCCAGCTTTGGGGTTCTGTAAATCAAATTTGCCGCGGTTTTATACATAGAGCTTTATATGATTTAGAATATCCTTCCAACTATGGTATCTGGAATCCGGATATTGATTATTGCGGAGGAAGTTCTTACGTTTCTTATACTGATTCACCAACAGGTATTTATTTAAGAACACAAAATTATCCAGGTGCATTAGGAGGAGGTATTGGTTATAAAAAGATTCAGCACGCAGATAATCGTTTCAGTTTGGGTTTTGAAGACCCGAATCACCCAATTTTTTATCCCTGGAAACTGGGAATTTCAGTAGGCGATTGGGGTACAACTGAAAACTTGACAGGTTTTACAGAAGTTGATTGTATCCCGCAATATAGACCAATTCATAGTAAATGTTTTGTCCGTAAAGGAGATAAGGCATATTTTGCTGCCAATGATGTTCTTGCTGCCCGGACGGGAGATTTACCCTCAATTGAGAATTTAACCTTACTAACGAAAGACCAGGGCAATATTTCCGGCTTGCATATCCTGGCTGATAATGCTCTGCTGGTTCATCAGGAAAAAGAAACAAACAGCAGCAGGGAACTGGAAATAAATGTTTTTACCGGTGAAAACTATGTTGTTACCAATTCTCTATCTTTACCTGTTTTTTCCGCTATGAACGATGTTGCTGTTTTGGAAAACGGAAATATTCTTCTTGCCACTCTGGAATCCAATAGGACAATTAACCTTCGGAAGTTAAATAATGACGGCACATTAACTCCTTTAGAGACCTGGCAACTGGATTTTCTGGAACCTCAAATTCAAATTCACCCTAAAAGTAAGCTTTGTTTGCAACCTCGTCAGCAGAACACTTTGGAAGTAACTTTTATGCTGTTTACGGAAGGAGAAAACGCAGAACCGGATTATTATCAACTCTATCGCGGAGTTGCTTCCATACCTGTTGCCATTAATGATCCTGATCTTTCTACAATGGAACCGATTCTGTTTTATGCTTATCCTAATCCTATGCACAGTAATTTGCTCCTGCAAGTAAAGGCTCCCCGTTCCAATAACCATAAAATTGAAATCTATAACCTGAAAGGACAAAAAGTTACTACTCTTAGAGGTAATTCAGCAAAAAATGAAGTTGTAGAATATAATTGGAATGGATGTGATACAAAAGGTAAAAATGTAGCCGCAGGCATTTATTTTGCCCGTCTTTGCATTGACGGTAAGGTTCTACAGACCAAAAGAATATGTAAATATTAATCTTACCCGGTAGCTTTATCCCGCATCCACCATTTTGCGCAGGAGTCCTCACTAACAAATGCTATTGAATGAAATTGATTGCTTTTTGGTCAGTGACGACTCCTGCTTTCCAAAATTATTTCTGCATTGGCAAACCCTTACTTTATCATACCTGATCTTCTTATAATCTTGAAACAACCATTTACCGTGCAACGGAAACATTACGATGTCGTTACTTAATCTACTAAGGAACAAGCAATTACCCTTTTTTACTATATGTGGCAAAATAGAGAGTTAATTCAACAGCTGCATAAGGAATTAAACAGCATTTTTATTGGTAACCCATAAATAATGATTAATTTTATCCTATGATAATGGAAAATTAGGAAGCATACTATATGACGACTAACAAAATGTCATTATGCAAAGAAAGAGAAGAAATTTAACTGGCTACAGATATTTTACCTGATGGTCTCGTAGCTCGTAAACTTGTGAAAGTAGAAGCTTTTCCCTAAATGAAATTACCAGACAAAAGCTCTGCTTCGGTCATTCGCTTGATTTATAAAATTACTTTGGGGACTTAGTTTAACTGCCTGTTGCCTGGTCATTTCTTTAACGACTCTTTAACGATTCTTTAACAATACCTTAACTTCGTTAAAGAGTCGTTAAAGAAGTGTTAATGAAGTATAAAAGATTCAACTAGGCAGGAAATAATGCACAGCATAAAAAAGGTTACGGTCTGGTAAATTACAAGCTAACTTATTACCACCTAAAGTAAATTTATAGTTTTAGCCGCTCTCAATAATGGACAGGTAATAAGAAAATAAGGGAAAGGCAAATTTTTTCTTCGCCAATTCTTTTTCGCTGCTAAAATTGTTTCCTTTTTGTAGGGCAGTGTTATTGTTTAGACATCTCCGGACTGCTGCTTTCATGGGAATCCACATCAGACAGAAAAATATTTAGGCATTATCAATAGGAAAACTATATTATACACTCATAGCGTTAATAATTCACATCTATCATACTTATTTTCGCTAAAATCACCTCCCCTTTAATTGCAGTAGCTTTCTTCAAATAGAAACAGCAGCCAATATTTCAGATCAACTTAAGGGCTTTGTCTTTAATCATAGAAAATAAAACGCTATGCTCTAAATCTTCTGTTTTAACTGGATGCGGTTCAATCCTGAGGTCTATCTTCCTTCTTATTCTGCGTAATAGCATTTGGTTTTCCATAATATCATCAGAGAAATCTGAAGAGACAACCAAAACATTTATATCGCTATCAGAATTGGCAGCCCCTGAAACATAAGAGCCAAAAAGATAAAGCTGTTCCAGGTGTATTTCTTTTTTTAATTCATCGGCATACTGTTTAAGGATGTTGATTATTTCTTTTTTACTTGAGACAGTAGCCATTAATATAGTTCCTCTATAATTGAGATATGCCTGTTTGTGAACTCATTAGGACATTTTTTATAAAAAAGAATTTATCATCAGGATAGCGTGTATTGATGTTAAAAGAAGTAACAAGATCAAGTTCTTCTGTAATGTCTTCAGACAATTTAAGCCAATAGTTAACTAATTCATCGTTACTCATTATGCTTATCCCTGCTGCTTGGTATTTAATAAATCATTTTTGGAAGATGTCCCCCAGCGTTTTTACACTACCTAAAAGGGCAGATGATTCGTAGGGTAAAACAACTGTTTTGTCTCCTTGTTTTACAATCTCTTTAAATGCTTCCACATATCTAAGGGCAATTTGAAATTGAGCTGGGTCAGTTTTTGTATCTTTCACTGCTTCCGCAATTAACAATATAGCTTTCTTTTCGCTGTCCGCAACCAGAATTTTTGCCTGTGCTTCACCTTCTGCTCGTAAAATACGAGCTTGCTTTTCTCCGTTGGCAACCCTTATTTGGTATTCGCGTTCGCCGTCTGCCTGCAAAATTTTGGCTCTTTTATCGCGTTCGGCACGCATTTCTTTTTCCATAGCAGTTCTAATTTCTTCGGGAGGTAAAATTTCTTGCATTTCCACCCGGTTAACTTTCACGCCCCATTTATCAGTTGCCTCATCTAAAATATCACGCAATTTAGCATTGATCGCATCACGGGATGTAAGAGTTTCCTGCAAAGAAAGTTCTCCGATTACATTTCTCAAGGAGGTCTGAGTTAGTTTTTCAATTGCCTCAGGTAAATTGCCGATTTCATAGACAGCTTTATAGGGGTCTGTAATCTGAAAATAGAGTAAGGCATTGATATTAATGGAAACATTATCACTAGTGATAACATTTTGACGCGGAAAATCATACACATTCTCCCTTAAATCAATTCTATCTTCCACTTTATTAACAACTACTACATTTCCGCGATAATCAGTTTTGTTATAACGCCAATGAATTGGACGGGTTTTATCAAATATCGGAATAATGATATGAATTCCGGAATCCAAAGTCCGATAATATTTACCCAAGCGTTCTATAATTACAACACTTGCCTGACGCACGATAATCATTCCCCTGGAAATAAAAGCCAGGATCAGAATCGCAAACACGATTACTACATATAAATATGTCATTTCTCTCTCCCTGTTATTTTTTTTCCTTGTATTCCCGCTCTGTTTTTTTGGCAAGAGAAATTTGGGAATAGTAAGTTAGCAAAGTAGCAAAGTAGCAAGATGAACTAAGGAAAAATAAAAAAAAGAAGAATGAATTTAATATGTTACCCTGAAAATAGCGGACTAAAATTAAGGAGCCAATCCAGTTAATCATTAAAGGGCAGAAAATACTTGACAGCAGATAAGGGATGGAAATTTAATAATAATAAAGAAAAAAATGAGGTGATTATGCTAACCTATACTGAAATTCGTTACAATGCCAGAGAGTATTTAAAAGGGAAATGGAACAATCCCTGTGCTTTAATAATTCTTATTATAGCAATTCTTAATTTAGGAATTTCTGCAATTCCTTATCTTGGTTCAGTTGTTTCTCTCGTTATTGCAGGACCTTTAGCATTAGGATTAGCTATTATTTTTCTGAAACTGGTTCGGGGTGAAGAAATAAGTGTAGAAATGATGTTTGCTGGTTTTAGAGATTTCACCCGTAGTTTTACGGCTGGAGTATTAGTCATAATTTATGTTTTTTTATGGTCTTTACTGTTGATAATTCCTGGAATCATTGCCACATTTGCCTATTCAATGACTTTTTTCATAATGGCTGATAATCCCGATCTTTCAGCCAATGAAGCAATTAAAGCCAGTAAAGAAATGATGAAAGGTCATAAAACTGAGCTCTTTTTGTTGGAACTTTCCTTTTTAGGATGGATTTTATTAAGTATCTTATCTTTTGGTATAGGTTTTCTTTGGGTTGCAAGTTATATATATACTGCTGAAGCAATTTTCTATCATGAAATTAAAGGCGAAGCAATTGTGGAACCAGTTGTTGATGTTACTTTTGAAGAAGTAGTCAGTAAACCGCTTGAGGAAGAATAATTTAAACTCAGCACTTTTTGGAATGAGGTTTAATAAGCGCAAGTAATGCTTTAGGCAAAGGCACATTTCTTTTTTCCACTACAAAAAACAAAGGAATAAAACTTAGCCAGCGCATAATTCCTCCGATTCCGAAAATTACCTGCTCGGGCTCTAAAATTCTTTTACCAATAGTAATTGAAGAAGGATAAAATATTCCACAGGCAAGGGTGGAAAGCATCATTGCCAATCCTGTTATAGCTCCATAAATTCCGGAATAAACCTGTTCCCTGCCTTTAACAGCTACCGAAAGAACAAAATTGGTAGTTATAATTCCTGTTCCAGCCCACATAAAACCCGAACTAAGTGCTTCCAGCCATAAAATAGAATAATTTCCTGCATTGGTAAAAAGCCACAGCATTGGATTTAATCCTCCTAAGGCAATACATATCTGCATAGCCGTTTTATTGCCGTTTTTATCTATAAAACGACCCCAAAATTGGTAAGACAAAAGTGAAGATAATACACTTATTGTATTGTAAATTTGGATTTCAAACAAGCTCATAGAGAGTTTCTTCATCATAAAAGGTCCCCAAAAAGGACTGCCAACTCCAATAGCAAACATCCACCAGATTCCAAAAACGGACAGCAGACGGAAGTTTTTATCTTTTACAGGAGCAAAATAACGCTCCCGTAAACGCTGTTCCTGAACAGAAGGCAAAGGGCTTTCCGGTTGACGGTTCAGAAAATATAAACCAATTAAACCCATAAGCGAAGCAAAAACATATACACCGGCTAAAAACCAGGGCTGATTTTGTGGCAGAAAGAATTTTTCCGCTCCCAAAAAGTGTATATAGCCAAGTTTGAATGCACCTTTGGCTGATTCAAAAAGGTCTATATGAAAACTGAAAATGTAGCTAACTATTAAGCCAATTCCAATTAAAATTTGATTGCGTCTGGAGAAAAAGCGTCCCCGTAAGGATAGAGGAATCAAATCACTAATCCAGGCAATCCAAATATTTGCTCCCAAAGATTGTAAGCCGGCACTGAAAAAAAGCAGTATAAGCACAAACCAGATTCCCTGTAACTTATTATTAAAAAGTAAAGACAGCCCTAAAAAGATGGTTAAAAAACGCCCGATTGCAGTTATTTTTATACAGGTAGATTTATGTTCCTTCAGTTTATGCGTAACAGCTACTCCCAAAGGTTGCCAAATGGCAGAAACCTGACCTATAGCACTTAGCAAACTGTAATGCATTGGCGAAGCGTCTAAAATTACCATCAGCTTTACTATAAAGGAAGAACCGATGGCAGAAAGATTACCGTATATCTGAGCAAAAATACCTTCCGTTATGGAGGTTTTAAAACTGGTTCTAAGACGACTATGTTTCTGCTTTTTATCTTTGTTATGCATCTGCTTTGTTCCTTTATTATTCATTATCTTGAAGGGGCTGTTCTTGTCCAGAGATTTTCAGCAGAAAGAAGTTTCCATAGTTATGTTGAAGGGAAAAAGGAAACAAAGGATGAGCATTGTAAAATACAAAGAAAATGGTTGAGAGGGCAGAGAGCGGAGGGCGGAGGGCAGAGGGCAGAGGGCAGAGGGCAGAGGGCAGAGGGCAGAGAGCTTTTTATCCAAACCTCTTGACCTCATAGACCTCTTGACCTCTCGACCTCTCGACCTCTCGACCTCTTGACCTCTCGACCTCTCGACCTCTTGACCCCTTGACCTCTCGACCTCTTGCCCCCTTGACAAAACTACCTATTTATACTTTCTGGTTTAGAAGAGGAAAATTATGATACAGGATATGAATCAGGATAGAGAGTTTTACACCTCAGAACTGAAAGAACTATTACGAGAAACATTAAAACATTCTATAGAAGGAGAATTTTCCGCTCACCCGGAAGACCCCTATTTCTATACTAAAAAAGCATATCCCCTGGAAACAGAAATTGAGGGATTACCTCTTTATCCTGAAATCCTGCCGGAGGTTGTTCTCAATTGGGCAAATTTAGATAAAAGCAAAGAACGGACAAAAGAAGATATCCTTTTTCTGGATTTGGAGACCACCGGATTACGCAGTAACGGCATTTTTGCTTTTATGATTGGTTTGGGGTATTATATAAATGAGAGCTTTGTTGTGGAGCAGGTTTTTTTACCCGATCCTGAAGCGGAAGTTAATTCTTTTGATCGCTTGATAGAACTGATAAACGAAAAGTCCTTACTGATTACTTTTAACGGTAAGACCTTTGATGTTCCCGTGTTGGAATCCCGTTTGCTCTATCATCAAATTTGGCTTAATTTAAGAGCAATGGAGCATCTGGATTTACTTCATCTTGCCCGTCGTTTATGGAGAAACAAACTTCCTTCCTGTGCCCTGGAAACCATAGAGTTTTACATTCTGGGTCAAATTAGAGACAAAGAACTGGATATTGAAGGAGGCGAAATTCCGCAGACCTATTTCAGTTTTTTGTTAAATGGCAATCCGGAGCTTATGCAAAGGGTTTTTTTACATAATCACACGGACATTTTACATACGGCTGCCCTTTTTACCCTTATTTGTAACAGTGTCAGTTACCCTCCTCAAGGGGGAATGGACAATCGGATTGATTATCATTCTTTGGCGATGTTGTATCAAAGCCAGAATCGTATTGACATTGCTAAAAACATTTTAGTGGATATGCTTTCGGTTGGAATAGTGGATAAAGATGTGCTGCGTGACTTGGGTTTTATTTATAAAAAGGAAAAGGACATTGATTCTGCTTTTGAGTGTTTTAATATTGCTTCTTCCTTAGATTGTCCTGTTTCCCTGCAGGAGACCTGTATCATTCTGGAAAAATATTATAAACGCTATAAGGAAGCACTTGTTAATGCCGAAAAATTAAAGTCCTATTTGATTAGCCGTCCAATCGTTAATGAGAAAAAGGTAGCTGATACAGAAAAACGCATTGAACGACTTAAGCTTAAGCTAAATAAGATAAATGAGGTAATATAAATGGATTCAGTAAGTTTTGGCTCAGATAATCACAGCGGAATACATCCCCAGGTTTTAGCAGCAATCTATAATGCTAACACGGGTTTTTGTCCGGCTTATGGAGATGATTCTTTAACTATGAAGGTTTTAGAACAAATTAAAGAACTTTTCGGAGGAAATTGTGATGCCTGGTTTGTAATTACTGGAACAGGAGCTAATATATTATGTTTGCAGTCAGTTATGCATTCCTATAATGCTATTTTTTGTGCCCGAAGTGCTCATATCAATACTGACGAATGCGGTGCTGTGCAAAAATTTACCCAGGGACGATTACTGCCAATAGAAACAGCAGCTGGAAAACTTACTCCAATGCTTATTGCACCACATCTATCAGGAAATCGTGATCAACATCATTCCCAGGCAAAGATTATTTCTATTTCGCAAAGCACAGAATACGGAACTTTATACACCTTGCGGGAATTGAAGGACTTAGCTGATTTTGCTCATCAGCATAATATGTTTTTACATATTGACGGTGCGCGTTTGGCTAATGCCGCAGCCGCTTTAAACTGTTCCTTAAAAGAAATGACTAAAGATATTACTGCCGATATTGTAAGTTTTGGAGGTACCAAAAATGGTTTACTTTGTGGAGAAGCAATTATCAGTTTTCGTCCTGAACTAACTTCCTCTATGCGTTTTTATCGTAAGCAGGCAAGCCAGCTTTTAAGTAAAATGCGTTTTATTTCAGCTCAGTTTCAAGCATATTTGGAGGATGATTTATATCTTAAAAATGCTCTGTCTGCAAATGCAATGGCAAAATTATTGGCAGAGAGTTTGAGCGAAATTCCGGAACTAATCATTACCCAGGAAGTTGCGGTAAATTCTGTGTTTGTAGTTTTGCCTCGGAAGATAATAGCACCCCTGCAACGCAAATATCATTTTTACACTTGGAATGAGGAAAATAATGAAGTCCGTCTGATGTGTAGTTTTAACACTACAGATAGGCATATAGAGAATTTTATTTTAGACCTCAAAGCCCTGCTTTAAATAAGGAATTCAAAACCAGAATCATTTACACCTTAATAACTTTTTCCTGAAAAATAATTTTCACAGCATATATGCAAGATGACATCCTATTATCAACTCGGAATAAACAGATAAAACAGATTTTCCCGGGTATTTATTTTATAATTTTTCACTTTCCCGGTGTCCACCTTGTGTTCAGTGTTCATAGTGTAAAAAATTCTCCAAAGTCCCTATCAACATCGCTTTATCTGGGCTAAATAATCCCTGTCACGATTCCTGAACTTGCCAAAGGCAACTTTTCAGTTAATATATTCCTAAAGCTAAATAATAAGGAGTTTACTAAAAATGAAAGTATTAGTCCTCTTTTACTCTGCCTATGGTCACATCTACAAAATGGCGGAAGCAGTTGCAGAAGGTGCAAGAAAGGTAGAGGGAATGGAAGTAGAAATCAAACAGGTTCCGGAAACACTTAGTGCTGAAATTCTGCATAAAATCGGAGCTGCAGAAGCAAAAAAAGAATTTGCTCACATACCTGTTGCCGAAATTGAAGATTTAACCAAAGCGGATGCCATCATTTTCGGTTTTCCCACGCGTTTTGGCAGTGTGCCCTCACAAATGAAAACCTTTATTGACGGAACCGGTTCTTTATGGGCTAAAGGGGCTTTAATAGGCAAAATCGGTAGTGTTTTTACTTCTACTTCAGCTCAACATGGAGGTCAGGAATCAACCATTTTGGGTTTTTATCCCGTTCTTCTACATCATGGTATGTTGATTACAGGTCTGCCCTATTCTTTTCAGGGTCAGGGAACTATGGAAGAAATTTCGGGTGGAACACCTTATGGCGCTTCCACAATTGTTGGAGATGGCAGCAAAATGCCTTCGGAAAACGAATTAGAAGGCGCGCGTTATCAGGGTTGGTATGTGGCTTCCCTGGTGGCAAAAATGCATCAATAGAACCTTTATAACTATTTCATAAGGCGAGGTATCTGTTCAAGTGGCAGATACCTCGCTTATTGTGTTGCCTATATCAAGATTGGAATAACGGCTTTTTTGCTCATGTATGTTCCCGTTTATGTCAATTTATTGTTTGCTTATCTTAACCGCTATATTTATCAATATATTCCCATAACCTTCCCGTATTGCGATATGAGAACGATATGGGAATGATATGGGAATGATATGGGAAGTGATAAGGAATAAAAGAGATAGCTTGTGGTGTCATAAAAAAGCAAAAAAGGGGGGTTGACCAGGAGGTCAACCTTCCGGAAAAACGACATCCTCGTCGTTTAATGGCAACCCGGGTGTTTCGTTACCACTTGCTTTTCGGTAACGAAATAAATAGGAAAGGGGGGTTGACCAGGAGGTCAACCTTCCGGGTTTTTTGGTTGACCAGGAGGTCAACCATCCGGGTTTTAATCCTCTCCACAGATTAAACCTTTTTTGCCCGTCTTTTTCTTAAAAATCGGAATTGGAAGCTCCGGCTAAAAGAAAAATACTTGACCTAATATGCCGAGCAAAACTTTTGTAAAAAAATGAGCAAAGTAATGTGAGGTAAAATAATGCGGAAGATTTTCATAGCCGGAAACTGGAAAATGAATAAAGGATTACAGGAGACAAAGGAATTTTTGGCAACTGTAATTCCTGAATTAAATAAGCTTAAATTAGACAAAGTAATACCTTTAATTGCACCGGCTTATCCCTTTCTGGAAGAGGCACTGAAAGGTTCTTTCGGTTCCTGTATGCAGGTTTCTGCTCAAGATGTTTCTGTCCATTCTGAAGGAGCTTATACTGGAGAGGTTTCAGCATCAATGTTGGCATCATTGGGCTTGAAATATTGTATTGTAGGGCATTCTGAATGCCGTCAATACCATAATGAGACAGATTCAACCGTAAATACTAAAATATTAAAGCTTTTAGAAAACCATATAACTCCTCTTGTTTGCATCGGAGAAACCCTGCAACAACGGGAAGAAAACAAAACAAAGGAAGTAGTTTTAGGTCAGTTATCGGGTTGTCTTCAAAATATAAAACTGGTTAGTGGCAAGGAACTAATTTTGGCTTATGAACCCGTTTGGGCAATTGGAACCGGAAAAACTGCTACTCCTTTCCAAGCACAGGAAGTGCATAATTTAATTCGTAACTGGTTGAAAAGCAATTATAGCGAAAAAGTTGCGGCAGAACTTTCCCTTCTTTATGGTGGAAGCATTAAACCCGGTAACATGAAAGAGCTTTTAGATTGCGAAGATATTGACGGTGGCTTAATTGGCGGCGCTTCTTTAAAGGAAGAGGATTTTCTGGAAATGGTGAAAATTGGAAAGAAAAGCAAAGGACAGGAATGTTAGATATTAAATTTATCCGTAATAACATAGAACTCGTTAGACAGGCAATACACAATAAAAATGAAAAAGCGGATTTGGATGCCCTGCTGGAAATTGATGAACAAAGACGCAAACTGCAATTTGCCTTTGATAACCTGAAGGCATATCAAAACAGCGTTTCTGCCCTCATTGCCCAAAAGAAAAAAACCGGGGATAACATTGAAAATGAGCTTAAAGCAATGACCAATACAGCGGAAGCAATTAAAGCAATCTCCGCTCATTTGAGCATTGTAAACGAAAAACTGGAAAAAATGCTGTTAACTATTCCCAATATTCCGCAAGCTGATGTTCCCGTTGGCAGAGATGAAAGCTCCAATAAAATCGTAAAAATTTGGGGGGAACCGAAACAATTTCCCTTTACTCCCAAAGACCATCTAGAACTGGCAAGCCAAAATAAACTGCTGGATTTACCCCGGGGAGCAAAAATCAGCGGTAGCGGTTTTCCTCTTTATACTGGGGAAGGAGCTCGCATTGAACGCTCTCTTATCAATTTTATGCTGGAATATCATTTGCAGAAACATAATTATACCGAACTGATAGCTCCCGTGATTGTAAACCGAAAAACGATGACTGGAACAGGACAACTTCCAAAACTTGAGGAAGATATGTATCGGATTGAAAAGGATGATTTGTTTCTGATTCCGACTGCTGAAGTTCCGGTAACTAATATTTTTGCGGATGAAGTGCTTTCCTATAAAGACCTGCCTAAACAATTTGTGGCTTACACTCCCTGCTTTAGAAGAGAAGCTGGTTCCTATGGAAAAGAAACAAAAGGTCTGCAACGCTTGCATCAATTCAATAAAGTAGAACTAGTTCATTTTACAGAGCCGGAAAAATCCGCTGCGGCACTGGAACAAATTCTCTCCGATGCGGAAGATATTTTACAGGCATTCAATTTGCATTATAGAGTGGCGGCTCTTTGTACCGGTGATTTATCTTTCGCCTCTCAAAAAACATACGATTTAGAGGTTTGGGCTCCTGGCACGGGAAAATACCTGGAAGTGAGCTCAGTAAGTAATTTTGGTGAATTTCAAGCACGCCGTGCTAATATCCGTTATAAGGATAAAACCGGAAAAGTGAAACACTTGCATACTTTAAACGGTTCCGGAGTTGCTACTCCGCGTTTACTGATTGCCATTTTAGAAACATATCAAACAGAAGATGGAAGCATCAATCTACCTGCCGTGCTGGAACCTTTTCTGCATTTAATACTATAGTATAATAACAACGATGAAACACTTCTGCGTTATCCTACAAACAACTATTAAGACCTCACAAGAGGATGGAAAATGAATAAAAACGGATTAGGCCTACTGGATATTATGTTGGTAATTGCCAAACGCAAATATCTAGTAATAACTATCTGCTGTCTTGTAGCTATTGCTGCTATCATATATTCTCTGGTAGTTCCCCAATATTGGGAATCCAAAGCAACTCTTATGCCTATTGCAGAATCGGGAGGATTGAGTTCTTTAGGAGGAGGCATAATGGATATTTTAGGCAGTGGTCTTCTGCAAACAGATAAATATGATATGGCAGTGGATTTTATTTATATAATGCAAAGCCGCAAATTTCAGGAAGAAGTGATTAGAAAGTTTAACCTGATTCCTTATTACAAAATAGATGAACCCGATACCCTGAAAGCAATGGAACTTGCTGTTAAACAACTAAGCGAATCTACAATGCAGATTTTTTACGACCAGAAGACATACCTTGTAAATATCATTGCGGAAACCAAAAATAAAGAACTCTCCCGCCAAATTGTGCAATATCATTTGGATTCTTTAAATAAATACATTCTCCATAGTAAAATGAGCAAAGGACGCCAAAAAAGGGAATTTCTGGAAAAACAGGTAAATAATCATTTGCAAACTGTTGATTCTCTTTCTACACAAATAAGGGATTTTCAAAAGACAAATCGCTCCATTGACATTACTCAACAAACGCAAGCCCAACTGGAACTTTATAGTGAAATTGTGTCCGAATATATGCAAACCGAAATTGAACATTCCCTTGCCCTAAGTCAATACTCTTCAGATTCACCTGCAGTAATAGCTTTAGCCGAAAAAATGCAATTGCTGAAACAAAAAATAAAGAGCTTGGAAAATAGCGGTAGCGATCTGGTGCCCGAATATATAGTTCAAATAGATAAAATACCCGATTTGGCAATGCAATATGCTCAATTGATGCTAAATTTGGAAATTGAAAAGAAAATTATTGAATATCTTTACCCTCAATTTGAACTTGCCAAACTGGAAGAAGTGAAAGACCTACCTACTTTTGAGGTTTATGATGCACCTCAGCTGGCAGGTATCAGGTCTAAACCTAAAAGAGCTTTAACCGTTGTATTAAGTACTGTAGCTGCTTTTATTCTATCCTGCGTTCTGGCTTTAATTGTAGAAAGCTTACAGGGTGAGAACAAAGAAAAAATAACTGCTATTACAACGGCTTTATTCCATAAGAAGAAGGTCTCCTGAACACAGCAACAATAAGCATTCCTTACAATAATATCAGATTAGGACATTTACTAACAGGGCTGTTATTTGTGTCTTTTTTGCTGGAATATTTTCCCGTTGCTATGAGTATGAATAACAAGTATTTTTTATTTATTACTTGCGTATGTGTTTTGTATGCTATAATAAATAAGGATGTGATTGTTTTTAATAGAGTAAACTTTCTACCAGCTCTGTTTTTATTAACTTGGACAAGCTATTCGTTTCTCAGCTACAATTGGTCTTTTATAAAACCGGTTTCGGTTGTGCATTCCATATTGATTTCCAAAAAAACGATGCTGTTTATCATTGTAAGCATCTTTTGTAGAGACCTCACTGTGAAAAAATGCGCTCCCTGGTTCTGGTTTTTTATTGTTATAACTTATATCGTTGTTGCATTGTGGGAGATGATTACCTGGCAGCATTTGCCGCAATCCCTTTTTTACAATAAATCTACTTTCGTACCCACAGGTCCTTTTTACGGACCTAATCATTTAGCTGCTGTTTTCAATCTCTTAATTCCTTTTATTCTGTTTTTACCAGAGATTAAAAAAAGTAAATTGTTGGGGCTAATTTCGCTGCTCTGTTATTTCATCATTTTGAGCATTGTTATCATTGAAGGTGCCAGAATTGCCATAATCGCTTCTTCCTTTGTGTTTCTGTTTGCCTTTATTTTTCTCTATTCTTCACGGATGCGAACTATGGTCTTATTGCTGATGGTTTTGCTGATTCTTGGTTTAATAATCTTTGCCCAACCCTTCGTTACTTTTACAAAAGATAAATTTACCGAAGAAATTGGCAGTATAGGACAGGAATCAAAGTCCTTCACAATGAGCAGTATTAAAATTCGCACTCGGCTCATTCCCCAAAATCTGGAAATTTTAGCTGAAAGCGGCTATAAGGGTGTGGGAGCAGGAAATGTAGAACACTATATGCTCGCAGGTAGAATATATAAAACAGGTGGTATATCCAATTCGCATAATTTCTTTATGGAACTGCTTACCAATTACGGACTTCTTTTCTTTCTGGGTTTTGCCTATCTTTATGTGATGTGGCTTTACAGATTGATGAAGGCAATAAAAATGAACCCCGCCAATAAATATTATTACGAAATGTATTTCTTTGTCCTGTTGATGTTCCTGCCTACTTCAATTCTACCCAGCTCTATTATTTGGGAACATCATTACTGGATACTTTTTGCTGTTATAAACGAAATTTCGCATCCCGATAATTGGATGCCGAGGCAATATGAACAAATTTGAACAACTGGTAGCAATCGTGGCTGCCTTAAGAACCCCCGAAAAGGGTTGCCCCTGGGATTTAAAACAGACCCGCGAGTCCCTAATTCCCAATTTCATTGAAGAACTATATGAAGTAGTGGAAGCCATTGAAGATAAGGATTACTATTCCCTGAAAGAAGAATTGGGTGATCTGATGCTGCATATTGTTATGCAGGCACAAATTTCCCGAGAACAGGGTCTATGGAATATAGACGATGTTTTGGATGAAATTGTCAGCAAACTTATCCGCCGCCATCCTCATATTTTTGGTGACCTCCATTTGACAGATGCCGATGAAGTTAAACAAAATTGGGAACGCTTGAAAAAAGCAGAAAAAACAGAACGGAAAAGTGTTTTGGAAGGAATTCCGAAATCCTTACCGGCTCTTATACAAGCACAGAGAACCCAGGAAAAAGCTGCTGCCGTTGGTTTTGACTGGCAGGATATAAAACCCGTTCTGGAAAAACTGGATGAAGAAAGAGAAGAACTTGCCGAAGCGCTAAATAGTAATGAACAAGATACCATTAAAGAAGAACTCGGAGATATGATTTTTACTTTAGTGAACCTAGCAAGAAAGTTACATATAGATGCAGAATCCGCTTTGAAGGAATGCACTCGTAAATTTACCCGTAGGTTTAATACAATTGAAGAATATTACCTTAAAAACAAAGAAGACATTAATGAAGCCGGTCTTGAAGAACTTGATGCTCACTGGGAAAGAACCAAAGAACACTAATCTGTTCAATCGTCTGCGGTTTATCCTGATTTTCGGCAGCTTGGCAATCTTTATTTTCTTTGCTGTCTATATTCAGTTTCTCCTGAAACAAGCAAAAAAGGAACAGGAATTTATTCCGCGCATTTTTGCACAATATATTGCTTATACCGATAGATATTTAAGAGAAGCGGAACGCAATGCTCAATTAATTACTGAAATAAGCTCCAAATATTTGCAATTCACTACTTCCAGGGATTTCAAACAAGACCTCTGGGATTATATCAGCACCGAATTTATGCAGGAAAATCCAGTTCCTGTAATCATAACCGATCAGAATTTTCAACCCCTGTTATGGAAAAATGTTGGCGTGCCTACAAATGCCCTCTTTCAGGAACTTTCCCCTGAAAATCAGAAAAAATTGGAAAATTTGATGAAAACAATGGTGCAAATGCCTTTAACGGATGATGGCAGAATTAGCGGTTATGCCTATTACAGTAAGCCAATTTCTTTTGCTGAGTTTATTAAAAATGTGGATTGTTCAATTATCGTTACTGACCACTATAAACAACCCCTCTTCTGGAGAAATGTGGGCATTCCGGAAACAGCCAATTACTATGAAATTTCCACAGAAGAACAGCAAAAGCTAGCTCAGCTGACTAAAACGATGGATGAAATTCCTCTTTCCAATGCGGCAGATAGTTTGGGCTATATTTATTTTTCCACTCCCAAGTCCCTTTCCTATATCCGTTACATTGTTATTTTAGAATTGATTTTGGCTTTGATGGTTGTGTTCTTTGGCATTTATGGCTTGTTTTTGCTTAGTAGAACGGAAAAAGATACCCTCTGGATTA
Organism: Candidatus Cloacimonas sp.; assembly: GCA_023227825.1. Lineage (GTDB taxonomy): Bacteria > Cloacimonadota > Cloacimonadia > Cloacimonadales > Cloacimonadaceae > Cloacimonas. The sequence goes on along the minus strand of JALOCJ010000002.1, from coordinate 177,098 downwards.
GCTTAGCCAAAGAAACTGCTCACCAGTTTGGAACCCCCATAACTTCTTTAATGGGATGGCTGGATTATTTAAAAGAACCCTCACCCGATGGATGCGCGCGTGATATAGATCAAATTGTCCAATATATGACTGCCGACCTGGAACATTTGAAAACAATAGCTTCCCGTTTTGGAAAAGTGGGTAGCATTACTAAACTGGAATACCAAAATTTAGACCAGATTATTTCTGAAACAGTAGAATATTTTCGGGAAAGAATGCCTCACCTGGGACATAAAATCAATATTCATTACATCAGCAAAATTGAAGGAGTAATGGTTCTCTTGGATAAAGACCTCTTTAAATGGACACTGGAAAACCTGATTAAGAACTGCGTAGACGCTATGAGTCAAAAAGGTGGAAATATCATTATTACTGCTACCCTTAAAAAACCCTGGATTTATATTCATATCCGGGATGAAGGTAAAGGTATTCCTCATCGCCATTGGAAACGCATTTTTGAACCAGGAGTTACAACTAAAACCAGAGGTTGGGGTTTAGGTTTAAGCTTGGCAAAACGCATTATTGAAGAATACCATAACGGACATATTAAAGTACTGCAAAGCTCTCTCGGCGAAGGCACTACTTTTGAAATAAAACTGCCTGTCCAACAACCAAATAAGGAGAAATAATGGCTTATGTTTTTACGCCCTCCCAAATGAAAACCCTGGATGACAATACTATCAACTGTTTCGGCATTCCAGCCAATGTACTTATGGAAAATGCCGGCAGGGGTTGTGCTGATTATCTTGTAAGTAACTATCCTGAACAAACAAACGGAATTATAATTATTTTACACGGAGATGGAAATAACAGCGGAGACGGCTTTGTTCTTGCCCGCTGGCTGCATAACTACAAGAAAAGTGTGTTCCTCTTAAAAGTCCATAATGGCACTATGACAGCAGAAAGCAAACACAATTTTGAACTCTGCAAAGCACTTAAAATCCCTACTTATGATTTGAATAAGAACAATGACAACCTGGATATAATTGAGAATTTACCAGGGGTAACTATGATTATTGATGCTGTCTTCGGGACGGGCTTTAAGGGTAAATTACCTGCTGCTCTTAAAACAATATTTGAAAGCGTTAAAGATACCCCTGCTCTCAAAGTAGCTATAGACATCCCTTCCGGCTTAAATGGAGCTACCGGAGAAGGAAACGATGCCTTTGAAGCTGATCTAACCTTGACCTTGCATTCGTATAAAATGGGTTTGTTCCTGCAGGATGGTAAATACAAAAGCGGAAAAGTTGTAACTATCCCTATTGGTATTCCCGAGCATTATAATGATGCCTTTTTCACTCCTGCCGTGCTAATAGATAAAGAAAACTTCAAATTGCCTGAACGCTATTATTATGCTAACAAAAATGATTACGGCAGGGTTTTTGCTATAGGTGGTTATATGGGATATTTGGGGGCAATATCTATGACTGTAAAAGCTGCTTTAAGAGCCGGAGCTGGTTTGGTTTATTTGGTAAGTCGCGAAGAAAATGCCTATTTCTATAATGCTAATCCTTCTGAATATCTCTTTGTAGGGATACCCAAAATAGGAAAAACACTTATCCCGAACTTGAAATTATTTTCCGATCTATTTAAAAAGGCAGATAGCGTGATTATAGGTCCCGGTTTAGGTGTTGATACTTATGCTAACTATATGCTGGAATTTGTCTTGCGAACTTCTACTGTGCCTACCGTTGTTGATGCCGATGCTTTACGCTTAATTGCTAAAGACCTCTCTCTGCATCAATATCTGAAAAAACCTAATATCCTGCTGACACCCCATTGGGGAGAATTTTGTACTTTAACAGGAAAGGATTTGGATCAGCTGGTAAAAGATATACCTGCTGCTCTGGAAAATTATATCAAAAAGACCGGGGCAAAAGTCCTTCTAAAAAGCAATACGACAATCTTTAGCGATGGCAAAAGAATGTTTATCAATATCAGTGGAAATGATGGACTTGCCACAGGCGGTAGCGGAGATGTTTTAGCTGGTATTATCGGTTCCTTTTGCGGACAAAAAATGGAACTTGGAGAAGCAGCTATCAACGCTTCTTACATTATGGGTAAAACAGCTGAAGAACTTGCCCAAAAACGCTATTTCCCTTCAATCCTGCCTTCTGACATTATAGATAACCTGTTTATGCCACTCACCGAAGAATCTTAACCTCCTCCGGATTGTTGACCTCCTGGTCAACCCAAAAAACCCGGAAGGTTGATGTCCCCGTCAACCAAAAAACCCGTAATGTTGACATCCCCATCAACCTAATTCTTCTAATACAACAGTTTTATTAATAAGCCATAAATAACGATTTTATCGTCCTGCGGGAAAAAATCGGAAGGAATACTATAAAACTACTGATGTAAGGTCTTGATGCTAAGATAAGATTGGAACATATTGAGCTGGCGATAAATACCTTACCCGTAAGCTCCTTAGTTCGTAAACTTGTGATAGACACCGCTTTTTCCTGAATGAAATTACATAACAGAAGCAATGCACCTGACATTATCTTGCTTTATAAAATTACTTTGTGGACTTAGTTTAACTGCTTGTTGCCTGGTCATTTCTTTAACGACTCTTTAACGACTCTTTAACAATGCCTTAACTTTGTTAAGGAATCGTTAAAGAAGGTTTAAAGAAGCATAAAAGATTTAACTTGGCAGGGAATAATGCGTTGCATAAAAATAGGTAAAAGATTAGCAAATTGCAAGCTAAATTATGGCAACATAGAATAAATTTTTTATTTGGGACGCTATAAATTATAAACAGGTAGTAGAAAAACTATATTATTCAGTTACCGGAAAGTTAGCAATAACGAAAAAGCAAGGTTGTAAGTGGAACGACAGGATGTCGTTCTTCCGGAAGGTTGATGTTCCCGTCAACCCACTTCTCTCTATTTATTCAGTTACCGGAAAGTCAGCAATTACGAAAAAGCAAGGTTGTAAGTGGAACGACAGGATGTCGTTCTTCCTGAAGGTTTACATATTATGTCATTTCTTTAATGAAAAGCTGTTTGCTATTCCTGCAAAAACAAGAATACATATAAAATTTACAGCACATCTGCATATTCAAGGTGGAAATTTTATAAGGCAACAAATCGGTTTTTATACCTTTAATCCCTTAAAATCAGTTTCCATATTAAATCTGTGTAATCTGTGTAATCGGTGAGCTTTTTTTGAAGGTTTTGGTATTTTCGGTGTAAATAAAATCTGCGTAATCTGGGTGAGAGAAAAATCCCGTTCACCATTTTGCTTGACACAAACAACTCTTTCAGATGTTTGTAATTAAATTGCAGATAAAGAAAAGGATACTAATTGATGAAGGATAAAATCAATCCCAAGCGTGATAAAACAAAATCAGACATTCTGCCATACACTTTAACACCTCCTCCTGAAGGGAAAAAGTTTCATAAACGCAAACCTGGTTTGCAGGATTGGGTGGAAGCAATTCTTTTTGCTTTTGTGGTGGCAATGATCATCCGCAATTATACTTTTGAGAATTTCCTAATACCCTCTTCCTCAATGGAAAAAACACTTTTAGTTGGTGATTATCTTATTGCCAATAAAATAAAGTATTTTTTCAACGATCCCAAGCAGGGTGAAATAGTCACTTTCCGCTATCCTAAAATTGAAGAAGGAACTCCGGAACACAAGGATTATAAGGATGATTTTATTAAAATCTTTCCCCCCATATATATTAATAAAAAGCAAAGTTTTTCCAAGCATCCTTTCACTGCTTTTCATATCTGTTATTATGCTCGCAGAAATGTAGTGAAAAGGGTTATTGGTATGCCTGGAGACATAGTTGAAATCAAAGACAAAATTGTTTATGTAAACGGCAAAGAATATACCGGGGGCTTTGAAAATTACGGAGTTGCCATTCCCAGTCCCCCTGCTGCTCCGGAACGAATTGAATATTTTACCTACCCGGAAAACAGCTTTGATTATGTTTCTATGAACCCCTGGTATGAGCCCTACAGAGTAAAAATTGAGGGTGATTCTACTGCTGTGCGCAAGGTTTTTAACCGTGACTGGTTCGGTCCTATACAAGTTCCAGAAAAGAGTTACTTTGTAATGGGTGATAATCGTGATGTTAGTGAAGACAGTCGTTACTGGGGTTTTTTGGAACGTAAATATATAACTGGAACCCCCTGGCTGATTTTCTTCAGTAGAGGTATTGAATTTAACAAACTCTATGACGAACCTCATATCCGATGGAACAGGATTTTCCGGCATCCCCGTTAGGACTGTATATCCATATTCCTTTTTGTCTCAGGTGTTGTGGATATTGCAGTTTTTTTACTCTCCCTTTTCGTAACAGTGCCTTAAATGAATATGTTGATTATGTGGAAAAGGAAAAAGCCCTTTACCACAGCCAATTAAACCGTCCTATAGCTACAATTTACTTTGGTGGTGGAACTCCTTCGTTGCTGAATGCAGAACAAATTATGCGTATATTAAGCGGACTGAATATTCTTCCTGATGCGGAAATTACACTGGAAATCAATCCTTTACAAATAACAGAGAAATATCTTCAAGCGCTTAAAACAACACCTGTCAATCGGTTATCTATCGGACTCCAAAGTATGAATAAGGAGGAATTAAATTGGTTGGACAGACATCATAAACCGGAACAAATTCAGGAAAAAATAGCTCTCTGCCGTCAGTTTGGCTATCAAAATATTTCCTTAGACCTGATTTACGGTTTGCCAAATGCTACACTTCAGACCTTACAAAAAACAGTGGAAAAATACCTGAAACTGAATCCTGAACATATTTCCTGCTACCTGTTAACTCTGGATGAGGATTGTAAACTGGCAAAGAAGAATAATAGCTTACCGAATGAAGAAATGCAGGCAGAACAATATGAATTTCTTTGTAACTGTTTAAAGCAAGCCGGTTATATTCATTATGAGATTTCCAATTTTGCTCTTCCGGGTTTTACTGCTAAACATAACTTAAGATATTGGCATAGTGATGATTACTTATCTTTAGGTGTCTCTTCGACAGGTTGGATATCTCCTGTCCGTTATCAAAATCCCGCAGACCTGAATCTCTATTATCAAAGCGTAGATAAAGGTGAAGCATTTCCTCAGAAAGAGGAACTTTCCGGGCAAAGAATTGTTCAGGACTATCTTATGATGGGTTTACGTTTAAAGGAAGGTATTGATCTGGATTGCTTTCAAAAGCACTTTAAGTTTAAGCTGACAGAGCTGTATGGAGAAAAAATATCTAAGCTGCAAAAAATAGGAATGCTGAGTTTAACTGAGCATAATTTGGCATTAACCGAAAAAGCATTATTTGTTTCCAACAGCGTTATCGGGGACTTAATTCTATGAACTTAAATGAATTGCGTTTATTTCTTTGGGAACTTATCCAGAATAGCGAATTTGCTGATAAAAGTTATTTTGCCGGTGGATGCGTCAGGGACTTTATATTAAACGCTTATGCTACAATAAAAAGTGATGTAGATATTTGTGTGGAACTTCCTGAAGGAGGAATTGCTCTTGCCCAATATTTGCAGAACCGCTTGCAGCCAAGTGAATTAGTTATTCATAAAAGTTTCGGAACTGCCTCTTTACACTATAAAAACCTGCAGCTGGAATTTGTGGCTACCCGTAAAGAACAATATTTTGCCGGTAACCGTTATCCGAAAGTTGAATTCGGAACTTTAACCGATGATGTTCTCAGAAGGGATTTTACAATAAATGCCTTGCTGATGTTTATTGCCACAGGTGAAATTTTGGATTTATGTGAAAAAGGAATAAGCGATTTGCAACAGGGAATAATTCGCACTGTTAAAGACCCGAACTTAAGTTTTACGGAAGACCCTTTAAGAATGTTAAGAGCTCTGCAATTTGCCTTGCGCTTTGATTTTACTATTGAAGATAAGACCTTTAAGGCAATGCAGATAAACGCTCCAGCCCTGAAAATCCTTTCCCATAGAGCCATTAATGACGAATTAAAAAAAATCCCGCAAAGCAAAAAACACGAAGCAGATGCATTAATGGATACCTTGAACTGGAAACCGTATTTGCCAGGTGAAGAGAGGAAAAAGGGGAAATTGGGATCGTTATGAGTCCTCACCGCTAAATTAAATATATGTTTAATTGGGATCGTTATGAGTCCTCTCCGCTAAATTAAATATAGGGTAACGGAAAAGTTATTTCAGCGGTGACGACTCCTAACTTAAAGGGTCGTTATGAGTCCTCACCGCTAAATTAAATATAGGGTAACGTAAAAGTTATTTCAGCGGTGACGACTCCTAACTTAAATAGTAACGACTCCTAACTTAAGTTATTTCAGCGGTGACGACTCCTAACTTAAATTTCTCACTGCTTAAACTCTCATATTTCTCATTTTCCTTTTTCCTTGCTTTCCGTTCTATTTTAGCAAAATTCAATCCACTTACAAGAATTTCTTGACAAAAAAACAGCTTTCTTTATCTTATTATTTTATGGAAAAGCATAAAATCCGAGCTGAAAATCTCGTTAAAATATATGGCAAAAGAGCCGTAGTAAATGACCTTTCTCTGGAAATGAGTCAGGGAGAGGTAGTTGGCATTTTGGGTCCTAATGGAGCTGGTAAAACCACCACTTTTTATATGATCATCGGTTTGGCAAAGCCCAATAACGGTAAGGTTTATTACGATGAAATGGATATTTCTCATAAACCAATGTATAAAAGAGCTCGTTTGGGTTTGGGATATTTAGCTCAGGCACCTTCTATTTTTGCCAAATTAACTGTAGAAGAAAACATTCTGGCGATTTTACAAACCCTGAAAATCAGCAGGAAAGAACAGAAAAATCGTTTACAGGAAGCTCTGGAAGAACTGAATTTAACACCATTGGCAAAACAAAAAGCATATACTCTTTCGGGAGGTGAAAGAAGAAAATTGGAAATTACCCGTGCCCTGGTAACGGGTCCTGCTTTTCTTTTTATGGATGAACCCTTTGCCGGAATTGATCCTATCGCGGTTGCTGATATTCAGGATATTATAGCTAAATTGAGGAATAAAGATATCGGAATAATGATTACCGATCATAATGTACTGGAAACTTTGAAAATTGTAAATAGAGCTTATATTATCTATGAAGGAAAAATTATCGTTTCGGGTTCTTCCCTGGAATTGATAAACGACGAAAAAGCCAGAGAATTATATTTGGGGGAAAGATTTCTGGAAAGCCCTTTTGAGCAAAGATTATGAGTGCAATGGAACAATATCTGTCTTTAAAACAAAAGCAAGAACTAGCACTTAAGCCCAAAATGCTGCAGTCCTTAAAAATGCTCGCTTTGCCTATTCTGGAGCTGGAAAGCTATATAAAACAGGAATTGGTCAATAATCCTTTGCTGGAATTGCGGGAAGAGAAAGATGAAGATGATATTGATGAAAGCAATTTTGAACAGTTAACTCCCGAAAGCTCTACACCGATTGAAGAAAGCGATATGAACAAAAACCATTTGGAAACATTGGCTGAAGCTGAAGAACTGACAGAGATTTTGGATAACTGGAATGAATATCATTCCAGCTATGAGGGCTGGTCTTCCGAAAGTGAAACAGACCATACTGAATCGCTTATTCGCTATGAAAAAGATGGCAAAGAAAATTTTCTGGAACAGCTTTTCCCTCTGGAACTTGAGGATCAGGAAACAGATTTTGTTACCGATATTGTTGATTCCTGTGATATTTACGGATTTTTACCCAAGGGTTTTAACATTGTTAATTTGGCAAAAAAGTATTTAATTACTCCAGAAAGAGCTGAAGAACTGCATAATATTATTCTGTCTTTAAGCCCTAAAGGTATCTCTGCGCGTAATATGACTGAATGTTTGATAGCACAATTGACAGAGGAACAAAAACAAAACCGTATTCTTGTGGGCTTGGTTTCTGAACATTTTGAAAATCTGATTCACCGTCGCTATCAAAAAATTGCTTCTGCTTACGGTGTTTCAGAAGAAACAATTTTAGCAGCTAAGGAACAGGTCTCCAAGCTTGATCCCAAACCTGGATTACGAATACTTTCTACTAACGCTGTTTATGTTTTTCCTGATGTAACAATGAAAATGATAGACGGCAAATATGAAATCATTATCAATGATCATATAACTCCTAATATTATTATCAGTCCCCGCTACCGTAAAATGATTAGCCGTGGGTATTTTGACAAAGAAACGATGCAATATGTGCGGGAACGAATCAATTCCGCTAAATTTTTAATAAAGTCCATCTATATGCGAATGCGGACTTTAGAAAGAGTTTCGCTTTCTATTGTCAATCATCAATATGATTTCTTTTATTTGGGAACGGGACAAATGAAACCTCTTACTTATGCTGTAATTGCCAGAGACCTGGGAGTTAACGAATCAACTATCAGCAGAGTAGTTAAACATAAATATGCAGAAACACCTTACGGGATTTATGCTTTCAAGGATTTTTTCACTTCTACTGCTGGTTTTGATGATGATTATCAAAGCATTTCCCGCCAAAAAGTTAAAACTCATTTAATTCGCTTAATTGAGACGGAAAATAAGAAAAAACCCTATAGTGACCAGGAACTGGTTGAACTTCTTAAAGCAGAGGGCTTAAATATATCCCGCAGAATTATTACTAAATACCGTGATGAATTAGGCATTTTGAACAGTCATTTAAGGAGACAATAAATGCAAAATAGTCAAGTGATTATTATTGGAGGAGGTCCTGGCGGTTATGAATCAGCCATCCGCCTTCATCAATATGGTGTTTCCTGTTTACTTATTGAAAAAGAACGGCTGGGAGGACTTTGTTTAAATTGGGGTTGTATTCCTACTAAGACATTGGTTAAAAGTGCCGAATTATATTCAGAAATGCTAAATGCTGAAAATTTTGGCTTACCGAAACCGGAAGTAACTTTGGAATATAACAAGGTCTTCCAACGCAAAAATGCTGTTGTTGAACAACTAGCTGGCGGAATAGAATATCTTTTTTCCCAGCGTGATATTCCCGTTATTAAAGCAACAGCTGTTTCTGTAGCCAAAGAAAGCGGTAAATATATTGTAACTATATCTACAGGAGAATGTTACAGTGCTGAATATTTGATTATAGCTACAGGTAGTGAGGCAAAAGAACTCCCCAGCATTAAAATTGATGAAAAAGATATTCTTTCTTCAACAGGTATGTTAAAATTACAGGAACTTCCCAATGAACTTGTTATTGTAGGCGGAGGAGTTATCGGTTGTGAATTTGCCTCTATTTTTTCTACTTTTGGAGTGCAGGTTACGCTCATAGAATTTCTTCCGCGCATTATGGCTACTGAAGAAGAAGAAATTTCCAAACGGCTAACTAGGCAATTTAAAAAAACCGGAGTAAAGGTTTTAACCAATACGGGAGTGCAAGGAATTACGAAAAAGGAAAAACGCCTGGAATTGATACTAAGTAACGAAACAACTCTCTATGCTGATAAAGTTCTCTTAAGCGTTGGCAGAAAACCAATTAATAACCTCAACTGGAAGGGAATTAATATCAAAGAGGAAAAAGATGCTATCTTAATTGATGATTTTATGCAGACCAACTGTGATAAAATCTATGCTGTTGGCGATGTAACTGGAAAATTACAACTTGCTCATACTGCTGGTAAACAAGGTTTGATTGCTGTTGAACATATTGCTTCGTGTTTATATCCCGAAAAACATTCCGCTCCCAAAGAACCATTAAACTATATTAATATTCCTCGTTGCACTTTTACCCATCCGGAAATTGCTTCCGTTGGCTACACGGAAACAGAAGCAGAAAAGAAATTCGGGGAAATTGTTACTGGTAAATTTCCTTTTTCAGCCAATGGAAAAGCAGTAGCAACGGGTAATATTAACGGCTTTGTAAAAACCATTGCCCGTAAAGATACTTCAGAACTTGTAGGAATGCATATTTTGGGTCCCAATGCTGCAGAACTTATTGCTCAGGGCACCATTATGATCATCAATAAAAATAAAGCAGAAGACATTGATTCCTTTGTTTTTGCTCATCCGACTCTTTCGGAGGCAATATTGGAAGCTATGGAAGACCTGCAAAATAAATCAATTCATAAAATTTAAAAGGAGGAATCCCAAATGCAGATTACAATTACAGCCCGTCATTTTGAGCTTACTAAAGCTATCAGGGATTATGTGGAATCAGCTTGTTCCAAGCTGAATAAGTATTTTGACCAAATCATCACTATGCATGCAGTTTTGGCTTTGGAAAACAGTCGCAACATCTGTGAACTTTCACTTCACGCTGCAAAATTTTCACTTCAGAGTCAAGCTGAAGAGATGGATATGTATCTTGCCATAGATAACGCTGTGGAAAAGATGGAAGGCCAAATTAAAAAACTTAAAGATCGCATTACGGATCACCAGAAAAGAGCATTAAAACAACAATTTACAACATATTCTCACGCTACTGATTTTCAACTGGATGCTAAAAATCACAGCAGGAAAACAATAAAAACTAAAAGAGTCGTAACCGAATCCCTCAGCTTGCCGGAAGCTTTAGAAAAACTGGAAGCAAGTAAAGAGGATTTCCTGATTTTTAAAAATATTGAAAGTGATAAAATAAATGTTCTTGTAACCAAAGATCACGAGGTTTATAAACTGCTGGAACCCTAATTGGACTACTGAATTCCGATTCAGAAGAAAGAGGAATAAAAGAATCTTTAGCTATCTTTATGAGGTGTAGAAAGCAGAATTTATCACCCTTGTGGACTGCTGAATTCCTATTCGGCAGAAGGAAAAATGAATTTGCTGTCCCGGACAAAGCGAGGAACTTAGATGAAAGAAATTACCGTCAATGACTTTTTCGACGCTAAAAAGAAAGACCTGGCGCTATCTTTAATAACTGAACCGGAAACCTTAAACAAGAAAATCGGTTCACCTCATATTAACCGTCCCGGATTAGCTCTGGCTGGTTATATGGAAGTTTTTGCTGCAGACAGGATACAGATTTTGGGGGAAAAGGAAGTTCGCTATTTACAAAGTTTACGGGAAGAAGATTTAATTTCCCGCATCCGGGAGATATTCAAAATGGATATTCCCTGCATTATAATCTCCAAGGGGCTTACTTTACCTCCGGTTATTGAATATCTTGCCAACGAACTGAATATAGCTCTTCTTTCCAGTCGGCTATCCACTATTAATTTAATTGATAATCTTACCCGTTACTTGCGCGATATTTTTGCCCTGGAAAAGACCATTCATGCCACTCTTGTTGATGTTTTCGGTTTGGGCATATTAATTACAGGTAAAAGTGGAATCGGGAAAAGTGAATGTGCTTTAGACCTTGTTCATCGTGGACATAGCTTAGTGGGAGACGATTTAATTACTTTACGGTATATAGACGATCAATTGATTGGCAAGCCGGGACGGGATATTGGTCATTTTATGGAAATTAGAGGTGTGGGTTTTGTGAATGCAGAACGCGTTTTCGGCATTGCTCATACGCGCAAACAAAAAAATATAGACCTGCAAATAGAGCTGATGCCCTGGCAGGAAAATATGGATTACGAACGCTTTGGTTTGGTCAATAATTATGTTGAACATTTAGGAGTTAAAATACCGATCATCTATTTGCCTGTTTCTCCCGGAAAAAATGTTTCGGTTATTGTGGAAGTAGCTGCAATGAATGTCATTTTGAAAAGTGTGGGATATGATGCTGCTGAGGACTTTAACCGTAAAATAAATGAAGAAATCCGCAAGAAATCAATGCAAAAAAATCTTGAAGGCAAAGATGATGAAACAGGTAGAAGTGACAGTAACCAATAAGTTAGGTCTGCATGCTAGGCCCTCAGCACTTTTGGTTAAAGCTGCCACAAAATACCGCAGTGAATTTTTTATTGAGAAAGATGGAATGAGAATAAATGGAAAAAGCATTATGGGCGTTATGATGTTAGCTGCCGAATGCGGTTCCAAATTGCAACTTATTGCTGATGGTGTTGATGAGGATTATCTGCTGGCAGAAATTAAAGAAATGATTGAAAATGGTTTTGGAGAATAAATGCAAAAACTTACAGGAACTGCTCTGAATAGCGGAATTTTTATTGGGAGGGCAATTCATATTTCTTTGCCAGAACCAGAAATTGAAACCGGAAAGATTGAACCCGAAGATGTCTCCAGAGAAATAAACCGTTTGCAGAATTCCCTTATTGCTGTTGAAGAAGAAATTAACCAGGAACTCCATTCCAGTAAGTTACCCCCCAACGAAGCAGAAATAATCTCTGCGCAGCGTGAAATTTTATATGATCCTGAAATTTACAAGCAACTCCTATCTGCTATCCAAAATAAATTACACTTTGCTACACAAGCAGTAGCAGATTGTTTTACGAATATTATTAATCATTTTGATACGCTGAAAGTGGAGACCTTTGCTGTTCGGGCAGCTGATTATCGCGATGTTCAAATGCGTTTGCTGAATGCTTTATCCGGGGTTAAGAATACTCTTCAGCACAGATTAGAAAAAGACCAAATTCCTGTATTAAAAGAAATTGTGCCTTCTCTAGTGAGCAAACTTGCCCAGCAAGGAATTATGGCATACCTTGTAGCCAAAGGAAGTTATAATTCACATTCTTCTATTCTCAGTCGGGCTTTGGGTTTAGTTGCCATTGCCAATATTCCTGATTTATTAGAGACAGTTAAAGATGATGACCTAATAATTGTAGATGGCTATTCAGGTTCGCTTTTTATCAATCCGGATAAGGCAACTTTGGATTTGTATAAACAGAAAACTGAGCGCGAAAGAATAAAACAGGAAAAATTAAGACAATTGCAGTTATCTGATTCCAAAACCGCAACAGGTATTAAAATTAAACTGTTAACTAATATCGGAGTGCTGGATGAACTGGAAATCATAAAAGACCTTTCCTGTGAAGGAATTGGCTTATTCAGAACCGAATTTTTGTATCTGGGAAAGCAAAATTTGCCTTCAGAAGAGGAACAATTTACCGTTTACAAAGAACTTGCGGAAAAGATGAACCCTATGCCTGTTACTATCAGGACTTTTGATTTGGGTGGAGATAAACTTGCTCCCCTGAGTTCTGAAAAACAAGAAGAAAATCCTTATTTAGGCAATCGGGGCATAAGATTTTCCCTTTCCCGTCCGGATATTTTTTCCCCTCAAGTGAGAGCTATATTGAGAGCTTCGGTTTTTGGCAAAGTGCAAATTATGTTTCCGATGATTATAGATGCAGAGGATTTTCGGAAAGCCAAAAAGTTTGTCCAAAATTGTCAGCAGGAGCTTTCTGTTCAGGGAATTGCTTTTTCTCAGGAAATTCCCTTAGGAGCAATGATAGAAATTCCTTCTGCCGCATTATGTTCTGAAGAATTAGCCCGGGAATGTGATTTTTTAAGCATCGGAACTAACGATCTTGTTCAATATACTTTGGCCGCAGACCGCAATAACGAAAGTGTGACATCTTATTATATTCAACATCATCCTTCGGTTTTGGGACTGATTAAACAGACGGTAAAAAGTGCAAAAAAATATCAGACACCGCTTTCCGTATGTGGAGAAATGGCTTCCCATCCTCAATATATTCCTCTTTTAATCGGAATGGGAATAACGGAATTAAGCGTTAATCCGGGAAGTTTTTGGATAGCTAAATCCATCGTTCAGAAATGTGATGACCGGCTTTTTGCGTTGACCGAAAATCTTGATTTTGTCACCCCTATATATATAGTGGAACATTTAATCAATATTGACTTAAAATCCTATTATGCAAACAGGGAGGAATAAATGCTGCAATATGAATATCACAACCTCTTGGCTTCTAAACAAATGCGCAGTAATTTGCCCAAAGAGAAATTGCTGGAATGTATAGATCAGGTAAATAATGCGCATCACGAAATTATGGCAGAACGCAATGCTAATTTACTTGGTTTCTACGATTTGCCAGATTGCTCTACAGAGCATATTGATAAATTTATCGCTAATCTCAATCCTGATTTTGATACAATGCTGGTTTTGGGCATTGGCGGTTCCGCTTTAGGCAATAAAGCCCTATATTCTGCTTTAAAAACAGAGGCGGAATTGCCCCGTAAACTCTTTGTTTATGATAATGTAGACCCTGTTTTGCTATATGAAATCCTAGCACAAATAAACCTGAAAAAAACTTTAGTGAATGTTATCACTAAAAGTGGAACCACAGCTGAAACAATGGCTGGTTATATGATTGTGGCAGATATAATTAAACACAAATTCCCCCAGGACTTTCAAAAGCGGATGATCATTACCACAGATAAAGAAAAGGGATTTTTAAGGCAGGTCATTAACAAAGAGGGTTACCCCGGTTTTATTGTTCCTGATAATGTGGGAGGCAGGTTTAGTGTTCTTTCTGATGTGGGATTACTTTCTTCTGCTTTTACCGGAATTGATATTAAGACATTGCTTAAGGGAGCAAAAGATATGCGGGAAAAATGTTTGAATCCCGATATTGGGGAAAATCCTGCTTACCTGAATGGCTTGATTCATTTTCTCTATTACCGCCAGGGAAAAAATATCAGCGTTATGATGCCCTACAGCAATTCCCTTTATGATCTTGCTGATTGGTATCGTCAACTTTGGGCAGAAAGTTTGGGTAAACGCAAGGACATAAAAGGTAGAGATATCTTTACGGGACAAACACCTGTGAAAGCATTGGGAACAACCGATCAACACTCTCAAGTGCAACTTTATACTGAAGGTCCCAATGATAAGGTCTTCACTTTCTTAACCGTGGAACACTTTAAACACGATTACACTATCCCTAATCTGTATCCCGACCGGGAAGAAGTAAATTACTTAGGTGGCAAAAAACTTTCTGAACTCCTTAATGCAGAACGATTTGCCACAGAAATTGCCCTGAGCAAAGCAATGCGCCCCAATGGCAATATTGTTTTCCCCCAAATTGATGAATACCACCTTGGACAATTTATTATGCTCTATGAAATTCAGACAGTTTTTACTGGCAAACTTCTGAACATCAATCCCTTAGACCAACCCGGAGTGGAAGCCGGAAAAATCGCTACCTATGCCTTAATGAATAAAAAGAACTATGACCAAGTACGAGCCGAAATTGAACAATACAAGATTGACCGTGGCTTAACCTAAAAAGAACTATAAATAATCATTAGCTAAAGATCACAAGCGATAAACTGAGACATTCAATGCTATGAACCAGCTTTTTCACCAATATTTAGAACTTACCTGAAATAATCAGGAAAATAGGTTTAGACCACCGGAAAGTTGAACTCCTCATCAACCCCTCGTAAAAAAAGGTTGAGACCACAGGAGGGTTGATGTCCCCATCAACCTTTATTTAAAAATTACTGATAAACCCTTTGCCCTGTGCTCTTTGTAACACTCTAAAACACCCGTTTTTTTTACTCTCCTGGAATGGCATTTGGGGCATCGTTTTTTATTCACTTTTATCCTCCAAAATAAAAATGTGCATTTAATTATATGCCATTCTTATGGATACCCCACTTTTTAGCAACTACATTTCTGGCAATACACCAATTTTTATGATATTTCTTATTGTGAAATGGGCATTGCTCAGTTACTTTTCGCTGGATTTTTTTCAATGTGAATATCGTTCAATTCCCTAACCTAATATAATATTAAGGAATTACTTATTCTCTTCCCTTTCTTCCCTAGTAGCATTGCTTACCCATTACCTACCCATTACGGATGGCATCCGTAATGGGTAGGTAATGGGTAAGCAATTAAATTAAGGACAATGGAATCCAATATTTGTTCGTTATTGACTTCTGAACTTTCTATTGCCTAGGGGCTTACGCACCTGTCGCTAGCGTTGTGTCGCTCTTTGGAGAAAGAAAAAAGCTCAACTTTCTAAACCTTCTCAACCCTCTAAACCCTTCTTTCCGAGGGGCTTACGCACCTATCTATATTTAATTCCCAATTTACTTATCCGTTAAAAACAGAGATAAAAATTTTGCAGAATTTAGCTTGACATTTTTTACTGATTGGGGGATAAGTAGTTTTTTTAAAAGAGAAAAAAAGCCGAAAATAATCATCTAAAGAAATAAAAAACAGGGAGGTAACCTTTTATGGACAGGCAAAATAAGGAGTCCGATTTAAAATCCTATCAGGAAATAAAAAAAAGTGCGTTAATCTTTCAGGAAGAACAGGGCAAAGTTTATCGCTTTACCAAACGCTCTATAGAGGTTATCCGCTTGGGAAATCCTTATCCTGCAGCGTATAGAAAAAGTTTTAAGACGAATAACTGGCAGTGTTATATTCCTTCCAAACCCTTTCCTTTTCTGTTTAATAAGCCATATATCAATAACTTATCCAGTGCTAATTATCCTATTCGGAAAAATGCACAAAATAAGGAATCCGTCTATAAAAAGATGGTTGCTTATGCAGGTGAGGATAAAATTGCTATGCTGAACCTTTTTTCAGACCGTTATTGGTTTTTATATTGCCTGCTGATGCGAGAAGGAAATTACGCTTTGGAATTGATGAACACAAATCCTGCCTTGGTATATTTACTTAGTGCACACGCTGTTTATCATCCCCTGAAAAGCAAAATATACTGGCAATCGGTAAATAAACTGATGAAAATGAAACGCAAAAATATCCTGGGCTATTTTGGTTTTCCCGCTTGTGAAACAATGGTTAAAATCTTTGCTAAAATCAAACCCGAACATTGTTCTGTGGATTTATTTTTTCTTCTCAGAACCACTTTGCAAAATTCTCCTTCCATTCTGCGTCAGCTCTCTTTTTATCCTGTCCTAACTCCTACCTGCATATATATTTATGGAAACGGATTAGGGGAAATTTTGAATCCCAAGCTGATTACCGATATCTCTACTAGAGAATATGAAGAAAGAAAAAATATCAACCAATTGATTGAAGATATCTGCCGAATACTTAATATCTTAAAGACATATAATATAAATGTACCAAAACACGAACTTATAACTATGAACGATTTGAACGCTGTCCACGATAAACTGCTGGAAAAAATGTTACAAATTAGAGATGTAATTAAACAACATTTTCCTGAACCCCCTCTGCCTGATATTAAATGTAACACCCTGTGGATAGAACATATACGAAACTCTGTAGAACTCTATATTGAAGGTTCAGAAATGCATCACTGTATCTATTCCTATACTTCTAATATTCAAAAGGGAAATTGTTATGTTGCCAAAATGCTTTATCCTGAACGACTTACTATTATGTATAAAAAAACACCAACGGATGGCTTGCAGTTAATAGAAACTCACGGAAAATGCAATTCTAAACCCGCACCCGAATTACTAAACCTGATTGATCTTTGGCTGAAAAGCAATTTTAGAGATCTTCAAGAACCTGAACAGCCGGTTGCTTATCCCCCTATAGAAAAGTTTTAAGTAAAAAAACGGCTTTCCTAAGTAAAATTAATTAACTCTGAATTGAAAAATAACTTTATTTAGTATTCATCAATTCAAAACCGGTTAATGCCCTGTTTTCTTAAAAGTAGAATAAACTTGACACATTATGATATTGGGAATTTTAAGAATTCATAAGAGGTGAAGCAGAATTTTATGAACTGGACAGCAAAGAGGCAACAAAGAAATTCTGATTTTAGTTAAGCTGAACATTAATAAGATGTTAATGTATATAGTATGGTTGTTATTGTTTTTTGCCGGTATGGGTTATAAACATTGTGAATCATATTATAAAAAATATATTCACCCTGAGATTATTATGTTTGACAGAAAGGATATTAAAGCAAGGAACTTAATTATGCCAAAAGCAATTACTTAGGGTATATTGCTACCAGAAAGAAGAGTAAAAATGAAATTTCTAATAAATATTCAAAGATATTCCATAAATAACTTTATCATTAAAGAAATTAAAAAGAAAGGATAATAGATTTACGATGGATAAAGACACTCATTCACAGCAAATGTCAATATTTGAAAAATATGACTATCCCTCTTATGAAGAGATAATTGATGCCTATTCCAAGGAATTTGAAACTTATGTTTTACCCAAAGGAAATACGGTATTTGGTTTTTGGATGCAAACCTTAGCAGATTTGGAATTTTTAGATTTGGAATTGCAGGGCTTGACTGAGGAATATACAATTAATCCTGTAGATAGAGTTGTTAATTTAAAAGGGGACGATGATTTTATCCGATTAAGAATTGCCCACCTGGAAAAAGTTAACGGGGAAAAAACTCTTTATACGGATTTTGTAGATAAATTTGGAGATACAAATGCTTATGCCTTTCATAATCTTTATCCCTATAAAGGTAAATTTTATCCAAGAGTAGTGCGAACTTTAATTAATGCTTTTAAATTGAATTCTCAATCACTGCTTTTAGACCCTTTTAACGGTTCCGGAACCACAACTCATGAAGCATCTCTTATGGGCATTAAAAGTGTCGGAATAGATGTTACTCCAATGGGAATTGTTTTATCGTCGTTGAAAAATGATTTACTTTTTATTGATGAACAAAAATTGAATTTTTCAATTAAAGAATTATACGATATCGCAGTAGCCATAGAGAATAAAAAATGGCAATATGAGGATCCCGTAATATATAAACTAATGCTAATTGTATATTTTGATACTATTGATGCTTTTGAAAGGACATCAAGGTATAATAGAAAAGGGAAAACCGGTCTCTTTATAGAAAAGTACAACTATATAATAAATTGCTATAAAAAGACGATTGAAATTAAAAACAATAACGCGCTTAACTTTGAATCTTCCCAAATTATAGAAAGTGATGTATTAGAACTAAAAAACATAAGAGAAATGGAAGGAAAATTTGATGCCTGTATTACTAGTCCTCCCTATTATTTTTCTATAGATTATGTGGGAAAGGACAAAATAGCTTATGATTATCTTGGTGCTGATATGAAAAAAATAGAATCTCGTTATTTGGGTATGAAAAATAAAGGAAATCCAAAAGAAAATTATTCCGGCTTACCTTTGAGAGTAGCAATGTATTATGATGACTTAAAGGTCTCTATTGAAAATATCTTTTGGGCATTAAAACCCGGGGGAAAATTAGCAATCATTATTGGTGACAGCACGGTTAACGGGAAAAAAATACCCACAACTATGGTTACTAAAAAGTTTTGTGAAGAAGTTGGATTCAAATTTAACAAATTAATTTTTAATCCTTTATTGGGTGTTCGTAATAGGGCAATAAGAGGAGAAAGTATTATTATTTGTGAGAAAGAGAATTAGATATGATTAGCAAACGAAATCTTCTTTGTGTGAGACCAAAAGAAAGTTTGGACATAGGACATTTATTACTGTATGAGCCATATAAAAACATACTTATTAATTTTAAAAAATTGTGTATTGACCTTGAAGCCAAGGATTTTGATCCCGTTGCAAAAGTTTTTGATGGTTTACTAAGTGTTCCCTCGCATATAAAAGAGTATTATGAATCATTATTAGGTGTAAGTTCTTATTATCAACATAGTCAAGGCGGAAGAGGAAAATATATTGAAAAGAAAATTGCCTCCTCTTTTGAAACCTCCTCACTTTCCATTAAGCTTAGTAAAATTCCATATTGGTTAGAATATCCTATTCTTCATAAGAAACAGGGAATCTTTACTCAACAAGGTCTAACCTCTGAGGAAAAAGAAACTTTGAGAACTATTGAATGGGATTGGTTAGGTAAGAAAGATATCAGTACCGATGTTGGCAGTATTATAGATAAAAAAACTATGGTCTTGGTTGAACTTAAAAATAGAATAGATACTGGGGGAACTGCAGGAAGGCGAGAAATATGGACATCTGAGAAATTTGGACTCTATCTTGAATGTTTGATGGATGATAACAAGTTATTTAGAAAAGGTGATAAAGAATTTTCTTTACCTGAATTGCTTAATCATTTCGGAATTAATACATTGGAAATATATATAGGAATTTTATTTGATAAATATGCTAAACCCGCTACAGTTCAAATTGATAAAACTGAGGGATTTTACACGTCAAGCAAACAAGGTTTTGAATACTTATTAAATATGGTTAAACAAAATCCCAATATCAAAATAATTAATGAAGATCATGAAAATTTGCAAATGGAACTTAATTTAACAGATACAGGTCTGATAGTAATTATTGGAGCTTTATATGGAGATGATATTACTTTAAAACTCTTTAAGAAACAATTTCCTGTTTCGGATTTACTTCTATTAAAATATGATGATATATGGTTATCCCAATTACTGACCATAGAAGAACGAGCCATATTGCTAAAATATAGAAATAATTTCTCTAAGACATTTATTGATCTATTAGATAGAGATAATGACTTAAGAAAAAAATACAATGCCCTGATAAAATCCAAATGTAGTGAATCAGACCTTAAGGAAACTGTAAATTATCTTATTACTAAATACAATTCTGCGTTTGATGATAAAATGTTACCTGGAGGAAGAGATAAAACCAATTATTTAGCAGATGTAATTCAAGTTTTATGTTCAGCGGAAGCTTAAATTGCTAAAAAATTACCTGGTTAAGAGAAAATATAATATGATCTATAAAGTGGTTCAATAAAGAATAGTTCCTGAAAAATTTAAGAAAATACATACATCACTGAAGCATAAATTAACATAATATGATTTGTAAATGAGACAGTATTTTTCTCCCGTGGTTGCGTTTTACCCTATAAATATAAGGATAGAATAAGAACAATAACACAAGGACAGCAATAAAGGCAGTTTCCGATAATGAAAATATGTATTGTTTCCAATACGCATCCTACTAATGATGTGCGTTTATATTACAAACTGGCAATGAGTTTAGCCAAGCAGAATGAGGTCTATTTAATTACTACCAATGGCATCGTAAATGATACCAGTAATCCTTATCAGATGGTAGTTGATGTTTCTTCCCGTCATTTAGCGATTTGGCATTTAGGCAAAAAGGTTAAAGAATTGAAGCCGGAGATAATAATTTGTGTGGAGCCCTTAACTTTGCTAATTGCGTGGGTATTAAAGAAAAAGCTGAAATTCAGGGTTATTTTTGATGTGCATGAATTCTTTGCCATTTCTTTCAGTGAAAGGTTTCCCCGTTTTTTCCGATTACCGTCATATCTATTTTATCAACTTTCTTTAAAGCAGTTAATGAAGATTGCCGATGCTGTTTTTGTTGTAAATCAGGAAATGCGCAATCAGTTATTAGGCAGAAATAAACGCATACCTTCTTTGGTGTTGCCTAATTATCCGGTAAAAAATGTTTGGGATTACGAATGCAATATTCCTGGTTCTTTGGAACAGCTCTGTCAGATGAACTTTGATTTAATTTATATTGGTGGTTTAACGGAAGACCGTGGTATTTATAAAATTCTGAAAGTTGTTTCTCTATTGAAAAGGGATTTTCCTTTTTTGAAGGTGCTTATACTGGGTAAATTTTTTAAGATAGAGACCGAAAATAGATTCAATCAAAGCATCAATGACTACAATTTGAAAGCGATAATATATTATCAAAGCTGGATTCCGGCAGAAAAAATTGGACTTTTGCTTAAGCGTTGCCGGTTCGGACTTTGGATTTTTAATCCAAAAAACAGACGGTTACGACTTTCCACTCCTCTCAAGGTTTTGGAATATCTTTCAGCAGGACTCCCGGTAATAACAATTAAGACACCTTTAATGAAAGCGCTGGTAGAAAAAAACGGTGTGGGAATTTGTTCTGCATATCAATCCAAAGCAATAGCTGATGCCAGTGCTAAAATGTTGAGATTGAATGATAAGGAATACAAAGCTATGAGCAATAAATGCCTGGAATTAGCTGAAAACAAATTCAATTGGGAAACAATGGAAGCAGAACTCTTCCAAGTAATTAACGGACTGGGCAAAAAGTGAAAATCCTTTATATCAGCTATTTTTACCCTCCTTTAGCCGGACCTGCTTCTTTGCGGAACCTGAAAACAGTTAAATATTTAAGCAAATCAGGCAACATAATTGATGTTTTTACTGTGGGCAATATTGTTTATAACTATTATGATAACGGACTATTAGCTGAATCCAGGCAAAACCGGATTATGCATATTCCCTCTTTTGACCCGATGTCTATCTTAGAAAAACTGAGCGGGAAAAATAAATCGGTTTCCTGCCAAATATATCATAACACACCGGAACGACTCAAACTTTTTATCCGTCAGCTTTATCCTTTGGATGATAAAGTTTTGTGGCTGCCAAATTTATACAAAGCAGGAAAAAAGGCACTCAAAGATGAAAAATATGACCTTATATATGTTTCTTGTGGACCTTTTTCTTCTGCAGTAGCGGCAAGAAGTTTAAGTAAACATTATAAGTTGCCATACATTTTGGAAATGAGAGATTACTGGACTCTTTTAAGTGACTATAATTTGCAGGGAACTTATCTCAACCGTCTTTTTTCCCGGTACACAGAAAAAAAGCTTTTGCAGGATGCCTCTTTAATAGTTACAGCTACTGAAGGTATTGCAGAAGATATAAGTGAACAGTTTGGTAACTTTTTAAAAGAGAAAACCTTCATTCTGTATAACGGACACGATGAAGAGGATTTTCTTTCCCTGCCTGCATTTTCAACAGATAAAAGTAAGTATACACTCAGTTATTTTGGAGCTCTTTATGCTAAAAGGTCGTTGAAATGTCTGCTGAAGGCATTGAAGGATTTGAGAAAAGAAAACAAACTGCCCCCTAACTTTTCTCTTCGTTTATATGGTAATTATCATATTGAAACCCTGCAAGAAATTAAACAAAGCGGAATTGAAGATTTGGTGAAAATTATTCCTCAACTTAGTCATCAACAGGCAATTTCTGCTATGCTTTCTTCTGATGCCTTACTGCTGCTGATAAATTCGGATAGCCCCAAAGGAACTCTTACCAGTAAGGTCTTTGAATATTTACGAACCGGAAAACCTATCCTGGCTCTCGTTCCTCAAAATGGTGAAGCGGGAAAACTTCTGATAGAAAGTGGACAAAATTATATCTGCCCGATGGAATCCCCTTCGGCTATTAAAATATGTGCGGAAAAGTTATTTGCAGATAGAGATAAAGAACTGAAGTTTCATTATCCTGAAGATAAATACGAACGGAAAAAACAGGTGGAAAAACTTAATGAACGACTCCTTTCTGTATTATAAAGAAAAAATAACTTTGAACCACTAACTTTGAACTCCAACCTAAGCCCTCTGCTCTTCGCTAACTTTTCAGATATTCTTTGACAGGATTCTGCTTCCGAATTTTATATGTTTAGATAAATTCAGGGAGTGAGAGATGTCTTTCGTTCATTTACATAACCATACACAATATAGTATGTTGGATGGTGCCTGCCGAGTTGACAGAATGATTAAATTGGCTAAAGAATATGGTATGCCCGCTGTTGCAATAACAGATCATGGCAATCTTTTTGGTGCTATTGATTTTTATAAAACAGCCAATAATGCCGGTATCAAACCTATCATCGGTATTGAGGCATACATTATTAATGGTGAACTGGAAAGCGAAATCGGTAAAAATGAATTCAGGTATCATTTAATATTACTTGCTCAGAATGAACAGGGCTATAAAAACCTGATGAAACTCTCCTCCTATTCCTATATAAAAGGATTCTATTATAAGCCCAGAATTTCCAAAACCCTCTTAAAACAATACAATGAAGGCCTAATATGCCTTTCTGCCTGCGTTAAAGGTGAAATTCCAGCTCTGATTTATAATGATCGCATAAAACAAGCAGAGGAAGTTGCTTTGTGGTATAAAGACCTATTCCAGGAGCGTTTTTATATAGAAATTCAAGATCACAACCTGGAACCGGAAAAGAAAATTCTCCCCCGCCTGATAGATTTAGCAAAAAAGTTGGAAATTCCAATGGTGCTAACTAATGACTGTCACTATTTGAATAAAAATGATTATGAAGCCCACGATATTCTATTATGTATTCAAACCGGGAAACTATTACACGATCCCGATCGTTTACATTACGGTTCTAATCAACTTTATTTTAAAAGCCCGGAAGAAATGAAAGAACTCTTTCCCGATATACCTGAAGCATATAATAATACCTTAAAAATAGCAGAGATGATAGACCTGGAACTGCATTATGACAAATTTCTACTGCCTAATATTGAAACACCTCCCGAATTCCAATCTATGAGTGAATATTTAAAGTATCTGTGCTATGAAACAGCCAATGTCAAATATCCCGAAATGAATGAGTCCGTAAAACAGCGTATTGACTACGAGCTGGAAGTGATTGACAGAATGGGTTTCAATGGCTATTTTCTCATCGTTAAAGATATCATTGATAATGCCAGAAAACAAAAGGTTCCTGTAGGTCCGGGTCGCGGTTCAGGTGCCGGAAGTATTGTAGCTTACTTACTTGATATAACGCAGATTGATCCCTTGAAATACGGTCTGGTTTTCGAAAGATTTCTAAATCCCGACAGAATCAGTATGCCGGATATAGATATTGATTTTTGTGCTCAGAATAGGAGCAAAGTTATTGATTATATTATCCAACGCTATGGAAGAGAAAGTGTAACTCAAATAATAACTTTTTCTACTTTAGGCGCTAAAAGTGTAATCAAAGATGTAGCTAGGGTTTTAAGTGTTCCTGCTGCAGAAGCAAATGCCATAACTAAAACTATTCCGGGAAATAATAAAACTTTGGATGAGGCATATAATCAATATCCGGAATTTACTTCCTTAATCAATAGCAACGATTTATATCGCACTATTTTTAAACATTCCAAAGTGCTGGAAGGTCTGGTGCGTCAAACAAGTGTTCATCCTGCAGGGGTTGTTATTGCTCCGGGAGACCTAACGGATTATGTTCCTCTTGCCTGTAGCACACAGAAAAATGAAGAAAAGGTGATTCTGGTGCAATTTGAGGGAAAATGGCTGAATGATCTAAAGCTTTTGAAAATGGACATACTAGGTTTGAAAAACCTTACCCTTATTCAAAAAACCATTGATTTAGTGAAACAAGCCCAAAATGTAGATATTGATATCAATCACATATCTCTGGAAGATAAAAAGGTCTATAACATATTGGGTAAAGGTGAAACCGACGGTGTTTTTCAGTTTGAATCGGAAGGAATGCGTAAATACCTTATGGAACTGAAACCCAATAAGATTGAGGACTTAATTGCTATGGTAGCTCTTTATAGACCTGGTCCTATGCAGTTTATTGATAGTTATATTGCTCGCAAACACGGACGCGAAAAAGTAGTTTATGATCATCCGCTAATGGAAAATGCCCTGAAAGAGACCTACGGAGTAACTATCTATCAGGAACAGGTTATGCAAATTGCTCGCGAAATGGGTGGTTTTACAGGTGGCGAAGCCGATAGTTTAAGAAAAGCAATGGGTAAAAAGAACTCGGAATTAATGCAACAATATCAGGAAAAATTCAGACAAGGAGCCAGAGCTAAAAATGTTCCTGATGCAGTTATAGAAAAGATATGGCAGGATTGGTTACGCTTTGCGGAATATGCTTTTAATAAATCCCATGCAACCTGCTATGCTTTAGTTGCCTATCAAACAGCATATCTGAAAGCATATTACCCCGTGGAATTTATGGCTGCTTTGCTTTCCCTGGAAGATGATCCTGCAAAAATACACGGTGAAATTGAGGTCTGTAAAAAAATGGGCATAAAAATCATTCCCCCCAATATAAACAGGAGCGATAATGAATTCAGAGTTCACGGTAAAGAAGTCCTCTTTGGTTTAAGAGCAATTAAAAATCTGGGTGACACAGCAATGCGGGATATAATTGAAGATAGAAATCAAAACGGTCCTTATACCAGTATATTTGAATTTTGCAGCCGTTTAGATAGTACAAGTGTAAATAAAACCATTCTGGAAAGTTTGATTGCCTCAGGTGCAATGGATGAACTTGAAGGAACCAGAGCTCAAAAATGGAATGTAATAGAACAAGCATTACAATTTAGCAGCAATTACCAGAAAGATAGAAAAAGGGGACAGAGCACTATCTTTGATTTTATGAACACTGAAGAAGAAGATCAAAACTATTACCCTCCCCTGCCTTCTGTTGAACCCTGGTCTTATTTGTATCAGCTGGGAAAAGAAAAGGAAGTATTAGGATTCTATTTAAGTGGGCATCCCCTTTTGGAATACCGTTCTTTAATAAAGTACTTGACCAATGCCAATTCCGGCACCGGTAAAACCAAAAACAATGGTGAATTGCTTATTGCTGGAATTATAAACAGCATTTCCAAAAAGAAAGACAACCGTGGTAATCATATTGCTTTTGTGGAATTTGAAGACCTTTTCGGGAAATTTGAAGTGCCTTTATTTAACAAGGATTTTATACAGTATCATAAGATTATCAGCCCGGGAAAGGTCTTTTTTATAATCGGCAATAAATCTAACTTTAACGGTAACGAAGATGGATTATTAAGAGTTTTGCCAAATTCTTTAATTGACTTTAAAGAATTACCTGCGGAACTGAGCGGAGAAATCAAAATCAATATTAATAATGAACAGCTGAAAAACGGATTCCTGACTGAATTGGGGACAAAAATATCTCGTAACACAGGAAAATTTAAACTGATAACCAAGGTTCAAAGAGAAGACCTGAACAACTATCAATTGGAATCGCGTAAACTCTTCTTCCCGAATGAAGCATTACTCAACTGGTTGGAAAAAGAAAAAATTGATTTTCAGGTACGGGTTACAACCAATGGGAAAAATAATTAGCTTATTTCTTCTGCTGCTGCCTTTTTGTCTTCTATCTGCACAGGAACTTTTCTATGAGCACTATGCAAACGAAGTAGCGATGTGGGTTGTTTTTCCCTACAATTCAATCAACTTCAAGAAAGGAAGCGATGCAGCACTCTACCAGGTTTCTCTGCAGATTAGTGATGCCAAAAAAAAGCAAGTAGCAACCCTGGAAAAAAGCCAAATTATTCCGAAGCGTGATTGGCTTAGCGATTGTGGACTTCCCATGCGGTTTCAACAGGAACTTCCTCAGGGCTCATATAACATAATTTTACAGATAAAAAACAAAGCAATGGGAGATAAACGAAACTATTCTCGCCAGTTCACAATTGGTTCTTCCAGCACAGAAATTGGACTCAGCTGGATTATTGCTAAAAGAGAAGGACTGGAATATCTTCCCCATACCCTTTCCGAACTGATTGCTGATGAAGTAAAACTATATCAGAGCTATTCAATTCCCCTGGATAGCTTGAAAATAACAATAGATAATCAGGTCTTAACAGTAAAAAATCTTCAAAGCCCAATAGTTTTAGACCTTCTTCCCTATCTGCAAACGAATGCTCAAAACCTGATGAACTTGATATTTTATGAAAATAACATCTACTATAATATGGAACCTTTCCTTTTTTCACCCTGGTATGCTTATTCCTTGCGTTATTCTTTGGAGGATCAAATAAGGCAAATCCGCTATATTGCCAATCAAAACGAATGGAAGTATTTAAGACAATTACCTAAGGAAAAACAGGCAGAAGCAATTGAAGCATTCTGGAAAACAAATGATCCCAGCCCGGGAACAATACGCAATGAATTGCGTGAAAAATTCTATCAAAGAGTGCTTACCGCAGATGAACAATTTACCGTGCATAAAAAAATCGCCGGCTGGACAACAGATCAGGGTAGAATATATATCAAATATGGAGAACCGGATGATATTTATTCGGAAGTTTATGCTTTAGACAAATATCCTTATATTATCTGGTATTATTATGATAAAAACCTGGAGTTTATCTTCGCGGATATTACGGGTTACGGACAATATACTTTAAGGAATAAGGATGAAGAATATTAGATTATTTCTGATATTAGGTGCAGTCCTTTTTTGCTTCAATCCCCTGATAGGATCTGATAAATTAAATATGTTCATTGGCTATAACCGGTTTCTGGATAAAAATAAGAACACAATTCTCTTACTTGATTACCAGATACCTTATGAGAATTTGACTTTCCTAGCTAAAAATAACGGATACTTCGCAGAACTGAATGTAAAGGTGAAAATTACAGAAACGGACAGCATATTTTTGGAGCATGAGATAAACGATATCATTGGTGTAAAAAATAAAGCCGATACCAGTAATCGCCAAAAATCATATCTTAACCGACTTAGTTTCAACCTAAATAAACCATTTTACACAATTCAATTTAGTGCTTTGGATATTAATAGTCAGAAAAACTGTTTCTATGAATTTCACATTGAGACCCTTCCACCCAAGAGTTTACTTAGCGATATAGAATTGAACAGTGAAGTTAGACCTGATACTTCTCAATATTTAGTTAAATTCAAACGCAATAATGTGCTTTACCGTTCTGAACCCTCTATTCTCTTCAATAAATCTCTTAATGATTATATTTATCTCTATCTGGAAATATATAACTGGAATTCCACTCCGGAAACCTGTCTTCTGAACCTCTCTCTGGAAAAGGATTCGCTTATAGCTAGGGATGAATATTTTGATTTTCAACCCGGTCCGGGCAGTGAAAGCATCAATTTAAAAATACCCCTTAAAGACCTTAATCCTGGCTTTTATACCGGAACTGTTGTCCTTCAGAGTTCAGAACGCATTGAAGAACGCAATATAGAATTTTGTGTGATTGAAGAACAAGAAGAAGTATTTTGTCTGTTTGCCAATCCCGATGAAGAATACGAACTAATACGCATATTTTTAGGTAATAAAATGCCTTCTGATTGGAGTAAAATGAATCAGGATACAAAAAAAAAATATATTACTCAGTTCTGGAGAGATATGGCTTATTCTACTAATCGTAGCGTTCAAAGCATTATGGATTTGGTGCAGAAACGAATTGATTATGCAAATCGTAATTTTAGTCATTTTAAACAGGGCTGGACTTCTGATATGGGACGTATTTATATCAGAAACGGAGCTCCGGATGATATTCAACGCGATACCAGTTCAGACGAAAGCCACTTTGTGAGAAAGGATTATCAGATATGGAAATATGCTTCAGGAAAAAAACCGGTCTATTTGTTCATTGATATTCAGATGAATGGTAATTACCGTTTAATTTATGTGGAAAATGATGAACTGGAAGCATCAAATCCTGACTGGATGCGTTATGTAGGTGCCGATTTTGATACTTCTAAACTGGATAATTAATACTCTAAAATTGGATCAAAAGCGTTTTCCAAGTGCTGAATCTCAAAAGTATCGGTGTTTTGACAGTAAAAAACGAGTAAAACATCAAAACGAAAAATGTGTTTGGCAAACTTGGGATTTTCATTAATATATAATTGTGCAGTTCTGGAAATTTTTCTCTGTTTTGAGAAACCAATAGAAGCCAGAGCCCAGCTGATAGAGTGTGAAGTGCGGGTTTTAACCTCACAAAAAACGAGGTGTTGATCTTTTTCCACAATAATGTCTATCTCGCCGTATCTCTTTCTGTAATTACGACAAATGACAGTGTAACCTTTACTTACAAGATAGCGAACAGCAAGATCTTCACCGATGTGAGAAAAATCCTGAAGTGAATATTTTTTCATAGTGCAAAAAAAAACTTGACATTTATATTGTCAATAGGAATGATGAACCTTGACAAGAAAATAACACCGAAAGGTGGAGGGAAACATGAAAAAAGTTTTATTGACCTTTATCGCACTGGTCGCTGTTTGGGGAATAGCTCAAGCAGCACCTTTTCAAACCCTGGGTATGTTAAGGACCCCCGATGCTTATGTCCTGCCAAACAAAGCTGCAGAATTTTTGTTGGTTGGATACTATCGGGACATATCTGCCCCCAAACCACTTACCGATGAAGCTGAAAAAGCCTCAGAAGGTTTTTTCCCATATACAATAATTGGGGTAGGAATTCTGGACAGAGTGGAATTAAGTATGTTTCTTGGTGATTATACCTCCCAGGATGGTTTAGTTTATTTACTCAATGCCAAAGTGAAAATTATTGAAGAGACCTTGCGTATTCCCCAAATCGCTGTAGGAATGGATAATATTTTATCACCTATAAAAAAACACGGATCTCAATACTTGGAAGAAAATGACGATTTTGTTGATAATCCGGAAGCTGATTCTTATGAGCCCTATTCTCCTTATGCAGTTGCTTCTAAACAAGTTGTCTTTTGGGGATTACCCTGGATGTTCAATGCCGGTATTGGCTCAAATCGCTTTGTAGGTCAAGCAGCAAGATCGCGTTATTTTACTGGAACATTTTTCTCTGTAGAGATGTCACCTGTAAAAGATTTAACTTTGCAAGGCGAATTTGACGGTGAAGACCTAAATATAGGTGTTAAATATTCCTATAAGAACTTTGGTTTTAAGCTGGGAGCCAATGCTATTGAAGACCGCTTCAAGGATAGCGATTACAAGGATAATATTCGTGTTGCTTTAGGGGTTTCCTATTTGTTTGATAAATATGCTGAAGCCAAACGTCGTCCGGATCTTGGTCTTTATGCCGGTTATGGAAAAAAGCCATCTGCTGGCGGAGAAATAGTTGAGGTTGGCGAAACACCTATTGAAAAAGGTGTCGTTGTTCCTCCAACAGGTACTACTGTAAGCCCCACTGGAGAAATTGTTATTGTTCCTCCTCCAGGAACAGCAGCCAAACCTCCTGCCGGAGGAGAAGTTGTAGTCGGTCCTGGAACCCAGTTACAGACCCCGGGTTTAGTTACACATGGAACTGCAGGTTATGAACAGCTTTCTCCTGAAGTTCAAGATTTGCTTAAAGAGCTTCAGATGCTGAAGGAAGAAAGGCAGAAAGCTCAGCAGGCGATGGAAGAACTGCGCAAATGGATAGAAGAATTGAAGCAAAAACAATAAATAATCTTAATCTACTTATCTAAAGTGTGTAGGTTGAGGAATCATGTTTCCCCGAAATAGTGATGTAAAGGGTTCAGGATGCTTTTGTTAAGTGAAAGAATCCTGAACCTTATCATCATAGGGAAAATAAAGAGAATATAAGTGAGCGGAATTATGAAACACATTCTTAAAATTATATTCCTAATTGTTATTGCATTGTCAATCCAGGCAGGAGTTTATGCACAAGATAAATCTCCAGTTACGAAAGAGGAACTCCAGGAACAAATAGCCCAGGAAAAACAGCTTATCAGAGAATTAGCTAAGATGTTTTTAGTTGAAGCACTGCCTGAATTGGTGAAAGAAGATCCGACACGGGCTGAAGAAGCATTAACAAAATATAAAGATGTTTTTTCCAGTATGGATCAAAATGATTTTATATATTTACTGGGTCATTTCTATGCTCGTATGGGAGAAAACACAAGGGCTATCAGTTATTTTACATCCCTGTTAAACACTCAATTGAATGATGATGCAAGGCAAATGCTAAACCTGGCTTTATACACTCAGATGGTTCAATATCTGGAAGCGGGTAATCGTCAGGCGGCTAAGGACTTTTTACGGGCTATCATTTTTGAAAATTTCAATATTGATACATATTATCCTACCTATTTATACATTTGGGCTGATATATCTGCTGATGATGGTGAATATGAAAGTGTTCTAAACACACTAAACAGTTACATTCAAAACCGGGATATAATAATGAATCGGTTGCTTCCCGAAAAAACAGCAATCCTGGCAAGAGTGCAAACTTTAAATTTAGAACCCTATTATGCTAATCCCAGTTTTGATGAATATGCGAAGATAGCTTCTGAAATAGATGACATAAAAGTAAATTTAACACATAATTATAACGAGCTAATTTCATTGAAAGGAATTTTTTATCTTGATCCCATAATTAACCTGCATTCCGAAGAAATGGTTATGCTGGATTCCCTAAAAATAGTTATTCTGGATTATTTGGATCAGAAATTACACTCTGAGGAAACAATTGTAAGGGGTAATTTGCTGTTACAGCAAGTGAAACAATTATCTATCAGTTATCAAAAACAGCTGGAGATAATGGATCAAATTCTGGAAAAGCAATATGAACGTTTTCTTACCAATGATCCCAGTGTTCAGGGGCACAATTACAGTGATATGGAACTGAAACGATTATATGATATAGAGAAAAATATTTTGCTTTATAATGATCTTATTGCTGAACTGGATAAAGATATTGCTGATCCGAAATTAGCAGATATTCAGGAACAATTGAAAAGCACCAGAGCCGATTATTCTGAGAAAAGAACCAGTTTGTTGATTCGTAAAAATGACCTTCTGCAAACTCGTAAGCATACCAGTGATATTGAAGAACAAATTTTCAATGCTCTGCTGGAAGAGTATTATTCCTTAAATAAGGATAAGAAAGATATTGATATTCAGCTGGCTGAAATTGAAAAGTTTATGCAGGAAGAAACGAAAAACATCTTTACAGAAGAACAACGCAATAAGATTAAAAACCGTATTGCTGCTCAAATAGCTACAACTGCTGATAGCGGTATGCGCAATGAGCCCATTCGTAAAAATGCCCAGGATTTAGTTGCCAATGTGGAATTCGTTAAATTGCAATTGGACTACCGCAACTTGCATATAAAAGAACAAGCACGTCTTGCTCAAATAGGAAAATGGACAGAACAACAACTGACTGAACGGCAAGCTGAAATTTTGGCAGAAAAAAGCGATTTAATTATCCGAATTCAAAATTTTATTAACAACAATCCCAATTTCCGTGCAGTTGCACAACCTAACGGAACTTACCTTATCAGTAATGCTGATCTTTATTACAATCTGGCTGAACTTCAATATGCTGTTTATCTGGATACCCCTACCATAGCATTGGAAAGTTACAGAAAAGTTGTTCAGCTCGATCCTAATAATGTAAATATAGATGCAGCACTGTATAATATCGGTTTTATCAGCAGTCAGCTCAGTCATCAGAAAATAGATAGCAATAAGAGCCGGTTTTATGAAATAAATAGAACTGCTCTTGCTCTTGATGAAGCCAGCAAATATAAGGAATCCGATTTTGCCGAGGCAATCAGTTCTTATCAACGGATTATAGATAACTATAAGACCTCTCCTTATTATGACGAGTCCCTATACCGTCTGGGAATTCTGTATTATTATATAGCTACCGATGCTGATCAACCACAGCGCTATTACGCTTTGGCTACCAACTGTTTTAATGAAATTATCAATAGCCCGAATAGTAAATATAAATACGATGCTATCTATCAGCGTGGGTGGTTACGCTTAAATTCTTTTCAAGAAGAGGATTTTAAGCTAGCCTTGAACGATTTTCTAACCTTGCTGAATGCTGTTGAGAGCGGTCAGATTTCCGATCCTATAATCGCTAATGAGTATCGTGATGATGCTATAGATAATATTGCCTTCTGTCTAATTGCTTTAGATGGAACCGATTTCTATTCGCCTGCCAAGGGTGTGGGAGAATTGCAAAACATTGCTGCCAGTTACAAGAATCCTGAAATTGTAAGCAATATTATAGATAAAGCGGCGGCAAATAAATTGAACTTATCTACCCTCCAGGCAATTGACTATATCTGGTTAAAAATAGATATGAATCCTCTGGCATTAGAAAATCCTTCTTTGGTAGATTCTATTTTAAAATTGTATGCCTCGGCTCAGTATGAACTGCGTGAAGGTCAGAATTTTGATCAGCTAGCTCAGGATTTGTATCAGAATATTATTACCAACTATGGCAAAAACTCTGCCTGGTACGAAGCAAATAAGAACAACAGCAACATTTCAGATCAACTGGCAGTGATCAAAAATGCTTATGAAAAAAGAGCTATTCGCTTGCAAAACGAATTTCTTAACGATCCTGCTAATGAAACCAAGTTGCTTGCTTATAACCAGCATATAGATCAATTTGCTGCTTTTCCGGAGCTGCACGGTGAAAATTATACTGAATGGAAAGCTCAAGCAGATAAAACCAAACTATTGCTTTGTAATACTCTTGCTGAGCGTTCCAATTTACCCAAACACTATTTAACGGCGATTAGAAATCTGCAGGAATTTAATGCTAAATACCCGCAAGATGTGGATTTCTTCCAAAATGAAGGTTTGATATATACTTATTCATTCAATATTTACAATCTGATGAAAGACCTTTATGGAGAAGGATTTCAACCTGAATCTGGTTTACCTGCAAACGCTGATGAGCTTTATGCTTTGTTACAGTCAAATTCTCAGCGATTTATTAATGTTCTGCGCAGTGATGCTTATAAAAATCCTGAGCGGGAAGCCCAGGCAGTTAATATTTTGCTCAGTTTAGCGGATATTCAATATGATCGGGGTAAAATACCTGAAGCAAAAGCTCTATATCTTTCTGCCTTGGAAAATGAAGCCCTGATTCCAGAAAGAACGAAATTTGCTGTTTACGGCAAACTTGCTTTAATGGCTGAAAACGAGAATAATTATGCTCAGGCAGAAGCGTATTATCGTAAAGCATTACCTTTTGCCGCTACTCCAGCTGAACGAGAAGCTATAACTAATAATATACGCTATCAGATTCAAAATAGTTTTGTAGCAGCTGAGAGCAGTGGAAATTATTCTCTGGCTGCAAGTGAACGTTTGCGTTTAGCAGCAGAGTTTGATCCTAAGGACACACAACGCATTACCGGTTATAAAATGGGAGCTCAAGAGGCATATATTAAAGCTAAAGAATATCAAAAAGCAATAGATATTCTGTTAGAACTGGCTGGAACGCGAACAGATGTTGGTGAAATATACTATTATTATTTCCGTGCAGCAGAAATTGCTGAAGCTGATACAGCAATGAACAATCCTGAATTAGCTAAAAGTATCAGAGAAAGCTTTATTGCAAAGTATCCTAGTAGTAATCAAGCATTTAACCTGCGTATGGCGATGATTCAGGAAATGGAAAAAGACCCTGCCCGAAAGAATGCTGCTGCTGAAGCTTATCTGGCTTTATATGAAGAAGCCAGAAATAAAACTATCAATACTGGAAATATTACTCCTGATGTTTTATTATTTAAAGCGGGAATTAACTTCCGAGAAGCTGGAAATAAAGATAAAGAGATGGAAACTTATAACCGCTTTATTACTTTATATCCCAATAATGAAAATGTAATACCCTTTATGCAGGAAATAGCAGATTATTACCTTGCCAAAGGGGACACCCTGCAGTTTGAACAGATTGCCAAAGAGATTTATCAAAAGGATAAAACCAAGAGTGACCGCTATCAATGGATTGCTACTGCAAAGCTGAGTAAATTGGTTTATAATTTTGATAATGCCTATAAGAATAAGAATTATACCGATGCATTCAAGTATCGTGATGAATATAAAAAATTGGAGACAGCTTATAAAAAAGAGGGACTGAATTTTGAAAGTAAGGACTTTAGTTCTACTAAGAATTATGAATACTTTGCAGCAGTTGAAAAAGAATATAATGAACTCCAGAAGCGAATTTCTTTCCTGAAAAATTTTGACAGCCAGCTTACAGCTATAGAGAATGGAACATTGCTTAAATCATCTCCAGCATCGCTGATCAAAGTTAATGCCAGCACAACCTGGAAGAATCACTTAATTGGGGGTTCCTATCGTCGGATTCCCAATTTCAAAGCATCTGTTAAAGCCGAAGTAGCTAAGGTAAACAAGCTTCTTGCTGATGCTGAGAAAGAAAATATAGAGTTGGAGAATTACCGCCGTTTGCGTGCTTTGAATTTAATTGGCCGCATTTATGAAAAAGGGGCTAATGTTATAAATACTCAAGTTGGGGTTTATGTACGCACCGCCATTGAAGCGGAAGGTGTCCGTCAACAATATGCAGATGTTTTAGATGCTTTTATTGCTACTCTGGCTGCTGATTATAGTAATGACCTCTTTAGTTTGGCATACTCTACTCATTTAAATATTTATAACTTTTATCAGATGGCTGGTTATACCGATTATTATACGCAGCAGAGCTATGCCAAGTTGCAGGAATGGAACTTGGTTCCCGATTATAAGATTGAAGAATATCCTCTCGGTTCCGGCTGGAATGAAAAAATGGATGACACAAATGTAACTTTACCTGCTCAAAGCATAACTTCACCTAAAGGTGTGCGTTTGGGCTTTGTTCAAATACCTTCCAATAAAGAACTTATCCTAAACCGCACTGTCAATACTAAAATTCAACCTGAATTTGCTTTACTGCATTTGGTTTATCCTTATGATATTAAAATTCGGTTGAATAGTACTGATTTGAAACCTGGTGTAGTTCCTACCGATACTTTAGATACAAATAAACCGGTAACTTCTACCCGTTTCGCTTATTTATTGCCTGCTAGTGCCTGGGCTGAAGGACAAAATATAATAGAATTGACTGTTCCTAATGATAGTCCTGAACAGCAAAGTGTATATATGACTTTACAGGTGTTTACAGACCGCAAGAAATTGGCTGCTTCTATACCTCCGGAAACGGTGATGCTTTATACTGATCCAACTTGGAGAATTATAACTGTTAATCCTGAAACAGGAACGGAAACAGCTTCTGCTGCAACTATTACAAGCAATTTTGGCATCGCCTTAGAAAGTATAGAAGGACTGGAAGGAGCTTATGCTAAACCTATCTGGTTCCCCGAAGCAGCACCTGTAAGCAGTGCTATTTTGGAAGTTGATTTTTACCTGGATACTGAGTTCCGGGATGGTTTAATCAATTTTGTAGCACCGGAACTAGCTTCGGTTTATCTGAATGGACAGGAATTAGCCACCAATATTGCTCTGGATTATGATCCGGAACCGTTCAGGGTATATACTTCTCAAATTACAATAGACCCGGCTAAAGTTACTACAGGTAAAAATACTCTTCGCTTTGTTGTAACTAACAATTCCAACTACCGTGGCTTTATCGCCACCGTTAAAATTATTAAAGCAGGAAAGGGAGATATACGATGAAGAAATTTATAATCCTCTTAGTGGTGTTGCTCTTTTTTTCAGGCATTATTTATGCTCAAGCAGCAACAACTACAACTCAGCAACAACCGGTAAAGGGTTTTGAGGGCGCAAGAAGGTATGTGGAAGAAACAGAGTTGATTATTGAAATAAAAGCTCTACTCCCTTCTACAGGTATATTTCAGGATAAGTCCGATACTTATCAGAAAGCAGGAGAATATAAGTTCTCTTTTACAATTGAAGATATTCGTAACCAAAGCGATATATTATTAAATAAATGGCTGAAGGAGTCAAAATGAAAACAAAAAAAATCGTCCTTATGATCATCTCACTCTTTATGTGTGTTGGCTTGTTTGCTCAGGCAGCAGCAGAAACCGCTGTTCCGGCTAAACAGGGTTACAGTTTAGGTCAAGTATTTGTAGATAGCGGTAGATGGGCTTACGCTATCCTCTTGGTTTTTATTATTGGTCTTGTTTATGGTTTTGTGCGTTGGTATCAGTTATACCCCAAAGAGAAGATTGATGCTGGTGGATTCTATTTAAAGCTTCGCAATTATATCCGTAATGACCAGCTTAAGGAAGCAATCACAGTTGCTGAAAGCTATAAGGGTACTACTATGGGTTTTATCTTTTGGAGTGCTTTACGGGTTTTTAAAGATGCCAAAGAAAGTGGTCAATCAGGAGGGGATTTAAGAAATTCCGTCCAAAATTCTCTGGAAGAAGCTGTTCTGCAAACTGTTTATAAACTGGATAGCGGATTATTCTGGTTTGATACTTTAGCTCAAGTAGCTACCTATCTTGGTCTTTTAGGAACCATTTGGGGCTTATTGGAAGCATTTGCAGGATTAGCTGGTTTAACAGGTGCAGCACAACAAGCTGCTTTAACCGATGGTATTAAAAAAGCAATTGGAACAACCGCTCTGGGGTTGCTGGCTGCTATTCCTTTAACCTTAATTAAAGGTTGGCTGTTAACCAGGGCAAACAATATTATCAGTAATATTGACGAGTTTAGTGTTAAATTGATCAATACTATTAATAATGCCATTAAGGATTAAATTATGGGACAT
Organism: Candidatus Cloacimonas sp.; assembly: GCA_023227825.1. Classification (GTDB taxonomy): domain Bacteria; phylum Cloacimonadota; class Cloacimonadia; order Cloacimonadales; family Cloacimonadaceae; genus Cloacimonas. The sequence goes on along the minus strand of JALOCJ010000002.1, from coordinate 139,249 downwards.
TACAGACCATCCGCAATGCGTCAGCAAAAAGCGCAAACGGTACCCCAGGAACCAAACCTGATACCGATTATGAATCTGTTTTTAACCATCATTCCAATGTTAATGATGATGGTTGTCATTTCGCAGATTGCTCTTTTGGCGCTAAATTTCTCGCAAGGGGAAGGCGGTGTTAGTTATGGTCAAGGAGGTGGTGGTGGAGGTGCTCAAACCGAAAAAGTGGAAATCCATATCCTGGGCAACCAATATGCCCAGGAAAATAATACTACAATAGGTATGGAGATCCGCGAAGCGGGTTTTAAGCCAATGACTATTCCTGCCCTCAATGGATATTACGATTATGTGACCTTGAATAAAACTCTGCAAGAAATTAGAAGCCGCAAAGAGACCCTTAGCGATATTACTGTCCTCGTTCATCCGGATGTCCTTTATGGCGACCTGATGAAAACGATAGACCTCTGCAAAGTCAATGGATTTACTCAGGTTCATTATACTGCCGCCAAAGTGGAATATTATTAAAGGAGTTATATATGCAAATTCTGGATAAACTCACATCTTCTAATAAAAGTGAACGCCGTGTCCGGAAGAAATTTGAGGAAGTAAAAGGGTTGTCCATTACTTCTTTGCTGGATGAACTAACTATTATCTTGGTCTTCCTGGTAAAAAATATCTCTACGGAAGTTGTAAAAATTTCTGCAGAACCCAAAATTACCTATCCACATACCATCACTAACGATAAACTTTTGGAAAAAGCGGGAACTACTCCGATTAAAATTTTCCCAGATCGTGTGGTTGTTGGAGCTGAAGCCCTGGAATATGGTTCGCCGGCAGAATTAGTAACAGATGCCAAAAAACGCCAAGACCTATTTACTTATTTGAAAATGGAAGCTGATGACATTATTCAGCATCAAAAAGCAGAGACCTGTCTTCTGGTTCAAGCCGATTATTCTATCCCCTGTGACTATATAACGGAAATTGTCCGTATTGCTACAGCAGCACGTTATTCATACATTTATTTTGCCACACTTGAGGATGCCGATTGGCTGAAGAAATATAGTGCCGGTTTGGCTGAATAGAAAGGAGGGAAAATGTCCAAATTATTAAACTTAACTTTGCACTATAAAGGCAAAAAACTAGATCAGGTGCGTTATGGACGCGATTTTAAGAACAAGTTCTTTATCGGTTCAGATAAATACCTCTTCTGGCAAATCCTGGATGAGTCATTTCCCGAAAAGCACCTGTTTGTCACTAAAAAAGGTGATCAACTTTACCTGCAGTTGCCTCAGGGTGCTAAAGTAAGTTGTGCTAAAGATGGAAAACCGGTAGATGAATCTTTTCTTACAAAAAATTCCATTCTGCAAGGTAATAAACTGTTGCTGCGTCCTGATATGACAGGAACTCTTGCCATTGCACCTAATTGGGAAATTTCTTACGAATTCCGGGAACCTTATGTTCTTGTTCTTACTCCGGAACAGCAACAAATTGCCACTCAATATGCCTGTCGTCCTCAAGCTACTGCGGATGAAAGATTCAGCCGTAATTTAATCCTGTTGTTCGTCATTCTAACTATTATTTTTGTGCTTATCTTTGATCTGTTTCTAAAAAAACAGATATCCTACGATACAACTCTGGAAGAGAAAATTCAAACACTTCAGAAAGCTGAACGTATTCAAGCAGAGGCATTAGCTAAACCCAGCACTTTTGAAGAGGCAGGTAAATATGCCGAAGCTCCTGAAGCACCTACAGGAAAAGAACAAGCAGGTGGTGTGACCGGAGGTAGAGGAACTGCAAAATCTGCAGGTGATATTTTTGGCAGTGATTTTGGCACTTTTGATCCGAAAGCCACTTCAGCTGCAAGACCAACGCAAGCGGTCACTCTTATGGAAGGTTTTGTAACTTCTCGTCCCGGAGGTGGAGGGGGTGGTGGTACAGGACCTGGAGCTGGAGGTGCCGGACCTGGTTTTGGAGGAGTTGGAGGAACAACTTTTGATCCTAGTGCCACCAGAAGTTTTACAAGTGATATTGGATCTGTAGTAACCAAAGCACCTTCCGTTCGGGGTTCGGATATTCGTCCTGAAGGTGGAACTATTGTTAAAGCTTCGGGAGATCAAAGTAAATTAGTACCCAGTGGAACTGCTTTTGGAAGAACGAGCGAAACAGAAAAAACAATTGCTAGGTTCAAAACCAAAGAAGTAACCCCAGTTACTGAAGAAACAATTTCTCAAGCACCTGCAGAAAGCCGAACAATTATTGATGAAGTTAGAAGAGCAGTAGATACTCGTAAAGGACAGATACAATCTCTGTATATGAAATGGAATGCCACCCTTCCTTTCTCGGGAAGTGTAAAAATTCAACTATTAATTAACGCTTCCGGAAAAGTCCAGGCTGCTATAATTACCCCTGAGGGGGGCAGTATGCCTAATGGTTTTTTAAGCGAATTGAAACAACTTTGCGAATCCTGGAGTTTCCCTATAAACGAAGAAGTTGATTATACTTTCAAATACAGATTACGCAAAAGTTAACCTTCAAAATTATTTGTGTAGCCGGAGGACACCGTTCCTCCGCTTTTTTTCTCTCACAGATTACACCGATAACACAGATTTTATTTTAGAAATTAGGATTTAGAGGAGTGAATAGATCTGGGATGAACAGGATTTAATGGATTTTGGGGATTTAATAGCTCTGGGATAACTTGTGTAGACGGAGGAACGGCGTTTTCCGTCTACCCAAAAAAACTTGACAGAACTTTTATAAAATTTATAGAAGGAATTGTGTATAAATTTTAAGGAGATTAAGAAGATATGTTGATATTCAAAGAGCAAACCACACTACAGTATTTGCATAGAACAAATAGCATTGTCTTAACAAAGCAAACCCCATTGCCATATTTACAAAATATTAACATATTTATCTTAATAAAGCACAGCAGATTACTGTTTCTCTATCTGCATAATATAAATATACCTACTTTAACCCGGTATTTTAAGATTATTACTCAAAAGAAAAAAATATCGTGGAGGATATTATGAAAAAGGCATTTCTATTCTTTATCTTGGCTCTCTGTTCTATAGCACTCTTTGCCCAAAATGTGGATTGGCTCTGGGCTAAGCAAGCCGTGGGAACAGATTATGATATTTGCAGAGGTATTGCTGTTGATGCCAATGGAAATAGCTATGTTACAGGTCATTTTGATGGTAGTGCTACATTTGGCACTACTACATTGACCAGTAGTGGTAGTTATGACATCTTTGTTGCTAAGATGGACATTAACGGGAACTGGCTCTGGGCAAAGCAAGCCGGTGGAACAAATGAAGATGAGGGCATATGTATTGCTATTAATGCCAATGGAAACAGCTATATTACAGGTTTTTTTTATGGTAGTGCAACCTTCGGCACTACTACATTGACCAGTAGTGGTGATTTTGACATCTTTGTTGCCAAGCTGAATAGCAACGGAAACTGGCTCTGGGCAAAGCAAGCCGGAGGAACAGATAATGATTTTGGTAATGGCATTGCTGTTGATGCCAATGGAAATAGCTATATTACAGGTGATTTTGTAGAAAGTGCAACCTTCGGCACTACAACATTGACCAGTAGTGAATATGATGACATCTTTGTTGCCAAGCTGGACATTAACGGGAACTGGCTTTGGGTTAAGCAAGCAGGCGGAACATATCCTGATTATTTTTATGGCAATTATGGTATTGCTATTGATGCCAATGGAAATAGCTATGTTACAGGTAATTTTGCAGAAAGTGCAACCTTCGGCACTACTACATTGACCAGTAGTGGTGATTATGACATCTTTGTTGCTAAGATGGACATTAACGGGAACTGGCTCTGGGCTAAGCAAGCCGGAGGAACAAGTGATGATTATTGCTCTAGCATTACTGTTGATGACAATGGAAACAGCTATGTTACAGGTGGTTTTATAGATATAGCAACCTTTGGTACTACCACATTAACCAGTAATGGAGATATAGACATCTTTGTTGCTAAGATGGATAGCAATGGTAACTGGCTCTGGGCTATGCAAGCCGGGGGAACTAATTTTGTTGTTGGGAATAGTATTGCTGTTGATGACAATGGAAACAGCTATGTTACCGGTTATTTTTGGGGTAGTGCGACTTTCGGCACTACAACAATGACCAGTAGTGGTAATTCTGACATCTTTGTTGCCAAGCTGGATAGCAACGGTAACTGGCTCTGGGTTAAACAAGCCGGTGGAACAAGTTTTGATTGTGGCAATAGCATTGCTGTTGATGCCAATGGAAATAGCTATGTTACAGGTTATTTTACTGAAAGTGCTACTTTTGGAGCTACTACATTAACCGGTAGTGGATATAAAGACATTTTTGTTGCTAAATTAGGAGAAGTAAATAGTATAGATTTACCTGATATTATATCCTTTAGTGGCATCCGTTCTATCTATCCTAATCCGTTTAATCCCCTTACGACTATTGACTATGAAATAAGTATGCCTGCAGATGTGAAAATTGAGGTCTACAATAATCGGGGTCAATTAGTGCGCAATTTTATACTTGGATATAAAGAGCAGGGAAGCTATAAATTAACTTGGGAAGGCGAAGATAATAATGGCTGCCTCTGCAGTACGGGTATTTATTACATTAGAATGCAGGCAGGAAAGAAGATTTATATCAAGAAAGCAGTCCTATTGAAATAAAGAATGAGGGATACCGTTCCTCCGTTTTTTTCCGGAAAAACGATGTCCTCATCGTTTATTATGGTTGACCAGGAGGTCAACCTTCCGGAAAAACGATGTCCTCATCATTTATTATGGTTGACCAGGAGGTCAACCTTCCGGAAAAACGATGTCCTCGTCGTTTTATGGTTGACCAGGAGGTCAACCTTCCGGAAAAGTCAGGAGTCGTCACTGCCGAGCTAACTTTTAATCTATGCACTAATTCGTTTGGCAGTGAGGACTCATGACGAATAACTCTCACAGATTACATAGATAACACAGATTTTATTTTGGATTGGTATAGAGTGCCGTCATGAGTCATATGCGCCAAAAAAGTTATGTCACAGGTGAAAGTTCTTAAGGCGCAAATGACTCCTGACTTACAGATTTTATTTATGATTGCCATTGATGTCATGAGTCATATTTGCCCGTCGTTATTATTGTTTCGCTCTAGAGGGCTTTGGGGCATCTCAACCCTCTAAACTATCTCAACCTTCTAAACTATCTCAACCATCTAAACCTCATTTTCCGAGGGGTTTACGCACCCATCGCTATCAGTGTTTCGCTCTAAAGGGCTTTAGAGTATCTCAACCCTCTAAACTTTCTCAACTCTCTAAACTTTCTCAACCTTCTAAACCTTATTTAACTATTTAATTATCAACCCAATCTAAAACGACTCTCTAACACTCCTTTAACACTTGTCTAACAATTCCTTAATCTCGTTAAAGGATCGTTAGAGATATGTTACAGAAATATTAAAGATTAAAGCGAAGAACTGTAAAAGCAACATAACGGGAGTCAATGGCAATCAAAAATGATACAGTATGCATGAGTAAAAATGATACACTTTAACATTTTTGCAGTTTTTAATGCGGAAACTACTACTGAGAAGGATAATTGGCTGTGAGTGATGGTAGCGTAAGCCCCCAATAAAATGCACGATGCACACGGTGGGATGTTTTAACTAAAAATTTTTACTTGCCTTCAATGTAACCACACCACACAGTTTTATTTCGCTTACAACCAATCTACAACTGGTCTACAAACCAAAATATTGTGAAGCAAATCCCTATCCTAAAGAAAATATACAAACTTGTGTAGTGCCCATAAAATAGCTATCTCATTGCAGGACAGGTAGATAACTACTTGAATTGGTAAAGTTTGCTTAAACAAATACTGCAGGTATAATTCCTTTAGGAACTACCGGTTTCCCGGGCAAGGAAAAAATTTGCTAACTTATTCTCCCTGTTACATTATGGTGGTTCAATACCGATAACAGTGATATCATCCCTTTGTTCGTGGAAAGTTATCAGTTCATTCACAAACAGGTGAAGCAAGTCCAGTTGCTCGGCAAAGGGTTTATCTGCTATGCTTTGCAAATAATCCAGCCAGAGTTGAGTGCCCAATCTTTTCGGTGGTTCTGAATTTAGGGCTGGCTGGTCTATAATGCCATCGGTATAGAGATAAATTCTATCCCCTGTATTATAGATAATCTTATGATTTTCAAACTGCAATGTTTCAAACCATTTAGCTCCACCCAAGCTGTGTTTATCTCCGCGCTGGAAATGAAATTCATCTTTATCCGGAAGATAATGCACTAGGTTTAAGCCCGCTCCGCAAAAGGTAAGTAATTTATTTGCTGCCTCAATTTTAAGCAGGGCAATTTCCACTCCATCTTGTTGTGCTTGTTCTGAACGCTGATGCAAGGTGGTGCTAATTTCCAAATGCAAATTTGCCAAAATTTCTGCTGGATTATCTAACTGCCTATCCTTCACCAAGTTATCCAAAAGTGAATTTACCGTCATTGAGAGTAGCGCTCCGGGAACTCCATGACCCGTGCAGTCAATTAAAGCAAAATAGGTGCAAAAACTATCCGGAGCATAGAGCCAGTAAAAATCGCCTCCCACAATGTCTCTTGGTCTCCAAAGGACAAACTGATTGGGAAAATGCTGCTGTAAATCCGTTTTTTGGGGAAGGATAGATTTTTGGATAAGGGAAGCATATTCTATGGATTCTTGTAAGCGCTGCTGTCTTTCTTTCAGTTCCTGTGTGCGTTCTGCCACTGTTTTTTCCAAATACAGATTGCGTAGTTTTAATTGTCTGGTGCGCAGTTTATAAATTCCCCAAAGAGCAGAAAGAAAAGCAATTACATAAACAGCATAAGCCCACCCTGTAGCATATAAGGGATGTTTTATAGTAAACGCTACTACCGGAGATTTTACCCGCTGCCCCGTTTCCGTAATAACCGTATAAGAAAAACTGTAGGCACCAGGTTTCAGATTATCAAAACGGATTTCTTCCGCAAAAGGAATCCGGACAGGCAGATCATTGTAGCCCTTTAACTGATACACCAAAAAGCACTTTTCGGGATATAATGTATTCAGAATGGACACCGGAAAACGCACAGAATGAGTTTTATAGCTGAATTTATGCGGTATTGACGCAGAAACAAGCTGCTCACCTGCCCAAAAACCTGCCAGAACCGTTTTTACATTTTTGCCTGCTTCCATAAATTCATAAAGACCCGTCTCGTTTTTAATGACGATCTTTTGCCTCACTTTATAAAGAGAAAGAGCCCCTTCCGGAATTCCTTCGCTTTCTCCAAACACAAAAGTGCTGCCATCAGGTAAAACTTTCACTACCCGGGATTCACAACCGAGGTAGATATTGCCGTTTATTTTAACTCCGTTTTGCAGCTCTCCATATTGTTCCAAATTGGCAACCAGTAATTTTTGCCATTTACCCTCTTCCCGATAATAAAGCGTATTGCCAATTTGGAGTAACAGATTATTATCCAACTGTGTTACTTTCAGATTGTTTTTCACCAGTTCGCTGTAAGAGAGTTCCGGATCATCTTTACTGCTGATTGCTTCCCCATTGATAATCTGTCGGATAAAAACTCTGCCTTTAGGACCAGGAATATCTTTATACAATGCATACAATCTATTTTCCGCATCTCTGAAAACCTGTAACCAATGAGGATGTAGTTTTACTTCACCACTACGCAAATTCAGAGACATACAGGGATAAAGAAATTCCTGCTCTTTATAAGAAATCTGCTTAAAAATTAAAGTATTCAATACATCAGGAGTATATCTATCATAGCCCCAAATATTAATAAAACTACCATAATTTAATCTATATGCATTGATATATAATATTTCTTTTTCTGTATCTAACACGCTTTGAGGAAGTAAATTCCAAATCATACCTTCTCTCTTTTGGATAAAATCAGGTATCTTAATTGATAACTTATCAGCAATAAAACTTATGTCTATCTTGCCTTTATATTCAGAATTATTGGTAAGAGAAATAATATTCTTGTTTTTTTTATCAGTCATTAAAGGAGTTGTAATTTCGTGTAATAGGGGTCTATAATCTGCATTGTAATTTGTTGATACTATTTTTTTTGTAGCAAGTTCCAAATAATGCCATTTATTATCTTGCAGAAAGTATATTCTCCCTCTAACAGGATCGGCAATATAAGAAGAATATGTATGTATATTTTCCCCTTTTAGAGCTAATTCACATATATTTTCAATACCTCCCTCCTGGATAATAGATACCGATAACATAGGTTTGTTTTGTTTAAAATAGTAGGAAATAAGAACTATATCGGAGCCGAAATAATAAATCTCATTTTGGAGCCAATTATTATATTGCTTCTTTGTATCTTCTTTTGGTAGATCCGAAATATATTTAAGTATTTGAGAGGTTCCTTTATTGATAGGATAAATTGTTAATCCTTCATCACTTATATAAGAAATTGTGGTACTGTCTCTGACCGCGTCAAACAAACGCCAGCCACTAACTTTAGATAAGTTTAATTTCAATTCTTCCTGTAACCCGATATTGGTTTTATAGTTATATACAATATAGACCGTTATATCAGGGAAAGAGGGATGTTCATAACAGACAATCCAATTATAACCTGCTCTTATAATCTTACCAGGATAATATAGGGTTTCAATTTTACTATTATCCAGATTATAAAAGGAAAAGTTATTATTTGCTGCCCTTGTCGGTAAACCGTAAATATAAGTTTCAGGCGGACTTTGAAAAGAGTAAAGTTTACTTTTCCAAACATAAAAAATAAATTGTATAGCATCGCTTACTGTTGGTTTAGGATAGGTAAAACTGGTTAGGATGATCCTGGTCTTATTTAAGAGATTGTAGCTGTAAACTTTAGTTGTCCACATTTCTCCCCGGGTGTTATGGGCTATAAATTCTAAAGTTGAGTTTTCATAAATAGCATTGCCAACTCCGAAATCAGGTTCAAGTTCAATTTTCTCTACAGTGTTCAACTTTGTATTTAAAATATAGACATCATTACTAAACTTACTATAGATACAAACCTGATTTTCATTGAGTTCTTTATAATAATAATAGTAATAGAGGCCATATTTTTTAGAAACTGCTGAGGAATCAATCCCAATAGAGGTATGCAACTGTTTATTTCCCTTTATAGTATAAAAATGCAGGAGATTTGGATTTTGAATATTGATCTGTAGTGAAAGCAAAATTTTTGTTTGAGACAGAAAGATATTCTGAATTTCCGAAGTTGATTCCGGATAAGTAAATCCCTGATATGGATAGTAATTCCAAAAATTGTTTTTCAGCACTGCATAGCCCTTCACGCCATAGCAATAAACACTGTTATCATCTGCCGCGTGAAGAAGGCGTATTTTATCCTTCTCAGGGAATTTATAGGCAAGCAGTTTATAGCCGTTCCATTTATAGATATGTTGTTTCCCCATAATATAAGGTGTTTTATCCTTAGTTTGGACATCTATTCCGATACTATCATTTTGAGCTATTTTGTTGGTTGCAAGAACATCAATAAAATTGGTTCCGGTGAAGGCAAATATTGTTCTGGGTTCATATAGTCCAAACCATTTCATTCCATTTTGATCAGTAAGAATAGGAAATTCAACTTTAGGGTATCCATCGCTGAATTTGAAAACCCTGGCACGCTTTTGCTCTTTCAGAATATTGTTGTATTCTTCCAGATATTTCTGCTGTTCTTCTTTATCCGTGAAAGAAAAAAGCAGAGTGCAACAAGTCAGAATGCCAAGCACCAGGATATTTTTAAGGGTTGGTCTTTTTTTCATAATATAACTCCTGTTCCCCTACTAAACAAAATAATTTCAGGCATTGATCATCCCCAGATATTTGTCTTTTAGCTGCAGCGAAAGAGCAGAAAATATTTTCTCCGCTAAAAGGGGGTATTCTTTAAGCAGAGAGCAAAGTTTGGCAAAGGGAATAATATCTGCCTCCCCAAAAGTTAAGGCAACTACATTGGCAGTTCTGCGTGTAGGAATAATAAAATTCATTTCGCCCACAAGGTTTCCTGAATGGATACGCGTAACTTCGCGCACATTACCTTCAAAATCTTCAACCTGAATAGAAACGCTGCCTTCTTCCAGACAAATTATATCGCGATTGCGTTCTCCGAGGTTGATTATTGTTTCGTGAGCCATAAAACTTTGAGATTTAACTATGGTTTGCAACAGTTTTTTCTCTTCCGGGCTCAAGAAACAATAGAGCGGGTGGTCATTATACTTAACCATTTATACTTCCGTGAGTTAATTGAATTATTTTCAGGCATAAAGAGTCATTTACAGCTGCCTGAATTCTGGCAGCCAAATCGGGATCACCAGCAATAAATTCATTTAAGGCAGAGAACTTCAATTTCAACACTCTGCAGGGTTTAACTGCTTTAATTTCTAAAGGGCTGGGAAATGACTCCAGATAGAAAATCTCTCCATAGTATTCACCTGGGAAAAGGGAACCCCAATATTGATTGCCTGTAAGCTCCAGTTCGCCTTCCTGCAGAATAATAAAGCTATCAGGCAGGGAACCTTTTTCCAATATAACTTCCGAGGGTTTTAGTTCTATGGATTCTGCTTTTGAGGATATTTGGGCATATTGAGCATCGGAAAGATACTTGAAAAGGTCTGAATCCTGAGAGCGAATATAGATGTTCATAATTCCTCACTGGAAATAATAACGCAAACGCAGCCAGGTAATAAAGCCAAAAACACAAGCCATTAAAACCGAAATAATTATATCCAGAAACAAAGTAGAGACCTCCTTTCCCCAAAACTTCATTTCCGGTGAGAGAAATATATTGCGCTGCTCATTCAGATACTGTCCATCGGCAATAGATATTGCCTGTTTAATAAGGTCGTTACTGTATTTACTTGGCGGGTGTTTTTCCAGAAAAGAGTTATGGGTCTCTACTGCCTGCATATAGGTCTGATAATTAACAGCAGCATTATGAGAAAGAGAATAGAATTTACGGTTCTCTCGCTGAATAGTATTTAAGGTAGCAGAAGAAATCATCCAGCCCTCATAAAGCCAACGCGCAGGAATAAAATGACAAAATTCGGGAATTTCGCTCTTTTTGTTGATCCGCAACGCAGAATTCATATCTGCAAATTGGATAACAGCCCCGCTGAATAATATCTGAGGTATTATGACCAACGGCAAGATATTGATTACAGCACTGCGGTCTTTGATGCTGCTGGAAAACATCAAGCCAATGCTGTAACCGATAATTCCACTCAGCAATAAAAAAAGACAGTGGGGAACTAAAAAACCACGCAAACCCAAAACCAAAGCAGAAATAAAATAATAAAGCAAAACCTGGATTAAAGTCATAATAAATAACACCAATCCCTTGGCAAAAAGTTGCTGACCAGCAGAAACATTTAGTTTCAATTCTCGCATAATACTGCGTTTCTCACTTAGCAGGTCATCTATGCTATTAGCCAAGCCAATGAAGATGAAAATAAGAACCGATATAAAACCAAAAAGCCAGGAATTTTGATTTTGTCCGAAACTGTAAACTTCGCCAACAGGAACACTACGCAACATAAAAGCTGTAATAAAAGCCAAAAGTGGAGCTGCCAGTAAGGTGAGCATTACATTCAATTTGCTTCTGCTTTTATTCAGGAAATTGCGGGCTGTTAAAAAAAACAGATTGGCAAAACGATAGGGTTGTTTTATTTTAGGAGCAACTGCTATTTCTCTTCCCGGATTAGAGCTGGACAGTTCAAAATCCTTATCCATCGCTTTTTGAAAACGGTAATTACGATATTTCCTCTGCCAGTATTCCGGCGGGAATTTTCTATTGCCAGCAGAATCAGTTAGCTCAATGATGTCATAACAGTAATCAGGCATCAATAGTTTTCTTTTTAAAGATAACGCTTCTTTCTGTTTACCGCTTTGGGCAAGTTCTTCTTCAAAATAGTTGAAGACATCTTTACCGGAACCGAAATAGACCTGTCTGCCACCCTTATCCAAAAGTAAAACGCTGTCAAAATAGTTAAAGACAGTAGCATTGGGCTGATGAATTGTGCAGATAATAATTTTGTTTTGTTGTTTCAGCTCATTCAGGAATTCTGCTATGTTTTCTGAATCCTTGGAGGAAAGTCCACTGGTGGGTTCATCCAGAATAATAATCATCGGGTTCAAAACAAGCTCTAAAGCAATATTTAACCGCCTTCTTTGACCTCCACTGAGCTTTTTATTAAGAGTATCTCCAACCAACATATTCCTCTGTTCATAAAGTCCTACGGTCTGCAGTAAATTATGTATTCGGCTCTTTATTTCCTCCTTGTTTTTCAAAGAGGGTAAAGCCAAATGCACACGATAGAGCAGATTTTCATATACCGTTAAATTGGGAAAAAGTAAATCGTCCTGAGGAACATAGCCAATATACTTGCGGAAAAAAGAATAATTGGAGTTAAAATCCAAACCGTCCACTGTTATTTCACTATGTGTAGCTTTTATATCTCCTAATAGAACTTGCAGTAAAGTTGTTTTTCCGCTGCCGCTGGAACCCATAACTGCCATCATTGTTCCTTGTTTTAAGTGAAAAGAAATACTGGCAAGCCCTGTTGTGCCATCTTTGAATTGGTGAGAGATTTCAGCAACATTGAAGTTTTCAATCTGCAAAGGAATTTCAATCAGCTCCCGATTACGATTGATAAGGTAATTAGTTTCAGCAATAGAAATAATATCCTGATTGAAAGCAAAAGGTTGCTTACCGGTAAATGCCTTCCCGTTTATGAAAACCTCAGCAGTGTTCATTTTTTCTACCCAAAGCTCTTCTTCTTGCTGACAGAAATGTAAAATTGTTGCAGGAATACAAGAGGAACTAAGATATAAACCCAAACGACTACAGCAAAGATAAAAGTCCTGCTCTTTAATAAGGTTTTCTTTTTCCCGTCCTTCTTGAGTTAAAACCTCCAACAATGTTTGCGAACTATCAGGAACCGGGTCGTCCAAGGCAAGTTCCCTTGTTTGATGCAGCTTGAATTTAGTTTTGCTTTCCAGCCGGAACTTGCAGTTTTTAGATATTAGTTTTCCTTCCTGAAATTCGGGATAATGCAATTCCTGCGCTGAGAAACTCAGGTTATAAATAGTCCACAGGTCTTTTGTCTGCAGCCGAATTTCTCCTTTTACTCCCTGCAAGATTATAGTGCTATCTTCCTGCAAACGATGAAAATGGCCTTGCTCCAAAGTCCGCAAAACAGTTCCTTCCACTAAAGAACAGATGGATTTATCATTTTTAGAACAGGGATTTACTAAAACCAGGGATTCAATCATAATAAACAGGAGTTTAGCATTATTATGCGGACCCCGGAACTTAAAATCACCTCCTTCCGCTGACCATAACATAGAATTTCTTAGCAAGCCCGTTTCCATATCTTTATAAGAAAGCGATAAGTTAATGAAATCGGTTTTGTCTTCAAAAAGGTCATAAATGGCATCCAGCAGATTCACCTCCAAACGGAGAAGGTCTACTAAAACTACAATTTCCACACTGCCTAAAATATTTATTTTACTGCGTTCATAATAGGCAAGGGAGATGAGGTTCAGGATAATTTTGGTGCGATCGGCAGCATTTAAAGTCCTATTCAAAAAATTGGCTGCCTCCCTTAAGGAAAGTGCCTTCTGCCTTGCTTGCTCAATTTTATAAAGAGGAATTTCACCACCAAACATACTTTGCAGAATGCGGTCTACAAAATTTATCTCTGCACCTTTGAATTTAGCCGTGCGTGCCATATACAAATAAACAGAAACAACTGCAGAAAGAAGTTTATCTTGCAGCTCATCCTTTCTTTGTTTCTTTTTGTTAATCATCATTGCTCAATATTGTGTAGCCGGAGAAACGGCATCCTCTGTCTACAGCTGTAAGCCAACAATCGTAATATCATCTCGCTGTTCATAAAAATCCAGCATAGCTTTTACCTTTTCTGCCAAAAGGGTCTTCTGTTCAGATAAGGGCAAAGAAACAAGCTCGGAAATCAGTTTCAACCAGAGAACGTTGCCCAAACGCTTTATTTTTTCCGCATCGGGAACCGGCTGGTCTATTATACCATCGGTATAAAGATAGAGCAGCAGGTTTGCCGAACAAGGTAAATTATGTTCCGTCAATTCCAGTTCCAGATGTCTTTTCAAACCACCTAAGCCATATCTGTCTCCGCGAATCTGATTCAAAGTTTGGCTCTGTTTATCATAATACACCAAATTGAGTCCCGCACCGCAAAAAGTTATCAGCCCCTTAGTTATTTTCAGAAAAGATATTTCCACTCCGTCCTGTTGTGCTTCAGGATTTTCTTGATGCAAGGCAGCACCAAATTCCTGATGCATTGTTTGTAAAATGGCAGAGGGCTTATCCATTCCAATATCTTTAATCAGATGATTGAGAAGAGAGGAAACAGTCATTGACAGCAAAGCACCCGGAACTCCATGACCCGTGCAATCAATAACGGCAAAATAGACCTCTCCTTTTTCGTTTTTATGCAGCCAGTAAAAATCACCTCCCACAGTTGCTTTGGGTTGCCAGAGCACAAAATGTGAAGCAAAAGCATCTGCCATATCTGAATCCTGAGGCAAAGTTGACTTTTGAATAAAATAGGCATAGTTAATTGACTCCTGAATATGCTTTTGCTTTTCAATTACTTCCTGCGTGCGCTCTGCAACTGTTTTTTCCAGAGCTAAATTACGCAGTTTTAATTGCCTGGTGCGCAGTTTATAAATTCCCCGAATAGAGAAAAGAATAGCAATTATATATAGCAAATAAGCCCACCAGGTAGCATAAAAAGGAGGCGCAATACTAAAAAACACACTGATGGGTTTTGCCTTTTTGCCAATGGGAGAAGTGCCATAAATCTGGAATTCATAATGCCCCGGAGGTAACTTTGGATATTCAATCTGAGGAAGATAATCACGCTGTTTCCAATTCTTTTCATAGCCCAACAGACGATAAGTAAGTTTCATTTTTTCAGGATACATTGCGTTTAGAATATCCACCGGAATGATAATATTGTTCTGCTTATAGTTAAATTTATTGGCTACTCCGGAAGGATATAACTTGCCGTTTACATTCACCGCGGGAACAATTAGCATAGCCCCTTCTTCTTCTGTGGTGAACTTATAAATTCCACTGCGGGTTACAATGTAATAATTACCTTCCAATTCATACATTGACAATATATTTTCAGGCAGACCATCACTTTGCTTGAAAATGAAATCCTCTTTAAAAACCATAGAATGACGCACTAAGGCATTACTGAAAACAAGCCATAAATCATTATTTATTTCCGTAACATCTTGCAGATCTTCATATTGGGAAAAATCCTCCAGATTAACATTATCCCATTTCCCCTGGTAAAGGTAGTATAGCTTATTACCAATCTTGGGAAAGTATTTAGCTTTATCTGTAAAAAATGTGTATTCAGGTAATTCATTATTGGTAAGCTGATAAATAAAATCATTGTTGGACAGAACAATATCCTTGTTCGCATAAGCGCTTATCCTGAAATAATTCCCTTTTTGTGTCTTCTGGAAATGAATAATATGCACTTTAGTTCCTTCCAATGTTTTACAAAAGAGGGTATTAATCCAGGTAGGTTTTTCATATATCTTATTTTGTTTACAGTCATAAATTAACGGAACAGTATTAAATTTATTGGGTGGATTACCAACCAAAGCAGTTTTTGTAGCTGGTAATGGATTTTTGGTATAGTAAGGAATAGCAGCGGACACTTCGTTCTCGCCTTGTTCATTCTGAACAATTGGATATTCCCTGGAAGAAACAAATATTGTATTTTCATCTATTACTTCGGGAAAGAATAATGAATATAACAGCTCATATTTAATATTATTTGCCTTCAACATAGCAGTCCAAGGTTTTATTATCTGTTCCAAATTTCCTTTTATTGTTCCTTCGGAATTCTTTAGAGTAAAGCAATGTTTATCATCTATCAGTAAAAGATAATCATTCAAAGTGGAATAAGATTTTATGTTTTTGTATTTATCTTCTTTTTTTATCTTCCCACGGGTTAAATCAAATTCAGTAATGTGCAAAATAGAATTATTATATTCCAGCATATATAAAGATGCTGCTTTCTGATTATTTATAAGTTCCAAGGTTTTAAAATAGTTTCCGTTATCTTCATATTCATATAGCTTGTTTATACCTTTGTCGTTATGTAATAACAATAAAGTAATGAATTTCTTCACTTTATTATCATAATATTCTAAATTATGAAGTAATCCCCTTGGGTAATTGACACTTATAAGCATATGAAGGAGATATTGATATTGGTATTCATAGTATTCATATAATAAATCACTTTGTTTAGAGATACAAACTTCCCTGATGCCTTCCTGTCCTGCAAACATAATACATTTACTTACAGGGTTATAATCAATTATCGTAAGATAATTTGCTTTATCAGCTACGGAGATAAATTGAAAAGTATTGGAATCTACATTTGTAATGTATATTCTGTGCACTCCAGGTATTTTTTTATCAGTTATGCTATATAGCACATTATTATTTTTAATAAATATATTAGTAAACTTCCTATAATAAACATATTCTCCCTCCGTTGATGCTTCAGGCATTGTAACAGGATTTAAGCTACTAATACCGGGAATTGCTGTCAAAACTAATGCCTGGTAATTTAAACTTTTATTATAATCAGCTTTAATAAAACTACAATCATTCTTATAAAATATATAGCAATCCTGATCGGGATTATAGTTAGGATAATAATATTCCTCTTTGTTGTAGTCAATACCGCTATCAATTTCACTGAAAAACAGAGTATCATTTCTGCAAGAGGTAAGAAAATTACGATGAGACCCATAGCTACTACTAGAATCAAGCAATACGCCTTTAACCAAATTTACTCTTTGAAATAATGCTTTTTCAGGGTTCAGTTTGTATATATATTCAGTCCTGTCGCAGAGAATATAAATATCATCATTGTCAGTAATATGAAAAGAAGGAACAAATTTCTTCTTTTGTGCTGTGAATTGCTTATAAATTTCTTCTTTTGTAATACAAGGGATATTCTTAAGACCTTTATCAGAATAACCAGTAATTACCAAATCCTCTTCCGGATTAAGAAATACTGTTTCATAATTTATGTTATAATGAAGCTGGTATAAACAGTCATTTTTATCTAAGATAAATTCCTGCTTTTGCCAATTTAATAAATCACTATCTTTATTAAAAGAAACATAAGCAAGAAGTTCCTCCTGAACATAATGTTTTACAGGGATTCTGATATATTTCCAGGAGTTATCTTTCAGCACAGCATAGCCCTTATCGCCCACTGCCAGAATTTTGTTTTTTATCCCTTTGTATTCTCTGATTCTATCATCCTTGGGGAAAGCGTATTTAATTATCTTATAGCCATTCCATTTATAGAGGTAGTGTCTGCCAACAAAAAATATGTTCTTATTATTATCACTAATCAAGGAATTATTAAGCAGAGAATCTCTTTCTACTTGAGGAAGCTGTTTAGTTATATTTTGAAAGGAAATTCCGTTAAACTTAAAAATCTTTGAGGGATAAACTTCCAGCCATAAATATCCGTAGTTATCAACAACACTATAATTACTCTTGGGAGCACCATCTTCATAACGGAATAATCTGCTTTTTTGGGTTTCGTATTGAATCTTTTGATATTGGGACAAAATATCGGTAGCGGAATTTTGTGCTGATTGCAGAACAGTCAGCAACAGCAAAGTAAAAATAGCTGCTGTAATTCTAATTCTTTTTGCCATCTTTCCTCCTTTTACTGGAAGGTTTAGCTCTCACAGATTACACAGTTAACACCGATTTTCAATTCAACCTCTTTTTCTCTATCTCTCTTTTTCTCTTTCTCTCTTTCTCTCTTTGTTCAAAAATCCTCTTTTTCTCTTTCTCTCTTTTTCTCTTTGTTCAAAAATCCTCTTTCTTTCTTTTTCTCTTTTTCTCTTTGTAAAAAAATCTTTCGGTGTTTTCGGTGTCCTCGGTGGCTAAAAAACCCATCTCGCTTACTCCATTCTCAATTTTTAATTAATCTCGCCACCTCTTCTGCGCTGATTTTTGTTTTATCGTATGTTATCAATAAGTCCTTTTCTTTATCTTCAATCACCACGATGTTATCTTGTTTCTCTTCCCGGGGACCGTAGACCTCGTAGGCAAGCTGTGTTTTAGAAAAGCCCTTGAGCTTTACTTTGCGGGCTTCGGAGCAGAAAAAATGGTCTTTAATAAGACCCCAGGTATCATGAGAAATCAGAATTTGATCTGCCATAGCCAATGTTTGTAAACGGGAAGCAAGGTTAACGGGATTGCCAATTATTGTATAATCCATTCTTTCGCTGCTGCCAAAATTGCCAACGGAAACATAACCGGTAGCAATACCCATTCTAATATGCAGGGGATAGGAATAGCCAAGTTTGAACCATTTATCCTGCAATTCGCTCATTTTATGTCGCATTTCCAGAGCCATATTTACGCAGCGGAAGGAATGGTCAAAATCACTAATAAAATCCGGGTCGCCAAAGAAAACTAAAATCCCGTCCCCGATATATTTATCCAAAGTTCCATTATAGGCATTAATGATGTTTGTCATTTCTTCCAAATAGGAATTTAAGATCGCGGAAAGTGCCTCTCCTTCCATATTAGCGCTATGAGAAGAAAAATCTACAATATCGGAAAAGAAAATGGTAAGTTTAACTCTGCGGGTTTTATTCAGTTCCACTTTTTCTTTGCCGCTGGTTATTTTTTTATATAGCGGAGGGGAAACATAACGCGAAAGACGGGAGAGCAAATTGTTCAGGCGTTTTTCATCGGCATCACTTAAACGGGTAAGTTTGGAGGTTTGTTTCAGCAGAATTTCGTAAGCAGAAGCAAGTTCAGCATATTTTTGTTTATCTACTTTGTCCTCTTCCGCAATAGATGCCAATATTTCTTTTGCTTCGGAAAGCAATATTTCTTCTTTCCAGAAGAGACCTTTATCGCCTACAGTCATTTTTCTTAATCTTCCGGCAGGGGAATTATGTTGTAAGGGAAGGTAACATCCTCCAAAAACATTTCCCATTGTTCCTTTTGTTCAATATCGCCATCGGTGTAATACCAGGTGATATTGATGTTATGCCCAGCGTTATAATAATTCTGCAAAAGAGTAATGATATCAGTTAGGATTTTTTTGCTGGAAGTGCTGATAAAATCCAAATTCAGTTCAATTTGCAGTTTTTGCTTCGGAGCGGCAAAATACTTTTCCAGTTGTAAAATTAAAGGTTGATATACATCCATAGCATTTTCGGGATAAGAATCACCTGTTATGCGCAAAAAGTTGTCTTTAAACGAAAGCTCAATCAAGGGAGTGTATTTGGTGGGAGTAATAATATAGTTTTCCATTTTTCTAAGCCTCTACCTTAACATAAATCTTTAGTTCAAAAAATACATTGCCATCTTCCAAGGGAGAAAAACTGTATTCCATTGGACGTTCACTTTGTCTTGCTACTTCATAAAGTCCTAATCCGGCACTTCCATCTGCAGTAATAGTTCCTTGTTTCAGTTGTTGTTGATAGCTTTTATGCAATTCCTCACGGGATAGATTGTTGATGTAGAGCAGACGTTCTTCTATTGCTTTGGCTTCAGCAGAACTGACAATATTGCCGGAAAAAACAATAAACATATTGGGCTCCGTCTTGCCTATTCCGATAAGCCCAATTCCTGTTGCCTTATTGGTTTCATCCAGATAAACCTTTTCGGAAGAGTATTTAAGGATATTATGCGCGGTCTCTACCAAAACGGAAAAAATTCTACGGATTACTTTAGTGTCACAATCTTCACTATTCAGTTTTTCTTTAACGGTTTCACCCAAAGTAATTAGAACTTCCTGTGTTATCGGACCTTTGTATGAAAATTGAATTTGGTTGTCCTGCATCAGCGAGTAAATAGTATATACATTTAGTTTTGAGCTCATTTGAACCCCTTTATCCAGTATAATCTTATAACTTTTATATTAAAATTATTGTTTGAATTTCTGTCAAGTTTTATCTTTCGCCTCCTTAATTGAATTGCCTACCCATTGCTCACCCAATACGGATGGCATCCGTAATGGGTGAGCAATGGGTAGGCAATGCTAGTAAGGAAGACCTGCTATTTTCTTCAAAATCAATGTAATACGGAAAAAAGGGTGGAGAAGATAGAGAAAGATAGATTGTTTCGTCTTTGAGGGCTTGAAGAGGGCGCAGTCATATAAACCTGCAAAACTCACTAAACCCTCTCAACTTTCTTAATATATTAAACTATTTCCCTTATTATGATTATCAACAGGAGAAGGACAGAAAGAGAAAAGGTTTGATATTCCCTGTTTTTTATCCATAAAGGAAAAGACCATTTGTATTTCAGCTTTTTCCAGGAAATCTTTTTGGGGAAGTATCTTCCTGTTGTTTTAGCGTAGTCCATCCACTGTTCAGGAAATTTATTCCGCAGGGAATTTTCTTCTCTGCTGATAGTGAAAGGGAAAATAACAAGAATTAACAGAACTGCTGCTATCCAAGCCCAAATATCATTAAGATATAAAACAGCCCCCATCAAAATAAGCGTGCTACCGGTGTATAAAGGATTACGATTTATAGAATAAGGTCCTTCCTGCACCAGGCGATTACCCTTTTGAATAATTCCGGCAGACCAGGACCTGATAAAAGAACCTAAGGCAATTAGAATAATGCTTATAATAATACCTGCAGGATTGGTTAAAAGATGCTGAATACGCTCCTGGTAATTGATGATGAATTCCAAGGCAACCGCAAGACACAGGATACGAGTGATGAGCAGGCGTTTTTTTGCCAGGAACTCAGTTAATTTATGGGGTTTTTTCATTGGGTCTTCTCCCTTTTTTTCTTTTTGCGGAGGAACGGCGTCCTCCGACTACACCGGAAGGTTGACGTCCTCGTCAACCACACTTTCCAATTTATTTCGTTACCAAATAATTTACTTTAAAGAAGTAGCCGGGTTGTAAGTTGAACGACGGGGACTTCGTTCTTCCGGTTTTTCTTATTGGCGATAGTAAATTGCCTGAATAGGATCAATTCCGGTTGCCTTCCAGGCAGGATAAATTCCGGAAAGAAAACCAATTAAAAGCGAAAAAAGGATTCCGACAGCAACTCCCTGAATAGGAAGATACAGGGGAAAATTTATGCCTTTTGCTATCAAAACAATCAATATCCAGGCAAGAACTACACCTAAAACAGCTCCTATAAAAGCCAGAGCCAGTGCTTCAAAAATAAAATAGAAAAAGATGTCCTGTTCCGTTGCTCCGATGCTTTTACGGATGCCAATTTCGGTCATTCTTTCCTGAATGCTGATCAGCAAAGTGCTGAAAAGTCCTATTCCCCCTACAATCAAAGAAATGGAAGCAATAGCAATAAGGGTTATATTCCATTTATCCATAAACTTATTTATTTCCTGCGTAATGTTTAAGATCATATCGCCAATATCCATAAATTGAAAATTGGGATACATATTATGCCTGGAAAGCAGTATTTGCCTGGCATCGTTTTTTAACTTGGCATAGTCCTCACTGGAATATGATTGCAAGTAAATCTGATGGATAATTCTTTTCGGTTCTAAATAAGTAGCCCCATATTTTAAGGGAATATAAACAGCTTTTAAGTCCCATTCTCTTTCCCAGGGATTAAAATTCATTCCATTGCCGGTATTTAAAATATCTGAAGCTAAAACCCCAACAACCGTAAAACGCTGCGAACCCAAAGCTAGAACTTGACCAATCGGGTCTTTATCCTTAAAGTATTCTTCGGCAAAATGATAACCCAAAACAGCAACCGGGATATTGTTTTCTGCTTCGTAAGAATTGAAATAGCGTCCTTTACCGATAGGATAACTTTTATTTTGGAAGAATTCAACTTCCGTAGCACGCAGAATGATATTATTTACTTTATTGCCAACCCGGTATAAACTCTGTTTAGAGATTGTCCCGTAAATACATTTATAATTCAGGTTTTCTTTCAGAGCTAAATAATCGTCATAATTCAAAAAGGGAACACTCTGTTTAGGGCGTCTTATTTTGCTGCGGGTTTTTCCTGTTTCCAAATCAATATTGCCTGCGCTTGGGAAAATAATGATGGAATTATCCCAGCCCATACCTTCCATATTATTTTTGATTAGAGTTTTAATGGCATACACACTGGAAAACATTGTTACAACGGCAAGAACACCAATAACAATTCCTGTAAGAGTTAATAAAGACCTCATTTTATGACTGAAAATGCTTTGAAATGCGCTATTGATGCCATCTTTAATGTTCATTGCCTATTCCATTTCGGTTTTACATTTAGGGCAGATTTTAATTTTCCCTTTCTCTTTAGTGTATTTTTCAACAATATAAGGATTTCCGCATTTTGGACAGGTTATCGGAAGGGGCTTATCGTTCATAATAAATTTACAGTCCGGATAGCGACTGCAGGAATAAAAAACACGCCCTTTTTTGGATTTGCGAGCTGTCAATTCACCTATGCCGCATTCGGGACATTTTACTCCTAAGGTTTTGGGACGGGCATATTTGCATTTGGGATAATTGGAACAGGCAATAAACTCTCCATATTTTCCGATTCTAAGCATTAACGGTGCTCCACATTGAGGACAATTCTCCTGTAATGGTGTAGGCACAAAAATCTTGATGTTGCCGTTTTCATCATAGGTAAATTTTTTAGTGTTTTTACAAAGCGGATAGCGACTGCAAGAAAGAAAATCACCTCTTTTGCTGTGTCTGATAAACATTGTTCCCTTTTTACAAACATCACAAACAATGCCGGTATCCTGAACAAAGTTATTTTTCTCTTTTCTTACATCCACTTGACGGATTAGGGCAATAAGTTGATCGTAATATTCCTGCACTACTTCATTCCAGGCAATTTTATGGTATTCCACTTCATCCAGTTTGGTTTCCATTTCAGCTGTGAACTTAACATTGAAAAGGCAATCAAACTTATCCACCAAAAAGCGATTTACATCATTTCCCAATTGCGTTGGTAAAAATGCCCTTTTCTCCATAGAAACATATTTACGCTTTCTTAGAGTTTCTATTATAGCAGCATAAGTAGATGGACGCCCAATCCCTTTTGCCTCCAGTTCTTTAATTAAAGATGCCTCAGTGTATCTTGCCGGAGGTGTAGTAAAATGTTGTGTTTTTTCCAATGGACTATGTTCCAGAACATCATCTTTGGTATAATCTGAATGAATCTTCTCTCCTAAAGGAATATTAATATGAGGATATGCTTTCAGGAAACCCTCTTCCACAATTTGAGCTCCGGAAGACACAAATTCTGCTTTCCCGGCATTAATCTTTACACTTGTAGACAGAAGTTTTACGGGTATCATTTGTGAAGCAATAAAACGCTGCCAGATAAGAGTGTAAAGCTTTAGCTGTTCTTTGGTTAAATACTGCGCAACGCTTTCCGGTGTTCGGAAAGGATCAGTTGGACGAATTGCCTCATGCGCATCCTGAGCACTTTGTTTATTTTTGAAAACACGCACTTTGGGGTTAACGAGGTCTGCACCAAAGCGTTCTTTTATAAGGTTTTGAACTTTAGAGATTGCTTCTTCCGCAATTCTTGTAGAATCAGTTCGCATATAAGTTATCAGACCAGTACTTTCGCCACCCAAATCTATACCTTCATAGAGAACTTGGGCTATACTCATTGTTTTTTGTGCTGGAAAACCAAGTAGTTTACTTGCTTCCTGTTGTAAGGTACTGGTTATAAAAGGGGGAAGGGGTTCCACATTACGATTGCTGCGTTTTATTTCACTTAAAATTGCCTCTGTATTTTGGATATTTTCAACGATTGCAATAGCGCTTTTTTCATCCGGTATTTCTATTTTTTTACCTTCTATTTTTTCCAATACTGCTTTAAAGGGAGGCAAATTATTTTTCCAGAAGTCCGCTTCAATTTTCCAGTATTCTTGGGGGATAAATGCTTTTATTTCTGCTTCACGCTCGCAAATCAAACGCAAAGCAACAGATTGCACTCTCCCGGCAGAAAGCTCTTTGGTAATCACTTTCCACAACAGAGGACTTATTTCATAACCCACCAGACGGTCTAAAATTCTTCTTGCTTGTTGTGCTTCCACTTTTGCCATATCTATTTTGCCGGGATTTTTGATTGCCTCATTAATAGCTTGGAAAGTAATTTCATTAAACACAATCCGATAGACAGGTTTATTATTTAGTTCCTTTTTCAGGGTTTCGGACAAATGCCAGGCAATTGCTTCACCTTCGCGATCATTATCACTTGCCAAATAAACACTATCTGCAGATAAAACTGCTTCCTTAAGTTCTGAAATCACTTTGCTTTTCGTTTTATCTATTACATAAACGGGCTTGAAACTCTGATGAACATTCACACCCATTTCGTGCTTAGGCAAATCGCGAATGTGGCCCATTGATGCCTTCACATTGAATTGGTTTTTCAGAAATTTAGTTATCGTTCCTGCTTTGGCAGGGGATTCTACTATTATTAGTCCTTTACTCATATATTTCCTTTGTATATAAGTTAACGCTTTCTATTTTTCCTATCATTTATTCCGAATCATTCATTCCACAGCATTTTTTATACTTTTTCCCACTGCCACAAGGGCAGGGATCATTTCTTCCTACTTTGGGGGCTACTTTTACAGGTCTCACTTTTTCCACTTCGCCAACAGGATTATTATATTGAGGAGGCGCGCTCATATTTTGCACCATCTGTTGTTCCTGCTGTGCATTTAAGAAAGCGTTTATATCCTGATGAGTCAGATTGGCATTTTTCAGCAGGTTGTTTATTTGTTCCGGAGATAGGACATAAGTAGTGAAAACCTTCCTGGTAACATTATCCTGAATGCGGGTAATAAGCCCTTGAAACAATTCAAAGCTTTCTTTTTTATATTCTATCAAAGGGTCTTTATTGGCATAAGCCCGTAAATATACACCGTCTTTTAACAGGTCCATTTCATGCAGGTGGTCACGCCATTCATCATCTACAACTTCTAAAAGGGCTCTTCTTTCTATATTGCGTAGTTGTTCAGTTCCTATTTGTCTTTCTTTGTTTTCGTAAGCGGAAAGTGCATATTCTAAAAGTGTATTCAGCAGAAGGTCTCTATTTAGATGGTCGCTGGTTATATCTTTAACTGCAATTCCCAAATTCAGATTATGTTGAAACCATTGGCAGATGCGTTCCAAATTCCATTCCTCCGGATAACTGTGAGAAGGAATAATATCATCCACCATATTGGTAATGGATTCAGTAATCATTTCTAGAATTTCATTTTTGAGGTCATAACCTTTCAGCACACTGCGACGATAAGCATAAATCACTTCGCGTTGCTGATTCATCACTTCGTCATATTTCAGCAATTCTCTGCGGATTTCAAAGTTGTGTTCTTCCACTCTTTTTTGTGCTTTTTCCACTGCTTTGGTCATCCAGGGATGGCGAATAACATCTCCTGATTTCAAGCCCATTTTAACCATCATCGGAGCTATTCTGTCTGAACCGAAAAGGCGCATTAAATCATCTTCCAGAGAGAGATAAAAACGGGAAGTTCCAGGGTCACCTTGGCGGCCTGCTCTTCCCCGCAGCTGTCTATCTATTCTTCTGCTTTCATGTCTTTCACTGCCAATTACATGAAGTCCATCCAAAGGTAAGCCGTAAGGATATTCTTCGGTTAATGTTTTAGGTAAATTCAAATAGCTTTCATAAGAACTTTCCACAACGCCTTTGCCAAGCTTGATATCGGTTCCGCGACCTGCCATATTGGTAGCTATAGTTACAGCTCCGGGTTGACCTGCTTCAGCAATAATTTCTGCTTCGCGTTGATGTTGACGGGCATTTAGAACATTATGAGCTATACCTTTCCGCTTTAACAAACGGGAAATAATTTCTGAGACCTCCACACTAACTGTTCCTACGAGAACCGGTTTTTGTCTTTCGTGCCAATAAATTATCTCATTGATGATTGCCTGATATTTATCATTTTTCCCTAAATATATCAGATCATCGTGATCAATACGGGTGACTGCAACATTTGTAGGAATCACCATAACAGGTAAATTGTATATTTCCATAAATTCAGCTTCTTCGGTAACTGCAGTCCCTGTCATTCCGGCAAGTTTTTCATACATTCTGAAATAGTTCTGTAAAGTAATAGTGGCAAAGGTTTGTGTGCCTGCTTCAATTTCTACATTTTCTTTTGCTTCCAGTGCCTGATGCAAACCGTCTGAAAAACGTCGTCCGGGCATTTGGCGTCCTGTGAATTCATCCACAATAATCACTTTGTTATCTATTACCACATATTCCTGATCATTTTCAAAGAGGGTAAAAGCACGCAGTAACTGACTGATGTTATGCAGTTTTTCACTTTTATCCATAAAACGATTGGTCTGTAGTGACTTTTGTTTCAGTTTTTCCTGTTCCTGAAGTTCCTGATTGTTATCTATTTCTGCTAAAATTTCATCCAGGGATTGGACAACGAAAAGGTCTTTATCTTTTTTAGAGAGAACTTCTCTTCCTTTTTCACAGAGGTCAACGCTATTATGTCGTTCTTCCACCACATAGAAAAGATTCTCGTCCAGCTCAGGCAATTTTTTATCTCTTAGGTAGATCCCTTCAATATCGTTGACCATTTTTTTTAATTCCCCGTCCTGCATCAATTTAATAAATGCTTTATTGCGGGGAGCGGCTCTTTTCACCAAAAGCAGGTTACGGGCTAAACGATCATTATTGGGATGGGGATTATTTTCATCCAAGTCCTCTCTGATTTCACTTAAGTATTTCTGCACCAAAGAATTCTGCAGTTGAACAAGTTGAGTTATTGCAGGACGCAATTCGTGATAAAAATTCTTATCCTGAGCAATGGGACCGCTAATAATTAGAGGTGTTCTTGCTTCATCTATTAAAATGCTGTCTACTTCATCTACAATGGCATAATAGAAATCATGTTGAACCAGTTGTTCAGAAGAAGTTGCCATATTATCCCGTAAATAATCAAACCCGAATTCACTATTCATTCCGTAAGTTATATCACAATTGTATGCTTCTTTGCGAGCATCAAAATCCATACCGGTAGTAATACAACCAACGGTTAGTCCGTGAAAGTTAAAAACAGGACCCATCCATTCGGCATCGCGACTTGCCAGATAATCATTCACAGTAACCAGATGCACACCGCGTCCTACTAACGCATTCAAAAACAAAGGCATAGTAGCTACAAGGGTTTTCCCTTCTCCGGTAGCCATTTCAGCAATTTTGCCATCGTGTAAAGCCATTGCTCCAATCAATTGGACATCAAAAGGAACCATATTCCATTCAACAAGATGACCGCGGACTTCAAAATTTTTGCCTAATAAACGACGGCAGGTATCTTTAACTATGGCATAGACCTCAGGCAAATAATCATCCAAAGTGCTTTTAGTAAGCTGTTTCAGTTCTTTCTTTTTGCTGTCTATGATGTTATCTAAACGATTCCTTTCGCTATCTTCTCTGGTTTCCCTATATTCCTGTTCCAGTTTTGTAAGTTCATTTCTCAGGGAATTTAGTTTGTTTGCAATTTCCTGTTTAATTTCCTGAACGCGAGCAATTAGTTGTTCATCTTCATATTGTTCCAATCCGGAAAATATCTCATTTATTTCTTGCACTATGGGTTCATAGCGCTTAAGGTCTTGACTGTTCTTATCGCCAAATACTTTCTTCAGTATTTTCTCTAACATTTTCTTTACCTTCTAAAGGGTATGCTTACAGTTTATACTATAAGCTGTAAGTTGATATCGTTTTTTTCCAATTTTTACCTTTCAAATTCAATCGGGGGATTGTGTCAAATAAAAAAGCATTTCCAGGATTTATTTCCCGCAGATTACGCAGATTCGTTTCTCGCAGATTTCGCAGATTAGATTTAATAATTTTAGTTTAACTGTCTATTTAATTCCTTGTTTTCAATCTTCACTTTTCACTTGTCACCATTCACCGTTCACTTTTCACTTTTCACTTTTCACCGTTCACCTGTTAAAACGCCAGCATAAGCAGTGATTCTACTTCCACTGCTGTAAATCTGCTAACCATTCCAATTCTGGGACTGGTCATTATCAGTTTAACTAATTGAGGCAGTTCAAATTCTTTTATTCCCAGATCTCTAAGGGATTTTGCCAAACCCCAACTTTCCAGTTTATCTCTAAATCTATGTAAAGCTCGGGAAACATTTTCTTCATTCCAAACATTTTTAGCCCAACGCAGAAAGCGGGTAGGGTCTTTTTCGCTCATATATTCAATCCAGGCAGGAAAAATAACTCCCAAACCCTCACCATGAGCTATTTCAGGATGCAAGGCAGAAAAACTATGTTGTATATCATGGCAAGCCCAGTCACCACCTTTTAATCCAATCCCGGAAATTCCATTTAAAGCCATAGTAGCGCACCAAGCTAAATTTCCTCGTGCCAGTAAGTCACTGGAATTATTTTGCAGGCGGTCAGTCATATCCACAATGGTTTTCAGTAAAGCATCATCAATTGCCAAAGTAGTTATAGCACGATCATCGGCAAAATAATATTCCAGAATATGAGCCATAGCATCCATTGCCCCATTAGCTGTTTGTTTGAAAGGTAAACTGGATTGAACGGAAGGGTCTATAATACTTAAACGCGGATAAATCAGAGGAGAATAAATACCCCATTTCTGCATTGTCTCCGTATTAGTAATAACAGCATTACCATTCATTTCACTGCCTGTAGCGGATAGAGTTAAAACAGTATATACAGGCAGGGCATTACGAATTTTTTCTTTCCCCGAAAAAGCATTCCAGATATCTTGTAAAAAAACACCGGCAGATACTGTTTTAGCAGTATCAATTACACTTCCACCTCCCACTCCCAGAATTGCTTCTACCTTTTCCAGTTTGGCAAGTTCACAGAGTTCAATAACCTTATCCAAAGTAGGATTTGGCTGCACTCCCCAACCTTCTGCAAAATGGATTTCTGCTTTTTCTAATGACTCACAAACCTGCTCATAAACACCATTTTTCTTTATAGAACCACCTCCGGCAACCATTAAGCAACTCTTAATTCCTGCTTTTTTTAGTTCCATTCCAAGTTTTCTTATCGTGCCTACCCCAAAATCAATCCGGGTGGGATTACAAAAACTGAAGGCATCCATTTCATACTCCTTATCTCTTTTTTTAATGCGCTACCTTCACTGACGCTAAAATATAAGATAATGCAAATCGGGATTAAAACAAGTAAAAAGGTGAAACACTTAAAATAAATAGACCCCTAGCCAAAAATTATAAAATCTAATCTGTAAAATCTGTGAGAGCTTAACTGGTTAACAGTGAAACAGAGAAATATATAAATCCCTAACTTAAATAAAATGAACACTCCCAAATTATAAAATCTAATCTGTGAAATCTGTGTTATCTGTGAGAGCTTAACTGGTGAACGCTGAACGGTAAAACACTGGAAATAAATAGAGCCCTAACTTAAATAAAATGAACACTCCCAAATTATAAAATCTAATCTGTGAAATCTGTGTAATCTGTGAGAGCTTAACTGGTGAACGCTGAACGGTAAAACACTGGAAATAAATAGAGCCCTAACTTAAAATTATAAAATCTAATCTGTGAAATCTGTGTAATCTGTGAGAAACCTATCTGTGTAATCTGTGAGAGCTTAATCTGAGTGCTAATTCCAATATCCCATAACCTCAATTTTTCTTCTCTGATGATAGCAAATCGTTCTTCCGAATTCAATTGATTTGCTTAATTCTTTTGCCAGTTCCGGTTCCAGCATATCTATCTCTGCCAAGGCACGATTTATAGCCCTAACAACTCTTCTTTTAATTTTACTTTCTTCACTGGTGAAATGTCTGATTTTGCAATCCTTATGATAGACCTCCAGCAAATAGCTACTCAGTTTTTCATAACGGTCTCTAAGTTCATCGGCGCGAGGGTAATCGCAGTTTTCTTCCAGTTCAGCCAGTTCATTGATCACATTAATCAATTCCTGTTTCACTTCTTTAATTGTTTGCAGATCGGTCATCGGAACGGAAAGAAAGCCGTTCTGAACATTCAGTTGCTGATCACGAATTTCCTGGGGAGAGGAAAACTGGCTGTATACTTTTTCAGGGGTAGAATAGTTTGTTTCCAGATTGGCATAGGGAATATTCAACTCCGGATATTCCAGTAAAGTAAGAATGTAATTCAAGCCCTTACTGAAATAAAGAATATGCTCTCTTCCAGAATGCTGAAGGATAATTTTCTTTCCTTCACACCGAAAGGAATAGACATCGGAAACGGATTTTTGAGCTGCTGTCTGCATATTTCACCTTCTTTTTAGGAACTGTATTTGGTATATTTTTTCTCCATTGCACAGAGCCATAATTTAAGCAGTGCTAACATTGTCAAGCAAAAATTTAGTAACACTAAACTTTTTCTCCCCCGAATTTAATTATCTTAAAAAAGTAATAATGACCTTGTGTGCTTAAGATGAGTGCTAAATTTATATATTTATTTTCTTTCCGAACCGGAATGCGGTAACCCAAAAACAAAGCTTTTTTTCAATTTCGTTGGAAGAGTTTAAGTTACATAATGATGGGGATAGAAGATAAAAAATTTATGAATGTATAACACTCATTAAACCTTTATTATAAAAGCGATTTGGGCTTTTTTCAGCTGCGCCTCAGATTTTTCCCTTGACATAAATCCTAAGGTTTTATCTATGAATACCTTATTGCCTAAGAGCAAGAAAAAACTAATTTCAGGAGAAAGAAAAATGACAAAAGCCGATTTAGTAAAAATTATTTCGGAAAACACCGGAATCATTCGCAAAGATGTAGCCGTTGTTGTTGATTCCTTTTTGTATGCTATTAAAGATAGTATGGCAAAAGGGAATCATATTGAAATTCGTGGTTTTGGAACTTTTAAACTCAAAACCCGCAAACCTCGCGTTGGCCGTAACCCCAAAACAGACCAAAAAGTTGCTGTTCCTGCCAGAACCGTTCCTACCTTCAAATTTTCCCGCGAATTCAAAAACGCAGTAATTAATGTTAAAGCCAAGTAATAAGAGCATCTACTATGCCATGCGGAAAAAAGAGAAAACGTCATAAAATTGCTACTCACAAAAGGAAGAAACGCCTACGCAAGAATCGTCATAAACATAAATAGATAAGCTAATTGCTTTGTGTTTAACAAATTTTGCCGTTTCTTTTGGGGAGAAACGGCTTTTTTAGTTTTTACAAAGAGAAAAGGAAATTTATTTTTTTACAAAGAGAAAAAGAGGGAAAGAGAATTTATTTTGAACAAAGAGAAAAGGAGAGAAAAAGAATTTATTTTGAACAAAGAGAAAAAGAGAGAAAGAGAATTTATTTTGAACAAAGAGAAAAAGAGAGAAAGAGAGAAAGAGAAAAGAACTAAGAATGTTAGGGCTATGCAAAGAGATTCCTTTTCCGGAATAAATGACATCCCTGTCATTTCATATTTACGATTTAAACCTTTTTAACACCGGAATAAATGACATCCCTGTCATTTCCTTTTCTTTATTTATACTTTTTAAAAACATACCAGTGAAAAAATTAGCACTAAAGTAATAAACTTTCTTTTCCTGTCGTAGCTGCTTTATATCTCAGGAATTTTTGCGGTATGGATTATGGATATAAGATATTTTCCCTTTGCGCTTCAAGATAGTGAAGAAACCTTTATTATGGCTGATTATGTCAGTTGTGGTAAGGAAAAAATTTGTTACTCCATTTTTAGCCCCCACCTGGTAAATGTTTTTTCAGGAAAAGAAATTCCCACCTACAAAAATTTGAGTAGCCCGAAACAAACTTCCCCTAGACAGGAGTATCTTATTTATGGGGAACAGATTAATAGCAAAATATGTCCTGTTTTACCCGGTCTTTGGCTAAAACCAGTAAATGTTTGTTAGTTAGTCAATTCTCTAATGACCCCGTAACACTTCCTTAACACTTCCTTAGTTTCGTTAAGGAGTTGTTAAGGAATTGTTACTTTGTTATTAAAGGTTGGAGTGTAGACGGAGGACGCCGTTCCTCCGCAGGAAAAAAGTTATAATTGTAAAATAAGCAGGATTCCTCACTGAACAAATAACCAGTTTATGGAATATAAATATTCCGGAAAAAAGATGTTCTCTTCGTTTCCTGCTTGAAAAAATAACAGCTATAACAGCACACAGATAACCGGATCAACCGGATTGGAGGGATTTTTTAACAGGGAACTTGTAGATTCAACTCCGTGTTAATCAGAACTATTTTTTTAAATTAGTGTTGCTAATTTTGGGTTGTTCTGCATTCTTGGCACTCCTCAAGTTTGCAGAGAGAAAAAAATTATGCAGATGCAAAAGACCTTGAACCTACAAAAGGGAAATGACTTCTTTTTGTGGACTGAACTAATCTTGAAAGGCATAAGACATTGAGACCCCTGATAATTAAAGTTAAATCCGTAACTTCTTCATCGGAAAAGGAATAAATTTTGCTCATTCATAATAATATCAACAATATTAATGAGCTGATCATAGTATTTGCATAAAACACAGAATAATAAAAGGAAAGGAGGACTTATGTCCTTAAAGTTTACTCCGCTGCTAATAGTGCTTATTGCCTTGTTAGCAATAACTCCCTTCTGTTTTGCCACCGCAAATCAGAAAGTAATTTTTAGTAATAGCAGCAACAAAGCTCTGTTTTTGAATAATAGTGAAACGGGCTTTGAGATGCAATTTCGGAATCAGGAATATTTTCTGGATGAGGTGGATACTCCTTCCGGTAAATTTACCCGCATTAGTATGGAAGGTTTTGGATATTCTCAAAGAATTGGTGAACCTCAGCTTCCTGTTTACAGTTCTTTAATTTCTGTTCCTGTAGGGGCAAAAGTGGAATT
Source organism: Candidatus Cloacimonas sp. (assembly GCA_023227825.1). Lineage (GTDB taxonomy): Bacteria > Cloacimonadota > Cloacimonadia > Cloacimonadales > Cloacimonadaceae > Cloacimonas. Next base: position 106,319 of record JALOCJ010000002.1, on the reverse strand, counting down.
TTCCTTTGGACTTGAAAATCAGATAACACTGCAAAAATCCGAAACTCTTATTACCAATCATATTTATCCTGCGCAGCCATCTGTTTCCAAATCGCAAGACCCGGCTTTAATTCCCTTTGAATTTAAAACGGATATTTACAGGAAAAACGAATTTTATAGCGAAGAACTTTTCTCCGTAGAAGAAATTGGTTTTCTGCGCGGGGTTAGATTATTCCGCATTGAGTATGCCCCAATGAGTTACAATCCTGTAAGTGGAGAACTGAAAATAAACACAGAATTGAATGTCCAGGTAAAATTCGTGAATGCTGATTTTTCTGCCACACAGGATTTATTAGCCCGCACTGCTGCTTATGAATTTGATTCTTTATACAGCAAGATTTTGCTGAACTGGCAGAAAGATGAACGCCTGAATGTAAATCGCTATCCCACAAAAATAGTAATTCTTTGCCCTCCCAATTACACTGATGAAATGCAGAACTTCGTGAATTGGAAAACTATACAGGGCTATAAAGTAATTGTTACTACGGTAGGAACAGGGGGAACTGTAGCTAATACCACAACTGCTATTAAAACTTATATGCAGACATTGTGGAATAATGCTACGGCAAGCGATCCTGCACCAACCTATTTATTAATTGTTGGTGATACTTCTACCAGCGGAGATAATATTATTGCCAATACAGGCAGCACAGATAGTGATCATATTACAGACCTTAATTATGTGCGGTTAAATGGAACTGATTATCTGCCGGAGCTCTATTATGGGCGTTTTTCTGTTGCCAATGCTACAGAACTAACTAATGTAATCAACAAAACTATAAATTTTGAAAAGACACTAATGCCAGACCTTACATATTTAAGTAAAACTGTTTTAATTGCCGGTGCCGACCCAACTTACGGACCAACACATGGGAATGGAGCTATTAATTATGGCACTACTCAATATTTTAATAGTGCTAATAATATCACTTCCAATACTTATTTGTATCCTGCTTCGGGTTCCAGTGATGCTCAAATTATAGCAAATGCCTCAGAGGGAAGAGGATTTATAAATTATACTGCTCACGGAAGTGAAACTTCATGGGGAGATCCTACCTTTACGATAAGTGACATAAATGGACTTAACAACACTAATAAATATTCTGTAGTAGTAGGCAACTGCTGTTTAACCAATGCTTTTGATACAGGCGTTTGTTTTGGAGAAGCATTTCTTAGAGCAACTAACAAAGGTGCAGTTAGTTATATTGGTGGAACAAATTCTACTTATTGGAATGAGGACTATTGGTGGGCAGTTGGCTCTAAAGGCACTGCCAATGGTTCTGCTCCTGCTTATGATGCCACAAAATTAGGTGCTTACGATGCTATGTTTCATACTCATAGTGAGGCATTTACCAATTGGGCTACTACAGTTGGCGAAGCAGTTATGATGGGTAATAGTGCTGTAGTTCAAGGCGGAAGTTCTCTCATCAATTATTATTGGGAAATTTATTCTATAATGGGTGATCCTTCTTTAATGCCCTATTACGGAACTCCTACAACCAATACTGCCACTTTTCCTGCTTCAATTTTAATTGGCACTACTTCTATAAATGTAACTGCTGAACCCTATTCCCGGGTTGCTCTTTCCAAAGATGGGGTTCTTTATGGCTCAGATTTAGTTCCTGCCAGCGGAACTTTAACTTTAACCATAAATCCTATTACAACTTCAGGAACGGCTACATTGGTGATAACCGCTCAAAACAAGATTACCAGAATAGAAAATATTACTGTAACTACCGGTGACACACCCTATATCAGTGTTGACAGTGTAACCTATAGTGATAGTAATAACAACATTCCTGAATATAACGATACTGGTTACTATAGTGTAACTTTCAAAAATTTAGGGCAAGTTGCCTCCAGTTCAGCTACCGCTACTTTAACCTGTTCAACTGCAGGAATAACAATAACTGACGGAACGGAAACCCTTGCTGCTATTGCTGCCGGGGGAACCTTAGTAAAAAATAATGCTTTCCGTTTTACTGTAGCTAATAATATTCCAGACCAGCTGCAGGCAAGCTTCAAAATTACTACTACTTCCGGTACTTCTTCCTGGGAATACAATTTTACTAAAACTTTTGCTGCTCCTGCTTTAGCTTTTGGAAATATAACTATCAGTGACCTGACGGGAAATAATAACGGTAATCTTGACCCCGGGGAAACAGCAACTTTAAGCATTCCTTTAAATAATTCCGGAGGTGCTAATTCCCCTGCCGGTTCTGCTACTTTAACCTGCGCTACAACTGGAATAACTATCAATAATGGCTCTGCCAGTTTTAACGCTATTACCGCTGGAAGCAGTGCTAACCTTACTTTTAGTATCAGTGCTGCATCTTCAATGAGTCAGGGAACTTTAGCAGCACTTAATTTTAATGCTACAGCCGGTGCCTATACTGTTACTAAAACCCAAAATTTGGAAATTGGAGCTCCAACTGTTGTTACTATTGGAACAGGAACATCTACGCAGACCTATCCTCTGGATAGATTTTATAACTATTCAGCTTTTGAGGCAATTTACCTGGCTTCGGAACTTCAATATGCCGGAACAATTAAGTCCCTTGGTTTTTATAAAGCCAGTGGTAGTGATGTTAACCCTATTGAAGCGGTAACCATCTATATGAAAAATACTTCGGAATCTACTTTAAGCACTGGAACATATTCAACCACAGGATACACCCAGGTCTATAATGGTAACTTTACTAATAATGCTACCAGCGGATGGATGTCTGTTGATTTAAGTCCTCAATTTACTTGTAACGGCTCCAATCTATCAATTTTGATTGTAAAGGGTTACCAGGCATATATATCCAGCTATCCTAACTGGACATATACTACAACAACTACAACTCGCGCTCGTTGTAATCGTAGTGATTCTGCTGCTCCAACAAGCTTGACCGGTTCTACCAGTTTGCCCAATCTGCAAATAAAACTATTCCCCAATACAAGTATTTTATACCCTCCTCAGAATTTAACCGCTGTCCCAGGGAATGGAAATGTTATTCTTAGCTGGCAAGCTCCTATATTAGGTCAACCAACCGGTTATAAAATATATAAAAATTCAGCACTGTTAACTACGGTTACAGGTCTAACTTATACAGATACGGCAGTAGTTAATGGCACAACCTACAGCTATTATCTTAAAGCTGTTTATGCAACTGGAGAATCAAGCCCTACTTCAACAGTTACAGCTACACCTTTCAATGTTTTTGAAACTGGAGCTATTATTGGAACAGGAACTGCCAGCACGGGAACAAGTGAAGCATCTCCAATCAATGTTTTTTACCAAAGCTTGCATGGTCAATCGGTTTATACCAAAGCTGAATTAAATGCTGCCGGGATAGTTGGTTCTGTATATATCTCTCAGCTGGGATTTAATATTACCGGTTTGCCCAATAAAACAATGCCGAATTTTGTGGTAAGAATGAAACATACAACAGCTGCAGATGTTAGCAGTTGGATTGATAATACTAATTTGGTTACGGTTTATACTAATGCCAGCTATACTGTTACCCAAACCGGTTACAATATGCTAACTTTAAGCACTCCTTTTTTATGGAATGGAACGGATAATCTATTAATTGATACTGCTTTTGGTTTGATAGGCAGTTGGAGTTCAACAGGAACAGTGCAATATACTTCTGTAGCCAATGGTTATAGATATACGCGTAATGATTCTGCTGATCAAACCAATGTTTTCAGCGGTGGTTCAACTTCCAGTTCTAAACCCAATGTAAAATTATTCATAACTGCCCCCTCCGGTAATCCTCAAATATCTGTAAATCCTACTTCTTTTAGTTTTGGTTCGGTAGCAACAGGTACAACTTCCACTCAGAATTTCACGATTATAAATACCGGAGGTTCCACTCTAACCGGTTCTATTTCAACTCCAACCGGTTATTCAGTTGCTGCCTTAAGTAGAGACATAAAAAATACTTTAAGCTTTTCTATTCCTGTAGGTCAAAACAAAACCTACATCTTAAGCTTCTCACCTGTTTCGGCAATCAGCTATAACGGCAATGTTACAATTTCCAGTAACAGCCAGACCCAAGCTAATTTATCGCTTCCAGTTACAGGTAGTGGTTATCTTCCTGCTACAATATCAGTAAGCGCTAATGCCTTATCTGCTACTTTAGTTACTGGAACAGAGAGCACACAGAATTTCACTATTAGTAATACCGGTTCCCAGTCCCTAACATATTCTATTGCAGTAAGCGAAGCTGATAGTAGAGATAAAGTTATCAGTCCTGTTAAAACAACTGGCAGTAAAAGCATTGAGGGCTCTACTTTAACTTTGGACACAACTGAATATGCTCCCGGAACAACAGTTAACTGGACTTTCACAGTAACCAATGCCAGCATAGATACTGAATGGCTGAAAGAAGTTATTGTTACTTTCCCTGCCGGAATAACTGTTAATAGCGCTACTAATTTTGTCGGAGGTAGTGGTGGAGATTTAGTTCCTGATCTTACAACCGGCACAGGTATTACCATTAGTTGGTTTGGTGAATCTGATTATGGATATGGTTTAATTTATGGTTCAGAATCTGCTACTGCTACTGTAAATGTAACTATCAGCACCGGGTTAACTACTCCAATTATTCTTTCCTATACAATAAATGGCGATATTTATAATGCTGAGCCGCATACTTTAAGCGGAGAAATTTCGCTTGCTTGTTCTGCACCTCCTGTAGAGTGGTTTACTGTAACTCCCAATAGTGGAACTATTACAGCCGGTAGTAATCAAACACTTAGCGGCCATTTTTCCGCTGTAGGAATGATAGAAGGCGTTTATAATGCAGTTTTAACCATTCAAAGTAACGATCCCGTTCATCCGGTAACAACCATTCCTGTAACGATGGATGTTTCTTCCGGTAATCATTCTCCGCAGATAAATCTGCCGGAGAGCTTCAGTTTTGATAAAAATAGTTCTTTAACAGTAAATTTTGCTTCCTACATCAGTGATGCCGATAACGATCCCTTAACCCTTTCCGTGAGCGGAAATAATCATATTCAGATTAGTATTATTGGAACACAGGTAACTTTCACGGCAGACCAAAATTGGGTAGGTAGTGAAAATATTACTTTTGGGGTTAGCGATACAGACCTGACTGCTTACGACAATGTGACGGTGATAGTTAACCCTGTTAATATACCTGATTGGCAACCTGTTGTTTATCCCACAAATCCTGCTACGGTTTATGCCCAGGTGTCTATTGAAGGAATTCCAGCTCAGCTGAATGATTTGGTAGGGGCTTTTGTGAATAATGAATGTAGAGGTACAGGGGAAATTGTGTTAATTGATAGAGTAACTGCCTATTCTACTATTTTAGTAAATCTTGCTGCTGATGGTGAACTGGTTACCTTCAAGATTTATTCATACATTAGCGATACTGTTTATCCTGTGCAGGAAACCCTTACTATGCAAACAGGAAATGTATATGGTTCCGCAGAAAATCCTGTTGTCCTGAATGGTACTACCAATATTGTTCTTACCCCTCCGCAGGTTAATCTGGTAAGCTATCAAAACAGTTATCGTCTTACCTGGAATGCAGTTCCCAATGCTAATAACTATCTTATTTATTCCTGCAGCGAGCCCTACGGAACTTATCAGCTGGTTCATACTACTGCAGGTTTATTTTGGGAAATTCCTACTACCCAGCAAAAATGTTTCTTCAAGGTTATAGCAGAGCAAATTGATGTCAGTAAAGGCAAATAAATGAGAAAAACCATCCTTATTGCTCTGCTTCTGCTTTTGGCATTTATGTTATCAGCCAAAGAGTGGAATCAGTATTACTTCCGTTTTGAGTTGGTAGATAAAACCGTTCTACCGGAGATAAGCAAAATAATCTCTGTGGATAATATTCGCGGTAATTGGGTTTATGCTTATGCCAACGATGAAGAATATAGTAGCTTTATGGAGTTGGGCTTAAAACCCCAACTCCTACCTTCTCCGGCAAGTTTAACCGAACCGATAATGAGTTCGGATGTAAGAGAAGTAAAACTTTGGGATAGTTATCCTACTTATGATAGTTATATAAGCACGATGAATTCCTTTGCTTCTAACTATCCGAATCTATGCCAAATCGTTAATGTCGGAACTACAGTTAATGGACGCAGTATACTATTTGCCAGGATTTCTGATAATGTCAGCGCTCAGGAAGCGGAACCGGAAGTTATGTATACCTCAACAATTCATGGAGATGAGACCACCGGCTTTGTTTTAATGCTGCGTTTAATTGATACCCTTTTAAGCAGTTACGGAACAAATCAGCGTTTAACCGGTTTAGTTAATAATCTGGAAATCTGGATTTGTCCCAATACCAATCCTGATGGAACTTATTATGGAGGCAATAACACTGTTTCCGGAGCTCGCAGATATAATTATAACGGCTATGATTTAAATCGCAATTTTCCCGATCCTAATGGCAATCAATATAGCGGACAGCCCTTACAGCAGGAAACAACCTTGATGATGAATTTGGCAAATAATCATCACTTTGTTTACAGTGTTAATTTTCACGGTGGAGCAGAAGTAGTAAATTACCCCTGGGATTACACTTATATAGCTCATCCAGATGAAAACTGGTATATTTCCACTTCCTTTGTTTATGCCAATAATGCTATTGCCAATGGACCTTCTGGCTATTTTACAAGTGTTTCTTCCAACGGTATAACCAACGGAGCTGACTGGTATGTTATTACAGGTGGCAGACAGGACTGGATGAATTATTCTGCTCATTGCCGGGAAGTAACAATTGAAATATCCAACACTAAAATGCCTGCCTCTGCCACTTTGCCCAATTATTGGAATTATAACTACGAAGCAATGATTTCCTATCTGGAACAGGCAAATTATGGAATTCACGGAATTGTGCAAGACCCTTACGGAAATCCTTTATCTGCTACGATTACTGTTAATAATTATGATAACAGCTATTCTACAGTGATTACCGATCCTACACAGGGTGATTTTTACCGGTATTTAAGCCCGGGAACATATAGTTTGACCATTTCTGCCAGTGGCTATCCCGATAAAACCATTAATGGCATAGTTGTTAATGCCAATACGGCAACTCAGCTATCTGTAATTATGGGTGAACTTCCTCATTATCAACAAATTTCTCTTGCCCCAGGATGGAATTTACTCAGTTTCAATGTAGATTTGGGAACAAATAATTTCAGCTCCGTTTTTGGTAGTAACCTTCTGCAGATTAAAGATACGGCAAAAAGTTATGCACCCGCAATGCCTGCTTATTTTAATACACTTTCATCGCTACAAAGTGCTTTTGGCTATTGGGTGAATAATTCTTCTGCACAAAATCTCAGTATTCAAGGTCAATTACTGAATACTGCAAACTATCCTGTTGCCTTAAATACCGGTTGGAATTTAGTCCCCTATTTGCCGGATAATTCTTTGCCTGTTCCCGATGCCATTGCTTCTATTTTATCTAAGACACAGGAAGTGCGTTACTTATCCTCTGTTTGGAATCCTTCAGCAGGGGGAACTTTAAGTGTTTTAGAACCAGGAAAAGCATATTGGATAAAGGTTTCTGAACCTTGCCAATTGCTTTATCCTTAGTTGGAAGGGTAAAATCCTATCAACTAAAAGACAGCATCTATAGTGTAGACGGAGGACGCTATTCCTCCGCAAAATAAATTTCAGGATGTGAAGTTACGGTGAGCTTCGTCTACACTTATCAGTAATAACACAAAGGCAGTTGTATAGAGTTCCGAGTTGATTAGGAGTTAATTTTTGCAGGTATTCTAATTTAATAATATTTTTAGCACCCGGCATAATATCCTGGAGAAGATGATTTGGGCATTGTTTCAGGATTTGGGTTGTTAAATATTCCTATTCTCCAAATTTCGGTTGCCAATTGAGGTCTGCTTTTGGTTTTCTCTATTGAATGCGGAAGTTGCGTGTTTTATTTACTAAATAACGGTAGCAGGGATTTTGTATTTTCGCAGGAGACCATTGATGCTGAGCATATCTCAATTTTGCCAGCGCCGGAGAAAGCGCAGCTAAAAAACGGTAATATAACAGATTATCCTTCTTTTGTACCATTGGAATCTGCATTGCCAGCCCAGAAATTCTTCTGTATAAACCTGATAGCCCTTATGTTGAGAAATTGTTATCAGCACTTCTCTGCAAGGTAAAAGGGATGCTAATTTCAGATGCGGAAAAGTGTCTCCAAAGCTTTACAGGTAATCGTCTACTGTATTTTGGGTCTGCTGTGTTATACCTTTAGGGTTTATCAGGCAATTTATTCCAGGCATTAGTTCTCCTTTGTTTGCACTCATTCGCAGGTTAATTTTAAGCACAATCCGCTTTAAGTGAATATCTGTCAAATCCTTTTTCTGAATTCAAGGTGTCTGAAAAAGTGCTTGTCATTTTTTAGGAACTGACTATTATAGTAATTTGAAAGGAAGGAAGGATTACAAAAAATGCAGTTTGATGTTTCCTGTTTCTGCTTTGACGGCAACAGCGGTAAAAACAATCAGGACAGAGTTCTGGTAAACAAAGACCTTTTAGCAGAAGGGATTAAACATTTACAGGACATTGACACCCTTTTTTGTTTCGTGGCAGATGGAATTGGCTCTTTGGCAAATAGTGCAAATGCCGCTCAATTTGTTTTGGAACAGCTGCAATGTTTAACTTTAAATGCAGAACAAAACTGGCAGGAGATAATAAATAGCTTCCTGCAAGATGTAAATCAGCGTTTAGTTACGGAAAATAGAAAACCAGGAGAATTCTTTGATTCCGCTACCACTCTTTGCGGTTTAATCTATCAGGAAGGCAAATTTCTCACCGTAAATGCTGGCGATTCTGAAATTTGGCTTTACAGACACAAAAATTTACAACGGCTGAATAAACTTGATGTATTGTGGGAAAATATTCCTAATAGCCCTATAACAAATTACTTTGGTACCGATTATCCGAACCTGAAGCTTGATTTTAGCTCGGCAGTTACTTCTTTAAATCCGGGAGATAAAATTGTGGTAACTACCGATGGACTCCTTAAAGCTATCAGTAAAATAGAACTAATTCAAATTTTGGATGAATATAGCCCGTTGCCTATAAAAATTGCTTCTTTATACCATAAACTCCGTGCTAAATACAATCCTGATAATCTTGGAGCTATTTTTATTTCAGAGAAAAGTAACAAATAAAATATAGCTGAGAAGGTTGAGAAGGTTTAATACCGGATGGTTGACTTCCTCGTCAACCAAAATCACAGGATGGTTGACTTCCTCGTCAACCAAAATCACAGGATAGTTGACTTCCCCGTCAACCCCTCGTAAAGAAGGGTTGAGAAGGTTGAGAGGGTTGAGAAAGTTGAGTAAAATTCACGATTTTAACGCCTGTAGGTTTTGCCTAAAAATTTTCACCTGCCTGCAAGGAAACCACATCCCACAATGTTTTTCACTTACAAGCACTTTTTAACTTGCCTAAAACCCGATAAATTGTGAGTCAAAATAAAAGGACAACCCGGCTTCCCATTAGCAAATAGAATAAATATCATAACCCATAAAAATCCATAATTTTTCTCCATAACAATCCGATATGACTCCCTTATGATTCCCATATCGGATAAGGGAATGATATGGGAATCTCATAATCTGCATAACGCGGAAAAGCAAGAATTGTTACACAAATATTTTATAGTAGAAAAAGCGTAAATTCTCCGGATGACTTTTGTTTTAATTCACAATTTATCGGTTTGTAGACCAATTGTATATGAATAAGAGGATGGGGTATGGTTACATTGAAGGGAAGTGAAAATTGTTAGTCAAAACCTCCCGCCATTTATTTGAATACAGCTAATTTTGTTTTTGCCAGGCAGTTTCCTTTTGTATCCTGCAAAATGAGAAGATACATTCCGGCAGATATTGGAGAACTGTGATTATCTTTCAAATCCCAGGATAGGGTTTGTTCTTTTAATGTTTTTGTAACCTTCAAATTTCTCACTTTCTGACCTTTAAGGTTATAGATATTCAGTTCACAGGGTTCAGGACCGGTTTTAGTTAAATAAATATCAGCATAAGATATTGCCGGATTCGGAAATGCAGATATTTTAGCTGGTGGAATTTCAGGAATAACAGGGTCTTCGGTTCCTACCAGAAAACTTGTCACATAAAAACAACCACTGGAATTCAAAACATAAAAGGAAGGGGTATTAATATAGGGAAAATTGTCCATTTGTTTCACTGGTGCGTTAAGAGCAGGATGATTAAAAAAGGTTACCTCTCCTGAAGAATTCAGCATACCGACAAAGCAGCTATCTGCATAACTTTCTCTCCAGCCAAGGGTTACACTATCATTGTAAATAGGACCAATGCAAGAAAGAGCAGAAGTATATAGTATATTTGTCCAATTTGCGCCAAAATCATTAGAAAGCCAAAGTCCATCCGAATCACTTAAGACATCCATAATGGCATAAAGAACTCCATTATCACTAAACCTAAAACTACGCAAATTGCTAATTGACGATTGCTGCCAACTAACACCATTATCAGTTGAATAATAAACAATCTGTCCATTATTTGTAATAACATTGTTGTTATACCAGGCAATAGAATTACATTCATTAGAACCGAGAGAACTTATCATTGACCAGCTATATCCATCTGCAGAATAAAATAGACCATCCCTTTCACCTACATAATACAATTGGTTATAGGGATTGGACTTTACAAAATTAGGCACCATAGACCAATTATTCAATTGCCAGGTATGCGTGTTAACATCAAAGTTATAAATTCCATCGCTGTAAGTTAAATCTCCCATAGCAACCAGCATTGTATCCGCATTCAACATACAAGTGCCTCTAATAGTTAAACCCGGATTAACAAAATAGGAATAACTATTCCAGACACCATTTTCCCAAAGGGAAAGTTTTTCCTGATTATTTATCCGAATTCCAAAACTCGCCGGCATCTGATCTAAATTGGCACAAGAAAAATCATCTGCTACAGGTCCGAAGGTATCAACTTGAAAGGCAGAACAAAATACTGCCGAAATCAGTAGTGTAAAGATAAAAATATTCCTCATTTTCTCCTCCTCTTTATCTAAAAAGAGTTAATAAAATATTAAACCAAGCTCGTTGTGAGCTCTATAAAAAAATAAGCGAAAAAAAAGAAAAAGCAAATTAGACGACACAGATCAGAAACACGGATTTTACGGATTAAGAAGCCCCTTAGATGTAATATTACTTATTTCATCAATCCTGCTGATCCCATTAATCCAGTTATCTTATTAATATTTATTATTTAGTAACTACTCCTGACTTAATGCATTCTTCATTTCCCGGGTTAATCTTCTTGCTTCTTTCCTGGCAGCAGAGGCAAAATCCTTTCCCCGGGAAGCAAAAATGATGCCTCTTGAGCTATTGACCAAAATATTGGGTGTGGCAAAACTATCTTTTGCCTCTTGTAAAACTGTTTTCAGGTCTCCACCCTGAGCTCCGATTCCGGGAATAAGCAATATTCTGTTTAGTAGTAAATTCCTCATTGTTTTTAAATTTGCACTATAAGTTGCACCAACTACGGCTCCGAAATTCTCTTGGGGATAATTCTGTAACCAGTAAGCTATTTTTTCTGCCATACCCTCTTTTAAAAAATCAGCAGCAGAAGGATTGGAAGTTAAACACAAAACAAAAGCAAAAGCATTTCTTTCCTGAACCGGTTGCATAACATCACTTCCAATAAGAGGATTTATTGTGATGGCATCAACTTTGAGGTCAGCAAAAAAAGCAGATATATAGGCATTCATAGTATTGCCAATATCACCAATTTTCGCATCCAAAATCACAGGAATATTCTCCGGAATGAATTCCACCGTTTTATATAGTGCATCCAAACCGCGAATTCCATCTGCTAAATAAAATGCTAAATTGGGCTTATAGGCACAAGCAAATTCAGCAGTTGATTCAATAATGGCTTTATTAAATTCCCAAATAGGATTGGCGGCTTTTTTTGCGCTTTCCGGAAGCTGCCCAAATTCAGGGTCCAGCCCTACACAAAGCACCGATTTTATTGCTTGATAGCGTTCCTGATATTTATACCAAAACGATTTTAACACTATCTTCACCATCAATTTCTTCCAGAGAGACCTTAATTATTTCCTCTTTGGAAGTGGGGACATTTTTGCCTACATAATCCGCTTTAATAGGCAGCTCCCGATGTCCCCGATCAATTAAAACAGCCAGCTGAATTTGTTTCGGTCTGCCAAAATCCATTAAAGCCTCAATAGCGGCACGAACTGTCCTTCCTGTATAAAGAACATCATCCACCAGAACAACAACTGCATCTTCAATATCAAAATCAACTGCCGAGCCCTTAATAACCGGCTGATGACTAATAGTAGAAAGATCATCACGATACAATGTTATATCCAGAATGCCAACCGGAACTTCCTGATTGGAGATAAGCTTTAAATAACTGGAAAGACGTTCTGCCAAAGGAACTCCCCGTGAACGAATACCCACCAGACGGATTTTTTCCAAACCGCGATTCTGTTCTATAATTTCATGAGCCATTCTTTGCAGAGAACGTTCCATTTGGTCTTTGTCCATTATTTGACTTTTTACTTGCATTTTACCACCTGTTTATTTAATAATAGCTAATACATCACCTTTGGCAACATTAGCTCCTCCGCTAAAAGGTGCTTCTACAAGCACTCCATCTACCGGAGAAGGTATATTATTATACATTTTCATTGCTTCCAAAACGAGGACGGTTTCTCCCTGTTTAACAGGATCACCAGGTTTTTTTTCGTATCTGATGAACATTCCCGGCATAGGAGCAGTTATTTTGGTACCGCCTTCCGAATTAGCTACAGGAGCAGGTTTTGGTTCAGAAGCAGGATTGGAAGTATTTATCATTGGACCTGGATTATTAGCCGGTTTTATAACCTTCGCCGATTCTGAATTATGGGGAACAGGCCGCGAATAAACAATCTTAGGGGCTCCACCTTTCTCAGAGACCTCTACCAAGTAATAAGTATTATCCACAAAAACATCAAACTGACGCAGGTCTTTAGGTTTTTCCTGCGGTTCTGGTTTTTCTATCAGTTTCCCTGCTTTGGCTTTAGCAATCAGTTCTTCTTCTTTTTTAATATCTTCCAGGGTTTTGGGTTTCATTTCTTCCGGCATTGGTTCCAAGCCATATTTAATTCTTAAGAACTTTTTGCCAGTGATGTTATAGAGGGCAACAATCAGCTCGTCATCAATGTTTTTAGCCAAGCCCTCGCATTCTTTATGAACTTGTTCCATAGCTGGAGGAATTACATCTCCGGGACGACAGGTTATCGGTGTTTCTCCTTTAGGATAACCTTTCAATGCTTTTTTCTGCACTTCCGGATTGATAGGTAAAGTAGTTTTTCCATATAAACCATAACAAAGGTCTTTCACCTGTTCCGTAATCCGGGAATATTCTCCTTCATATTTATCAAACAAAGCATTATTAACTGCCTGAATACCTACAATCTGACTGGTAGGAGTAACTAAAGGAATTTGACCCAGGTCTTTTCTCACTTTAGGGATTTCTCTAAACACATCGTCCAACTTATCCAAAGCATCCATTTGGCGTAATTGATTTACCAGGTTGGAAAGCATTCCACCTGGTGTCTGATGAATGATTACATCGGTGTCAATAATGGAGAATTTTGTTGTATCTGCAAATTCCATATACTTAGGGATGTCTTTCTCCATTTCTTTGCCGATTTTATTCAGCAGCTTGATGTCAAAACCGGTATCGCGATTGGTTCCCAAAAGGGAAATTACCAGGGGTTCAATTGCCGGATGAGAAGTTCTATATGCATAAGGTGCTACACAAGTATCAATAATATCAACTCCTGCTTCAATTGCTTTAAACAAAGCCAAATCTCCCATTCCAGAAGTGAAATGAGTGTGCAAATGCACAGGAACTTTCACATTTTCCTTCAGTGCTTTTATAAGATCATAAGCATCATAAGGGGCAATCAAGCCAGCCATATCTTTAATGCAAATTGTATCAGCACCAAGCTCTTCCAGTTGTTTGGCTTTAGCAACATAATAATCAATATTATAAATTTCCCCACCCATTCTTTGTTCAGTTAAAGAAAAACAGATTGCACCCTCAAATGCCTTCTTGTTTTTCTTGATGATTTTAACTGCGGTTATAAAATTGCGAAAATCGTTTAAAGCATCAAACACCCGAAAAATATCAATACCGTTATCGCAACAGCGCTGAACAAATGCTTCTACCACATCATCCGCATAATTTTGATAACCAACCAGATTCTGTCCTCTTAATAACATTGAAAACGGGGTTTTGGTAATATGTTTTTTCAGCACCCTGATTCTTTCCCAGGGGTCTTCTCCCAGGAAACGATGCATAGTGTCAAAAGTTGCTCCACCCCAAATTTCCATAGAGTAAAAGCCAACCTGGTCCATCAGTTCTGCCACATTTAGCATATCTTCGGTTCTGCCCCTGGTAGCAAAAAGTGACTGATGTCCATCCCGAAAAGTTAAATCCTGAACTTTAACAGGATTTTCCGCTTTAGGACGGTTCGGTTCATAATGCATAGTAGCCATTTCTACGCAACTATGTTTATCCATTTATATCTCCTTTTATCTGTTTCTTTTAATTATTCTTCTTTGAGTTAAATCTCGGTAATGCATTGTTAATTCTCTGCCGTAAGCAGTATAGGGTTGAGAAGGAATTCCTCTTACAGGTTCTTTATAAGTTATATATATTTCTTCACTTTGAATGAGGGCTATTACAGCTCCAATAGCAGCAATTTCTTTATTGTCTTTCATCTTTTTTCCGTTCCTTGTTTTTTAGACCGGTATATTGCCATGCTTTTTGGGTGGCAAACTTTCACTTTTGGTGCAAAGTATTTCCAGAGCGTCAATTAAGCGTTTACGAGTTTCTGCAGGAACAATAACAGCATCCACATAACCCCGCGCAGCTGCTACATAGGGATTATTGAATTCCTTTTCGTAAATTTGAATCATTTCCTGTCTTTTTTTCTCCTGATCTTCAGCAGCCGCAATTTCTTTCCGGAAAATAATATTGGCAGCACCCTGAGCACCCATAACAGCTATTTCCGCAGTGGGCCAGGCAAAAACCATATCCGCTCCTAAATGTCTGCTGCTCATAGCTATATAGCTGCCACCATAGTCCTTGCGCGTAACAACTGTCAATTTGGGAACTGTGGCTTCAGAATAACACCATAAAAGTTTTGCTCCATGACGAATAATTCCATTCCACTCCTGATGAGTTCCCGGAAGGTAACCTGGCACATCCACAAAAGTTACCAAAGGAATATTGAAAGCATCACAAAAACGCACAAAACGCGTTGCCTTATCAGAAGCATCTATATCCAAACAACCAGCTAAAATTGTTGGCTGACTGGCTATGATACCAATTGCTCTTCCATTTAAGCGGGCAAAACCAATAATCACATTTTGTGCATAGTAGTAATGGGGCTCAAAAAAGATACCGTCATCTACAACGCTATGAATCACATCTCTCATATCATAACTCATTTTAGGGTCATCCGGAATAATAGAATTCAGTTCAGGACATAAACGCCATGGGTCATCAGTGTTTTGAACTCTTGGTGGTTCTTCCATATTATTGGAAGGCAAATAGGATAGCAGAACTTTTATTTTTTGAATGGCATCGGCATCGTTTTCACAGGCAAAATGGGCATTTCCGCTTTTACTATTATGAGCCATTGCCCCACCTAATTCTTCTTGATTTGTTTCTTCACCTGTTACAGCACGAATTACATCAGGACCGGTGATAAACATAAAGCTGGTGTTTTTTACCATAAAAACAAAGTCAGTCATTGCCGGAGAATAAACAGCTCCACCTGCACAGGGACCCATAATAGCTGTAATTTGAGGAATAACTCCACTGGCACGGGAATTACGAAAAAAGATATCTCCATAACCTTTTAGAGCATCTACACCTTCCTGAATTCTTGCTCCACCTGAATCTTGAATACCAATTAAAGGGACACCGCTTTTTAATGCCATATCCATAATTTTGCATATTTTAGCAGCATGCATTTCTCCTAAAGAACCACCCCGGGAAGTAAAATCCTGACTAAAAGCAAAAACAGGACGTCCAGCAACTAAACCATGACCTGTAATAACACCATCGGAAGGAATTTCTATTTTTCCCATTCCGAAATTATCACAGCGGTGCGAAACGAACATATCCAATTCCCGAAAAGTGCCTTCATCAAAAAGGAGGTCAAGTCGTTCCCGAGCAGTTAATTTACCCCCCTGTTTTTGTTTGGCAACGGCTTTTTCACCGCCCATTTGAAGTATTTTTTCTTCTTTTTCCAGTAAGCCCTGGATGGCATCTTTTGTGGACTGCATCAGTTATCCTCTCTATTTCTTAGCATATTTTTTGGGTTAAATTCGGTATCAAGAAAAAACTTTTCCCCTTTTTTGGTGGCAAAAGTGTATATATTTTGGACTTTAAAACAGGAATTGTTTCTTCTGCCAGGCAGAAATTCCTTCTTCTTTTCTTTTTCTCTAGACAAGGAACTTATAGTAAGCATTTCTTTTACCTTATTAAGTCAAACTCTGATTTGTCTTTATTTTGTCAAATCAAATTTCCGGGGAAAAAGTTTATCATTGGTGGAGAGGGTGCAGGAAAGGTAATAGTTATTTTTAGCAATGACGACTTCTGACTTAATTCATTCCATATTTTCTCTTTTTTTCATTCCCCGCTTGACAAAAATCTGTCTCTCAAAAGCAATTACTTCACTTTTTTGGCACAAAGGAAAAAAGATGAAAGAATTATCAGCAGACCTTTCCAACCTTGCAGAGGTTTTTTCTGCTCTTTTTCCGCCGGAAAAAAAGTCCTCTGCTCAGACCTTCTTTTTAAAACAGCTTTCCCTGAAAATGCATTCCTATTATCAAGGCAAAATGCAGACCTTACCTAAGGCAGGAATTTGGGGTTTCAATTGGTTTAATGTTTGGTATACACCAGGGGTTTCTTCTGTTTCAACTGCTATTCGTGATAATATAGCCAAGTCCTATGAACTGACAAATAGAAGTAATTTGGTAGCTGTAGTTAGCGATTCCACCCGGGTTTTAGGAGATGGCGATTGCGGAATTGCAGGAGGACTAGGAGTTATGGAAGGTAAGGCAATGTTAATGAAATACTTAGGTGCTTGTGATGCCATCTCTTTATGTATTGATAGTCGCGCTGAAAATGGCAAGCCCCAAGCCCAGAAAATTATTGATTTTGTTAAAATGCTCCAGCCCTCTGTAGGAGCAATTAATCTGGAAGATATTTCCCAACCGAATTGTTATCTTGTTTTAGATGAGCTGCGCGAGACCTGTTCAATTCCCGTTTGGCATGATGATGCTCAGGGAACTGCCTGTGTAACTTTAGCAGGACTTATCAATGCCTTAAAATTAGCAGATAAAGAAATTGCTAAAATAAAATGCGTGCTTTACGGAGCAGGAGCTTCTAATACTACTATAGCTGGTTTTCTTTTACAGAGTGGTTTAAATCCTGAACGCCTGATTATTTTTGACAGCAAAGGGTCAATCCATACAAAGCGAAAAGACCTGCAAAACAATCCCGCTAAATTTCGGCAGTGGTCTTTGGCTCAAATCAGCAATCCTGAATGCCTGGAAGGTATTGAAAATTGCCTGAAAGATGCGGATGTTTTAATTGCCCTTTCTACTCCCGGTCCGGGAACAATTAAGCCAGAATGGATAAGCAAAATGGCAAAAAATTCTATTGTTTTCACCTGTGCCAATCCGGTTCCCGAGATTTATCCCTACAATGCTAAAAAAGCTGGTGCTTTTATTGTTGCTACAGGTAGGGGTGATTTTCCCAATCAAATAAATAATTCCTGTGGTTTTCCCGGTATCCTGAAAGGGGTTTTAACCGTGCAAGCCAGTAAAATAACTGATACAATGGCTATTGCAGCGGCTCATTCTTTAGCTGAATATGCAGAAAAAAGAGGTCTGAATCCGGAAAATATTGTTCCCCAAATGGATGAAGAAGATGTTTTTACTTATGAAGCTGCGGCTGTAGCCAGGCAGGCTATTGCTGAAGGAGTTGCAGGACTAAATTTAACTTATGAAGAGGTTTTCAGGAAAGTGCAAAAGGAAATAAACACAACTCGTGCTCTTTGTTTGGAAATGATGAACAGTGGTTATATTGCCTTTCCTCCAATGAATTTAATTACAGAGACATTACAGCAAACAATTGTCCAGTTTCAGAATTAAACTATGGATTTAAGTGGTATAAATAATTTCCGGAAAAGCGCTAAGGGCAAAGTAATCTTATATTTCATCAAGCTTGCCTTAAGTATTTTTATTCTGTGGATGATATTTCGCAAAATTGATCTTGGAAGTGCGCTTAAAGATATAATTTCCCTGCCCTTAGGTATAGTATTTCTGCTGCTTGTTTTAAGTTTTATCAGGCATCTTCTACAATTTCATAACTGGTATTTTTCTCTGCAGATTAATACTTTATTTAAAGCACCAAAAAAAGAGGTTATCAGTTCCTACTTGATTGGTCAGACCTTACGTTTTGCAGTTCCGGGAGGTCCTGCCAGTTTTGCCAAAATATTTTATGTTCCCAATAGCAGTAAGCTTTCTTCATTCTGGAGTTCAATTGCGGAAAAGAGCTTTATGACTTGGACAACCTGGTTTTTTGCTGTTCTTGCAGGAATGTTATATTATCGGAAAATTCCTGTATGGTTCTGGATGATTCTTTTACTTATCCTGATTTTTCTGCCTTTTCTGGTAAAGTTTATTTTAGGAGCAAATAAAAGATTTTCTGCATTGCATGCGCCTTATTCTGTTCAATTTCCCAAAATTATATCCGTTCAGGTTTTCAGTAATCTGCTCTGTTTTGGACAATATTGGTTGATTTTAAATTGTTTTTCGGCTATAAACTTTTGGCAGAGCTGGATACGAATGGCGCTAATTCAATTTTCCAATACCATTCCTATTACTATTTCCGGTTTGGGATTGCGGGAGGGTTTTGCCATTCATTTTTTAGCAGGAGCGGGTTTTTCTCCAGAGCAAGCGGTCTCAGTATCGTTAACTTTATTTTTCATTCATGATGTTTTGCCTGCGCTGATCGGAATCGGGTTTCTCTTAAAAGGCAGGAAAGTTTAGAACGCAGAAAGTAAAAAAGAGTTAGTAAAGCCGGATAGATTGAAGGGAATTAGAGCGGGAAGTTTTTACTTACAATTTTCACCTGCCTGAAATGAAACCACATCCCACAATGTTTTTCACTTTTAACCGTTCTGATAAATGTTTTGACTCACAATTTTCATCTGCCTGCAATGAAACCACATCCCACAATGTTTTTTTGACTGTCAACCACACTACAACTGGTCTACAAACCGAAAAATTGTGAGTCAAAACAAAAGTTATCCGGAGAAATTGCTCTTTTTCTATCCCAAACTAGTTGTATAACAATTCCTGCTTTTTTGCGCTATGCAGATTATGAGATTCCCATATCATTCCCATATCCGATATGGGAATCATAAGGGATAGATATGGGAGTATTATGATAAAAAAATGTGAATTTAACGAGAGGTTGACGAGGAAGTCAACCATCCGGTGATTTTGGTTGACGAGGATGTCAACCATCCGGTGATTTTGGTTGACGAGGATGTCAACTATCCGGTATAAAACCTTCTAAACTTTTTTACGGTCTTTACAATCTGCTCTTTCACTATCTTGCTATCTCACTTTTTTTTTGTATTTTCTTCTTGACTTCTCTCTATATTATTATAAAAAGGGAAAAATAATTTCTAGGGAGGAAAAAATGGCAGTATATTCTGTAAACGAAGTAATTGAAATGGCAGTCCAAATTGAACGGAGTGGCTATGCTTTCTATAATGAAGCAGCTAAAAGAAAAGACCTTGATGAAAAAGCAAAGGACTTTTTAATTTATTTACGAGATGAAGAATTGAGACATGAAAAAACCTTTTTGGCTTTGAGAAATGAAGTAGATTTGACGGTTTTACAGCTCTCTGTGGATTGGGAACTTATTGCTGAATACTTGAAAACAATTGTAGAAAGCAGGATTTTTAACAGTGAGTTTTCAGCGATTCAACTGGCTACTAAAGCTAAAGACATAAAAGAAATCGTGGATAATGCAATTTCTTTTGAAAAGGATACTCTGCTCTATTTTCATACTATTTCTGACAATATCAACGAAGCCAGAACACATAATGCTTTAAGGAAAATAATCAATGAGGAAGTAAGTCATATTTTAAAGCTCAGCGAAATGAAGAAAAAACTGGTGTAACTATCCTGTTTTTGCTATTAGAAAAAATATAGATAACTTACCGAACAGTTACCAAAACCAGTAAAAAAAGGAATTGCGCTAATAGAAGATAACTAAAAAGCAATACTGACAAAATAAAAGTAAGAAAAGAAAAGCTCTAATGGCTGAAAGTAAACATAAAAAAGATAAAAAACACAATACTGGAAGGATTTTCAGCATTCTTCTAGTGTTGTTTATTTTACTTATTTTGGTGTATAATCCTATTTCTCTGCGATTTACAACTATTGGTGTGGCAATTTATTATGGACTTAATCCCGTTATATATTACCGTTTGATTAAAACGGAAAGTTCTTTTCGTAGTTTTGCCATTTCTGATGCTCAAGCTATTGGTTTGGGACAAATAAAGGAATCCACTGCTTTCTATATTCATAAAGAGCATAAAAGGGGTTATCTTTTTTTACCGGTGTATAATTTAAAGCTGGCAGCTAAATATTTGGTCTATTTAAAAAACAAATATAATGACAATTGGAGTTTAACTTTAGCCGCCTATAACTGGGGTGAAAGTAATGTTAACCGCCGCATTAATGGCATTAAAATTGAACAGGATAAGGACTACCGTTCCTGTTTTAGAGACATTCCCGAAACCTATTCTTACATCACAAAAATCCTTTATCCCAAAAATAAAGCTTGACGAGTATAGCCATTGTTAAAAACAATAACCTTTAGAATTCATTCAGGAGTTATTTATGCTGCGTAACCAAAATGGAATCTCGGTATATACTGTTCTCAGTATAATTTTATTCATTGCTTTGGTATTTATCCTGGCAGTTCCGAATTTCTTTAATCTGGATAAAGAAAAGAACCTTGAGGACTGTATTAATAATATGAAACAAATCTGGGTGGCAACAACAGATTATATGCATGATACAAATGCAGATTTTAACGGTGATCTTTCAATACTAGTAAAAACCCGCAAAAAAACAGATCCCAAGGATACTTATTTGGCTTCCAGTTTATTTTGCCCAGAAACCAGTCGCCAGAAAAAAGAATATCTTGTTTACGGAAAATATATTGCAGAACAAATTGGAACAGAAATAAAACATAACTATGGGGTAATTGTTATTTGCCCCAATCTTGCCCAATTTCCTAAACACATTATTGAAAAAGGGTTCTATGAAAATATGGAACCCACTCAACTGCAAAATTATATGACTGAAGATATTGCTTACATAGATTCCGAAACTGGCTTAAATGGTGCAAAAAAAGTTGAATTGATAAATAAATATATTGAAATCTGGAAAACCGATCCTGATGCCTTTGCTAAACGTAAAGCTAATACAACTGCCCTCAGAGCAATCCTTTTTCCCGAAAAATTCGGAATAACTGAATAACGAAAATTATTCCACTTCAGGTTAATATGAAATTCAAACAGCATCTTGAAACTAGGATGCTGTTGGAATTCTTTTATAGATAGCAACTTTTAATACAGCCAAAAGAATCCGATGCTTTACAACGAATTTCTTGAGCATATCTTCAAACGCTATTCCGGAAATGTGAAACTGGAACTAAATAGAATGCAGGGTTTACTTGCAGATATGGGCAATCCGGAACGCCAGTTAAACGGTTTTCATATTGGAGGAACTAATGGAAAAGGAAGTGTTTGTGCTACCCTGGAAGCTCTCTGTTTGGATAGTGGATTAAACACAGCTTTAAATACTTCGCCCCATTTGATAAACTATAGTGAACGCTTTCGGATAAATGGTAAAGAACCCTCCTTTGAAAAAATTCTTAATACTTTCCTCCGCTATGAAAATCTGTTTGAGAAATGGGAAGCATCCTTCTTTGAAATAACTACTGCTCTTGCTTTTTCAATGTTCAGGGAACAAAATGTGGAGGTATCTATTATTGAAGTTGGTTTGGGAGGACGTTTGGATGCCACCAACCTTTTTTCCCCTGATGTTGCTGTAATTACTAATATTGGACTTGACCATATAAAAACCCTGGGGGGAACTTTAGAAATAATTGCCGCGGAAAAAGCAGGCATTATTAAAGAAGGTATCCCTTTGGTTTTAGGTGATATAGAAGATTCCCCCCGCTCAATTATTGAAGGTATAGCAGCCTTGAAACAAGTTCCTGTTTTTCGCTATAAACGCGATTGGCAGACATCTATCAGTAAAGATAATATAACAGGTATAAGTTTTAACTTTCATTTCGGCAATTATGAATTCCAAAATCTGGAAGCAAATCTGATAGGAGAACACCAGGCAATTAATATTGGTACTGCACTTACTGCCTTTATCCTCTATGCGGAAAAGAAAAAATTGCCTATTTCGGAAGAAATTATCCGGAAAGCTCTTCAACATATTTCTTGGAAAGGCAGAATGCAATTGCTTTCCCAAAAGCCAATTATAATCGTTGATGGTGCTCATAATGTGCATGGTGTGAAAGCATTGATGTCCACTCTGGAGAAAATTTTCCCCAACCGTAAAGTAAAATTTATGGTCTCCATCTTAAGAGACAAGGACTATAAACAAATGCTTTCTCTCCTTTGTCCTAAAGCGGAACAATTCTATGTTGCCCAAAATCAATCCGAAAGAGCCGCTTCAGTTGAAGAACAGGTAGCTGTTATAGAAAAATATAATATACCGTATAAAACAGCTTATACAGTTACTGAAGCTTATGCTTTGGCCGTAAAAGAATGTAAACCGAACGATATTTTAATTGTTTGCGGTTCTCTTTTTACAGTTGGCGAAGTGCTTGAGTTCCAAAAAGATAATGCATAAAGAACTGGAAAAATACCTGTCTTACTTGCTTCCTGAATTGCAGAAAACAGGAATTGCCATTGATGAACAAGTAGAACTTCCTTACGGAGTTCAATTAAAGGTCTCCAGAAATAACTATAAAAGCATTCTGAATATCTATTATTCCCCAAAAAAGGGAATTTCCACAGTTACAACAGGGAATAATAATCCCTTAAAAAAACTCTTAGGTGACTTGTGCAGATTCCAGGAAGATTTACAATTAGAACTTCCTCCAATGCATACCTGGAACGCCTGGATAGGAAGCGATGAATGTGGAAAAGGTGATTATTTTGGGCCCTTGGTCGTTTGCGCCTTTGCCTTTAAAAGAGGTAGGGAAAATGAATTTAAAAATATCGGAGTGATGGATAGTAAAAAACTAAACAATGAAGAAATAAACAGAATTGCCAAATATCTCTATAAAAATCACGCTAACTGCATTTATTGTATTGTTATTAAACCGGAAAAATATAATGAATTGATAGCCAAATTCAAAGCTCAAAAGAAAAACCTGAATGATTTGCTTGCCTGGTTACACTCCACTGCTATTATCGCTTTGCAGAAAAAACATCCCGAAAGTGAAGGAGTGCTTGTTGACCAATTCAGTATGTCACATAAAACAAAATACGCTTTACAAGAGAAAAAATTCTCCCTTCCCTGCATTGAAAGAACAGGAGCTGAAATTGATCCTGCAGTTGCTTCCGCTTCTATTATTGCCCGCTATCAATTTCTGGAAGCATTTAATGCTATGCGTAAATTCTATCAGCTGAATTTTCCTCAAAGCGCTAACAGCAGTGTTATAAATTATGCTCAGGAATTTATTAAAAAATATGGAGAAAAACGCCTCGGCGAAGTTGCCAAACTGCATTTCAAAACTACCAACCAGATAAATAACTTGCCTGAATGATATGGTTAACGGCTTTTACCTTGACATCATTAGAGAATATAATATCAGTGTAATTTGATAAATAAATAATCTGCCTTGGAGGAAGAGATGCTTAAACAAGTAACAATAAAGGGCTTTAAAGGTATTACCGATCTTACCTTAAACCTTGATAAGATAAATGTTTTAATTGGTATCAACTCTTCCGGGAAAACCACTATTCTGCAAGCATTGGATTTACTGGCAAATTGCGTTTTTAGAGATGTAGCAGAATATTTAATGGATAAAAAATGGAAGGTCTCCGATATTAAATCCCAAATATCTAAAAAATCCATTCTATCCTATAGGTCAATTTTTGAATTTGAGGAGAATGATAAAACTTTTCTTCTCATCTGGCAGATAGAATATAAGCTTATTTCTGCTACTAGTGTTAATCTGATTAAGGAAAGCATTTCTAAAGTAAATGGCAAATGGAAGAAATCATATTGTAACATAGATAAACAGCAAGAGCTTGATAATAAGCTAATTCCTTTATACACCTATAAAGATGGAATTGTTATTTATGAATCATTTCCTGATCAGAAAATAAAAAATCAAGAATCAGAATTCTCTTTGTCTTTGGGTTCTTCGGGGCTAAAAATTATTGATTTCGCTAGTAATAAAGAAATTTGCCTGCTGAAAGATTTCCTTAAACATACAGCAAATTTTGAAACCCTGGCAGCAGAAAATATGCGCAGATCAAGTAGAGGAATTACAGATGATATTGGTGTAGGTGGAAAACAACTGGCTGCCTTCATAAAACAGATGAATCCTCAACAAAAGGAAAGTTATACTAAAACAGTGCAATCAATTTTAAGCAGTATGGAATCAATTGATGCTTATACCAAAGGAACTCCAGGTTGGGTTGAGTTATTTATAAACGAAAAATTCGGCTCTAATAAAATTAAAGTGAAACCCTATCATATAAGTGACGGAACTTTACGCATTTTGGCTTTCGTTGCCCTTTTGAATATTAAATACAATTCCGGTTTGCTGATGCTGGATGAAATTGAAAATGGACTAAACCCTTATATCACTACAAAAATAGTAGAACTGCTTTATGAATTCACCTCTCAAACCAGGCATCAATTATTACTCACTACTCATAGTTCCTTAATGCTGGATGATTTTAAGCCAGAAGATATTATCTATGTTTACAGAAAAAATGATGGCAGTATCAATGCAAAGAAAGTTTTTAACACAAAAAAAATCAAGACCTTTCTGGATTATATGAGCCCGGGGGAAATCTGGATTAATCTTACTGAAAAGGAATTATTAGAACCGGATGACAATTAAAGTTATCGTCTGTGGTGAAGGTCCTACGGATGTAGGGAAAAAGGATTACAATACTTCTGTGTGGATAGATGGTCCCGCTGTTGCCTATATAAAAAATGCTTCTACAAAAAAACTACAGATTGATGGCATAGGAAAAAATGAATTGCCAAAGATTCAGAAAGTAAAATGTAAGAAGGGCCATTCCGTAAAAGCAGAACGACTTGGCAGATACGCAATTTTACATTCTTATAAAGTGGCAATATGCTATGTTGATTGTGATAATAATGATTTTGAGATAATCTATCAGGATATCTCTTTCGGGTTTTCCTTCTATTCCCATAAAGTAATCGGTATTCCAATGATTCCCAAAGCAATGATAGAATCTTGGCTGGTGGCAGATGAAAATGCCTATTTAAAGGTTTTTGGGAAAAAACCTTCTAAACCGTCTCTTCCTAATAAACCTGAAAATCTTTGGGGGAAAAAATCCGATCCGGAAAGTAACTATCCTAAGAATGTCTTGAAAAGAATAGTGAGCCAGTTTAATAGAGAACCTGAAGGTTGGCGTTACGCTCTTGCCCGGAACTCAAACTCTAAAACTTTGTTGCTAAAATGCCCTATTAGTTATGGCAGATTCTTTTATGATATGGAAAAGATTCAATAGCTGTTAGAGAGTGAAAATTATCTGGGGATTTTGAGCAATAAGTTCTCTTACCTAATTTATTTTGCCTGTATAACATAAAAACTATTTGACATTTGGCTTTTATTAAATATTATGTCTGTTAAAGAAGAAAGAGGAAGAAAAAATGAAAATCAAGATGACAAAGGAATTCATTAAAAAACTGCCCAAAACGGACTTGCATGTTCACTTGGATGGCAGTGTCCGCATTGAGACCATAATTGATCTGGCAAAAAAGTATAATATCAAGCTGCCTACAATGGACCCTGTTGAATTACGCAAACTATTGGTTTGCGGAGAGCGGACAACAAGTTTGGATGATTATTTACGCGCCTTTCCCATCGTAAATCTCGTTTTACAAAATGAGGAAGGACTAAGACGCGCGGCTTATGAACTGGCAGAAGATGCCGCAGCGGAAAATGTGCGTTATATGGAAGTGCGTTATTCTCCTATTTTGCATACCGACCAAGGACTAAAACTTACAGAAATCTCTCAGGCAGTTATTGATGGCTTACAACAGGGAGAAAAAGATTTTGGCATTAAGACGGGGGTTATTATTTGCGGTATCAGAAATATGGACCCCAATACTTCTTTGAAACTTGCGGAATTGGCAGTTGCCTTCAAAAACAAAGGAGTTATCGGATTTGACCTGGCTGGAGGTGAATATAAACATCCTGCTAAAGACCATAAAGAGGCATTTGATCTGGCTTTGCGTAATAACCTAAACATTACTATACATGCAGGTGAAGCTTATGGACCGGAAAGTATCCATCAGGCATTGCATTATTGTGGAACCCATAGAATTGGACACGGAACACGTTTGGTGGAAGATGGAGACCTGTTAAATTATGTAAATGACCACAGGATTCCTTTAGAGATTTGTTTAACCAGCAACCTGCATACAAAAGCTGTTCCTGATATTCGCAGACATCCTATTGATTTATATATTAATTATGGTTTGCGGGTAACAATCAATACCGATAATAGAACGATAAGTAATACAACCGTTACCGATGAATATATGCTGGCGATCAATGAACTTGGTTTGGATTATCCTACTGTGAAATATATCATTTTAAACGGTTTCAAAAGTGCCTTTCTGCCCTATAAGGAAAGAGTGCGTCTGATCAATCAGATTTTGAAAGAATTTGATGATATAGAAGAGCAGGAATTGAAAACCAGGGTGAAAGTGAAAGAAAATCTGTAAGGAGCAACTAAACTTGAACAGCACAATTAGAGAGACCTTCCAAGAAGCACAGGAACTAATTTCCCGAGTACTGAATAGAGAAAACATTCTTAAACAAATTGAAGCAATGGCAAAACAAATGGCAGATGTTTTGCTGAAACAGGGAAAACTTATTGCCTGTGGAAATGGCGGTTCAATGTGTGATGCTATTCATTTTGCGGAAGAACTTTCAGGGCGTTTTAATAAAGACCGTAACGCTCTTTCCGCTATTGCTTTAAGCGATCCCGGCTATTTAAGTTGCGTAGCTAATGATTATGGCTGGGATAATGTTTTTGCCAGAGGCGTGGATGCTTTTGCCTTAAAAGGGGATTTGGTTTTAGGATTTTCCACCAGCGGGAATTCTACCAATATTATCAAAGCTTTGGAAACAGCTAAAAGGAAGGAATGTTTTACTGCTTCTCTTTTGGGAAAAGAAGGTGGCAAACTGAAAGGATTTTGTGATTATGAAATTATTGTGCCCTCTGATAACACAGCTCGCATTCAGGAAATTCACGGAATTATTATCCATCTGCTGATTGAATTGATAGAAAATGAGCTGTTTACAAGTAAGGGAGAACATCCCCAATCCGAATTATGCTGTTAAAATAAGGAAAAAATGTTTAGGAATAAGCTAAAACCTTTTCTGCTCTTACTGCTATTCAGTGTTGCTTTTTGCCTGAAGGCAGATTATTATGACGGCGTCATTAATTTAACTGGTGATGCTCTATTCAATGGTTTGCGGAATTTAATTTCCAATAATACCAATACCAGTTACGATGCTTCCAAGGTTGTTCTCTATCAAACCCTGGATAACTTTGATGGCTATGTAACCTGTGTGTATACGGGACAGCAATATTATGTGGGTTTTAACTATACGGGAAGTTCCAATCCCAATACGGAACATACTTATGCGCAAAGTTGGTTCAATGGAACTGATACTGATAAAAAGAAATCAGACCTCCATCATCTGTTTATAACTAATTCCGTGGTAAACAGTTCCCGGGGTAATTATCCTTTTGATGTAGTTGCCAATCATAATACTGCCACTGTTTATTACACTTATACACCCTGGCAAAGTTACAGGGGTTATAATGCTCAGAACAGAATGGTTTTTGAGCCCGCAGATGAATTTAAGGGTAATATTGCCAGAGCGTTACTTTATTTTTACACTCGTTACAGTGGAGAAAGTTTAATTCAGCAAAATGTGGATATGTTACCTACATTGCTTATCTGGCATAGCTTTGATCCTCCCGATGCAGCAGAAATTACTCGTAATACGGGTGTTTTTAATTACCAAAATAACCGCAATCCTTATATTGACCATCCGGAATTTGTAGCTATAATATGGGGCGGAAATGATGTAGAGGATGTTGTTTTGCCTGCCGTTCCCGAGTTGGTAATCAATGCTGTTTATCCCAATCCTTTTACTTCTGGACTGAGCATCGGGATCACTATCCAAAAATCAGCTCTATTAACAACTTCTGTCTATAACCTCAAGGGTCAATTAGTTTATAGTGAAAATAGTGTAGTAACCGCAGGAGAAAATAAGGTCTTTTGGCAAGGTCAAGATAATAAAGGACAAAATACTCCTGCCGGAGTTTATTTGATAAAAGTGCAAAGTGGAGATAAACAAGCCGTTACAAAGGTCTGGAAAAGGATAGATGATTGAGAAGGTCGGAAGGTTGACGTCCTCGTCAATCACCCTTTCCGACTTATTTCGTTACCGAAAATATAGCGGTAACGAAACACCTGATTTGCCATTAAACGACGGGGACGTCGTTTTTCCGGAAGGTTGAAGTCCTCGTCAACCACCCATAAAAAAGGTTGAGCAGGTCGGAAGGTTGACTTCCTCGTCAACCACATTCTTCATTTATAATCATTACTTCACAGTTAAGCGGTCTTTGTTTTTCTCCAAGGTTTTGGGTCCAATTCCCTTCACTTTCATTAAATCTTCTATGTTTGCAAAACTGCCATTTTCCTTACGCCAATCAATAATTGCCTGAGCTTTCACTTTTCCAATTCCGGAAAGAGTGCATAGTTCTTCCAGGTTAGCTGTATTAATATTGATGATGGAAGTATTTTCAGCTTTGGAAGATGTTTTGTTTTTGATTTTAGAAGTGGAAGAAGGGGTTGAAGCAAGCTTGAAATTTGTAGTATCGCCAAAGGCAAGTAAATCGGGTAATATTTTAGCGTAGGTCTTTGCTCCGATACCTTTAATATTCATAATTTGGTTTACTGAGGTAAAGGGATTTGTTTCTCTATAGGCAATAATATCTTTGGCTCTTTTTTCTCCTATTCCAGAAAGACAGAGAAGTTCTTCAAAAGTAGCAATGCGAATATCCAGTTGCAGGGGTTTATCTTCTTTAACTACTTGTTTTAACGAATCCAGGTCCGGAGAAGACGCCTGTAAAGGATTCCAACCAAAATAATCCAAAAAACAACCACACAGAATTATCAACCCGAGGAAAAGCAGCATCTTTTGCTCATCGGGAGTAAGAAAATTGCGCAGAGGGTTTTTCAGTTTCATTTTATTGATGAGGTGAAGTTTTGTTTGAATTGGGTTCTGCTTTTTGTTTCAGTTCCTGCCAATAGGGTTGATGGCAAAGGTTATCTTCCCATATAGCAAGATATTGGCTTAAGTGTTCACTATCTATAACTTTCTTGTTAAAAGCGGAAAGGAGTGCATTGCTAAGCGCATTCCAGTTTTCCTTACGAGCTAAAAGACCTGCATAAACATCAAAATAGGAAGCTGAATTCAGCAATACAGGATTTTGAGCAAAAAATTGCTCTAAACTTTGCCAATCTTCTGTTTCCTGTAAAATTCCCACATAGCCCTCGGCAAAAGCAAAAATACTATCAGCAGCAGCCATTTGACCACTTTTGATGAGTTCTGATAAAAGGGGGGGCATAAAAGAACTATAAAGGGGAGCATTCTTCTCCTGCACCAGAAAATATTTTATGTGCATCCAGTTAGCCCTCAATAAGTTGCGGTCTTTTGTCAGTTTCAGCTCTCTTTCTGCCTGAGGATAATCTTTGGTTAGGCGATAGCGATGAAACTGAAAAATATGAAAATAGTCGTCATCAGGAAAGTGTTTATAGCCCTCATCAATGATTTTTAAGGCAAGTTCCTGACCATTTAGCGGGTTTGGAATTTCCATTTCCGCATTAAGTAACCAAGCCATAACATCCACAATATAAAGTCGGTAACCCCAATAAAAATCAGGATAATTTCGGCAAAGTTCTTCTGCACCTTTTATTTGGAGTGTTTCATCTTCTTCCAGGCGTAAAGCAAGATATTGATAGACAGGAGAATTAGGATTATTCTTGGCAGCACTGCCGAAATATTGTTTGCAGGCATCGGGTTCTACACTTTCCCAGATACTTTGTAGTTCTCTAAGTTCTTCTACCTTATTGGTAGTGGGAATATAGGCAATAATTTTCTGCCTAGCTATATTCCAATCCCCAGTATTAAGCAATTCCTCTTTAAATTGGGCAAAGTTTTGTCCTTCAGCTATCAAAAAAATAAGCAGGAACAAAACAACTATCAATAAGTGTTTTAGCATCTTTTTCCTATTTCCTGTTCTTTCAGGCATATTTAATCATATTTACTTTATCGTCTACATCCTGAATTCTGTCAAGCAAAAGAAACAAGGTTTAGCGGTTTAGCTTGGTTACGGGATATATTTTTAGGGAGGTTTTAGGGTTAGATATTAAAAGTTTTCCCCAATTGACAATTTTGCGATATTTTATAAGCTGGGTTTTAATATGGCGGAAAGAAAAAAAACCACGAATTTAGATAGCGAAGTTAAATACCTGAAAGGGGTTGGAGAACATCGGGCACAGCTTTTAAACAAGCTGGGGATAAAGACCATTATGGATTTGTTGGAGCATTTTCCCAAGGTCTATATCAGTCGTAAGTTAAATGCTACTTTAGAGGATTTGAAGCCGGGAGATATCTTAGCTTTTACAGCAATAATTTCCTGGGTAGATGTTCACCAGACAGCAAAAGGCAGGAATATTTTAAGTGTAGGTGTAAGTGATGGAAAAGTAGGAATAATATGTTCCTGGTTTACTTATCCGGCTGTTTATGAAAGGATGTTTTTACCAGGTCGGTTAGTTTGGCTGAATGGAACGATAACAGAATTTAACGGTCAGCTGGAGATGGTGCATCCGGAATTTGAATTGATTGATGATTGGGAAGATACGAAGGACGATTTTTGGAAAAATCGTGAGGTTTTACCGGTTTATCCTTTAACGGAAGGCATCAATCAAAAGCTTATGCGGCGGCTTATTTACAATGCTTTTGCCCTTTATGCCGTTTTTATAGAAGAAAAACTGCCGGAGTATATTGTTGCCAAACATCATTTCCTGGATAGAAAAACTGCTCTCCAGAAGATGCATTTTGGTCAGAATCCCGAAGAAATAGAAATTATCCGTCGGCGTTTTGCCTACGAAGATTTTTTTTATACACAGCTTTTATGGGCAAGGCACAAGACCTTTCATACCACCAAAACCAAAGGAATTCAGTTCATCAATAAAAAGCAGTTAACTACCGGGGTCTATAAAAACCTGCCTTTTACGCTTACTAAAGCTCAGAAAAAAGTGCTGTGGGAAATTTTTGCTGATATGTGTTCCGAAAAACAGATGAGTCGTTTACTGCAGGGAGATGTAGGTAGCGGAAAAACAGTTGTAGCTCTGTTTGCAATGCTTTTAGCGGCAGAAAATGGTTATCAATCCGCAATGATGGCTCCTACGGAAATTTTAGCAGAACAGCATTATGAAACAATCACTAATCTACTAAAGGGTTTTGAGGTCTGGGTCTGTCTCTTGAAGGGTGGCGTTTATAAGGGAAAAGAGGAAATTAAAAAAGCCATTGCTGAGGGAAATGCTCAAATTGTTATCGGAACTCATGCTCTGTTACAAAAAGATATAAATTTCCATCATTTGGGTTTTGCCTGTGTTGATGAACAGCATCGTTTCGGAGTAGAACAAAGATCAAAGTTAGCTAAATTGGCTGAACATCCGGATTTATTATATCTTTCTGCCACACCAATTCCCCGTAGTTTGGCAATGACTGTTTATGGAGATTTGGAAGTTAGTATACTAGATGAACTGCCTCCAACGCGAAAACCGGTCAGAACAATTATTCGTCCCTCCGCAAAAATTGATACTGTCTATAGTGAAGTGCGCCAGGAACTTGCCTTAGGTCGGCAGGTTTATATTGTATGTCCCTTAGTAGAAGAATCGGAAAAAATCGCTCTTCTGGATGCTACCAAGCTTTATGAATATATTTCTAAAAAGGTTTTCCCCGAATATTCCTCCTGTCTTTTGCATGGAAGAATGCCCGTTAAAGAAAAGGATGCCATTATGCAAAGGTTCAAAGCCGGGGAAATAAAAATTCTGGTTTCTACTACTGTGATTGAAGTAGGAGTTGATGTTCCCAATGCCAGTGTGATGATTGTAGAACATGCAGAGCGTTTTGGCTTGGCACAATTACATCAATTACGGGGTAGAGTTGGCAGAGGAAGTGCTCAAGCATACTGTTATTTGATTGAACATCAGCCGGTTAGCAATGTTGCCTGGCAGCGATTAACAACTATGACTAAAACTACGGATGGCTTTATTATTGCTGAAAAAGACCTGGAGCTGCGCGGTCCGGGTGAAATTTTCGGTTATGAACAATCTGGAATGCCCCAATTCCGTTTTGCCAATCTTGTGCGAGACCAGGTAATATTAAAATTAGCTAGGCAGGATGCCTTTGAAATTGTGCGTGCTGATCCGGATTTTAACCTGCCCGAAAATGCCCTGCTGAAAAAAATATACTTCCCCCTATTCACTAAAAAAGAACAGCTTATCCTCTATTAGTAAATTCCTTGGCGTTGCTGCAGCTGAAAGTAAGGAGTTGTTACTGCTGAAATAATTTTTACGCCAACAGCTAATTATTTTAGCCGTGATGACGCGTGACAGCCATAAATTGATGACTGAAAAAAAATATATCATAGTAAAGAGAATAAAATTTTTAAGTTTCAGAGAAGAATTATTATTTATAAGTCAGTGATATCAGTGTAATCTGTAAGAGAAAATGTTCCAGAGTGTCACAAGTTGTATACGCTGCGAAAGTTATCGTAAGGAACAAAATTGTAAAGGTGTAAATGATTCTTAGCTTAATAGCAGAGTTTCAGCAAACTCTGTCCACACTTCAACCTTGTCTGCCGAAGATAAGATTCCCGTATGATTCCCATATCGGATAAGGGAATCATAAGGGAATCATATCGGCAACATAATGTCACTAAGAGAGGATAATATATAAAGAGATTATTTACGATAAAAGAAAATTAAATATAGCAACTCAATTTTCCTTGACGAAAGAGCCCGCCTTAGTGTTTTTGCTATTATTATTCAAAACAGGTAAAGGATATTAAATAATGTATGATGTAATTATCATTGGAGCCGGTCCTGCCGGTTTAAGTTCTGCCATTTACAGTGCGCGTAGCGGGTTAAAAACAGTGGTTTTGGAAAAAGGACTAATTGGCGGTCAGATAAATGTTACGGAAATAGTGGAAAATTATCCCGGTTTAGCTGAAGCCATAAGCGGCTATGAACTAACGGATAGAATGCACCGTCAGGCAGAACATTTTGGAGCGGAATTTAGGGATGAAGAAGTAACAGCTCTGGGAATGGAAGGACTTTGTAAAATTGTTGAAACCACAGAAAACAAATATCGTGCCAAAGCAGTTATTTTTTGTACAGGAGCATATCCGCGGCGCTTAAATGTTCCCGGGGAAGAAAAATTTGCCGGTCATGGTGTTTCCTACTGTGCAACCTGCGATGGTGCCTTATATAGAGATAAAATTGTAGCCGTAATTGGCGGAGGTGATTCTGCTATTGAAGAAGGAATTTTCTTAACTCATTTTGCGCAAAAAGTAATCGTTATTCACCGTCGTGATGAACTCAGAGCCCAAAAAATCATTCAAGAGCGAGCTTTTAAAAATCCCAAAATGGTCTTTGTCTGGAATAGTGTAGTGCAGGAAATTCGCGGGGATAAAAGAGTGCAGGAATTGGAGGTTTATAATAGAAAAAATAATACCTTAAGTGTTATTCCCGTTGATGGCGTTTTTATTTATGTGGGTATATTGCCTAATAACAAATTATTGGAATCGCGTATTGAACTGGATAGCGCAGGTTTTGCTATTACAGATGATTTTATGCAGACCAATGTGCCGGGGGTTTATGCCGCGGGTGACATTAGAAAAAAAGTTTTACGCCAAGTTGTAACTGCTACTTCAGACGGAGCTATAGCCGGTTGGAGCGCAGAAAAATGGATAACGGAAAATTACTCTTCCCCGGAAATGGAATAAAGGAATTAAGGTGTTAAGCAGTAAAGAAATACGACAACAATTCATTGATTTTTTCCTTAACAAGGGTCATATCTTTGTTCCTTCCTCATCTGTAATTCCGGAAGACGATCCTACACTGCTTTTTGCCAATGCGGGAATGAATCAATTCAAAAGTATCTTCCTGGGACAGAAGGAAATAACATATAAACGAGTAGTTAATAGCCAAAAATGTATTCGTGCCGGGGGAAAACATAACGACTTGGAACAAGTTGGTAAAGACGGCTATCACCACACTTTTTTTGAAATGCTCGGTAATTGGAGTTTCGGTGATTACTACAAAAAAGAGGCAATTTCCTGGGCTTGGGAACTGCTAACTGAGGTCTGGAAAATTCCGAAAGATAAACTCTATGCTACCGTTTACAAAACTGATACTGAGGCATTTGAAATCTGGAAACAGGAAACAGATATTGATCCAACTCATATCAGCTATTTTGATGATAAAGATAATTTCTGGGAAATGGGAGAAACAGGACCCTGCGGCCCCTGTTCGGAAATTCATATTGATAGAGGTATCTCGCATTGCACTCTGCAAAATGTGCCAGGTCATATCTGTAAAATCAATGGTGGTTGCTCGCGCTATATAGAATTGTGGAATCTGGTTTTTATTCAATATAACCGGGAAGCAGATAACACTCTTTCTCCTCTCAAAAACAAATTTGTAGATACAGGAGCCGGTTTTGAGCGATTAACACAGGTTTTACAGGATAAAAACAGTAACTATGAAACCGATCTCTTTATGCCGCTTATAAATAAAATTGAGGAACTATCCGGAGTTGCCTACACTCAGGAAACAGGAATGCCACATAGAGTTATTGCTGATCATATTCGCTGTCTCTGTTTTGCCTTAGCCGATGGTGGTTTTCCTTCCAACGAAGGAAGGGGTTATGTTTTACGGAGAATTTTAAGAAGAGCTGCCAGGTATGGTCGTTTGCTTGGTTTTGCAGAACCCTTTTTGCATTTACTGGTGCCGCTTGTAATTGCGCAAATGGCACATCACTTCGGTGAACTAAACGGCAAAGAGAACTATATAAAAATGGTGATTAAAGCAGAAGAAGAACGCTTTAATAAGACCTTAGATACCGGTTTGGAAAAATTTAGGGAGATAACACAAAAACTGAAAGGTAATCTTATTTCCGGTTCTGATGCCTTTACTTTATATGATACTTATGGTTTTCCGCCGGATTTAACCGCTATTTTAGCTGCCGAAAAGGGCTTGAAGATTGATTATGAGGGCTTTGAAAAGGAAATGCAAAACCAAAAAGAGCGCGCCAGGAAGGCAAGTAAATTTACTCTATATGTTAATAATGAGGATTGGATTGAGCTTTCTCCTGTAACTCCTACTTCCTTTGTCGGTTACGCAAAAACAACTGGGCAGACATATATTCAACGCTATGCCGTTCAAGAAAAGGGTTTAATCCTGATTCAACTTGCTCAAACACCTTTCTATGCTGAATCCGGTGGACAGGTATCAGACACTGGAAAAATATATAATGAAGAATTTGAATTGGAAATAACTGATGTCCGTAAACAAGATGAATATATTATTCATTACGGAAAACTGAAAAGAGGAACAATAAATAACGCAGCGGTTACTGCTGAAATTGACATTGCAAGACGCCAAAATATAGCCCGAAATCATACAGCTACCCACCTTTTGCATAAGGCACTGAGAGAGGTTTTAGGAGAGCATACTGTCCAAAAGGGCTCTTTAGTTCATCCAGATTATCTGCGTTTTGATTTTGCTCATTTCAAGAGCTTAACTTGGGAAGAACTTAGAAAGGTGGAACATATTGTTAATCAAGCAGTTTTGGATAACAGAAAAGTTATTACAACTATTAAAAATATAGAAGAAGCGAAAAAAGAAGGTGCAATTGCTCTCTTCGGAGAAAAATACAGTGAAAAAGTTCGTGTTGTATGCGTTGAGGGTTTTTCCCGAGAACTTTGTGGCGGAACTCATATATCTTTCACAGGTGAAATCGGTTTATTTAAAATTATTTCCGAAAGCTCTTCCGCTGCAGGAATTAGAAGGATTGAAGCAATTACAGGTATTTCTGCCTTAAACTGGGTTGAGAACTTGCACGATAAACTTGCCCGTATTTCTGCTCTACTCAATTCTCCTATTAAAAACATTGAAAACAAATTGGAAGCAACCCTAAAACAAATTTCCGTTCTGGAAAAGGAAATTAAAACCGCTAAAGCTGGGGAAAAGGAAAGATTTGTTCAGGAACTGCTTTCTAATGCTACTAAACAAGAAAATTATTTGTTGATTACGGCACAAACCGAATTTAACAATTTAGATGAACTAAAAACAACCGCAGAATTACTAAAAACCAAAATGCAAAACACAATTGCTGTCCTCTTCAATCTCTATCAGGATAAACTGAATATCCTGTGTGTAGTTAGTGCTGATCTTATTCCCAGGTATAACGCGGGAAAGATTGTAGCTAAACTGGCTGCAGAATTAAAAGGAAAAGGCGGTGGTAAACCTGATATTGCTATGGCGGGCGGAAAAGATTTAGCTAAACTTGCTGCAGTAATAGATAAGGTGCCGGAAATAATTAATGCAATCTAAATGAATATTCTTATCCTGCGTCTCTCTTCAATGGGTGATATTATCCTCACTCAACCGATTTGTGCTATTTTACAAAAACACTATCCTGATTGCCATATTGATTATGTTTGCAAAGAGGAATTTAAGGAATTGCCGGAATTGTTTTCTCCACCAGTTCATCCTCTGGTCTATGAGAAAACATTGAAGTTTCATTTATGGCTGAGTAAAAGAAAATATAATCTGGTTTTGGATTTGCACAATAAGTTCTCTACTTTTTTACTAATGCTTTTTCTGCGAGCTCCCCAAAAAGTGCGTTACAATAAAAAACGCAGGATTAGACAGCGTATTGTGAAAGGTAATAAGAAGCTGAAAATTGATAGCACTACTGATCTCTATGCCTCTGCTCTTAAAAAATTGGGAATAAATGAACCCTGGTCTTATCCTCGTTTACAGCTATCTGAACTACCAAATTTCAGGAAGTTTGATGCTTATTTCAATAACCAATTAAACGGACTGCCTGAAAACGAGTTACCGCCTTCCAATTCAGCAGAACTTTCTGCAAAACAAGAAAATAATCTATCCCCTGAAATAAAAATTGCTGTTTTCCCCGGTGCTAATCATTTTACCAAACGATATCCCGCTTCAAACTGGATTCAACTGATAAACTCCAATCCCCAATACAATTTTACACTTTTCGGTTCTAGCGCCGATAACGA
This sequence comes from Candidatus Cloacimonas sp., assembly GCA_023227825.1. GTDB lineage: Bacteria > Cloacimonadota > Cloacimonadia > Cloacimonadales > Cloacimonadaceae > Cloacimonas. Next base: position 68,446 of record JALOCJ010000002.1, on the reverse strand, counting down.
CCTATGTGCATTCATAACCCGAAAATGCTCTACTAATTGTAAAAATAAATGCTCTACGCTTTCTCTGCGGGAACTTTTAACAGAACTGACTTATTACAACTTGATTATTAGTGGTGATACAGGACCGATGCATTTAGCTGCAGCTTTGAATAAACCTCAAATAGCAATTTTTGGAGGAACACATCCGCGTTTAGGTTTCCGACCTTTGAATAGTAAAGCAATTATTTTATGCGCTGAACTGCCTTGTCAACCTTGCTCTTTACACGGAAAAGAAAAATGTCCTCTTCATCATTTCAATTGTATGAATGCTATTAGCTCGGCTTTGCTAAGTTCTGCTATTAAAAAAGCTCTGGAAAGTTGACCTCCTGGTCAACCCCAAAAAACCGGATCGTTGACCTCCTGGTCAACCTTAAGTCAGTAAAAGGTTTGTTTCTTTTATTTTATGAACGACGGGGATGTCGTTCCTCCAGCAGAAAAAAAGAACTTGACGAAATCTGTAAACATTTTCATAAGTAAAAAGTAAACTAAATACAGGTAATTAAGGAAAATAGAGAATAAATACAGAACTGATATATACTATTGAAATAAACAACGAGAGAGGTTAATTATGATAAAAAAGGTAGCTTTACTAATAATCGTAATGGTTATGTTCTCTCTTTTGTCAGCAGAGGATTTTATTATCGGGAATGGTTCTGGTGCACAAAGTTATGTTCCGGTTAATGGTGCATTTAATTATGGATGGAGTAAATTTTTTTATACCAGTTCAGAACTTCAATCTGCCGGTATTATACCCCCATTAGAGATTACTAAAATAGCTGTCCAAATTGGTGGTTCCGTTCCTCTGGTTAATTATCTTATGGAAAATCAAAGCATTTACATAGGAGCATTTACCGGGACTGAATATAGTAATTCAAATTCTGGACATCCTGGATATGAAAATAAAACCCTAATTTATAATGGTTCTATAACTTTCAATGGACCCGGTTGGTTCGTTATTACTCTTTTAACAACCTATACTATTAACCCGAATTCAGGAGTGGAAATTTTGTGGGAAAACCGGGATGGAAGTGCAGCAAGTCCGGCTCCCCAATTCCGATACACAGATTGCAATATATACAAAGAAGTGTACAAATGTTCTGATGATTTCTTTCCCAATACTGGTAATGGGACAAAAATAAAAAAATGCCCCAATATTTGTTTTTCTACAGGTGGCTTAGACGCTCCTCAAGTTGAAATTGCACAAAGCGGAAATTCTTTTATCTTATCCTGGTCTTTGATACCTACAGCGTCTTCTTACTCTATATATGTTTCGGACTTACCTTCGGGTCCCTGGAATTTGCTTACTTCTACTGCCGGAAATCAATATCAACTAACTGCTGCAGACCAAAAGAAATTCTACTATGTAAAAGCAATCGGCAGATAAAATTGGAGAAGAGCTATTTTATAACAATCTGCTTGAGAGTAACTATCTTTCCTGCTTTAGAAACCCGAATAAAATAAATACCATTGGCTAAATTGCAATTTAGATTAGCGCTTTGCAGTTTTCTGATTCCCTTTTCCTTATATAAACATTGTCCTTTCAGGTTATAGAGTTCAACATCAAAGGCAGCTTCATCTTTGCTCTCTAATGTAAAAGAACCCTTTGAAGGATTGGGATAACAGCAAAAAAGCGGTTCGGGAAGCTCTAAGTCCTGATTGGAAATATATCCATTATTACTAAAGACCTCAATATTATCCAAAAACAAAGCCATTGCATCTACGGAAAGACAACGCCAGGCAAGATAAACATTTTGATTATTCCAGGCAGATAAATCGTATTCATAATTTGTCCATTCCACAGGCACAGAAATATAGGTATTTTGGTGTAATGGAACAAAAGCAGCAGGTTCGCTATTAGTATTGGAAATAAGAACACTCAGTCGTTCCAGACCAAAATTGGCAAAAGCTGACCGTGCTTTAAATTTCAGAGTAGAATCAGTTCCCAAATGAATTACGGGTGAAATCAGCCAATCGTTATTAGGGGGTGGAATACAACAAATTGAAGCAAGCATTTTATTGCCTTCAAAAGGCGGATGATCCGTTAAAGGAGGAATAGTACTTTGGGGCTCAAAACAAAGCCAACCTGCCGGATTGCCATTATTGGGGTAGGTAATATTTTGCCACTCAGAAGTTGGAAACCCATCCAAATCCAGATTCTGCCAGTTAGCTATAATTCCTGTAAAAGAAGGACAGGCCTCAAATCCCTGAAATAATATTCTGTCTGCTCCTCCAGCTGGAATAGTGATTGTTATTACATTGGAAGGTGTGCTTTCCGAACCGGAAAAACTTACTGCTGTTATATAATAATAATAGTTTAAGCCCGGTTGAACATTGTAATCATAATAACTTGATTCAATAGCAGTTATATAAAAACCAGCATTCCGGTATATTTTGTAATAATGTTGATTGCCTGTTACCGGGGCACTCCAATTTAATTGAACAGCAGAACCATTATAACAACCTGTTAAATTCTGCGGAGGAGATATATATTCAGAAATGGTAGTAAAACTCCAGAGGGGAGAAACATATTCACAAGCATTGGCATAACCGGTTACCTGCCAATAATAGGTCTTATTGAATTGAAAAGGTGTTTCCGGTTGCCAATATGTTAAAGATGTCTGGTCTACTAATTGCAGTAAAGAATCCGGATGTGTTCCTAAAACAAGAGAAAAACTATTACAGATACTTATCCAGGATAAATTTGTATCTACAGGAATATTGTTTGCAGCATTGGCAGGAAATGGCTGAACAGGAGTGTAATATTGGGCTTCAATAGTAATTTGAAGGTTACTACGAAAGTTTTTCAAAGTCCAGCCGCTTTCCGGAGGAGCATCAGGATCAGGATTATTTTGGGAACTCTGATATTGAATGGCATAATTTAGAGGACAGGAACTACAGCTAAAATCATCGGAAGTATGGCCATTGCCAATGCTGTTTTCATCTACAGCAATTAGTAAAGCATCCATTCCATTGTAAAAAAAGGGTGTTTCCAATTCAATAACTAACCATCCATTCCCCGGTAATCCATTAAGGAAATCTGTTTCTTGTAGATTATTATCATAAACAACTTGCATACTGCCAATAGGAAGCCAATTTGTAAATTCTGCTATAGGAGTATGCCCCATCCATATTTTCCAGCTCTTATTGGCATTATAAAATACATTACTGATGACATTGTATTGAAAACCAATAGCAGTTATCATACCCATACACCCTATTTCTGAAGGCAGATATATTTGCTGTGAATAACTGAAAGTAGCAAACGGCTCAATAGGTAAACCCTTATTCAGTTGATTCTCATTTCCGATAGTAATCACGGTTGCATTCAGACAGGTGTAAAACAAAAAAACTGATAACAGGAGTTTACGCATTTTCCTCTCCCCCTAATTATTTTTGGTCTTGCCGTTTAATCTCATTCTCTAATCTTTTTAGCCACTAATTAGATTTTTTTTTGAATTTTCACTATTTTACCCCCTTCACCTGTTAACCAGTTAACCTGTTAACCCGTTAACCTATTTATCAAGGGAAGTTTATAGTGATTTTCTTCACTTCAGGGTATTTTTGTAGATGTTCACGAATTTCTTCTGCAATATTTTCCCGCCATTGATCAAATTTCATTATATTCATATCAATAGTCACTTCGCCATCCTGAAAGCCAATATATTTCACCATTTTCAGAGAGATAATATCTTCGCCTACCTGGGGATAGATAATTTTTTTCAGTTCTTCTTCTATTGTTGCCTTGCCGAAATTGGGAACTTCTTTCAAGTTATGAGCTATTTCATAGTTGGAAATAGCCGATTGTAAGGTATCAGCAGCTAAAACACTACAGTGAACTTTAACGGGAGGAAGTCCATCCAAAGCATCCATAGCATCGCGCCAGGTAATTTTCTTTGCCTCCTCCAATGTTTTTCCTTTTGCCATATCAGTAATTATGGAAGCAGTAGCAATATTGGAAGCACAGCCATAAGAAAGAAAGCTGATATCGGTAATGGTTTTTGTTTGGTCATCTACTTTCAGATATACAGTTACCTGATCTCCACAGGCAGGACTTCCTTCTGTAGCTACAGCATCAGGATTTTCCATTTTGCCTACATTGTGGGGATGCATAAAGTGGTCTAAAACCTTTTGTGAGTATTGCATTTTATTTCTCCTTAGTCCTTGCTAAATAAAGGGGACTGCGATTGCGCAGTTCTTTTGTTATTTCTGCCAATGCCTGAACAGTTTCATCCAGTTCTGTTTTAGTTGTATAGCGGGAAACGGTAAATTTCATTGAACCGTGTGATTGGATATGTGTTTTCCCCATTGCCATTAAAACATAATTTGCTTTTAATCCTTCTGAAGCACAGGCACTTCCTGTAGCAACAGTAATTCCCTTTTGATCAAGCATCATCGTAATTGCCTCACCTTCAATAAAGTCAATGGAAACATTTATATTGTGAGGAGCTCTTTTTTCTCCCCGTGGACCGTTTAATTCAACATCAGATATTTCCTTTTCTATCCTTTCCAAAAGGTAATTGGAAAGTTCTCTTAAGTAAGCAATATTGGTTTCAAAATCACTGAAAGCAAGTTCCACAGCTTTAGCAAAACCGGCAATAAGAGCAATACTTAAACCACCTGTTTGCAGATTATCCACTCTTTTAATTCCATGAATCAATTGCGCCAATTTTGTTCCCGTTCTTTGATAAAGTGCACCAATACCTTGAGGTCCGTGTATTTTATGGGCACTAATAGACATTGTATCTATTCCCAGTTCATTTACATTCAAAGGTATTTTTCCATAGCCCTGGCCTGCATCCAGGTGATAATAAATTTTATGGTCAGCACTATCTAAAACAGCTTTTATATCTGATAAGGGTTGAATTGTTCCAACTGTATGATTTACTGCCGTAGTCATAAACAGAATTGTATCTTTACGGATTGCCTGTTTCAACTCTTTTAGGGAAATAAAACCCTCGCTATCTGAAGAAAGGTAAGTTACTTCAAAACCGTTCTTTTCCAAATAAGCAGCATTAGTTAATAAATCAGGATAATCTACAACGGAAACGATTATATGCTTTCCCTGCTGTTTATAGGCATTAGCCAACCCCTTAATAGCTATATTATTAGCCAAAGTGCCGCCGGAAGTAAAATGAATTTCCTTAGGGCTGGCTCCAAGAGTTTCAGCTATTGTCTTCTGAGCTTCAATTATCAAGTTATTAGTGTTTTCTCCCGTGCTAATAAAAGTTCCTGGAAACCAAAACTTTTCTTCCAGATAGGGTTGCATTTCTTTTATAACTTCCGGTGCACAACAGGTAGTTACACAATTATCAAGATATATTCTTCCCGGTTGCATAATTTTTCTCCTTTCTCTGCCTCATAGACCTCTAAACCTGTAAAATTTTGACTTTCAGACCTCATTTTATTAACATCATTTTACGGATTTGACTATATTTTCCGGCTTCTATTTGGGCAAAATAAATTCCACTGCTTACAGTTCTGCCGTTATTATCTTTTCCATCCCAAATCAATTTATGTTCACCCCTTTTTAATATTCCTTTATAGAGGGTGCGAACTTTTTGTCCTTTCAGGTTATATAGTGACAGTTCAACTTCCTGAGTAACAGGAGTATCAAAAGCAATAGTAGTAGAAGGATTGAAGGGATTGGGATAGATAGCAACCTTAGAAATTGGTGGCTGAATTAAGTCCTCAGCACTATCAGGTCTGTTAGAGACAATAATTGTTCCTGTAAAAGCCCCTGGTGCAGAGGGAATAAAAGTAAAGCTATTTGTATGATTATAGCTGTAAACCTGTTCTGCAATGTATATTTTTACACTATAATCAGGTGGCAGGTCTATATCGCTAAGATTAAATTCCACAGGAGAAGTGGAATTACAAACAACTTTAAAGTCCCAGATTTTTTCTTGTTCGTTTACTTCGGAAAAAGCTTCCCGAAATTCTGCTGAAAGTTTTTTATCCCTGAAACTGAGGTCTTCGGGAGTTTCTCTGCTTAAATAAGCATTCAAACCAGGAAATGGTTTATCGGGAGCAGAAGGTAAATCCAGGTAAAAATCATAACCATCAGTTGCAATTGGATTTGTTCCCAAAATGAATTCAGAGGTATCGCTAGCAGCAGAAGAAACACTTATCTGGAATTGCCAAAAATTATCGGGAGGAGTAATTTCCGGTGCCGTAAAATAGGGATAGAAACTAAGATAAGTATTTAAGGACTGGTCACCATAATATTTGATATAAAATGCTTCAAAGGGTGCAATTGTATCCACTGCTTGAAATTTTCCATTTCTATAGACAAATATAGCTCGGGAAACAAGGTTTTGGGCAATCATTTCACTATAGAGGAAAAGATTTGTGCCTAAAAGAAAACGCAAACTCTCAATAGGATAACTGCAATAATGAGGATTAGCTATAAAATTCCAACCTGGTTCCAAAGGAAAGGAATCAATTTCACTTGGGTATATGTCAGCTGTTGTAGAGAAGAAATTTGTTTCCGGCGCGTTTATCCAATAGGCAATACCAAACAAAAGATTATCATTTTCTATCCAGGTTCCTTCATCTGTAGGAGTTAAAGCAATAGCTCCAATACCGAAAAGGGTTTCTACCAAAGGAGTAAAATTGGGCCAAATTTGGGAGCGCGTCTGCCAACCGCCTTCATTATAATGTAAAATCATCCTGGGAACAAGAGCAAAAGTATAAGCTGCTGCAAATGTTTGTATTATTCCATCTACAGCATAGCAGTTGATATAAAAACGGGCATTTTGCATATCTATGTTGGAAGGAATATTGTATGTCCAATTGGTTTGGGTTCCAGGAATATTTCCTGTTAAAAACAAGCTGTCGGTTTCATTTTTAACATACAAATCCAGATGATCAATCAGAAAACTGTTTTGTGCGCTCCACTGGAAAATAATATTATTGCCACCTTGATAAAGATGGTTATTTTGATTGCTGTGAGTAATTTTGGGCTGCAGGTTACCCCAATACAAAGTCATAGTTCTGACATTAGTATTGGTAACCATAAATTGATAAGCTCCGCCGAATAAGTTATGCCAGGTTCCGTTTCCTGAATCGTAAAGATAAAGTTTTTCTGCCCGACTGAAATTAGCGGAAGCCGATAAATAGAGGGGTATATTCAATTCCGTAGAGCGAATTCTAATAGTCCAGGTTTTGAGGTCTAAGGCAGTATCATATCCACCTTTAACTTCCCGGGAAAGAGCTGTTCCATTTGAACCCCAATATGCTTCCCAAAAAGCAGACCACACATAACTCGGACCGGAAGGATTGGCTTTACTAATATCGTAAAAAGTATCTTGGCTATCTGAGGCATAAGGATTTTGAGCAAAGTATATAGTATCCGCCATAGTAGCAGTAGAATTAGTAAGGATTAACGAATGGATCGCTCTAACAGCTGCCGAAACAGGATAATTATAGAAGAATTCCTGGTTATTATTATTAGTGCAGCTGATCATATAATCCCAGTTCTGTCCGTTAGTAACATTATAATCCCAATAAGTATAAGTGGAAGCTGTTACATTTGCCAGTGTCGGATTGGTAAGATAAGAGTCAATTAAAGTATAATCTGTTTGAGTTGGAGTTTTCCTGTAAACCTTATATCCCAAATTATTGGTCTGTCCAGAAACACCCCAAAAAAGACGAACTTCATTATCCAAACCATGCGCAGTGAAAGTGTAAATATTGGCTGGCGCGGGAATTGTAGTTACTTGATTGGAAAGGTCTGAGTAGTTACCGTTTTTATCTTTAGCCCGGATTTTAAAGAAATAGCTGTTTTCATAACTTAATCCGGAAATAGTAATACTTTCACAATAGGGAGAAGCTAAAACTGCATTATTGTTACGATCGTAAATATTATAGTTATCAGTGCCAATAGGATCAGTAGCATAAAGTACTTCAAAAGTATCAAAATCATAGCAATCAACTTTTCTCCAGCTTAAAGTGATGGAATATAGTGATTGATTTTGAATAGCTAAGCCGGTCGGAGTAGGAGGAATTAAGCCATCATTCATTGTAAACATTTCGTCCATTACATTTTCCAAATCATAAACCCAACGCAAATAATAGAGCCGGAAGTTATCAAACAGATGATCAAAATTCCAGCGTTGTAATGCTTCATTCCAGCCGTAAAACCATTTATAGGTATTTTCCGTTAATTCATAAGAATTGGGCAATTCATCCATCTCTACATGCAAAAAGGGATCATACACATCATAGTCAGTCGTTCCACTTTGAGTATACAGCATTTGATAGTTTTGAGAATAGGCAGGTAAATCAATATAATTATTTACTTCATAGCTTTGTTCGCCATCATCAAAGATAAAAGGATATATGCTATAGTTAACTCCATAAAAATCATTGAGATAAACATCATTATGAAAGCCAACAGTATTACCCGGAATCATTAAATGATAACCCTTATTTATCATATCCAGTTTTCTGCTTGAAAGGTCTCTAATTGGAAGATTAGGACAGAGACGATTGTAACCGGCTGAAATTTGGACATTAGGATAAAAGGGATGATAATTCCAATCGTAACTATGAATTTGAGGAGAAAATTCCCGAATATTAAAATCGGTTCTAATAAAATCTGCAAACTTTTTATAACAGATATTGAAGGGATGATTGGAAACGCGTGTTGGATCAGATATGGACTTGGAATTATTATAAGTACCCTGATTTGTCCATTTTACTTCTCTCCCTGCACCATTGATCAATAAAAACTGAGCGTCCCAAATTTGAAATGCTTCAAAAGCAAATGCAGGAGTAGGAAAATCATCACAAGGATGAGGAGCTGTTACAATAACAGGTCTATTCCCTAAAGGATTGTAAATATATAAACCCCACCCGTAAGTAAAAGCACCGTTTTCATCATCATAAGTATCAATAGTTCCGTTGTCATCATAATATTCAGTATTGGGAATTTCCCGCAACATTCTATAAGTTATGTTACTGTCCGTATCATTAAAAAGAACAACTTGGTAAGGAAAACCGGCTGTTTCTATAGCTGCTTGAGCTGCATCCAAAGAATCCGCTAAAAATAAGTCCACAATATTACCCCAAATGTTTAGTTGATCAGCAGTAGGAACTACAAAATCACCAAAACCATTAGTTTGTCTATCGTAAGGAGCATAAGTATTATAACCCTGGATTACAATACCTTCAGCTAAATGAGAAATCCAATTATCATAAGCACAATTGGGTTCGCTACTATAAAGGAAATGCTTTAAAGAAGCAGTTTCTTGAATTACTCCTGCCAGAGGTAAAACCGCCAGCAAGCTAAATATTATTATCCAAATTCGTTTCATCGGAACTCCCTATTTCTTAGGTCTATAAATTACAAAAATACATTTATTGGTTGCTTTCCAATTTAGTCAAGAATAATATGCAGGAAAAACGACATCCCTGTCGTTTAAAATTACCGGAAAAACGACGTCCTCGTCGTTTAAAATTATTTTTTCCCTTGGTTGACGGGGACGTCAACCATCCGGAAAAACGACATCCCTGTCGTTTAAAATTATTTTTCCCCTTGGTTGACGGGGACGTCAACCATCCGGAAAAACGACATCCCTGTCGTTTAAAATATTTTTTTTTTGGTTGACGAGGACGTCAACCATCCGGAAAAACAACGGCACAGAAAACTCCAAATAAAATGTATGTAATCAGCAAATTCCGCATTAGAAATTTATCTTCCCGGTCTTTTAACTAATATTTTGTAACTACCTGCAAATTAGTTAATTCCAAGTAGACCCCGTAACACTCCAGTAACACTTCCTTAACATTGCAGTAATCTCGTTAAGGAATTGTTACTTATTTGTTAGAGGAATATAAGAAGGTCTTGTTCGGGAAAATAATCCAGCAAATTTAGCCCTAAATCCAGCTATTTGCGTTTCATTGTATAGGTAAAAAGAATCCTTACTTACTGTAATAAGGCATTTTTGTGTAGTCGGAGTTCGTTGAAGTTCCGCATTTTTTTCTTGCGGAGGAATGGAGTCCTCCGATTACAAATATTTTAGCAGTCGGATTATAGGACTGCTAAAAACTCTTGACAAAAAGACAGGACCGATTATTTTATCTCTAGAAACACAATAAATACAAATAAGGAGATTAAAACATAATGGCAGACAAGAAAACAAAAGAAAAAGGAAGTTTAAGCATCCATACCGAGAATATCTTCCCAATTATAAAGAAATGGCTTTATTCTCAGCACGATATATTCTTAAGGGAATTGATTTCCAATGCCATAGATGCCCTTTCCAAACGCAAATATGCAGATCCCAATTTCCCAGAAGCAGATATGAAAGTTGAAGTAAAGCTGGATAAAGGTAAAAAAACAATAGAAGTAATAGATACCGGAATTGGAATGACTGCTGAGGAAATTAAGAAATACATCAATCAGATTGCTTTTTCGGGTGCTGAGGATTTTATCAATAAATACAAAGATATCCAGAACAATATGATTGGTCATTTTGGACTGGGATTTTATTCTGCTTTTATGGTTGCCGATAAAGTTACCATAGATTCGCTTTCTTGCACTGAAGGAAGTGAGCCCGCTTTTTGGGAATGTGACGGCAGCACAGAATATATTATGAGTAAAGGAAAAAGAAAAGAACCCGGAACAACTGTGACTGTTTACCTGAATGAAGAAAATGCAGAATATGCTGATGCCAATAAAATACGGGAAATTCTGGAGCGCTATTGTAATTTTATGCCCTATCCAATAATGTTTGAAGGCAAACAGGTAAACCAAAAAGAAGCACTTTGGAATCGCAAACCCAGCGAAGTTAAAGATGAAGAATATATAGAGTTTTATAAAAATGTATTTCACGATTATATGGACCCTGTGTTCTGGATTCATCTGAATGTGGATTTTCCTTTCAATCTTAAGGGGATTTTATATTTTCCCAAATTGCGCAATGAGCCCGATTTCTTCAAAGGAGAAGTAAAACTCTATTGTAATAATGTTTTTGTAGCGGACAATTTGGAAGACCTTATTCCGGAATTTCTGCTGCTGTTAAAAGGGGGAATTGATATTCCGGATATTCCGCTTAATGTATCTCGCAGCTTTTTACAAAACGATGCTCAAGTGAAAAAAATCAGCCAGTATATTGTAAAAAAGGTGGCTGACCATTTTAATAATACTTTCAAAGAAGACCGCAAGAAATATGAAAGTTATTGGGAAGATATCAATGCCTTTATCAAATTTGGCTTGCTGAAAGATGACGATTTCTTTGCTGCAATGAAGGATATCATTATCTTCAAATCCGCTAGCGGGGATTATGTAACTATTGAAGAATACAAAACACGCAATAAAAGTGAAGGAGAAAGGACAAAGATTTGGTATGCAGCCAGTGAAGATACCCAGGTAAGTTATTTGAACTTAATGAAAGAACAGGGTATTGAAGTTGTTTTTCAAAACAGTCCTCTAGATACTCATCTCTATCAACAACTGGAAAATAAACTAGGTAATGTGGAATTTGTGCGTATTGACAGCGAAGTGAATGACCTCCTAGTAAATAAAGAAGGGGTTGCAGGTGACTCTGAAGATAAGCTGAAAGAACTATTTTACAAGGCATTAGACCAAAATGTAGAGGCAAGTTTCAGCAAAGAAAGTTATGCCGATTTTCTGAAAAAGTTCCCTAAAGCTGCAACTGTATTAAGTCCCTATCTGATTCAAAAAGATGAACAAACAATCATTAAACCCTTTGAACTCCCAGATAATGTACGCAAAGAACTGGGTACTGAAGCAATGCAAGCCCTTGAAGCTAATGCTTTTACCGAAATTAAGGTGGAAGTGAAAAGCTTAAAAAGCCCGGAAATACCTTCAATGATTGTGTTTAGTGAATATATGCGACGCTGGCATGATATGGATATGCTAACCCATCAAAATCCTTCTTCCGATATGCTCAAATACCATACTTTGGTAGTAAATCGGGATAATCCTATTATCAAAAAGATTCTCACTTTCCACGAACAGGGGAAAGAAGATGTGGTTAAAACCCTTTGCTCCTATATTCACGACCTTTCACTGTTAGAACAGAAACCCTTCAGCGGCAGAGAACTTAAAAGCTTTATAAACAAAGCAAATCAGGTGCTTAGTTACTTAAGCGAATAAATAAAATACCAGGATTTTTCTCCTGAAAGCTATAACAACAGGAACTGTCCAAAGCAGTCCCTGTTGTTTTTTTATCTCTAGTGCTGATTATACGGAAAGCTAACTTTTCCTACTTTCCTATATCATAATACCATTGCATAATTGGAATATTTGGAGATGGGAAAAGATTAGGTAATTTTCATTTGAGGGAAGAGGATAACTTCCTTGATGGAGTCGTTTTCAGTTAGCAACATAACGAGGCGATCTATACCGATTCCCTGTCCCCCCATTGGAGGCATTCCATATTCTAGTGCCTCTAAAAAATCCTCATCAACAACATTTGCTTCGTCAATTCCGAGGTCTCTTAATTTTGCCTGTTCTTCCAAACGCGCTCTTTGCTCCAAGGGATCATTCAATTCACTAAAGGCATTGGCAAATTCACCACCGGCAATAAAAAGTTCAAAACGGTCTGCAACAAAGGGATTTTCGGGTTTTGCCTTCGCCAGAGGAGAAATTTCTTTAGGAAAATCACACACAAAAGTGGGCTGGATAAGCGTTTCTTCAACGAAATTTTCAAAAATAAGAGCAATCAGTTTTCCTTTTTCTGAGCCGGGAGGAATAACCAAACCTTTGTTTTTACAATAGGCAGAAAGCTCTTCAAAGCTAATATTCATAACATCTTGTCCCATATATTCACTAACCAGATCAGGCAGGGATGCTCTTTTCCACTTTCCGCTTAAGCAGACCTGATGATGACGATAAAAGAAAGTATCTTTGCCGATAACATCTAATGCTAAATGCTTAATCAGCTCTTCAGCGATATCCATCATTCCTTCCAGATCGGAATATGCTTCATAAAACTCAATCATTGTAAATTCCGGATTATGAGTTCTATCCATACCTTCATTGCGAAAGTCCTTACCGAGTTCGTAAACTTTTTCAAAGCCACCTACAATTAAACGCTTTAAATATAGTTCAGTAGCGATTCTGAGATACAAATCCATATCCAATGTATTATGGTGAGTAATGAAAGGTCTGGCATTTGCTCCACCGTAAAGGGGTTGTAAAATAGGAGTTTCTACTTCTACATAACCTCTGTAGTCCATAAAATTCCGGATAGCGGTTATGATTTTTGCCCGCATTTCAAAAACTTTTCTATGTTCGGGATTAAGCAAAAGATCAAGATAGCGCTTTCTATAACGAAGTTCAATATCGGAAAATTCATCGTAGCGTATTTTTTTGCCGTCCACAATTTTTTCCTTTACTGCAGGCAAGGGTCTGATATTTTTCGCAAGGAGTTTGATATTATTGCATTTTAGGGAATACTCACCAGTTTGAGTGAAAAATGTCTTTCCTGTTGCCTGAATAAAATCGCCCGGATCACAAAGTTTGAACAGTTCGTAATTTTCCTCGCCGATTAAATTTTGAGCTACATAAAGCTGAATCTTTCCGGAAATATCTTCAAGATCGCCAAAACCGATTTTTCCCTGCCTGCGCATAGCAGTTAAACGCCCTGTAATAGAAACTTCTTCTGCCTTTTGAATCCATTCTTCTCTATCTTGAAGCAGCGCAGAAATATAGTGAGTCCGGGATGACTTTACAGGATAAGGATTTATACCCAGCGCTTTAATTTTTGCCAGTTTTTCTTTACGCAACCGGATAAACTGATTGGGTTTATTTAGCATTACAGATAATTACAGGTCTTTGAAAGGATTATCAGCTGAGGGATTTACTTTCTGATTAGCATATTTACGCCAGTCCTCTTCACTACGATTTCTTCCCCCGCGGCGTTGATTAAAACTGTGCATTCTTTCGTTATGTTGTTCTCTATAGTTATGTTCTTCAGAACGCACACGTTCTTCAGCCAATTCTACAGGTGAACGGTCAGTATAATCAAGAGTAATTCTATGATTTTCTTTATCAATAGCAGTAACCATCAAAGTTATGGGATCACCTGTATTGAAAGTGTCATTTTTCCGAACTCTGGATTTGGGTAAAAGCCCTGTAATTCCTTCACTGATAGTAACAAAAACGCCAAAATTGGTGGAACTTTCTACAGTTCCTTCAAAGGGGGTTTCCAGCTGAATAATTTCATCTATTTTTTCCCAGGGGTCTTCTTCCAATGCCTTCAGAGAAAGTGATATCTTATGAGTATCTTCATCAATGCGTAAAATTTGAACTTGAACCCAATCCCCTTCTTTTATAATATCCCGGGGATGAGAAATATTGCGATTACGACTCATTTCAGAAACAGGAATCAGACCTTCCACACCGGGTTTCAGTTCAGCAAAAGCACCAAAACTGTGCAAACGGAGAACACGACAATTAATGATATCCCCTTCGTGTAAATCCTTCATTGCCAGTTCAAAAGGGTCTTCTAATAAGGCCTTACGGGAAAGGGCAATTTTTTCTCCCTTAATATCCAAAATTTTAACCTCAATTTCCTGTCCCTTTTTCAGCTCATCTTGAGGTTTAACAATATGCTGCCAGGAGATTTCGGAAATATGCATCAAGCCATCAATACCACCTAAGTCAATAAAAGCTCCGAAAGTTGTCATTCTTAATACTTTACCTTTAACAACATCCCCTACCTTCAGTTTGGTTAAAGCTGCTTCTTTTCTTTCCCGTTCGCGCATTTCTTCAAGTTGACGATGCGAAACAACTATCCGCCTGCAATTTTCGGAACATTCAATAACCAGAAAATCCATCGTTTTGCCTATAAACTGAGAACTATCTTCAAATGAATGTAATGAGACCTGAGATACAGGACAGAATGCTCTTGCTCCCAGAATATCTACATTGAAACCACCCTTGGTTGGAGTATATATTTTCCCCTGTACCGGGATTTTTTTCTCATATGCCTCAAGAATTGATTGTTTATCTACATACTGTTTAGTCAAGCTTCTGGCAACAACATAGCCATTTTCATTCTGATCAACAACATAACCCTTTAAGTTGTCTCCCACTTTGTAAGGCAAACTTCCTCTGGAATCGGAAAACTCTCCAATTTCGGCATAAGCATCAAATTTTCCACCTAAATTAAGGATTATGTATTGGTCGCCAATACTTACAATGGGAGCTTCAATAACATCGCCCTTTTTAATTTCTGCATTGTTTTGAAAGGATTCTTCAAGCATCCGCAGATATTCTTCTTTCATTTCTTTTATAGCAGTTTTACTGCTGTTAGAATGTACCTTGTCTGACATAAGATTCTCCTAAAGGCATTTCAGGAAACCACGATTTGGAGTAGCTGTTTTTTGTAAAGTTTTTTATTCCATAGCTTTTTCCAATTGAAAAAATAAGCAGCTGCTAGCTTATTAAGACCTCTCTCCCAACACTTTAAACCTAAGTAATACAATTGCATTATTTAATTAGAATATTCAGCAAATGACTTGCCTGAATTTATTGTTCAAGAAAACTCCGTTTCCTACAGCAAAAAAATTGACTTTGCACCCCAGTTATTTCTAAACTGCATTATGCGGAGTAAAAATAATAATCCGGAAGACCCTTGTTGGGAACTTCCGGATTTTTTCTTTTTTTATATTAAACCCTGATCCATCATAGCATTGGCAACTTTAATAAAACCAGCTACATTAGAACCTTTTACATAGTTAACAAACTGACCCTCTTTCCCATAATTAATACATTGTTGATGAATAGCTTTCATAATACCGTGTAATTTATCATCTACTTCTTCTCTTGACCAGGAAATACGCATTGAATTTTGGGTCATTTCTAATCCGGAAGTTGCTACTCCTCCAGCATTAGCGGCTTTACCCGGTCCAAACAGAATTTTATTATTCAGGAAGACCTTTATGCCTTCTATGGTAGTAGGCATATTGGCACCTTCACAAACGCAGATACAGCCGTTTTCAATAAGGGTTTTGGCTTCTTCTTCATTTATTTCATTTTGGGTTGCACAAGGCATAGCAATTTGACCAGGAATTATCCAGGGTCTTTGTTCAGGATAATATTTTACATTAAATTCTTCTGCATATTCTTTAATGCGACCCCGACGAACATTTTTCAATTCCATTAAATAATTCCATTTCTCTCCTTTAATTCCATCCGGATCATACACAAAACCATCAGAATCAGATGCTGTAATAACTTTACCTCCCAATTGATTTACTTTTTGGATAGCAAATTGAGCCACATTTCCGCTTCCCGAAATAAGCACATTTTTACCTTCAATGCTTTGACCTTTGGTTTTCAGCATTTCATCAGCAAAATATACAGCTCCATAACCTGTGGCTTCAGGACGAACTAAGCTGCCACCCCATTCCAGTCCTTTTCCTGTAAAAACTCCTGTAACTTCATTTACAATTTTCTTATACATTCCATACATAAATCCAATTTCGCGTTTCCCTACACCAATATCACCTGCAGGAATATCTGTATTAGGACCGATATGACGATAAAGCTCTAACATAAAAGAGTGACAGAAACGCTCAACTTCTTCGTCACTACGATTACGCGGATTGAAATCGGAACCGCCTTTTCCTCCTCCCATAGGAAGAGTAGTTAAGCTATTTTTGAAAATCTGCTCAAAACCGAGAAACTTCAAAATTCCTAAATTTACACTGGGATGAAATCTTAAGCCGCCTTTATAAGGACCGATGGCGCTATTAAATTCAACTCTGAAACCGCGATTAACCATAATTTCGCCGGCATCAGTTTGCCAGGGAACCCGAAAAATAATAGTTCTTTCCGGTTCTACAAGGCGTTCTAAAATCTTTGCTTTGCGGTATTGTGGATTGGCATCATAAACATCCCAAATGCTTTCCACTACTTCAGTAACTGCCTGAATGAATTCTGGTTGATCAGCATTTTTAGCTGAAACCTGATGTAGAAATTCTTGCATTGTCATTTCACATTCCTCCTGTGTTTTTTTCTACAAAATATATATGTTCTTGGGTTATGTAAATTACTTAATTATAGCAGCGTTTTTCCCGTCAAATAAAATTTTTAAGGGCTGAGGTGTTTTTTTCACTTGGAAAAATTCCCCTTCATAAACAGAAGGTAAAGAATCAAGCCAATCCCAGTTAATATAATCGGTTCCGTCCTGAACAGTTAAATAGGCAACATTCATACTGAATAAATTGTGGAAAAAATGACTGCCTTGACTCGCCTCAATGGACATATCAGGTAATAAAACTTCCACAATTGTAGCGACATTAGTTATTTGACTCCAAACAACAGGAATGCCTAAAAACCGGTCACTGGAACCCCATCGTCCCGGTCCAATCAATAAATATTTGTTGGGTTTAATTTTTTGATTTAATTCATCTAATTCTGCAGCCATTAACTCTGTCTTCACAATATCAAACTGTTGGGGTGGAAGATATACTATTATATTCAGTTCTTCTTCACTGGAGCTACCTAAAGCATAGGAAGAAAATAGAACAAGTTTATCTTTTTTATCCAGCAAGTTTTCCAGGTCGGTACTATATAGTTGTGGATTTATGGCAATTGGTCTAATCTGTAATAAGTAAAAATGCTGTTTTCCCGTTTGAGAATTGATGTCAAAAGCAAATTCCATTTCTACTTCACAACCCAGTAATTCTCTTCCCAGGATTAAAAAATCTTTCAATAAAGGAGCTAAAGGAACTTGGGAATAGTGTAAAATATTACGATAGGTAATAACCCGGGGTCCTTTTATATATTTTCCGCTGAGGAACTGTTTATTTTCATAATCCCAGACAGATCCTAAAAGGTCTAATTCATTTTCCAGAAGATTTTGCGTAATTCTAATTCTGGCAAGTGTGCTGTCCTCGCCTAAAATTAAATCAAAATCCGTAAGATTTGTATCTACTGCATAAAAATGACGCTGATTATTTTGGACAATATCTTCAGGGGGGAACATATCCAATTTGGGAAAAGCAGGACAAAAAGCAAAAGTTCTTTCCCTTTCTACTGCTGTTTTACCTAAACCCGCAGAAAGAGAAACAATTCCATCTTTATGACTCATATTTACAGCTGGATAATAATTATATGATTGAGCCACGCCTGAAAGTAATGGATAAAAATAATCACCCCTTTTAGAACCGGCAACCTTTTGAATAATGACTGCCATCTTTTCTTCCCGTGCAGGAATATTAAGTGACTCTCTATAAGACCTTGCATTTTTTAGGAACATAGAAGAATAAACAAGTTTAACTGCTTGCAGTAGCTGTTCAACCCTAATCTCAAAATCCGGATTGTTGTTGGGAATTAAAAAAGTTCTGAAAACACCTGCAAAAGGATTAGCCAAGTGATCTTCCAAAATTGAGGATGAACGCACTGCCAAAGGAACCCTGCATTTTGTTAATAAATTCCGCAGCATAGATATACATTCGGAAGGCAGTTCGCTTTGTAAAAACAAATGATCAATTTCAGCATCGCTAAGCTGTTCTAAACTATCAATATCGGTTAATTGAGGATTAATAGTGATAAATTTGTCAAAAATACTTGTTGCTAAAACTGCTGCAACAGGAACAGAAATATTCACAGAAGGATATTTATCGGCAATTGTGCTGTATCTGTTTAAGGCAACATTTAAAAAGGCAAGTCCTCTTCCTTTTCCCCCGATAGAGTCCTCTCCAATCTTATAGATAAAATTTAATTCAAAATCTGACTCTTCATTATAGTCCTGAATTTTTTCCCGACGCCGAAAAGATATCAGAGAAAACAGTGCTTCTATTATCTTTTGTTTTATGTCTACAGGATCCATATCAAGGGGAATACTATTTATATAATTGTATAATGCTATTTCAGTATGAGCAATTAACCAGGAATTTATTTGTCTTGTTTGCAAATGATACATAAGAGAAGACACGGGCAAATTTTGCAGAGAATGATAAAAACCGATTAAAGTGCTTGCTTCATCCAGTTTTTCTGTATCCGGTCTACGAAAGATAAATTTACCAAAACCAATTTCGGTTTCCAGCCATTTTCGCATCTGAGCTCTTATACCGGAAAGGTCTTTAATAAGGAATTCGCCTCCACTGCTGGAAACAATATCCCTATATTCAGGATCAAAAGATTGCATTAAAAAAGGCAAAGAAGGATTATGGACTCGTATATTTTGCAACAGTTGTAAACCGGCATTAGGTTGATAATTCCCTAAGTAATTATAATTTATATTGCTTATAATACCAATTATGGACTTATTGTAATGATCATAAAAATTTAACGCGCTCTCGTAATCGTGAAATAAAACGATTCTGGGTCGGGCATTCAAGTATAAACTATTAAATTGACTTTGATGTTCCTGGTGTATTAGCTGCAGACAAAGCTGAATAATTTGTTCATAAAGCACTGGTAAAAATTGTGAATAATAAGGAATAAAGGTTTCCACTACCATAATTACGGGAATATTACAAACCTGTATGTCATAAGGGAGATTTAAGGTTTCTTCACATAGTTTGATGATGGCTAAAAATAATTTAGAATCACCTGTCCAGTAGAAAAAATCCTGCACCTCTTTTAATTCCTCAATATGATTTTCCACAAACATCAGGTCTTGAGGAGCTCCTAAAAGAAAGTAAACAGGTAAATCAGGATAATCCTTTTTTACTATTTCCATCAGTTCCAAAGCAATACTTCGCATTGAAGAAAGGTGAATAATGATGATATCTATTCTTTCCAAAGTTAACAGGTTACGCGCACTTTCCAGAGACGAAGAATGAAACACATTCGGTTGAGTATCCAAATTTAGCAGCCGAAAATATTCCGTAATCCGGTCGGATAATAATCCATCTACTTCAAAAACGAAAGAATCAAAGAGCGAGGCAATTAACAAGATATTATTAACCTTATGCAGCATCAGAGAGTCAAGTAGCTCTGTTTCCTGTGCCCAAAGATTTGTAGGAAGCATAAAAATTAACCTATTTATGGATAACAGCCAAACCGGTTTTTCCGTCCATTCTAACAATCAAAGGTTTTGAGAACTCCAGATGAACAAAAAAATCGCCCCGTTCACTTATTGGTTGTTTTAATAGCCAATCCATATCTACAAAATCGGTTTGAGAAATATAAGGAATCGTAAAATATCCAATGTTCATAGCTACAAGATTATGGAAGAAGTGTGTTCCTTGAGATGCTTCTACGATGAAATCAGGTAAGCCGGTTTCTAAAATAACTTTTGCCCGGTTAATTTGGGGCCAGCGAACCGGGATTCCCAAAAACCTGTCTCGTGAACCCCAACGACCTGGACCAATCAAAATATAGCGTTTACCCCGTTCAGCCATTTTATTGTTAAATTTTTCTATTTCTTCTTGCATTTCCTGAGTTCTGGTTTTATCAAATTTACTTGGATCAAGGTAAATAATATCGGTAAGGTCATTGATTATGCCATTACCCATTCCATGTTCAGTATACATTAGTAATTCCTCTTTAATCAATTGGGAAGTATCAATTCTATAGGCATCAACATTTACGCTTAAGGGTCTTATTTGAAGAATATAAAATGTAGGTTTGTTATTATAACTGGAAGTGACATTAAGATTAACAGCAAATTCAATTTCTACAGGAATTCCGAGAGCTATTTCTCCTATTTCCAGTAATTCAGATATAATTTTAGCAAGCGGGAAATAATTATATTTCAGAATGCTGGAAAAAGTGATAACTTTTAGTCCCTTTGCTTCTAGGTTATCGGTTAACCGATTATTTTCATAATCCCACACAGAAGCTATATACTTCAAAGTCCCTTGTTCATCAGCATCCTTAATACTTAAATTTTCTAAGGTAATTTCTTCACCTTTGGTTAGGTCAAAATCATTCTTGGATAAATCAAGAGCAAAGAACTTTTTTTGAGAAGACCGTAACATTTCTTCCGGAGTTAATACATCAGTTTCTGGGTAGCGTGGGCAAAATCTGAAATTTAATTTTCCTTCCACAACGGACTTCCCCAGCCCTAAAGCAATATTGGCAATTCCATCTGTATGTTTCATATGTGCCATAGGATAAAAATTGTAACTCTGAGCTACTCCTGAAATATGAGGATAATAATAGTGATCACCTTGAATACTACCTACCGTTTCCTGAATTATTACAGCCATCTTTTCTTCTTCAGCTTTGAAATTTAAGGATTCCAGAAAAGTTCTGGCATCGGAAAGATAAACTGAGGAAAAAACTAATTTTATAGCATCCGTTAATTGTCTAAGACGAATTTCTTTATCAGGATGATTATTAGGCAGCATAAAAGTTCTATAAACACCTGCCAGTGGTTGTGCCTGGGAATCTTCCAGCAAACTTGAAGAACGCACTGCAATCGGGTATTTGATAACATCCAGATATATTTCCAATCGCTTTATTAATTGATCGGATAATTTACCGGAAATAAAAATTTTGTCTATCTCCTCATCCTTCTTACCGGCAATTTTCTGTAAAATATCATTATTGTCCACAAACTGATCAAATTCGGCAGTTCCAATTATAGCTGTACTTGGAAGAGCTATAGCAACATTTTCAAATTTATTTTCATAATCCATTGTGCATAAGAGAGCATTTAGAAAAGCCAATCCGCGTCCTTTTCCTCCTAAAGAACCATCTGTTAATCGGATTATCTGATTCATTTCACTAAGAGAAGCAGCATCAAAATTGATTATTTTACCTTTGTTTTTTTCTATGCGAACGGTTCTAAATACCTGATAGAGAAACTCTCGCAGGTCTTGACGACTGGCAAAATCCTCAACTTTCAAAGGTCTTATTTTCTTAGCTATTTGCACTTCTCCGTGAGCAATCAGCCAGTTAGAAAAATGGTTAAATCTACTATGAAAAATTAATGATTCTTCAGGTATTTTAAGGATTTTTTCTTCAAATTCAACTATATTTGCCGCCTCATCAATAACATTACCATTCTTATCCCGGAACACAAAATTGCCAAACCCCAAATTGTAAACCATATATTTTCTCAAATCGGAAAAGAGGTGCTTGGAATTCTTGTTTAAAAAATGAACTCCCAGCTCTTTAGCAAGGATTTCATTTTCCGCTTCTGAGGATTGGAGGATTATGGGTAAATCATTATTTGTGGCTTTTATGTTTTGGATTAATTTAATTCCGGCGCGAGGATCTATTTCCTCACCAATTTTATAACGAACATCCGAAATAACGCAGAGAAAATATTCCTGATATTTATTGTAAATTTCCATTGCTTCATCATAAGAATGAGCTAATAAAACTTTAGGTCTTATTCTCATTCTTAATTGTTTATTGATATCGCTAACCTCTTCTTCAATTAATTTTTGAGTTTGGTTCATTATTACGGAATAGAGGGAGGGCAAAAACAAAGAATAGTAATGAACGGAATCTTCCACAATAAGTATTACCCTTACAAGACCAAGAGCGGTATCAAATTCCACATTCATTTTATCTTCTACATTCTTGACCATAGCTAAAAAAAGCTTTGTATCTCCGTTCCAGAGAAATACATCATCAATATATTTTTTCCCTTCAGGATTATTCTCCCAAATCACATAATCAGAAGCTACATTTAATAAAAGGAGCACAGGAAGATGAGGATATAATTTTTTTGTTTCTTTAGCCAGTTGGAAAGGGCCCACTTCTCCAATTCTCATCATCGTGATCACTAAATCAAAGGATTGTTCCTTAAGTTTATTTATTGCATCCCGACCTGTAGGAACAGAAGTTATATGTGGTGCTGTGGAAAGATTTAACTGTTCATATTCTCCGAATATTTGTTCCGTAAGGCGTCCATCCTGTTCAAAAATAAAAGCATCATAGAAAGTAGAAACTAATAAAATATCTTCTACCCTTTTTTGCATTAGCTGATGAAATATGTCCTCACCAAACTTGAATTTATTATAATAGTAATCTAATTCTTCTAACTTCATTAAAAATTACTCCCTTGGGGGATTTTTTCTTTTACCATATATCCAAGTCCTATAAATATGTCAATTTATTTTTTCCCTTCTGTTAATCTTCTTAATTCAATGAAGTTACAGCTTGTTAAATCACTGTTATCTGATAACAAAATGTAACATAACGAATTTACATTATCTTTTTCTCCTTATAACCCTTGTATTATCTTTAGCAGCTCATAACTTAGCTATTAAATTAGTGCCCCTTTAACACATCTTTAACGATTCTGTAACGCGACTACTGCATTGTTAAAGAAGTGTTACAGGAGTGTTAAAGGATCGCCTGAGAACGGACTAATTATCAATGAGTTATGAGTTTCAGTTTAATATACTGGTGCAAATCTTCATATTCTATTGATGTATATACATATATCTTGAATGTATGTCCTGAAAGTTTAAGCTCTAACTATAGGAATAACATCAATTTATTCTTTAACTTAAGGTTTCTTTATCCGGGAACTGAGCTCGGAAGATAATTGGAAAAACAAATTATTTCGGGATATTGGCAGAAGGAAGGGTAAAAAAGGAATTATAAATCTTTTTTTATTTGACAGTAATCATAGGTTCTAAAAAGGTTATCCTTCATCAGGTAAAGTGAGTTGTTTATACTCAAAAGCCAGATAAATGGCTAAAGGATTGACAATGGCAAATAATATTGAACTGCTGGATGAAATTCTGGCTAAGTATCAGGGCAAAAAAGGGTCTTTAATTCCTTTATTACAAGAAACGCAGAACACCCTGGGTTATTTATCCCGGGAAACAATGGCTTACATAGCAGAAAAAATGCATCTTCCTGCAGCTGAGATTTTTGGTGTAGCTACCTTTTATTCAATGTTTCGTTTAAAACCCCAGGGCAAACATCTTATTCGGGTTTGTAAAGGAACTGCCTGTCATGTTTCCGATGCGGATAGCATCAAAAAAGCCGTATTGGATACATTACAGCTTTCCGAAGAGAAAAATACAACTGCGGATATGCAATTTACAGTAATGGAAGTTGCCTGCCTGGGTTGCTGTTCTTTATCTCCGGTAATTATGATAGACGGCAGAACTTATGGTAAATTAACACCGGCGGCAATTCCTGCTATTCTGAAACAATATGCAACAGAGGATACTTTATGAATAATATAAGCGTAAAAGTTGGGTTGGCAAGTTGTGGTGTTGCTGCTGGTGCTAAAGAAGTGTATAATGCCCTGGAACAATATCTTAAAGAAAAGAATAAGCCCGTAACTTTAAAAAAGACAGCTTGCATTGGAATGTGTTTTGAAGAGCCAATTGTGCAATTTGAGGGTTCCGAACTTGGTTCAATTCATATCGGTAAAGCCAATCCGGAAACTATAACTCAAATACTGGAGGATTATATTGCAGGAAAAGCACCTGCCGAAAATGTAATTTTAGCGGAAAAAACAAGTGGTAAGCATAATGCTCTGTTGGCAAATCAGCAAAGAATAGTTTTACGCAATTGCGGAATAATAGACCCGGAATGTATTGAGGATTATGAAGCCCGAGATGGTTATAAAGCCCTGCAAAAAGCACTAAGTATGGATAGCAACGCCATCATTGAAGAAATAAAAAAATCCGGTTTAAGAGGAAGAGGCGGAGCCGGTTTTCCTACAGGATTAAAATGGCAATTTTGTGCCTCTGAAAATGCGGACAAGAAATATGTTATTTGTAATGCTGATGAAGGAGACCCTGGTGCTTTTATGGACCGCAGTACTTTGGAAGGTGACCCCCATTCTGTAATTGAAGGTATGATTATTGGTGCGTATGCCATTGGAGCTAACGAGGGTTATATTTACTGCCGTGCAGAATATCCTATGGCTTTGGAACATTTGAAAACAGCAATTTCTGCCGCTGAAGAAAAGGGTTATCTGGGAAAAAACATTCTGGGCAGCTCTTTCAGTTTTGATTTGCATATCAAAGAAGGTGCCGGTGCTTTCGTTTGCGGAGAAGAAACTGCTTTAATGCAATCCATTGAAGGAAAAAGAGGTATGCCTACTTTACGCCCTCCCTATCCTGCAGTTAAAGGACTTTGGGGCAAACCAACAAACATCAATAATGTAGAGACCTGGGCAAATATTCCCTGGATAATTATGCACGGTGCACAGGAATTCAGGAAATACGGAACGGAAAAATCACCCGGAACTAAGGTCTTTGCCTTAGCCGGAAAAATCGCTGGTAGCGGTTTAATTGAAGTTCCAATGGGAATTACCTTGAAGGATATTATCTACAATGTCGGAGGAGGAATGAAGACCTCCAATCCCTTTAAAGCAGTCCAAATGGGAGGTCCTTCTGGTGGCTGTATTCCTGCCGAAAAACTTGATACCATAGTTGATTACGATTCTATTACTGCAACAGGTGCCATTATGGGTTCCGGAGGTATGGTAGTAATGGATACAGGAACCTGTATGGTTGATGTAGCCAGGTTTTTCCTGAATTTTACCCAAAATGAGTCCTGCGGGAAATGCACTTTTTGCCGCATTGGAACCAAACGAATGCTGGAAATTTTAACACGCATTACGGAAGGGAAAGGTGAATTGCAAGACCTGGAGAACCTGGAAGAACTGGCAGTAAATATTATCAAGGGCTCGCTTTGTGGTTTGGGACAAACAGCTCCCAATCCGGTTTTAACTACCCTGCGCTATTTTAAGGATGAATATTTGGCGCACATTGTAGATAAACACTGTCCCGCAGGTGTTTGCAATGCTCTGATAACCTATAAAATCAATCCCGAAAAATGTATCGGTTGCACTCTTTGTGCCAGAAAATGTCCTGTTTCCTGTATCTCCGGACAAGTGAAACAAGTTCATACTATTGATCAAAGTAAGTGTACTAAATGTGGAACCTGTTTCCAGGTATGCAAGTTTGATGCAGTAACTAAAGAATAGGAGTTTAGGCAATGATAAATGTAAGTTTAAACGGAAAACCAGTGCCAGCAGAGCCCGGAATTACTATTTTAGAACTCTGCAAACAGAATAAGATAGATATTCCTACTTTATGTAACGATGAAGAATTAAATCCTTACGGTTCCTGCTGGGTTTGTTTGGTAGAAGTGAAAGGCAGAAAGGGTTTTGTAACATCCTGCGGAACTATTATTTCAGAAGGAATGGAAATTATAACCGAGAGCGAGTCCATTCACACAGCTCGTAAAATGGCTTTGGAATTACTTATTTCCAATCACTATGCGGATTGTATTGCTCCTTGCACAATTGCCTGTCCTGATCAGGTTGATATTCAAACCTATGTATCTTTAATAGCCAATGGCAAATACCATGAGGCAGTGCAAGTTATTAAAGAGAAACTGCCAATGCCTCTATCTATTGGAAGGATATGTCCTGCCTTTTGTGAAAAAGAATGCAGAAGACAAATAGTAGATGAAAGCATTGCTATCAGGCAGCTGAAAAGATATGCTGCTGATGTAGATAATGAAGATGTGTGGAATTATGTTCCTGAAAAGTTACCCTCCAAAAACAAGAAAGTTGCCATTATCGGAGCCGGACCCAGCGGACTTACCTGTGGCTATTATCTTTCCAATTGGGGCTATGAAGTTACTATTTATGAGGCAGCTCCCAAAGCAGGAGGTTGGTTGCGTTATGGTATTCCTGAATTTCGCTTGCCGAAAGATATTCTGGATGCGGAAATTGAACTGATGTGCACGAATGGAATGCAGATTGAATATAATAAACAACTGGGTAAAGATGTCTTTTTGCAAGACCTGGCAAATAGTTATGCTGCTGTATACCTTGCCCTCGGAGCTCAAAAAGCAGTTCCTATGCCGGTTAAAGGTAGTGATTTAGAAGGTTGTTTTTTAGGGGTTGATTTCTTGAAAGCTCACGCCTTAGGCAATTCACCCGATTTAGGATTAAAAGTAGCAATCGTAGGAGGTGGAAATACTGCTGTTGATTGTGCCCGAACTGCCGTTAGAAAAGGTTGTGAGGTTTCCGTTATTTACAGAAGAACTAAAGCTGAAATGCCTGCCGAGCCAGGCGAAGTTTTTGCTTGTGAACAGGAAGGCATTAAATTTTACTACCTTGCCAATCCTGTAGAATATATAGGTAAAGGTGGACATCTTTCCAGCGTAATAATTGAGAAAATGCGTTTAGGGGAA
The DNA here is from genome assembly GCA_023227825.1 of Candidatus Cloacimonas sp. Lineage (GTDB taxonomy): Bacteria > Cloacimonadota > Cloacimonadia > Cloacimonadales > Cloacimonadaceae > Cloacimonas. The sequence continues at coordinate 41,337 of JALOCJ010000002.1, read as the reverse complement.
CCCGATAAAAGCGGAAGAAGAAGACCTGAACCGACCGGAGAATTTTTTGAACTGCCTTTTGACAGTATTATTGCTGCTATTTCTCAGGTTCCTGAGGTAGATATCTTTGCTCAAAAGAATAATTATGTAGAAAATAAAATATTGCCTGTTTCGCGTTGGCAGACAGCTATTGTGGACGAATCAACTATGTTTACCGGCTTGGGAAATGTGTTTGCCGGAGGCGATTTTAGAAGAGGTGCTTCCACCGCTATTGAAGCTATTGCTGATGGAAGAATTGCCGCAACTGCTATAGACAGATTTTTGGAAACGGGAGAAATAACTGCTGAACTTATCCCTTTTGACAGTAAAAAAGCTAATACAGTAAAAGAAATCAGCCCTGAAGAATATTCTATTTATGAAAAAATTGAACGTCGGGAGATGCCGGAACTGCCTTTGGAAGCGGCAAAACAAAGTTTTAAGGAAGTGGAGCTTGGTTTTTCAGAAGATGATGCCGTAAGTGAAGCAAAACGCTGTCTGGAATGTGGTTGTTTTGTGAATGAGACCTGTTTCCTGCGTAAATATTGTACTGATTATTTAGTTAATCCTGCTCAATTTTTAGGGGATAAAAATAAACATCCGATTGACTACACTCATCCTTTCATAGTTCGGGATGCCAATAAGTGTATTTATTGCGGACGCTGTATTAGGACCTGTGCTGAAATTCAGGGTCCGGCTGTTTTGGGCTATATTTATAGAGGTTTTGCTACTCTCGTAGCTCCGGAATTTGGGGATTCGTTAACAAAGACCAGCTGTTTATCCTGTGGAAAATGTATTGATGTTTGTCCCGTGGGTGCTTTAACAGAAAGGGCTGTTCACTATAAATTCAATCCTCATCCTAAAGATATTTCTCTGCAAAATTGCGGTTTATGTGGAGTGGGCTGTTTAATTCAAACCGAAACTCAGGCAGGAACTATCACCCGGGTTACAACTTCACAAAAGGAACCTGGCTTTAACGGTAAAAATCTCTGTTTTAAGGGAAGATTTGGCTGGCAAGGTCTTGATGATAAAGATAGATTGACTGTGCCTCTGAAAAAAGAAAAGGGCATTTTTAAAGAAATCAGCTGGCAGGAAGCAACTGACCTTATAGCAGAAAATATATCTTTAGGCAAGACCCAACGCTTTGAAATAAGCCCCTATATTTCTCTGGAAGAAATGCTGCTGCTGAAAAGAGCTGCGGATAAATATTCTACCGGGCTATCTGCCAATCCTGCTTTTTCAGCTTTTAGCGATTCCTGTATTTCCTTAAGACCTCAAAAAGAACCCTATAGAATTTTGGACAACTTTCAGGAATATGTTGTTTACGGAGAACTGAATCAGGTGCTGGCAACTTTAATCCGTTTGCAACAAAGAAAAGGTAAAAAATTAACCCTCGTAAACTACCCGGAAAGCCCCTTTTCCCGTTTTGCTAATGCTAACTATGCAAATCTAAAAGAAGTTATAGCAACTGAGAAAACCCTGTTTGTTTATAATCAGAATCGCATCTCAGAACAGGAAGCATATAATTTATGGTGTTTTGCCTCGGAAAAAGGAAAAGATAATCTTCTGGTTTCTACAGATTATCGTAATCATCCTGGTTTTTTAGCTATGCAACCGAATTTTTCGCTAACCGTTTCCGATTTTGTTATGGGTTGGGGTGTTTATCCTTCGTTAGCGGCTGAAGCAAAATTCAGGGTTGCTGTAATGACTTTTAAGGATGAAAAAGCACCTGTGGATTTATTAATTCCGGCTCCAAGTTATCTGGAAATGGAAGGAACCGCTTTAAGCGACATTGGACAGATAACAAAAAGCGCCAATCCTGCCAAATCAATTATTATCAATGAATTGATGAGGATGTTCTATTGCCTGGAATGGATTCATCCCAATAGCGCTGAAATACCTTTTTGGAATGCTGAAGCGGAAAAGTTGCTGGTTAGTTTACAGAATTATGTTCCGGCAAAGTTTGAACCGAATGCTGTTAAAAGTGCCGAACTGAGTAAAACTATCAATGTTATTCCCTCTCAGGTAGAAAAGTATATCGCAAATCTTTTTGAACAGAGACAAAAGCCAATAAAGTTCTCCGGAGGGTTGACCTCCTGGTCAACCAAGGATGAACATTTTTTAGAACGACGAGGACGTCGTTCTTCCGGAAAGGGATGTCGTTTTCCGGAGGGTTGACCTCCTGGTCAACCAAGCATTAACATTTTTTAGAACGACGGGGAAGTCGTTTTTCCGGATGGGGATGTCGTTCCTCCGCAAGAAAAAAAGAGAGGAGCTTCAGTGAGCTCCGGTTACCCATTTTGCGGAGCTTCAGCGAGCTCCGGTTACTCATTTTGCGGAGCTTCAGCGAGCTCCGGCTACATAATTTCAGCTATCACTGCATCTCTTTTGGTTTTGGCAAGGGAGTGCAGTTCATAGCCAAGTTCTTTATGTTTTTGTTGCAAAGCGGATAAAATATCAGACGCAATATGTTTTTGCAGCATTTCCTGCCAAAATGTTTGATGTTCTTCTTTATTCCAATAGAGGTTTAAGAGCTTGGCAAAATTCTCCAGTTGTTGCATTTCCTCAAAAGAGAGGGCATCCGAGGCAAGGCATTGATAGGGTGGCTGGTTAAGCCATTTATAATTTAAGTCCAAAGCAATTTTCTGCATCGGGGTATCGGGAAGAATTTTTAGAATGCCGAGTTGGACAGCATCCGGAAGAGTTGCACAGACCTCATTTAAACCATTTATCACGGAAGCATAATTTTCTCCGGGCAGTCCGGCAAGCAAATCAGTATGGATGCGTATTTTAGTGCGTTTTTTCAGTTCCTGCAAAGTCCATTTTGTTTTTTCCCAATTTGCTTTTCTGCCACAGTTCAAAGCCACTTCTGAGTTTATGGTTTGGATACCGATTTCCAAACGGATTCTATTTTCCGGCGTTTTTTCCAAGAGGGCAATATCGTCTTCTTCCAGCAAATCAGGGTAGATTTCAAAATGGACATCACAAAGGCAGTTATGTTCAATAAAGAACTTCCAGATATGATGTGCTAACTTTTTGTTTATATTAAAACTGCGATCTACAAATTTTATTGTTCTTGGCTGTAAAGCAATTAGGGCTTCCAGTTCTTTATCCAGGCATTGCAGATCTTCTTTTATTTCAGGATTATAGCGTAGTTCAGAGCGGTTATCGGAAGCGGAAAGACAATAGATACAGGCAAAAGGACAGCCCCTAAATGTTTCGTAATATAGCAATTTGCCTTTTAAAGTTTCTTTATCGCTTTGTCTGTAAGGAAAAGGAATATCTTTCAAGGGAATATGTTCTGCCAGAAAAACTTCCTTTTCATTCGCAGAAAAGTTGTGTTCTGCCAGGCAGCGAAACTGACCTTCACCAGCTTTTTGGATTAGGTAAAGCCCTTTTCTTTTCAGGAAAGCCAGATTTTCTACTTCAGGTCCGCCAATCACAATAACTGCTTCAGGCAAAAGTTTTATAACTTCAGGAATCAATTCCTGCAGATAAAGACGATTCCAAATATAAGCAGAAAAACAAAGGACATCGGCATTTTGGCTATAAATATAATACAGCACATCCAAAAGCTGGTCTTTTAATGTCCATTCCTTGAGAAAAACAGCATAAGGCAAATCCGCAATCATTTCCCGTAAGTAATAAATTGCCAGATTGGATTGACTCCAGCTGCTATTTATGGCTGTCAGAAGAACTTTTTTCACTTTTTCCTTCCTTGTGGACACTGAGAACACAGAGAACACTGAGGACACTGAAAACATAGAGGACTCTGAGAAAATTTCGGATACTGAGAACCCCGGGTAATGACTATAAGAGTTTAGTAGACAGATAAAAACTACTGCATTTGATCCGGTAAATCCTATTGTTCCAGTTATCTACTTTCTATAAATCCAAACTTATATCTTCAAGTAAATTCTCTTTCTCTCTTTTCCTCTTTGTTTAATCCAATCTCTTTTTCTCTTTTTCTCTTTTCCTCTTTGTAAAATAAACTCTCGGTGTTTTCGGTGTTCTCGGTGGCTAAAATATATCTCATTTTCTCTTTGTTTTCAGCCCTATATCTCAGATAACCATCTCCTAAGATTCCCATATCGCGATATGGGAACGATATGGGAACGATATGGGAATCATAAGCGATAGCGTTAAGAGTTTTCCAACCGTTTTTATTCCTTGTTTCTGGGGTGTCCTTTTTTATATGCTTCTTTAATATCTTCCAGGGAAATGTGGGTATATGTTTCTGTAGTAGAGAGTAAAGAGTGTCCTAAAAGTTCCTGGATGGCTCTTAAATCTGCTCCTCTGGAAAGCAAATGAGTGGCAAAACTATGTCTTAAAGAATGAGGTGAATAGCCCTTAGCCCTGGCAACGAGTTCAAAATACCGTTTTAGAATGATGTCCAGTTGTTTTGTGTCAAATGCTTTACCGCTTTTTGTTAAAAAAAGCAGCTCGGGACTTTTTTCTCGTATAAAATATTGCCGCACCCTTAAATAGTTATTTATAGCTGCAACGGCATACGAACCAAGGGGAACAATACGCTGTTTATTGCCCTTTCCTGTAACCCTTACAAGCCCTCTTTGAAGATCAATATCCTGCAAACGGATTCCTGCAAGTTCGGAAATACGCAGTCCGGAAGAATATAAGGTCTCCAAAATTGCCTTATTTCTTATTCCAAAGGGACTATCAGTATCCGGAATAGAAAGTAAAGTTTGCACTTCTTCTTCGGTGAAACATTTAGGGAGGGGAACTTCGTATTTGGGACGCTTAATTTTTTCCATAGGATTATTCTGAATTATACCGTTTCTTTTACAATAACGGAAAAAGGCATTTAAGGCAGCGCTTTTACGCGCTAAAGAGCGGTTGCAATCTGGTTTTTCATTCAAAAAGCGTAAAAAATCCCGGATATTAAGAACAGTAATTCCTTTAATATCTACTTCGCCATTTTCAAAATAGCGTTTAAGAAAAGTATGGAATTGTTCCAAATCCAGGTTATAGGCAGTAATCGTTCTGGGCGATTTGCCTTCCAAAGCCAGATAATTACAGAAATCAGCTATATACTTTTTCATAAAGCCATTTTTTTTCTTGCCTTAAAACTTATCAAGCAAAAAATGGTATTATCTCAAAAAAGGGAGGACGAATGAACCGGTTTATTGACGAAAGTGCTGAAATTGGAAAGAATGTAACCTTGGGCAATAATGTGGTTATTATGGCGGGAGTCCAAATCGGTGATGACTGTAATATAGGGCATAATGTTATTATTCATCCGGATACCAAAATCGGAAATGCCTGCCGGATAGATGATGGAACCATAATTGGCAAAAAACCGCTTTCCTCTCCACGCAGTATATTTAAAGTTGCTGAGGACTTAAAAGGCGCAGAAATAGGTGATTTTTGCCAGATTGGCAGCAATGTAATTATTTACTGTCAATGCACTATCGGTAACCGTAATTTAATTGCTGATCTGGCAACTATCCGCGAAAATGTAACTTTAGGCGATTTGAATATCGTGGGCAGAAATGTTACTATTGAGAATTTTGTGCACATAGGCAACCGCAATAAGCTGGAAACAAACTGCTATGTAACTGCCTATTCGGAAATTGGGGACTATTGTTTTATAGCACCCTGCGTGGCAACAAGTAACGATAATTATATGGCTCGCGATACAGAACGCTTTAAACACTTTAAAGGAGTTACAATGATAAGTGGCTCTCGGATTGGAGTTAACGCTACAATCCTGCCTGGAAAAGTAATCAATAAAGACGGAACTGTGGCTGCTGGAGCTGTTGTTACCAAAGATGTTCCCGCTAAAACAATCGTAGCTGGAAATCCGGCAAAGCCATTTAAAGAAGTTCCTGAACCTCAACTAATGGAAAATAATCTGGATAAACAATGAAAACATTAGTAATTATTCCTACTTATAACGAAATAGAAAATATTGAACATATCCTGGAACAGGTCTTAGCCAAAAGCGAAACAATTGAAGTGCTAGTGATTGATGATAACTCTCCAGACGGCACTGCTTTAAGAGTTAAATTTATGCAAAGTTCTGAACCGCGCATTCATTTACTGGAGCGTCCGGGAAAAATGGGACTCGGTTCTGCTTATGTTACCGGCTTTAAATACGCCTTAGAACAGGGTTATGACTATATTATGGAAATGGATGCTGATTTTTCTCATAACCCTGAAGATATTCCCCGCTTACTGGATACGGCAAAAAAATACGATTTAGTGATTGGCAGTCGCTATTGTGACGGAGTGAACATTATTCACTGGCCCATTAAAAGATTACTAATCAGTTACTTTGCCAGTAAATATGTCCGCACAATTACAAGGATGCCTGTGAAAGACCCTACCAGCGGATTCAAATGTTTTAGGCGTAAAGTGTTGGAAAGTATTGATCTGGATAAAATTCTGTCTGATGGCTATGCTTTCCAGATAGAAATGAACTTTAGAGCCTGGGTGAAGGGTTTTCACATCAAAGAAATCCCTATTGTGTTTACAGAACGGCTGAACGGTGTCTCTAAAATGAGCCGAAAAATTGTTTGGGAAGCTGCCTGGATGGTTTGGCGTTTAGAAATTATGAAATTACTCAGCAGATTGAAATAACGAGAACAGGATACTAATAATGAAACGACTGATAATACTGTGTAGCATATTTTTTCTTGGGCTGTCGCTTTCCTCAATAACTATTCCTAGGGTATATGTGCAAAAACTGACTCTGGAAAACGGCAAAAATCCCTCAATAACCCAGGAGAAAGATAAAAGTGCCAATGAATATATCCTTAAAGCATGGATAAATACCCGTCCGGATGAAATAGTAAGTACGGAAATTCATCCGCTTCATACTATTGCTGTTAAACAGGTTGGAGACGGGAAAAAATTCCCTTTTACCATTATTGCCAGTTTGCAATTGGGAAATTTCCCCAGCCAATGGGAAGCGGGAGAAGTTATATATCTGGAAATAACACACAAAAAAACAGGACAGAAAAAGACCTGGACTCAATCCATTCCCGAAGGCACAAACCTAATAAAAATGCTGGAAAAACCGGTTGTTGTCCCTCCCTATACGAAAAAGAAAAAATAGATAATGCTGGAAAGAATCAATAATCCCGATAAATTGAATGAAGATGTAGAGCTGGATAGAGCTTTACGTCCCCGCACCTTAAAGGAATTTATAGGGCAAATTCATATCAAGGAACTTTTGGATATCAGTATTAAAGCAGCCAAACTGCGGGGAGAATCGCTTGACCATATCCTTTTTTACGGACCTCCAGGTTTGGGAAAAACGACTCTGGCAGGAATTATAGCACGCGAAATGGGGGTTAATTTAACTGCTTCCAGTGGTCCGGTTATTGAAAAGCCCTCCGATTTAGCCGGTATTTTAACCAATCTGCAGCGTCACGAAACACTTTTTATAGATGAAATTCACCGTCTCTCCCATATTATTGAAGAATATATCTATCCCGCGATGGAGGACTTTGAAATGGAAATCATTCTAGATAGCGGTCCCAATTCCCGCACATTAAAAATTCCGCTGGAACATTTTACTTTGATTGGAGCAACTACTAGAGCGGGTTTATTAACCCCTCCTTTGCGTGATAGATTTGGAATTGTGCTGCGTTTGGATTATTACGATCAAGAATCCATTACCCAAATTATTCGCAGAAGTGCACGCTTATTAAATATTCCTGCAGAAGATGATGGTGTTCAAGAAATTGCCAGACGCAGTCGTGGTACTCCTCGCATTGCTAATCGTTTATTAAGAAGAGTGCGGGACTATGCTCAAATAAAAGGTGAAGGAGTAATTACTTTAGATATTGCTTTGTCTGCTTTACAAATGCTGCAGGTAGATAATGCCGGCTTGGATGAAATGGATAAACGCATTTTAACTACCATTATTGAAAATTATAATGGAGGTCCTGTTGGCATTAAAACAATCGCAACAGCCATCGGTGAAGATTCCGGAACCATAGAAGAGATTTTTGAACCCTATTTGGTACAGCAGGGTTTTCTGGAACGCAGTCCTCAAGGCAGAAAAGTTACTTTCAAAGCATACCGCCATTTAGGTTTAACTTCCGGTTCTGGACAAACAGAAATTTTTTAACAGAGGCAAATGCACACAAAAACAGTAATTTCAGGCATTCGCTGGACTCTTTCCACAACTATTCTGCGCAGAGCTATCAGTTTAATCCTTTTCATCTTTCTGGCAAAATGGCTAAGTCAAACTGATTTTGGAATTTACCGCAGTTTTTCTGCTATTTTAGCACTACTGACTTATCTTACTCATTTAGGGCTGGATTATCTTTATCTTGTTTCCAGGCAAAAAGAACGCGTAAATTTGCTGGCTCTTTTGCAGACAGGACTTCTTGTTTCTGCTGTAATAACTGTTTTGCTGGCTGTTTTTGGAAAAAACATTGGTGCTTATTATCATAGTGCAGAACTAGGCAAAGTTCTTTCCTATGGCGGGGGCTTAATTTTTATTGAATCCCTGCGGCGTATTGTTCGTGTTTATGCTCAAAAGAATTTTCAATTTAAAGACCTGGCTTTGGCAGAAACCCTGAATGTAATTATCTATTCCGTTCTTTGTCTGGCACTTATCTATTTTTGGCGTTATGCTTGGTTGTTTATTTTGCTCTTTTACATTGGCAACTTGGGGGAGCTGGTTTATTTGTGTATAAAATTGCCGCGTATACCTTCTTCTTTGCTGAAAAGGGTTTTTAGTTTCAGCTGGCTGAAAAAGACCTTTGCTCTGTTTTCCCATAATAGTAATTTCCTGCTTATGGTTAATGCCATAAATCTTTTACAGTCCTATTCTATAAATGCTCCTATCTTGTTTTTGGGAACTTTGGTGGAGCCAGCTTTAATGGGTGTTTATTTCTTTGCCTCACAACTAATTGCTATTCCGGTTGGGATGCTGAATACTTCTTTTGCTCAGGTTTTCTTTCCGGTATTAGCTAAAAGCGAAAAAACCGCAAGTGTTGCAGGTATCAGGCATTACACTTCTTTGGTACTGAAAATAGGCATTCCGGCTTTGATTGTTTATGCACTTCTTTTGCAATATCTGGTTCCTGTAATTTGGGGCGATAAATGGCTTTCTGCAATGCCGTTAATTCTTTATATGGTAATCTATTATGGGACCAGTATGCTACATAATCCGATTAGCGGAATACCTTTTATTTGCAAAAAACCACAATGGGAACTGCTGTGGAATATAATTACTCTCTGTTTGCGTATTTTAGTGCTGTATTTGGGTTTGCAGGTTAATTTTGCTTTTGCCATATTGCTATTTTGTTTGGTAAGCGCAGTTATGCACTTTGCTTTTTACTATATGTCCTTAGCTTTGTTGAAAGCAGATTTATGGCAGATAACTATTGATATTTTAACTTATCTTCCTATACTATTTGTTCTTGCGTTGGGCTGTTTGTATATGGGCAAATTTTCTGTTGTTTTTCCGTTGGTTGTGTTAATAGGATATTTTTTGTATCTATTAATAGCAGAAAGGGATACACTGAAAGAAGTGCTCACTCTCTTAAAAAAATAAAGAATGAAAAAATGAAGAATGAATTTGGTGAGATAGTAAGATGGAAAAATGAGATTTACGATGTGAGAATTACATTATCCGAAATAACTGAAGTCCTTGTCATTTATTCCGGAAAAAGAATCTTACTGCTTTAGCTCTTACATTTATCATTCTTCATTTCTTAAACACATATTTCCCGTTTATATTCGTTCGCATCTGCATATTTTGGAGTTTGCTATCTTCATGAAAATTCGCTTGCAGGTAAAGTCCTGTAGCACTATTAATCATAAAATCCTTTTTTTCTGTTTCCTCCTGCTGATAGAAATAGCTCACCGTTCCTTCGGCAACAAATTTTCGTAGTTGTTCATTCAGAAAATCCAAAGTAATCAAGTCAGCATCTACTTTATTTTTCTTTTCTCCTAATCGTTCTTCAGCAAAATCAATATGGCAGGAATCAATTAATTCAGCTTTAACTAATTCCCGTTCTTTCATATAGAGATGAAATTCGGTAGCTTTGGCAGCGGCAAAATCGGAAACAAACTTGGGTTCCCCAGTAAAAATTGCCTTTTCTTCTTCCAGAAAATAGATTAAAAAATCGCTGGTAGTTTGGAATTCACCTCTATCCACCTGAACATTAAAAGTGGCAATAAGTTTGCGTTCCGACTCAAAATATTCCATTTTTTCTGCCGCAACAGCAAGAGTATCTTCTATTCCTGAAGTAAGATAGGGTTCATCCAACATTAATGCATAGCCGTTTCCTCTATCCCATTGTGCATAGCCACATTTTACCCGGGCATTTTCCTGATAATCAAAACCCCGCACTCTGCTCCAGGCAGTCAGGACTTCATTTTTTTTGTCGTAGGTGGCAAAGTTACTTTTCATCCATCGGTAGATGCCTTCTTTAGTTCTTTCAGTAGCAGTTATTCTACCGCCCAAATTCATTAAATCCGGGATACGATAATAAGCCAAAGTATCTGCTTCCAGAGTTAAACTATCATTTTTTACGATTACATTTCCCGAAAGTCGTGCTATTTTTTGTTTATCCAGAATTAAAGCATTCCGACAAAGAAATTCCACCTCACCATAAAAGAAATGGACATTTCCGTTTAGTTCCAATACCTGTTCATTTTCCATTTTAGTCATAAATAGTTTATCCGAATGAACTAGGCGGAATTCTTCTTCCCCCTTTTTTTTAGCTGCTAAAGGCAAGAAAAGAAGTAACAGCAGAAAGTAAATAAAACCCTTTTTTACCACTTAATTTCCTTTTCCCGCACAATGCCCGCAGCAGAAACAGCATCCATTTCTACATAACTTAAGTGACTGTTAGTTCGTAAATTTTGACCTTGCATTACATCCCCTGCACGAGTAATCGTTACCGTTAAAGGAGCAGTAATTTCATCTACAGACCTGTCCCAAACCAATTTTTGAGTAACCAAAGTTCCATTGGGAGAGGTAAGAATTGCATTTCCATTAGCAAAAATCAGGTTTCTGGCATCATCAACAATAGTTGTATCAGCTTTGATAACAGAACTTATCTGATTATTTTTGTCATAAGTGGTAAGGGTTACTTTATAGGCATACAGCAAACGCCTGTCGTAAAATCTTTCTATTTTTTCCGCTTCCAGATAATATTCGCTACGGTCATTATTCAGTTGTGTCAGTTTAACATTGTAACTGATTTCATCTGGCAAATCGCGCGGTAAAACCCCTGTTGCTAGTTGCAAACTATCTTTTTGACAGGAAGTTAGCAAAATAAGAAGGCTAACTGATGCTATCCAGATAAGCCAGAACGGTTTTTTCATAGATACCTTTACGCATAAGCACATAGTTTATCAGGTCTCGTGCTGCACCTTGTCCCCCTCTAAATTCTGAAATCCAATCAGCTATTTTGGCAACATCGGGTTGGGCATCAGCCGGAACTGCAGAAAAAGCTACTTTACGCATAACAGGAACATCATTCCAGTCATCTCCCATAAAGGCAACATTAGTATAAATAAGGTTCAATTCCTTGAGCAGATTATCCAGGCAATCCAGTTTATTGGTTATATTTTGAAACAGATAGGTAATATTCAAATCGCGACAGCGTCTTTCCAATGCTTCGGAACTGCGTCCACTGATAATACTGATAATAATATCCGTTTTTTGCAGCAGTTTAAAACCCAAACCGTCATGACCGTGAAAATGTTTCAATTCCAGATTAGCTGAACCATAAATAAAACGACCGTCAGTAAGCACTCCATCACAATCAAAGACAATGAGTTTAATATCATTCCAGGGAACTACCCGTTTTTGGGGTTTAATTAGTGTTTTTTTACTGTACATCTCTATTTTTCCTTATAGTTTGTTATAAAACCTGCAAACAGCTCTCCAAAAGGGATTCCATTTTTGCCAAAGGAAGCATACTAGCAGCGTCACTTTTTGCTTTATGCGGTTCCGGATGCGTCTCTATAAAAAGGCCTTTTACCTCTCCTGTAGCAATTGCAGCTTTAGACATCGGTAAAACAAATTCAGGATTGCCACCGGAAAAATTTCCCACAGAAGGTCTTTGCAAGGAATGAGTTACATCATAAACAACAGGATAGCCAAATTCGTGCATAATGGCAAAACTGCGAAAATCCACAACCAGATTATGATAGCCAAAAGTAGTTCCGCGCTCTGTTAAGAGAATTTGTTTATTACCTGTGCTGCTTGCTTTTTCGGCAGCTAGCTGCATATCCTCAGGAGCCATAAACTGCCCTTTTTTGATGTTGATTATTTTACCTGTTGCAGCAGCCGCCTTGATTAATTCTGTCTGTCGGGAAAGAAAAGCAGGAATTTGTAAAATGTCACAGACCTCTGCAGCAGAAGCAACTTCAACGCATTCATGCACATCGGTTATAACCGGAACATCAAATTCCAGTTTTATTTTGCTCAACATTTTAAGCCCTTCTTCCATTCCAGGACCACTGAAGGAATTAACAGAACTGCGATTAGCTTTTCTACAGGATGCCTTAAAAACTAGGAGAATTGATTTTTTCGCACAAAGCTCCTTAAGGGTTTCTGCAACCGTAAACATTATGCTTTCTTCTTCAATCACGCAGGGTCCTGCAATCAGGAAGAAGTTTTGGCTGGAAGCAAGTTCTGTATAGAGATTATCCATTATTATCAGGACAGCAATGCTGCTTTCTCCTTTATCTGGAAATATGTTTAACCCTTTCCCAGGAAAAACCTTCTCTACCGAAATGACCATAAGAAGCAGTAGGAAAGTATATTGGTTTACGAAGGTCTAAGTAATCTATAATACCTTCCACTGTCAAGTCAAAGTTTCTGGCAATAATTCTTTCTATTTCCGCATCGCTTTCTTTGCCGCTACCAAAAGTATCTACCATCAAAGAAACGGGTTTATGTTCTCCAATCACAAAACTGAATTGAATTAAACATTCACCGGCTATTCCACTGGTTACAATACTTTTGGCTATATGCCTTGCCATATAGGCAGCGCTTCTATCTACTTTGGTAGCATCTTTTCCGGAAAAAGCACCTCCCCCATGTTGAGCCCATCCACCATAAGTATCTACAATTATTTTCCTTCCCGTAAGTCCTGTATCAAAAGCAGGACCTCCATCCTGCCAGGGACCTAAAGGATTGATTTTAATTTCACAATTCTTGGTTTCAAAATAGCCCTTGCATTCATCTTCAATATCAGCTATAGAAGGTAGAATAACCTGTTGCTTAATTTGTTCCTTCAATTCTTCAAATTCGTTCTCGCTCAGAATATTGTGGTGCGTAGAAATAACCAGGCATTTTAGGTCCACCGCTTTGCGTCCCAAATAACGCATAGAAACCTGACTTTTGGAATCGGGCAGTAAGTGTTTTATAGTTCCGTTTTTTCTTGCCGCAGCAAGATTATATAGCAGCTTATGAGCCAGTTCAATTGGCACTGGCATTAAATTCTTGGTTTGTGAACAGGCATAACCAAACATCAAACCTTGATCTCCTGCACCGGTATTTTCTTCCAAAGCAGCTTCCTGACGATGCAGATAGTTATTTATCCGGCAATTATAGTCAAAACCCTTGTCCGGATAAATATAACCTATATCCATAATTGTTTTGCGTATTATGGATTCAATATCTACAGTTGCCCGGGAAGAAATCTCTCCCGAAAGAATTACTCTGTTTTCCGTGGCTAATGTTTCACAGGCAACCCTAGAATGAGGATCAGCTGCCAGATAGGCATCCAAAATAGCATCCGAAATCTGGTCGCAAACCTTATCCGGATGACCTTCCGAAACGGATTCCGAGGTGAAAACATAGCCGTTTCTATCTGTGTTGTTGATTGCATGTAATGCTGCTGTCATTTATATCTCCTAATTTTATAATATCTGTTTTCTGCACCCTTTCCTTATCTAAAAAAAAGCCGGCTGCTAAAGCCGGCAAAAATTTCTACCGCACTTTAGCACATTTTGGCTGCGGAGCAAAGGGCAAATCACCGCTAATTCAAATATGGTACATCTTCGGGGATTCGAACCCCGGACCCACTGATTAAGAGTCAGTTGCTCTGCCAGCTGAGCTAAAGATGCACTGTAAATTGGGTTCATTTTTTTTAAGAGAGCATACTGTCAAGCAAAAATGGGGAATGCAGTTTCAGAAGCAGAAACAGAGGCAATTCTAAGGATGCACGAAAGTAGAAGCCAGAGAACATTTCCCTTTACTAAAAAACAGCTCTATAAAAAATGACTGTGGTATAACTTTTTGAAAAATAAGTAAAAAAACCAGGAAGGAAAAGAAATGGAAAACCCGAGCCCTCTGGAAAAACTGAAGGCAAAACGCTCTGCCGCTCTTTTAGGTGGTGGAGAAAAACGCATTGCCGAACAGCACGCAAAAGGTAAACTAACTGCGAGAGAAAGGATTGCTCTGCTGGTTGATCCCGATAGTTTTGAAGAATTTGATATGTTCGTAACTCATCGTTGCACAAATTTCGGGCTGGATAAATATATTCATCCCGGGGATGGTGTAGTAACAGGTTGCGCAACAATCAATGAAAGAATGGTCTATATTTTTGCACAGGATTTTACTGTTTTTGCGGTTCTTTGTCTAAGACCTACGCTGATAAAATCTGTAAAGTGATGGATATGGCACTTAAAAACGGTTGTCCCTTAATTGGACTGAATGATTCCGGAGGAGCCAGAATTCAAGAAGGCGTTGATGCTCTTGCAGGTTACGCTGAGATTTTTTGGCGGAATGTTATGGCAAGTGGAGTGATACCTCAAATTTCCGCTATTTTAGGTCCCTGTGCAGGCGGAGCAGTATATTCTCCAGCTATCACAGATTTTATTGTGATGGAAAAAAGCAACAGCTATATGTTCGTTACCGGACCGAAGGTTGTTAAAACCGTCTTAAATGAAACAGTTAGCAATGAGGATTTGGGGGGAGCAAAAGTTCATACCGGTAAAAGTGGTGTAGCGCATTTTATTGCCAACAGTGAAGAAGATGCTATGCTAACTATCAAGTTACTGTTAAGTTATTTGCCTTCCAATAATTTGGAAGACCCGCCTTATGTTCCGGGAGCCGATCCTGTAACTCGTAATTGTGATGTTCTAAATGAGCTGGTTCCGGAAAATCCTAATAAGCCCTACGATATGCTGGATGTGATTTATCCGATTGTTGATGAGGGCGAATTTTTGCCAGTGATGAGTAATTTTGCCCAGAACATAATTGTCGGTTTTGGCAGAATGAATGGTCGCAGTGTAGGAATTGTAGCTAATCAGCCCAAGATTTTAGCTGGTGTTTTAGATATTGATGCCAGTATCAAAGGAGCCAGATTTGTGCGTTTTTGTGATTCTTTCAATATCCCTTTGGTGGTTTTGGAAGATGTTCCCGGTTTTTTGCCTGGAACGATGCAAGAGCATAACGGAATTATTCGTAACGGAGCCAAACTTCTTTATGCTTTTGCGGAAGCTACTGTTCCCAAAGTAACTGTCATTATTCGTAAAGCTTATGGAGGTGCCTATTGTGTTATGAACAGTCGTCATATGCGTGCCGATATTGTTTATGCCTGGCCCTCTGCCGAAATTGCAGTTATGGGTCCTGAAAGCGCGGTGGAAGTTATTTTTCGCAAAGAAGCAATGGCTTCAGAGGATCCTAAAGCTGTTCTTCAGGAGCGGGAAAAAGAATATCGGCAAAAATTTGCCAATCCTTTTGTAGCTGCGGAAAGGGGATATATTGATGATATTATTGAGCCCTCCGAAACCAGATTCCGTTTAATTCGTGCTTTGGAAATGCTGGCAAATAAAAACGATAGCATTCCTCCCCGCAAGCATGGCAATATTCCTTTGTAAGGTATTGGCAATGCGAAAAATTGTGTTTATAGTAACGGCTATCTTCTGCATTGTATCTGCCGGAGCTCAAATAAGCGTCAATGCACCAACAATTTCCGATAGCTTATCATTAGCAAGAGAAAAAGAAATCCTTTCTGAATACGGTTTTCGGGATACAGCTACCCTTGCTGAAGTAGCTGCTAAACTGCAAATTAAGGATATAGACAGTTGGAAGAGTTACCTCGGTTTGGAATCGCATAACGAAAAATTGAATAAAATGAGTTTAAGAAAACTGGGCATTACTCCTTATAAGGCACTTTTGGCGCAACAATATAGCGTTTATGGTTACACAGAACTATCCACTTTGGAAGAAGTTGCCGCGGCGCTGAAAATGCCTGTGAAGAAAATCAAACAGGAAATCGGACTGGAAAAGCCCAATTCTCAAAAATGGGATAATTATTCTTTGCAATCGCTAAACATAACTCCCGAAGAGATCAAAAAAATTCACCAGGAATTTGAAGCAAAAAGCTTGAATTTCGGACTTAATGTAACCCTAGCAGGAATGTTGACTGTATTTGCAGCTTTGTTGATTACCAGTATTATAATCGGGCAATTGAATCATCTGAACCGCCCAACCAAAGTAAAAAAGGCAGACCTGAAAATTTCTCCGGGAGGAAAAGTTCGTGCCGCTTCCGCCACTTTAAATCACAATGTAATAGCTGCTCTTGCAGCCACTATATTTTTGTATGAACAATCTTTGGAAGAGAAAAGAAAAATTGCCTTAACCTTTAAACGCACTCCCACAAATCAATGGCGTGCCAGTGCTATGTTAAATATGCCCAATAGAGAAATTTACTTTAAGCAGAGATAGATGATGAAGACCTATAAATTGTTAATTAATAACGAACATTTTGAAGCCAGAATTGTAGAATACAGCCCTACCCATGCTAAGATAAATTTGAACGGAACGGATTATCTGGTGCAGATTGAAGAGGATAAAATTCCCAATATCCCCAAGCTTGTAGTTCAGGAAAAAGCAGTGCCATTAGCACCTGCATTTAGCAGTGGTGCTGATCTTTATTCAGGTGAAATTCGCGCTCCACTTCCTGGAGTGATAGTTACCATTCTTGTTTCCGAAAGGCAGGAAGTGAAAAAAGGACAGGCAATTATCATTATTGAGGCAATGAAGATGCAAAGTGAAATTGCTTCTCCTGTAGACGGGAAAATTGACAAAATCCTTGTTAAAGAACGTGCTCCCGTGAAAGAAGGAGATTTACTGATGACCATTACCGGAGCCGAAATTAAAGCTCCATCTGCAAGTAAACCCCCGAAACCAGGTTTTGTAGAACCAACTGAAAAAAAGGCAGTTACGGATAAGATTTTGCGTGCTCCTCTTCCCGGAACGATTATGGATATTAAAGTGCAGGTTAATGACTATGTGAATGAAGGAGAAACGGTTTTAATTTTGGAAGCGATGAAGATGGAATCGGATATTTACAGCCCCAGAACAGGAAAAATAAGTAAAATATATGTGCAAAAGGGAGACCTTGTTCAGGATAATGATCGCCTAATTGAGTTTGAGGATTAGCTTTATGCAGGAATTAAGCCAATTTATACAGACCACGGGTTTTATGAATGTAACCTGGGGAAATCTGCTGATGATTCTAATCGGGATGATCTTTGTCTATTTGGGGGTAGCGAAAGAATTTGAGCCCCTGCTGTTGATTCCTATTGGTTTTGGCATCATCGTGGGAAATATGCCTGGTGTTTCTCAACAGGGATTGGGAGTGATGAATGAGGGTTCTGTTTTAAATTATCTCTATTTCGGTGTAAATAAAAGCATATATCCTTCCCTGATTTTTTTAGGAATAGGGGCAATGACCGATTTTTCTACTTTAATTGCCAATCCGCGTCTTATTCTTTTAGGGGCAGCAGCTCAATTTGGTATTTTTGCTACTTTTATTGGCAGTATCCTGTTGGGATTTAACATTTTGGAAGCAGCTTCCATTGGCATAATTGGAGGAGCTGACGGACCGACTTCCATTTTTTTAGCTTCCAAACTGGCACCTCATCTTTTAGGTTCAATAGCTTTGGCAGCATATTCTTATATGGCTTTGGTGCCGATAATTCAACCCCCGATTATGAAATTGCTCACAACCAAAAAAGAGCGTCTTATTCGGATGAAACCATTACGAGTTGTTTCCAAAAAGGAAAAAATAATCTTCCCGATAATAGCTTTTGTAGTTACCACATTCATTTCTCCGGGCAGTGTTGTTCTTCTGGCGATGCTTTTTTTAGGCAACCTGTTGAAAGAAAGTGGAGTAACTGATCGCCTTGCCAATAGTGCCAAAACTGTTTTAATTGATGTAGTAACCGTTTTAATTGGTTTAACCGTTGGAGCTAAAACCACGGCTGATGTTTTCTTGACTCCTGCCACCTTAAAGATATTTTTTCTGGGCGCTTTTTCTTTTGCAATTGCAACTGCTGCTGGAGTTCTCTTTGCCAAGATTATGAATCTTTTTTCCAAAAACAAAATTAACCCCTTAATTGGTAATGCTGGAGTTTCAGCAGTTCCCGCTTCGGCACGCGTTTCTCAGGTTGTGGGTCAACAATATGATAAAACAAATTATTTACTAATGCATGCAATGGCTCCCAATGTTGCAGGGGTTGTTGGTTCTGCAGTTGCTGCAGGTGTTCTTTTAGGTATTTTAGGAAAATGAAACATAAACAAATACAACAAAATAAACCATAGGAGGCAAAAATGCCAAAAGTCCTTATTGCAACCGAAAAACCCTTTGCTGCAGATGCAGTTCAGAAAATCAAAGCCGAGCTGGAAAAAGCTGGTTATGAATACTCCTTTCTGGAAAATTATACCGATAAAAGTGAACTGCATAAAGCGTTAGCTGCTGCGGAAGCAGTAATTATTCGCAGCGATATTATGGATGCGGAAGCTTTTAATGCCGCTCCCAAACTTAAAATTGTAGTCCGTGCCGGTGCCGGCTATGACAATATTGACCTGAAAGCCGCTACTGCACATAATGTTGTAGCTATGAATACACCAGGTCAAAATTCCAATGCCGTTGCTGAACTTGCCATCGGAATGATGATTTATATTGCCAGAAACAAATTTAACGGTAAATCCGGAACGGAACTGGCAGGCAAAACACTTACCCTTTATGGTTTTGGCTGGGTTGCCCGGTATGTAGCAAAAATTGCCAAAGGAATCGGGATGGAGATCTATGCCTACGATCCCTATCTGAAGGATGAAGTTATACTGAAAGAAGGAGTTAAACCCTTGCATAGCGTAGAAGAAGTATTTAAATTAGGCGATTATATTTCTTTGCATATTCCAGCTACCGAGGAAACCAAAAAGAGCGTAAACTGGAATCTTTTGTCATTAGTAAAAGATGATGCCGTTTTAGTGAATACAGCACGCAAGGAAATTATTGATGAAGAAGCACTTCTGAAAGCATTTGTCGAAAAGAAGAAATTCCGCTATGTGAGCGATGTTGCTCCAGATAACAGTGCTACATTGTTAGAACAGTATCCGGAAAGAGTTTTCTTCACTCCGAAAAAAATGGGAGCTCAAACCAGCGAAGCCAATACTAATGCCGGAATTGCTGCTGCCAAACAGATTATTGCCTTCTTGGAAAAAGGCGATACAACCTATAAAGTAAACTAAAACTATATCCACTTAGAAGATAACGGGAAGCATTTCTTTTGCTTTCCGTTATTTTTTTATAAACGAGTGCTTCCGCCTTTGCTGAAGATAGTTTTCCTCTTGAGAATGGATAAAGCTTTTCCTGTCTGATTTTTCCTCCTGCGAAATCAGCAGGGCAGAGATTTTTAGGCAATATAGTTGTCACCCAAAAAGGGAAACAAGGTTAAGAGAAAAACGGAATTGGCGAAGAAAGAAGGTGCTACACCTTTGTTTTGCTGGGCATTATTCCCTGCCAAGTTAAATCTTTTATACTGCCTTAAAATATCTTTAACGACTCCTTAGTGAAGTTAAGGCATCGTTAAAGAGTCGTTAAAGAGTCATTAGAGAACTGAGCAAGCAACAGGTAGTTAACCTAAATCCCCAAGGTAATTTAGGAAATAATAATAAGGAACGGAGCATTGCTTCTGTCCTGTAATTTCATTTTGGAAAAAAATGCGGCTAATATAGGTTTACGAACTATGGGTCTATTTGGTAAAGTAGCTTTTGCCAACCGAATTTCTTCTAATAACTGCCCAACGAGGCATTTCTTTAGTCGTCCTATAGGGGTTTCTGCAACCCGTGATCTGCAGCAGATGAGAAAGATGTTGACGAAATAACCGCTATCTACAGAAAATACTTCTTTGCCTAAAAGAGCTATAACCTATGGAGAATAAATGCAGATAAACGGAAAACAATACCTATCGGTATGGTTTGAAAACGATCGGGTTAAAATGATAGACCAGAATAAATTGCCGCATGAATTTCGGATTGCAGAATACAGTAATTATCTGGAAATTTGTTCTGCTATCAGAGAAATGACTGTGCGCGGAGCTCCTGCCATTGGAGCTGCAGCGGCTTATGCCATTGCCTTAGCCGCAAAAAATGCTCCGGAGGAAAAATTCCGTGCCTATTTAAGAACCGCTAGGGACGAAATTATTGCTACTCGTCCTACAGCTATTGATCTCTGCAATGGGGTTAATTATGTTTATGAACAGACCATTAAGTTTATTCCGGATTATAAGCACTCCCGTCAGGTAGCCATTTTAGCAGCCCGGGAATTTGCCAAAAAAAGTATTGATGACTGCTATCAAATCGGCAAAACAGGCAGTGAAATAGTTCCTCAGGGAGCCAGAATTTTAACTCATTGTAATGCAGGTGCTTTAGCTACAGTGGATTGGGGAACCGCCTTAGCCGTAATTCGCATTGCTCATCAGCAAAAAAAAGATATCTTTGTTTATGTAGATGAAACCCGTCCTCGTTTTCAAGGTGCCCGCTTAACTGCTTTTGAACTGGAACAGGAAGGAATTCCTCATACAATCATTACCGATAGCGCCGCGGGCTTTTATTTTTGGAAAAAGGAGATTGACTTGGTGCTGACCGGAGCCGACAGAATTTGCCTTAATGGTGATATTGCCAATAAAATAGGCACTTATGAAAAAGCAGTTTTAGCCAAAGAGCATAAAGTTCCTTTTTATGTAGCTGCGCCTTTTAGCACTTTTGATTTATCTTGTAAAGAGGGCTGTGATATTCCTATTGAAATTCGTGATGAAGATGAAATTAAACGCATTAACGGGACCTATCTTGCCAATCCTAATTCCCCGGCATTAAATCCTGCTTTTGATATCACTCCCGCTAAACTTATCACCGGAATTATTACTCCCAAAGGTATTTTCAAGCCCAAAGATGCAGCTCGGCAGGTGCAAGTATGATTTTTGACATCGTTCTGGAAGGTGGCACAATAATTACTATGGATGCTCAAAGCCAAATTCTGGAAAATCACTGTATCGGCATTAAGGAAGGTATTATACACGCTATTTTCCCTGAGGGTAGTTCCTCTTACGAAACAAAGCAAAAAATAGATACGCACAACTGTTTAATTATCCCCGGGTTGATAAATATGCATTCCCATTTACCAATGACTTATTTTCGCGGTTTAGCTGATGACCTGCCGTTAAATATCTGGCTGCAGAAATATATTTGGCCCCTGGAAGCGAAACTGATAAAGCCACAATTTGTGTATGATGCAACTTTGCATAGTGCCAGCGAAATGATTAAAAATGGAATCAGCACTACCAACGATATGTATTTTTGTATGAATTCCATAGCCGATGCCTGTTCCCAAGCCGGATTAAGGGTTTTTATTAGTGAAGCACTGATTGATAATGAACCTGCAAAAGATAACCCGGATAACTCTATTGGAAGGAAAATAGCCGAGCTGAAAGAAGAATATAAAAATAACCCTCTAATTGATTTTACTTTAGCTCCGCATTCTATTTATGCCTGTAGTTCGGAAACGCTGAAGACCTGCGCTGAAATTGCAAAAAATAATAATATCCTGATTCATACCCATCTTGCAGAAACCAGAGAAGAGGTGGAAAATTGCCTTAAAATGCATAAAAAAAGACCTGTGGAATACTTGCAGGAATTAGGGCTTTTGGATGTGCGTAGCATTTTTGCCCACGGAATTTGGATTGATGAACGGGAAATGGAACTTTTGGCAGAAAAAAAACTTGGCAGCATTGCTATTTGCACGGAAAGTAACTTAAAACTCAGCTCCGGTTTTGGACCTGTTAAAAAGTATCAGGAAAAAGGCATCAATCTCTGCTTAGGAACCGATGGAGTTGCCAGTAACAATAATTTGGATTTACTTACGGAATTATCCGTAACTGCCAAACTGCATAAAGCACTGAATAATGACCCTTCAATGCTTCCTGCTAAAGAGGCATTTGCTTTTGTTACAATCAATGCTGCCAAGGCATTAGGCAGAGAAAAAGAACTTGGTTCTCTGGAAAAAGGTAAAATTGCCGATATTGCTGTTGTCACTTTACAGGAACTGGAAAACAGCCCGGTTTACAATCCCTATTCCCTTTTGGTGTATGCAATTACTAGTCACAGTATGCGCGATATGATTATTCAGGGGAAAATAGTTATGCACAATCGCCAACTCTGCAATGTGGATGAACAACGGATTCTGGATAAGGCAAAGGACTATAAGGAAATGATTTTACAGGCAATAGAAAAATGAAGTCCATCAAAAACCGACGCGCTGAACACGATTATTACATAATCCAAACCCTGGAAGCAGGTATTGCTTTAAAAGGAACGGAAATAAAATCCATTCGTGCTGGAAAAGTAAACTTCAAGGATAGCTATGCTAAAATTGAAGAGGGTGAATGCTGGCTGCATAATTTGCATATCAGCCCCTGGGAAAAAGCTGCCTACTTTAATCACGAAGCGGAACGAAAAAGAAAACTGCTTTTACATAAACACGAAATTAGACGCTTAAAAACCAAAGTGGAAGAACAGGGAATGACCCTAATTCCTTTGGAGTTATTCATCAATGAAGAAGGGCTTTGTAAAATAACCCTCGCTTTGGCAAAAGGGAAAAAGGCGTATGATAAAAGAGAAGCTATGCGTAAAAAAGATCTGGAGAGAGATCAGGACAGTTGACCTCCCGGTCAACCAAAAACCCCGGAAGGTTGACCTCCTCGTCAACCAAAAACCCCGGAAGGTTGACCTCCCGGTCAACCAAACTATAGAGGAATGAATATGAAAAATCAAATTACCCAATATGAAACCCACTTAAACCGCATTACTTTTTTCCTCAACGGTGAAAAGATTACTGCAGATATTCCTGCAGGTATTTCTACTCTGGATTGGCTGCATACTAAAAAACATCTATATGGAACAAAATGTAGTTGTAATGAAGGAGATTGTGGTGCCTGCACAGTTGTTATTGCTTTCCCTTTTGAAGGTATAATTATTTATCAGGCAATTACATCTTGTCTCTATCCTGCTGCCAAATTACACGGCAAACACTTAATCACCATTGAGGGCTTGGGCTCTCCGGAAAAATTACATCCCATCCAACAAGCACTTTTAACACATCACGGAATTCAATGCGGCTATTGCACTCCGGGTTTTGTCTTAAGTTTGTTTGCTCTTTTTGCAATGCAGCCACATCCTGATAGAAAAACAGTTTTCTCTGCTCTGGAAGGAAATCTTTGTCGCTGTGGCACTTATCAAAATATATTAAATGCCGTAGATGAACTTAGTGCCAACCAAAATGTTAAAGATTTAGTCCCTGCCTGGTGTAGAAAAGTGGAACAGGAATTATTCCGCTTTCAGGAACAAGATTCAATGCTTGTTGTTAAAACGGAAATTCCGCAACAGGTAAACTGCTATTTAATGCCTGAAACAACCAAACAGCTTTTTGACCTCTGTGCGGAACATCCGGAAAGTGTTTTTATAGCAGGTGGAACAGATATTATGGTGCAGAAGAATATTAACCGCAAAGAGTTTCCATTTTTAATAGACCTTACTGCTATTCCTGAATTCAATCGCCTTTATCTACAGCAGGATGGTTTGCATATTGGTTCTGCAGTTACCTATAATCAGCTTTGGGAATCCGGCATTGTAAAAACCCACTTTCCTGTTTTACATAATCTTATTTCTCAAATTGCTTCACAGCAAATACGCAATTTTGGAACTTTGGGAGGTAATATTGCCAATGCCTCACCCGTGGGAGATACTATACCTCTTTTAATGGTTTTAAATGCTTCCCTGTGGTTGCAGTCCCAATTAGAATTGAGGCATATACCCCTAAAAGATTTCTTTTTAGCTTACCGAAAAACAGCTCTGCAAAAGGGAGAAATTATCAAAGAAATCATTATTCCTCCTCTAACTGAAGATAACTATGTAAAAACCGTTAAATCAGCCAAACGCCAAAGCGTGGATATTTCTTCTGTGATTACGGCAGTTAATATTGAATATAAAAACGGTCGGATTATTAATTCTGCCTTAGCAATAGGAGGAGTTGCCTCTATCCCCGTCCTTTCTAAAAAATTCCCTTTCCTCCTGAAAAGTAAACAAATTAAAGCTCTTGATCCAGCTGCAATAGGTAAAGAAATAGAAAGTGAATTTGAACCCATAACCGATGTGCGGGGAACTGCCTTATTTCGCAGAGAACTAATTCGCAATCACCTTATTTTATATCTGCAGGAACTACAGGAGGCAGAAAATGAACTCTGAACCCTATCATCTTTCAGGAACCTTGCATCTTTGTGGAAAATCCCGTTTTATAGCTGATGAACCACCTTTACAGGGAGAACTTTATGCCAAATTTCTCTTTTCTCCTGTAGCGCATTCACTTATCACCAAATTAGATATATCTGCCGCTGAAAAAATGCCGGGGGTGGTAAAAGTTATCACTTCTGCCTCTATTCCCGGTATAAATCAAATCGGCACAGTTATTAAAGATGAACCCCTTTTTCCGGAAAAGGAAATTATGTATGTCGGTCAACCCCTGGCAATGGTGCTGGCAGAAGATGAATATATAGCTGAATTAGCAGTAAATAAGATTATCCTGAAATTAGAAGAATTACCTGCCATTTTTGCTGCGGAAGATGCCTACAATAAAAAGCAAGGATATATTTCCGAACGCAAAATAGAAAGTGGAGATGTAGAGACCGCTTTAAAAAATGCCCCCTTTACCTTGCAAGGCAGGACAGTTACTACCGGACAGGAACATTTTTATCTGGAAGGTCAGCGCTGTTTGGCTGTTCCTTTTGAGGGCAATAGAATCACTTTGCATACAGCCACTCAAAGCACAATGGAAGTTCAGGAAGTTACTTCTCGGGTTTTAGGAATTCCCGCAAATGATGTAATAATTGAAGTTCCCCGTTTGGGGGGTGCTTTTGGAGGAAAAGAACGCGGAGCTACAATTTGGGCTTGTATGGCTGCCCTGGCTGCCTTTTTAACTAAAAGACCTGTTTTAGTAAAACTTACCCGGTCTGAGGATATGCACTATACGGGTAAAAGACATCCTTTCACTTCTCTTTGGCAGGTTGGCTATGATGAGAACGGTAAAATACTGGCTTACGATTTATTGCTTTTAGCCAATGGAGGTGCTTATGCCGACCTTTCTATGGCTATTTTGGAAAGAGCGATGTTTCATAGCGAGAATGCTTATTTTATACCTGATATTCGCATTAGAGGTTATGCCTGCAAAACAAATCTGCCTCCAAATACAGCTTTTAGAGGTTTTGGAGCTCCTCAGGGCATTTTCGTAATGGAAAGTATTTTGGATAAAATTGCCCGCCAATTAAAAATAGACCCCCTGGAGATTCGCCAAAGGAATGCTTACCAAAATGGACAACTAACTCCCTACGGACAGGAAATAACGCATAGTCAGTTAAATAATATCTATGCTAAATTAGCCGAAAAAGCAAACTATTCTATGCTTAAAGAAGAAGTGGCTGAATTCAATAAACACAATCCTCGTTATAAACGCGGAATCGGTATCACTCCTGTAAAATTCGGCATTTCTTTCACTACTGCACTTCTCAATCAAGGTTCTGCTTTGGTTTGGGTTTATATAGACGGCAGCGTTTCTGTTTCTACAGGAGGAGTAGAAATGGGTCAGGAGCTTTCTACTAAAGTGGCAATTGTCGTTTCCAGGGTTTTAGGAATTCCGGTAAACCAAATTAGAGTGGAAAGCAGTAACACACAACGCATTGGAAATGCATCACCTACCGCTGCTTCAACGGGAAGTGATATAAATGGTAACGCAGCACGCCTTGCTGCAGAAAAAATTAAAGCGAATTTAACCCAAAGCGCAATTGCCCTTATTGCTCAGAAATATGAGCTGACAGTATTTCCCGAAGATATTATCTTTAGCGAAAACAAGGTCTTTGGCAAGGACTTTCCTGATGCTTATATTACTTTTCCTGAATTGGTCAGTTATGCTCATACGGAAAGAATTCCTTTAGCAGCTTACGGTTATTATAAAACTCCTGGTTTGTGGTTTGATAGAGATAAGGGTATCGGTCATCCCTTTCACTATTTTGTGTATGGGGCTGCCTTAGCGGAAGTTGAATTGGATACTTTGCTGGGAGAACATACAATCCGTAAACTTTTTATCGTTCACGAAAACGGAAATTCCTTAAATGAAGCAATTGACCGTGGACAAATTGAGGGAGCTGTTTTACAGGGAATTGGTTGGTGCACTATGGAAGACCTGATTTATGATGAAAAAGGACTTTATCTAAGCGCCAATCCTTCTACTTATAAAATCCCGGGAATCCGTAATTTACCTGCAGAAACATATATAGAAATAATTCCTTCGGCAACTGAAGAGGCAAGTGTTTTCGGGTCTAAAGGAATTGGTGAGCCACCTTTGATCTATGGACTTTCTGTCTTTTTTGCTTTGCAGGCAGCATATAAAGAGGCAAATCCGGAGAAAGAACTTAGCTTTCCTGCCACCCCGGAATCCCTGATAAAATAATAACTACAGAGGCGTAAGCCCCTCGGAAAATAAGGTTGAGAGGGTTGAGAAGGTTTAGAGGGTTTAGATACCTAAAAGCCCTTAGAACGACACATTAATAGCTATAGAGGCGTAAACCCCTCGGGAAATAAAGTTGAGAGGGTTGAGAAGGTTTAGAGGGTTGAGATCCAAAAATGGCTGATAAACCCTTAGCTCTAAGCTCTCTGCCCTCTGCCAAAAGCCCTTTAGGGCAACACAATAATAGCGATGGCGGCGTAAGACCCTCGGGAAATTCCTTACTTCATTCATTTTTTATTATTTCATCAGTGTCATTTTCTTTATCTGCACTCCATTTTGCGTTTTAGCAAGGCAGAAATAAACTCCCGAAGGCAGTGGCAAACCCTGTTTATCACAGCCATTAAAAAGAATTCTTTGTTCTCCGGAAGGAAGGTAATTCCAAACCCGAACTTTTTGTCCTTTCACATTATAGATTTCCAAAGTTCCCGCAGAACCAGCAGGAATCGTAACGCTTATCGTAGTAGAAGGATTAAAAGGATTGGGGTAATTGGTTAAAGCAATGGGCTGAACTATTGGGTCAGCATTTCCCGTAATCATCAATTCCAGTGTTACAGGTATTGATTCACCTGCAACATACTGTGCAGTTATACTAACGATATAAGAAACACCTGGTTCTAAACCGGAAAAAACCCAGATATTTTCTGTTGTGGAACCGCAAAAAACACCATCCAGATAAACCTTATAATGTTCAAAAGGAGAAGTGCTGCCAGTTAAGGGTTCTTCCCACATAACGGTAACTTCGCCATTTACAACAAAACTTGGATTTTGGGGAGGATTTAATACCGCTCCGGAATATTTTAGATTCCTGTAGAATTTAAATGTGCCGTCATAATCACCTAAAACCAAATCATAATCGCCGTCATGATCCAAATCTACTAAAGCCGGGGTAGCATTTTGGTCGGTTTCAATGCCGCTGAATAAAACTGTATTTTCCACCCAAAGCTGTCTTTCCCGTAAAAAACATTGCACCTCACCAAAAAGATTTCCGGTAACCATATCCAAATCACCATCTTCATCCACATCAGCAAAAGCGGGAACACAATCGGAGCCGACATCAATTGTTCCGAAAAAGCCGTTTATCAGTTCCCATAAAGGACTGGCAGGAGTTCCGTTATTCTGATAGTAAAAAAGGTTACCTGCTTCGTTTCCAACAACTAAATCCAGGTCACCGTCAAAATCCATATCTGTTAAACGCGGGCAAGACCATCCCCCAACTGAAACAGCAGGTAAAACACCTGTCTGTTCAATTAGTCCTGTTCCTGTATTATGATGGAAGAAAAGTCCCCCATTTAAGTCCCCTACAATCACATCCGGCAAGCCATCTGCATCTACATCACCAACTGTTACGGCAGAATAAATAGAGTGATCAATACTGGCAAAATAAGAGTTATCTGCTTGCCAGGCAGGAGCATAAGCTGTTCCAGTATTCCTATAATATTTTATATCTCCCATTTGGCTACCGCTGATTAAATCGTAATCACCATCACCATCAAAATCATAAAAAACCGGATTACTAGCTCCTCCAACATCCAAAACACCGCCAAAAAGAGCTGTATTTTGTTGCCAGGAAGGGTTTTGGGCAGTTCCATTATTCACATAATACTGCAAAGGACCGGAAGCAGTTCCATAAACAAGCTCATATTCTCCGTCTCCATTCAGATCAACCAAATCGGGTGAATTCCAGTAAGTAGACATACCCAAACCAGCAAAAAGTGGATTATTTTCCTGCCAGACGGGATTTGTAGCAGTTCCAATATTCTGATAAAAAACAAAACCATAAGAATCTCTGCCGCATAAAATATCCTGTTTGCCATCAGAATCAAAATCACAAAAAACCGGATAAGCATAAAGACCTATATCACCAAGAAGTTGACTGTTGTTTTCACTAAAATTGCCTGCAACAACAGAACCGGTATTAAAATACAAAATCACGCTGCCATCTTCACTTAAACCTACTACCAAATCCAAATCATCGTCATTATCAACATCCGCTACATCAGGAACAGGAATGGAGCCCACACTTAAACCGGAAAAATAACCACCGCTTTCAGAAAAAACAGGATTGGCATTAGTTCCGCTATTTAAAAATAAATGCAGACCGGTAAAACCACCTGTAATTAAATCCAAAATCCCATCGCCATTCATATCTCCGGAAACAGCCATTTCGGAAGCAAGATAAGGAATTGCGGATAAAAGGTCAGGTCCTTGCCCAAAAACAGGATTTGTGGCAGTTCCGTTATTCTGAATGTAAAGCGGAGGGCGATTGATATTGCCCAGCCAAAAATCATAATCACCGTCACTATCCAAGTTAATAAATCTGGGTTGTGAAAATGTTAAACTGGGAACTCCACTGGGATTAAAAACACTGTTATCCATTTCCCAGGGTTGAGCATTCAGGCAAAATGCCAGAAAAAACATAGCACTGAAGAAATAAAACCGTTTCATTTTTTTTACCTCTCTTATCGGGTATAATGTAACAATATTTCCTTCCGTTTTGTTGTCAATCTGTAACTGCAATCGCTATTAAAACACAACCACCTATTAGCTTCTCTTTACCGGCTTCCAAAAAGCAACAAAGAGCGTAGCCCTCAGGTTGCTTAATAACCGATTTTAGAGACATTGCGGTTAGAGATGATATAGGTAAAAAAATCAAATCCTTTTTATCCTTAAATCCTTGTTCTTGCAATCCTGAAATCCTTGTTCCTGAAATCGGAATTAGTGGTATCAGCGTAATCTGCGTGAGCCACTATCTATATTTTTAGCTCCAATATTTTCTATCCAGAGTGCGATATTGAATTGCCTCGCTGATATCTTCAGAGAGGATATTTTTTCTTCCTTCCAAATCGGCTATAGTTCTGGAGACCTTTAGAATTCTATCAAAGACCCTTGCTGAATAGCCCATTTTATCTATTGCATTTTGCAGTAAGGCATTACTTTCATCATCCAGAATGCAAAATTTGCGTAACTGGCGTGAATTCATCTGGCTGTTATTATAAATTCCTGTTCCCTTAAAACGCTCTTGTTGAATAGCGCGGGCTTTATTTACTCTGGCTCTGATATCAACTGATTTATCTCCTGTTGGTAAAGAAGCCAAATCCGCATAGCTGACAGTAGGAACTTCCACATGGATATCTATTCTATCTAAAAGCGGTCCGGAAACCCTGCTCCGATAACGCAAAATTGAACCCCATTCACAGTTGCATTGATGATTAGGAATATTGGCACCAAAATATCCGCAAGGACAGGGATTCATACTGGCAATCAACATAAATTCTGCCGGGAAAGTTAAACTGGATGCTGCCCGGGAAATTGTTACTACGCCATCTTCAAGTGGCTGACGCAAGACCTCTAAAACCACTCTTTTGAATTCCGGAAGCTCATCTAAAAATAAAACCCCTCTATGCGAAAGAGAGACCTCTCCTGGTTTGGGAAAAGCACCTCCTCCAATTAAGGCAACATCGCTAATTGTATGATGAGGCGAGCGAAAAGGTCTGGTGGTTAAAATACCATTCCTAAAGTTTTTGGAATAGCCAGCTACGGAATGAATTTTCGTTGCCTCCAATGCCTCTTCCAAATTCAGTTCCGGTAAAATTGTAGGCACTCTTCTCGCTAACATTGTTTTGCCGCTTCCCGGAGGTCCAATCATTAAAACATTATGACCACCGGCGGCGGCAACTTCCAAAGCTCTTTTCACTTGAAATTGACCTTTCACATCACTCATATCAACCGGAAAATCGTTCAGCACCTGAAAAATCTTCTCCCTGTCAACATTGGCAGCTCTTATTTCTGTTTCTTTACAAAGCCAACTGACACATTCTCTTAAAGAAGTAACAGGAATAACCTTCAGACCTTCTATAATAGCTGCTTCTTCTGCATTCTCCAGAGGAACAATAAGAGTATCTATGCCATCTTTTTTAGCTGCCAGTGCAATTGGCAAAACACCTGCTACAGGACGAACAAATCCATCCAATGAAAGTTCACCAATCATCGCTATTTTATCATAGTCAATAATTCTGAATATCTCGTTGCATTGCAAAATGGCTAAGGCAATAGGCAAATCCAAGGCAGCACTATCCTTTTTCAAATCAGCGGGGGCAAGATTTATTGTATAATGTAAGGTACTGATTTGATAACCGGAATTTTTAATGGCAGCAACAACTCTATCCTTGCTTTCTTTAACGGCATTGGATGCCATTCCGACAATGTTCATCGGATTAAAACCGGTTCCTATATCTGCTTCTACTGAAATCTGATAAGCATCAATTCCGAGGGTAGTGTATGAAAGAACAATTCCGACCATATCCTTTTCCTTAATATTTTACGATAACCACAAAAATAATGCAATGTGTCAGAGTCAAGCAAAATGATTGCCTCTGGATGGTTGACCTCCTGGTCAACCTTAAAACGACGGGGACGTCGTTTTTCCGGATGGTTGACCTCCTGGTCAACCCTAAAACGACGGGGACGTCGTTTTTCCGGATGGTTGACCTCCTGGTCAACCAATATAAACGACGAGGACGTCGTTCATCCGGAAGGTTGACCTCCTGGTCAACCAATATAAACGACGGGGACGTCGTTTTTCCGGGCTGAATTCATTTTTTTCTTGACAGCAATTCCCATTTTCTCATTTGGAAAAGTGTTCATAAGAGGAGAGAAGGAACAATTAATGAAAGAAGATTATATACAGAAGAATGACTA
This sequence comes from Candidatus Cloacimonas sp., assembly GCA_023227825.1. Classification (GTDB taxonomy): domain Bacteria; phylum Cloacimonadota; class Cloacimonadia; order Cloacimonadales; family Cloacimonadaceae; genus Cloacimonas. The sequence goes on along the minus strand of JALOCJ010000002.1, from coordinate 9,772 downwards.
TCACTCCATTTTCTTTACGGATAAGGCAGAGGGATGTGAGAGTGAATTAAAGTCCTTATTTCTAAATCATCTGGAATACTCTTTAATAAAAGACACTACAACAGTTAAGAAATGGGATATATATTATGCGTTGGCTCTCAGTTTACGAGACCTGCTTATAGAAAGATGGTTGCGCACTCAATATGAATATCGCAAGCAGGATGTGAAGAAGGTCTATTATCTTTCTCTGGAATTTTTACTGGGCAGGATGCTTACCAACAGTTTAATCAATCTGGATGTGTATAACGAAGTTTACGATATGTTGAAGGAAATGGGTATCTCTTTGGAGGATATAATTGAACTGGAACCGGATATGGGTTTGGGGAATGGTGGTTTAGGCCGTTTAGCTGCCTGTTTTATGGATTCTTTAGCCACGCAGGCATATCCGGCTTATGGCTATGGTATTCGTTATGATTTCGGGATTTTCAAACAGCAGATTGTTCAGGGTTATCAAGTAGAAGAACCGGATAATTGGCGTAAAAATGGCTGTCCATGGGAAATCAATCGTCCGGAATTAACTTACCGGGTGCGTTTTAGAGGTAAAGTTATCAGTGAAACTCTTCCCGATGGCAGAATTGAACACCATTGGATAGATACAGATGATGTTATGGCAGTTGCCTGGGATATTCCTGTTCCCGGTTATCAAGTAGATAATGTGAATAATTTACGTCTGTGGCAAGCAACCAGTACTGATGAATTTGACCTGGAATATTTCAATAATGGCGATTATGTAAAGGCAGTGGAGAAAAAGACCATTTCCGAAAACATCAGCAAAGTTCTTTATCCGAATGATAATGTCCATTTAGGCAGGATGTTACGATTACAGCAGGAATATTTCTTTGTTTCTGCAACCTTACAGGATATTTTTGCGCACTGGAAACGCTATCACCATAGTTTTAATGACTTTGCAGATAAAATTGCTATTCAGTTGAATGATACTCATCCGGCTCTTGCCATTCCGGAAATGTTGCGTATTTTAATTGATGAAGAGCGAATGAGTTTTGAAAATGCCTGGGAAATCACTAGGCGCTGTTTTTCCTATACCAATCATACTATTTTACCTGAGGCACTGGAAAAATGGGGTATAGCTCTTTTTGAAGAATTGCTACCCCGTCATCTGATGCTTATTTATCAAATAAATAATATAGTTATGGAAGAAGTAGCGCGTTTGTATCCTGGCAATATTGCTAAAATGCAGAATATTTCTATCATTGAAGAAACCAACGGCAAAGCTATTAGAATGGCGCAATTGGCAATTCACAGTTCACATTCAGTAAACGGTGTTGCCAAATTACATACCAAAATCCTCTGTGAAAGAATTTTCCCTGATTTGGCAGAATTATACCCTGGCAAGTTTCAGAATAAGACCAATGGTATCACACCTCGTCTTTGGCTGCATACTTGTAATCCGCAATTGGCAAGTTTAATTTCTGAATATATAGGCACCGGTTGGATTCGTAATCTGGAAGAAATTCGGGGTATAGAAAAATATCTTGAGGACCCTGATTTTCGCACTTCTTTTGCTGAAGTGAAAGATATAAATAAAAGTCATTTAAGCAGATATATTTATAGGGAAACAGGAATCCGAGTGCCGGCAAATTCCCTTTTTGATGCTCAAATAAAACGCCTGCATGAATATAAGCGTCAGTTATTGAATGTTATGGGCACAATTGCTCGCTATTTTCGGATAAAAGATCATCCGGAAGGTAATTTTGTTCCCCGAACAGTTATTTTTGCGGGAAAAGCAGCACCGGGTTACTTTCTGGCTAAGCGTTTGATTAAATTGATCAATAACATTGGAGAAGTGGTAAATAAAGATCCGGACATCAAAGACCGTTTAAAAGTGGTTTTTTTGCCCAATTATGGCGTTTCTTTAGCCGAAAGGATTATTCCTGCAGCAGAGCTCTCTATCCAAATTTCTACTGCCGGTTATGAAGCCAGTGGCACAGGAAATATGAAGTTTGCTTTAAACGGAGCATTAACTTTAGGAACTTTGGATGGTGCCAATATTGAAATGGCAGAAGAAATTGGAGCTGAAAATATGTTCATTTTCGGATTAACTGCAGAGCAGGTAAAAGAGCTTAATCAAAGCGGTTACAATCCTCGCAGTTATTATGAAAGCGATCCGGAACTGAAAAGAGTTGTGGATTCTTTAATTGACGGCACTTTTGCGGAAGGCGAAAAAGACCTCTTTTTACCTATCTGGAAAGCACTGATGGAAGATGGAGATATTTATTTGAATATGGCTGATTTCCGTGCTTTTGTTGATGCCTCTAATAAAGTGGATGAGCTCTATTTGAACCATAATGAGTGGATAACTAAGGCAATTCTAAATGTGGCACGCATTGGTAAATTTTCCAGTGACAGAGCGATTAAAGAATATGCCAATGAAATATGGGGCATTCAACCCCTGCCCTTTGCTCTGAACAACGGAAATAACTCCTGATTTTTATGACCTGGCTAAGGAGTTTTATCCTTTTTACTTATGGTATGCTTTTTTGGCTTTCTCTGAAGGCAGAAATAGTAATCAACGAGGTCTGTTACGATCCGGTTAGCAGTGATATGGGCTATGAATGGATAGAACTTTATAATAACGGCAGCACCAGTATTCCATTGGAAGGAGCTAAAATCCTTTCCGGGGGCAGTTCTTATGTTGTTCAATATACCCTTCCTTTTTTTGAACTGCGTCCTCAGCGCTATTTACTAATTGGAGGAGAATCTCTATTTAATGCTCAGCTAAACTATAATTTCAGCTTTCAAAACGGCGGCAGTGCAACAGATGGCATTCGCTATGTGAGTCCTGATGGAACTTATACCGATACAGTTCTTTATGATTCTCCTAACAGTAATCAGTTGTTTGATGATTATAATTTGCCGGGAACGCATTTTGCTCCTGATGTTCCTGCCGGTTATTCTTTGGCAAGAATTTATGACGGTTATGATACAAATAACTGTGAAACAGATTTTATTGCCGAAGCAAAGCCCACTCCCGGTTTGGCAAATCGGATTCATTGTGATTATGCTTTGGGAACTTATAATATTTTACAGGAGAATAACTATGTTGAACTTGACCTTTGCCTGAAGAATTTAAGCCCTTTTGTTCCCCTTATATCTGCAGAGCTGACTATCACTCAAAATAGTATCTTACTGGCTCAACAGGCAATTGCTCCAATTCCAGCTGGGGATTCGTTACGGGTAAACCTTTCATTTACCTGCAATTCTTCGCCTATAACTGTAATATTATCGCTTGTGGATGATCCTGATTCCACCAATAATGTTTTACTAATTCCCTTAAATTCGGAAGCGCAAAGTGGAATTTGGATCAACGAGTTTCTGGCTAATCCCGAATCAGGTAATCAGGAATGGATAGAAATTTACGGTGACCAAATTTCTCAGGGAACATATTATATTGCAGATAATTCCACTTCCCAAATCCGTTTTACTCTTCCTGCCACAAGTGGCTATTTTGTTATCTGCCAAAATCCCGATGCTTTACTTTTGCGTTATCCCGAGTGTCCCGCGGGCTCTCTAATTTTGGCTGAGAGTTGGACTTATTTGAATAATGACGGAGATTGTTTAGTTTGGAAAAATGAAACAGGAACTTTGGATTCTTTAATTTATACCGGAGCAGAAATAATAAAGGGTGTTTCCAGGGAAAGGGTCTTAGTTGATTCTACCGCTATCTGGCAAAATTGCTATAGTGCAAAAGGAGGAACACCAGGACTTCCTAATAGTTCTATGCCGCAAACAGAACTGCCTGATTTGGGAAAAGTTGTCTTAACCGGCAGCCCTTGTGATGCTAAATCTGGAGAAAAAATAGCTCTTGCTTACAATTTCCCCTCTCCTGCAAATAGAATTACCTGCAACATTTACGATTTGAGCGGACGAAAAATTTGTTCTGTAGCTGATTATGCCCTCGTAAATGCTGCGGGAGTTATTTATTGGAACGGCTGTAAACAGGATGGCAATTTTGCCCCTCGCGGCCTTTATATTATTTTATGGGAATCCCAAAACACTGCTGACAGCAAAATTATGCGCAAACAATTTACTGCTGTTCTGAAGGGATAACGGGAAGGAAATCAGTTTGAGAAATTTTTGAAGGTTGAGAAAGTTAAAAATAACGGAAGGTTGATGTCCTCGTCAACCCCCGGGAAAAGTCTCTCCTTATATAACTATGTTATGTAAACATTCGCCGGTGTCTTTTCCCTCTTGTTCTCAATTCTCCTTCAATAATCTGCTGTAGAGAGCGTAATTTTCCCTGTCAAAACAATAAAAATAAACTTCCATATCAGGGTGTTTATGCAAAAATTCCACCACTGTTTGCACAGCAATTTTGCCTGCTTCCTCTTTAGGAAAACGATATATACCAGTAGATATATTGGGAAAGGCAATGGACTTAATTCCTTTTTCTACAGCAAGTTGCAGTGAATTTTTGTAACAGGAGGCTAATAATTCCGCTTCCCCCCAACTACCTCCCTGCCAAACAGGACCAACTGTATGGATAACAAATTGTGCCTTAAGATTATAACCCCTGGTAATCTTTGCCTCACCTGTTTTGCATCCGCCCAAAATTTTGCATTCTTCTAAAAGACCTTTCCCGGCAGATTTATGGATTGCACCGTCTACTCCTCCGCCACCTAAAAGGGAACTATTTGCTGCATTTACAATTGCTTCGCCCTCGAAAATAGTTATATCACCCTGTCTTAATGCAATCATTTTTTCACCTCCCTTTAGTTATTGGTCTGGCAAATTCCTTCTAACCGCATAGGTTACTGCGCCACAAAACGCTTAACGATAAGGCAGAATTCCGTCAATGGAAATAAGCCATTTTCTTTAGCAAACATATAAAAACGGTAATTTATAAGAGCTTTTTCACCCATAAAAAACCCTGTCTAAATAAAATTCATAACTCCTTATTTCTTAGTCGGTTCTTAAGCGACCCCGTAACACTCCCGTAACACTCCCGTAACACTCCAGTAGTTTTTATTACGGAATCGTTAGAGAAGTGTTACTGAAATATTACAGAGTGAAACAAGGAACTGAAAAAGCAATATAGCGGTAGGTAACATTGTTTTAAAGCGTGTATTTTTACAGCTGAAAACACCTGGAACATTGAGGATACAGATAAAGAAAGTATAAGTAAAAGTGGAAATCCTTTTGTTTAGTGAAATTATTGAAGTTAAAGAATTGTTAAAAACCAGGTAACTTACGCTTAAATCAGGACTCTTGATTGGGGTCTGTTAAAAAGTATATATAGCATTATTTTCCTTGACTCTTTCCTCAGAACTGAAAATTAGGAATTAGATTTTAAGAAAAGGAGACGAAACCAATGATCAACTCTAAAATGAATGCATAACAGCCTAGAAAAAAAGATTTTAGTTTTCCAATTCTGCTACAAAGCTGTTATGCTTGCCCCCTAAGAAAACTGCTAAAAAACAACTAGAGGAGTTACAATGCAGGCAATACAGCTGAAAAATATACACTTTACTTATCCCGATCAATATCAGGAAATTCTATCCGGAATTACTCTGGATATTTGTGACGGACAAAAAATTGCCCTTATCGGAAAAAATGGCTGCGGAAAGTCAACCTTACTGAAAATAATTATGCGGGAATTGCAACCAACTTCCGGTTCTATTTCCTACCCTGTTTCTATTCCCGAAATCGGTTATCTACCTCAGGATCTTATGTTTCGCAGTAATATAACCCTGCGGGATTATCTATTGCAGGTAGATATTAACAGTTATAATATAATTAAGGAAATCAATGCCCTTTCCAGAATAAACAATCTTCAGGAAAAAGATGGCTTGCGCTTGGCAGAATTGTGGCAAGATTATGATCAAAGTAATGTTATATTTTGGGAACAAAATGTAGACGTTATTATAAGAGAAATGGCCTTGAACGAACTCAGCAATCAAAGCTGTAACACTCTTTCCGCAGGAGAAACAACCCGCGTTCAGCTTGCTTCGCTTTTATTGCAAAATCCGGATATTTTAATTTTGGATGAACCGACAAATCATCTTGACCTAAAAGAACTTATCTGGTTGGAAAATTGGCTAAATGCCTACTCTAAAGCTATCCTTTATGTTTCCCACGATAGAGTTTTTATTGATCATACTGCCTCCAAAATCATAGAATTGGAAAAAGGTAAAGTTCTGATTAGAACAGGTAATTATCAAAGCTTTACCAAGGATAAACAGGAATTGCAGGAACACCAGTTAAAACAATTTACTCAGCGCACAAAATTGATTGGAAAACTGCAGAAAGCAGCTCAAAAAAGACATAACTGGGCAAAAAGCTTTCAAAAAGAAACCCGTCCCGAAGGTGGTGGTTTCAAATATAAATCAATTTTTAATGCTGCCAGAACGATGAATCAACAAGCAAAACATATTGAAGAACGCATAATTATGCTGCAAAACCGCTTTCCGATTGAAAAACCGATAAAAGATAAAACCCGCAAAATTATGTTTTCTCCCACCACAGGGCAACAAAAAGAACTGCTTTCCTTAAAGGATATTGATTTTGCTTACGCCGAAAAACAGGTTTTGCATAACCTCTATTTTGATATTTGGGGAGGCGAAAAAATCTGGCTTGCAGGAGCTAACGGAAAAGGTAAAACTACCCTGATGAAAATAATTACCGGCGAACTGAAACCTGCAAAAGGAACTGTTTCCTATGCCAATTTTTTAAGATTTGGGGTCTATAATCAGGACCTGAATACCCTGCCAGGGAATTTAACTATTTTGGAGTATCTGAAACAATTCTCAGCCAGCAAAATTGAGATTCGTAATTTTATGGGCTGCTTAGGTTTAACAGGAGATATTGCCTATCAGAAAATGGAGGTTCTTTCCTGGGGCGAAAAAGCAAAAGTGCAACTAACTGCCTTACTATGCGGAGAATATAACCTTCTGCTTTTGGATGAGCCAACTAATCATCTGGATATCAAAACCCGCGAAATGCTGGAAAAAGCACTAAATCAATATCAAGGAGCAGCTATTTTTGTCTCTCATGATAGAGCTTTTATTCAGAATTTGGCAACCCGTAAATTTGAACTGAAATAGTGCTTAGTGCAAAAAGCGAAGTGAGTCGTTCTGAAAAAAGTTATAGTCCGGTTGGAGGTGTGCATTGTTCTCTTTTCGTTTTGACTCTAAACCGATTCTTTACTAAGGTGGTGAAGTTTTGACTCTAAACCGATTCTTTCTAGGGTGGGGAAGTTTTGACTCTAAACCGATTCTTTCTAGGATGGTGATGTTTTGACTCTAAACCGATTCTTCTGTGATTGCAACGAGATGTAGAGGCAACAGGAAATTTCTTTCATTTTACGATACTGTAAAAGCTGAAGCTCGGTTTAGAGTTAAAACAAAAATTCGCCCCGAAGTCACTATTTCTGAACAATTCCAACCCAACTTTGCAAATGTGAAAAAAATACTATCTTTCACGATTGTGGAATTTGAAGTGTTGGTGAAGCTCGGTTGCCAGTGTGCGAGGTTCTTGTTTTAACTCACAATTTTGAGGTTTGGAGACCAGTTGTAGCTCGGTTGTTAGTGTTTGTAATTTGAGGGTTGTGGTTACAGAGTGGGCAGTGGCAAAATTGTAAGTCAAAACAAGTAGTTCGTTTTGACTCTAAACCGATTCTTCTGTGGTTGCAACTATAATTTGAGGCAACAGGAAATTTTGTTCGTTGTCTGCAACTGTCAAAGCTGAAGCTCGGTTTAGAGTTAAAACAAAACTATTTAATGATAATTTGTTTAGTGATTAGATTAGTATTTTTATCCTTAATGGCAATCAGATAATTTCCTGCCGGGCAGTTTTTAATAACACCTGACCAATTCCTGTTTTGTATATCCTCTCTGGCAATATTGAAACTCTCAATTTTTTGCCCTTTGATATTATAAAGCACGGCTTTCAAATTGGCTGTTGTTTTTTGGTACCCTTCTCCCAAGAAATTGATATTAAGGTTAACTTTATTCTTAGGTAACGGATTAGGATAAATATTTATATCCCATAAACTGTTAGCTGGGACAGGGATAGTGTTATCGTCATTGGCGTATGTTGTATCCAGGAGTTGGGGATTACCGGCAAAAACATATACCCTGCCAGGGGTCAATAAGATACCTCCTACATCGTAAGGTTGGGAAATGGCAATATCACAATATCCGTCATTATTAAAGTCACCTGTAGCTCTGGCAAAACCAAATCTCTGCAAATCTGCAGTTGGAGATGGAATCACCAAATCTAATGTGCCGTTAAAGTTATATCCTCCTAACCATATCCGGGAAATACCTCTATCCCATCCGTAACCGGGACCGCTACCTACTATATCATCATAGCCATCATTATTGAAATCACCGTAAGAGACAATTTCTCCAACTTCAGTATATACACTTTCCGTTAAAACTGTATCCCATTGCGTTGTAAGGTTGGGACCGCCAAACCAAACCTTGGCTTCGGAATAGATATAGCTGATAAAATCGCCAATACCATCACCATTCACATCCCCTATAGCCGCCCCGTAATCTTGAATATAACTATTAGTGTTGGGACAGATAACAACACTGTCTAAAACCGGGAAATTACTGCTACCGAAGTGAACACTCAAGATATTTTGGGACAAACCAGTACTATAAAGTGGTTTTTTGATATGATAATCTGAGATGCCATCTCCATTCACATCTCCAATTCCGCTTATCATTATTGAATCATCATAATATAAAAGATCATATAAATCATAAGTTTGAAAACTACCACCTAAGATAATTTTTATAATTCTATGATGACTATAAGTGCCAGTTCTAAATCCGATGTCATCATAACCATCTGCATTGATATCACCCAACGGTCTAATTCGATATGGTCCATAAGTAGAAGTGGGTAATTCAAATACAACATCCGGTATATCTATTGGTTGAGGACGACCATAGTAGATCAATAATTTATAATATAAACCCATTTTACAGCCTAGCGCTAAATCTTCTATACCATCATTATTAATATCCCCGGCATTATGAACAGTGCATTCATATCCAGCTAAAATAAAATCAGCCGAGCCCGAAATAGCAAAATCAGGAATATTATCAAAATCATTACCTCCCCAATAAAAGTAAATTCTGCCATAGCATTGAAAACCGTCGTAACTTTCTGTCGGGTTCCAGTTTGCTTCCTGAACTACCAGGTCTTTAATCCCGTCGCCATTAAAATCTAAGCTGGCAATGCTCCATCCAAATATAGCCCCGTCAAAATCCCCTGTAAGTGTAGAAATCATTTCCATAGAGTTAGTTGCCTGCATATTTAAATATATAAATGCAAATAGTAATAACAGACAAAATGTCTTTTTCATTTTTCTCTCCTTTTTAACAAATTATTATCACCTTTTCTCAACTAAGTAAGAGTAAAACCTTAGTTATAAAAACCAACTCTTTGTTTCTCAAGTTAATTAGAAATTTCCTTAATTCACCTTTACTACCAATTTTGATTCCTTGTCCTGATTATTGGTGTTGATAGACAAGAAACAGCTAATACAAAGTTTCTCTTTTCTTCATAACTAATATACTAATCAAAATTGAGTAATTGTCAAAAGAAAAGATAAAATCACAACATGGTCGTTAATATCTGTCGTTCCTCCGGAACTTTTCTTATAAGGGAGAAAGGTTTTGTTCGGTATTATCTAATCACCGGGTTGAAACCCGTCGTTAATCGGTGAAGTTTTGACTCTAAACCGATTCTTCTGTGATTG
>JALOCJ010000010.1 GCA_023227825.1 Candidatus Cloacimonas sp. | reverse complement strand
CATCTTGTCGTTCCACTTTCAACCCAATTTTATTGGTATTCTGAATTTTACGGTTGCCAAATAAAAGATGAAAAGTGGTTGACGAGGACGTCAACCTTCCGGATGAACGACATCTTGTCGTTCCACTGGCAACCCAATTTTATCGGTATTGTTAATTTTATGGTTGTAAGATAAAGAATGAAAAGTGGTTGACGAGGACGTCAACCTTCCGGATGAACGACATCTTGTCGTTCCACTGGCAACCCATTTTTATCGGTATTGTGAATTTTACGGTTGCCAAATAAAGGATGAAAAATGGTTGACGAGGACGTCAACCATCCGGAAGAAAGAAATTCTATAATTGTAAAAAAATGGAGAAAAAGTGTCCTCCGGCTACACAGAAGTTAGCAGGGCTATATAATAATAGCTATAGTGGTGTAAATCACTCATAATATTAAATAATAATAACCAGATTAAACCTCTTTTATAGAGACACTGAGCGGATTATAAAAATTAGCTGAGGATGTAGAATTAGCAGATAATAGAAGTGTCAGTGCTTTGCAACCTGTTTTTTTCAATAGGCCTCTTTATAAAAAGTTAATTACTTTTTGTCTTGCACATTCAGCAAGACACGAAATTAATGAATATAAAAGGGAATGTGCTGAATCTCAACAAGTTATATAACACAGTTGAAAAAAGGAAGGGAGCTTGAGCGCTAAATTTTCCTTGACACAAGCATATATAAAAGAAAAGTAAATAACTCAGTTATGGCTTAACTATCCAACAATGTTAATAGCTAAAGGAAAAGTTAATTTTATTATGCAAGAGAATATTATTATCCAAGGTGATTGCCTAGAATTATTTAGGGAACTTCCAGATAATTCTATTGATCTGATTTTTGCTGATCCACCTTATAACCTTCAGCTTTCAGGGGAATTATACAGACCAAATCAGGCAAAAGTTAATGGTGTAAATGATGACTGGGACAAATTTGATTCGCTGAATGATTATGATATCTTCACAGAGAAATGGATTAGGGAATGTTATAGAGTAATGAAACCCACCGGCTGTTTTTGGGTAATCGGCACATACCATAATATCTATCGGATCGGGGCAATAATGCAAAACCTGGGATTCTGGATTCTCAATGATATTATTTGGATAAAGACAAATCCTATGCCTAATTTCAAAGGCACGAGGTTTAATAATGCCCATGAAAACCTTATCTGGGCTACTAAGAGCAAATCTTCAAATTATACTTTCCATTACCATTCTATGAAAGTGATGAATGATGACATCCAGATGCGGAGTGATTGGTTAATTCCAATTTGCCAGGGGGAAGAGAGAATAAAAATAAATGGACAAAAAGCTCATTCTACGCAAAAACCAGCCGAGTTATTATATAGAATAATTATCTCAACTTCCAATCCTGGAGATATTATATTGGATCCCTTTTCCGGAAGCGGAACAACGGCAGCAGTCGCCAAAAGATTGGGAAGAAAATATATTGCCTTTGAAAAGGAAGCGTTCTATGTGAAAATATCTCAAGAAAGGGTGCAAAAGATAATTCCTATTGAGAAACCTTTACTTGAATATTTAATTGAAAAAAGAAATCCAAAAGTACCTTTCGGAAATCTGATTGAAAAAAGTTATGTTAAAATTGGCGAATTTTTGTATTCTTATAATTGCCGATATTCTGCACAAGTGATGGCTGATTCTTCAATCAATTACAATGGTGAAGTAGGTTCCATTCATAAAATAAGCGCTTTAATATTATGTAAGACAAACAATAATGGCTGGGGATTTTGGTTTGTGAAAAGAGATAATACATTAGTAAGCATCAACGATCTTCGTCATCAATATGAGCAAGAACAACTTGGAGTTAAAAAAATCAGATTTTATTCAGGAGATAATTTGTAGCTATCAATAAAGGCATATTTTATAAGAAGTATAATTTTATGCATATTATGGAATATAACCAGTTTACACAAATCTTAAAGGAGAATATCTTGGAAAGTTCTAAACCGGATTTATTAGACAAAATATCTAAAAATCCAAACAGGTTTATCGGTTTATTTAGACCTACAAGAGCAAGAGCAGATTTGGTTTACAATCATCTCTAGGCAGAATTAACATATTAAACATTGTTAATGCTCTCTCTCTTTATATTCTAGTAATTACTTGTTACATAGTCAATTAATTAACGACCCCGTAACACTTCCTTAACACTTCTTTAACCTCGTTAAGGAATCGTTAAAGATATGTTTAAGGATCATAAGAAGAAAAAGCAAGGGGTAGGTATTAAATTAAATAAATGATTGAAATATAATTGAATAATCCCTATAAGGAAATTTTTGCTTGACAGGATGTCCAGTCCTAAAAAATTATTCCCCTTATCAAATGAGCTAAGGACAATGATGAAGAAACACAAAAAGAAATTACTGGCTTGTCTAATTGGGATTCAGGTAATGTTTATTGCCCCGGTAATTGCTCAAACTATGGCAAGCTTAAACGGGGAAGAGTTAATTACAGACCAAAGTGTGGCAGTGGTTGACTCTTTGCAGACACAGGAACCACCGGGATATCCTCCGGGCGAAACGATGGTCGCTACTTATTATTCTAAACGATTTCAGGGCAGAAAAACGGCAAGTGGCGAAAGATATAACCGCGATGCTTTAACTTGTGCCCACAAAACCCTCCCCTTTCAAACCTTATTAAAAATAACCAATCCCCAAAATAGCAAATCCGTTATCGTGCGTGTAAACGATAGAGGTCCCTTTAATCGCGGCAGAGATATTGATCTTTCGTATGCCGCTGCCAAAGAAATAGGGATGTTGGCTGCGGGGGTTCTTCCTGTTCAGGTGGAAGTTTTAGAGCAGGTTTATACAGATACTCTGCTGGTAAAAAATTAAAAAAATTATTAATTCTTATTTCCAACCTGTCAGGGTAAAAGACAGGTAATTAAAAATGCATCTTATTTTACATTTTTCTCCGCGTATTAAACAAGCGTTAGATAAAGGAAAGCCAATTCTGGCAATGGAATCAACCGTGCTTACTCATGGTTTGCCTTACCCTGAAAATCTGGAAATATTAAAAATATTGGAAGAACTATGTCTGGAGCTTGAAGTTGAACCGGCTACAATAATTATTCTGGACGGGAAAATTCATATTGGAATGACAGAAACGGAAAAAGCTATATTACAGCACAAAATGGGAAGCGGGAAAGAATTATGTAAATTTAATTTACGGGATGTTCCTTATGCCGTAACTCAGAAAAAAAGCGGAGGAACAACCGTTTCTGCTACAATGCTGCTGGCTTATAAAGCTGGAATAAAGGTTTTTGCCACAGGTGGAATCGGCGGTGTGCATAAATTTTGGAATGAGACATTGGATATTTCTTCCGACCTGAAAGCGCTTGCAGAAATCCCGATAATTGTTATTTCTGCCGGCTGTAAAGCTATTTTGGATATTCCTGCAACGCTGGAATTTCTGGAAAGTTATAGCGTTCCAGTGCTGGGTTGGAAAACTGATGAATTTCCTGCTTTCTATTCCAGAACCAGTAGAAAAAAGATAGACAGAATTGAAAACGCCAAAGATGTGGTAAAAATATATCAAGCGATGCTAAAATTGTATCTGTATCCTACAGGAATTTTGGTAGCAAATCCGGTGCCTGAAAAAGATGAAATTCCTTTTGAGGTAATAAATAAACACATTTCAGCCGCGATTGCTGCAGCAAAAGCAAAAAATATTTCAGGCAAGGAACTAACCCCTTTTCTGCTGGCAAATTTGGCGGAAAAAACAAAAGGGCAATCAGTTCAAAGCAACCTTGCTCTGCTAAAAAACAATATTATTATCGGCGCACAAATAGCTAAGGAGCTACAATGAAAATCTACATTTCAACCGATATGGAAGGTATCCCCGGAACTTTTAACTGGGAACAGGAAAAAACCAACCGTCCTGAAGTTCTAAAAAATTATCAAACACATATAACGGACTGTCTGAATGCTATTTTGTATAGCGGGTTCAAGGAATTTATTGAAGAAATTACAATTGCTGATTCCCACAGTGGCGGAGATAACTTAAGCTATGATATAACCGCATTGGATAAAAGAATTTCGTTAATTTCAGGCGGACCCCGACCCCAATATATGATGCCGGCTTTTGATAGTGATTATTCTCTAGTGTTTTTACTGGGCTATCATACGGGTACAGGAACCTGGAAAGGCAATATGGATCACACTTATTCCAATAGCAAGATTTTTAGAATATGGATAAATGACATCCCAATGAATGAAGCAATGATAAATTCTGCTTATGCAGGTTATAAAGGTGTCCCCGTTGCTCTAATCAGTGGAGATAAGGCACTGGAGGAACAAATTGCGGTCGCTATGCCCTGGGTACATTTTGTAAGAACTAAAGAAGCAGTAGCCAAATTTGCCGCTAAGAATTATTCTTCTATCATCGTGAAAGAGGAGCTGGTGAAAGCTGTTCAGGCATCTTTAACGAAAAAAGATATACCTTTGTATACTTTCTCCAGTCCAATCCGCCTGAAGATTGAATTCCATTCTACTTCTATTACCGATTGTGCTGCTTTATTACCTCATTCCAAACGCCTTGATGGAAGAACTATAGAATATGTGGATGATGATTACGGGGTTATTTTTGAAGCGATAATGGCTCTGGTGACACTGGCTTACGGGGCTACTTTGTAAAAAAGAGGAAAAGAGATTAAATTGAGAATGAATTAAGTGAGATGGTGAGATGGCGAGATGGTGAGATAGATTTTTTACAAAGAGGGAAAGAGAGAAAGAGATAGGATTTTAAATCAGGAGTCCTCATCGCTAAATGAGTTTGAGGGCAAGAAATACTTTATGTAAGCGATGACGACGCCTGATTTTTTCATTCTTCATTTTTTAACAGATAGCATTTCAAGCGCTGCAAAGATTCTTCCAAACCAATTATGGCAAAAGTAGAGGGCAATTCAGGTCCGTGCATTTTACCGATTAAAGCCAAGCGCAGAGGGATATAAAATGCCTTTCCCTTAATTCCCAATGCGGTTATGCCAGCATTGATTATGTTTTGGATTTCTTCTGTTTCCCAATTAGTTATAGTTGGCAATTTTTGAACAAACCAGGCAAGAACTTTCTGCGCTTCAGGAGTAGCCAGTATTTTTTCTTCCTCTTCTGTTAATGTATCAGGTTGATAGAACATTTTACAGTAGTCCACAATTTCGTTGAGCAAAGAACATCTTTCTCTGGCAACTGCAATGGATAGATGGTATTTTTCAGGGTCACTGATATCATAACCCTTTTCTAAAAAAAGTGGTTTACAACGCAAGGCAATTTCTTCTAAAGGCAGAGAGCGTAAATAATGTCCATTCATCCAATCCAATTTAGCTAAATCAAAAATAGCATTTGCCTTATTAACACGCTTTAGAGAAAAGACATCACAAAGTTCTTCAAGGGTAAAAAGTTCGCGATCATCAGCAGGATGCCAACCCAGCAAAGCAACAAAATTAACTATGGCTTCTCTTAAATAGCCATTAGCTAAATAGTTATCTACGGATACATCATTCATTCTTTTGCTTAATTTTGTGCGATCAGGATTAAGAATTAAAGGTAAATGCACCCATTTTGGTGCTTCCCACCCTAAGCATTCATAAAGAAAAATATGTTTAGGAGTGCTGGAAAGCCATTCTTCACCCCTGATGATATGAGAAATTTGCATAAAATGGTCATCTACAACTGAGGCAAGATGATAAGTAGGAAATCCATCACTTTTCAGTAAAACCTGGTCATCGGACTGGCTGGAATCCATTTCTACTTCTCCCCGAATCAGATCAAAAAAACTAAATTTACGGTTATCAGGTATTTTTAAACGGATTACATATTTTTCTCCAGCTGCTATCTTGCGTTCAATTTCGGCTTTACTTAAAGCTAAACAACGACGGTCATATTTAACAAATTCACCTTTTTCCTGTTGCTCTTTCCGCATATTTGTTAAGGTTTCGGATGAACAAAAACAGGGATAAGCAAAGCCCTTTTCTAATAAAATCTGTGCCTGTTTCTGGTATAAATTTAGGCGTTGGGATTGAATATAGGGTCCGAAACTTCCTTCTTTACCAGGTCCCTCATCAAAATCCAACCCCAAATTATGTAAAGAAACAATCAGATTTTCTATAGCTCCGGGAACTATTCTGCTTTGGTCTGTATCTTCAATCCGGAGAATAAATGTTCCCTTTTCTTTACGAGCAAAAAGATAGTTGTAAAGGGCAGTCCTCAAACCCCCAATATGTAAAAAACCGGTGGGACTAGGAGCAAAACGCACACGAACTTGTTGCATAAGAAATTCCTTTTCCTTATTTTTCCATCAACTTTTCTATGGAATTGTAAAATTGATATTTCAACACCCGATATTTGGGGTTATAATGAATTTTATATTGCTGTGAATGTCTTGGAATAGCTTTACTTTCTGCAATGGTATTAACTTCCTGCCACTCAGTAAAATCAAACACTACCATTTCCTGGACAACAGGTATAGCTGCTTTCCAGAGTTGAGTTATATCCAAATTATAAGTATAATCCAAAACGGATTCTTGCATAATTTCTGATAAAATATAGCTTTTACGATAAAGATCACTTATTGCTTTTTCCTTTTTCAGCTGTAAAACGGGAACCAGACAATCTAAACTCAAACGGAAAAAGCCATTTTGGGAACCGATATCCTGCTTTAATGGTCTGTATGGTTCAGGATGCAAGAGTATTTCTGTCATAATTTTTTTAGCCGATTCATTTATATCAGTAAGCAAATGTGCAGGACCCAAATACGCTTGGAAGACAAGTTTATAGATATCAATTAGTTTTAGTTCAGGATGGAGATTTAATTCCAGGCAAATAACCTGTTTAATATCTATGGCATTCAGGTTAATATTATTTTGTGGCATATTTTATTTCGCCCTCTCTAATAATATAAAGCAATTGAGATGTTTCTGTTCCCAGCGGGAAAGAGTAAATAGATAAATCAGCTTGAAAGCCGTTTTTAATTTGTCCCCAAGTGTCTTCTTCAAAGTTCAGCCAGGCAGCATTTTTAGTGTAAATATCAATTGCCTGAGCAAGAGTTAAACGCTCCTGTAGATTATGATGATGGACTGCTGCATTGATTGATTGCGCTGCATTTAACGGGGTTACATACCAATCCGAACCACCGGTAACAGTAATTCCAGCTTTTAATAAAGAAGCAAAGCGATTCATTATTGAGCTACGTTTAATGCCTAATTTCTTGGCATAAAAGCCATTTTCTCCACCCCACAAAAGATCAAAATTGGGTTGCATAACCGGCGCTGCTTTAGAAATAGCAATTTCCTGAATCAATTCATCATCAGTTAATTCACAGTGAATTAGCTCATGGCGTAATTCTTCTGTAGCGGAAATAATTTTATAAACATTATTAATTTGCCGAATCGCTCTATCTCCAATACAGTGAACTGCTACTTGTAAATTGTGTTTACTTGCTTCACTTATAAATTTTTGCCAAAATTCATTGCTTTGGTAGAGAATTCCGTGGGAAGTGCTGTTTAAATATGGCTCAGAAATAGCTGCCGTTTCTGAACCGATTGAGCCATCGGCTAAAATACAACCTCCGATTCTTTTAGCTCCTGCATTCAAAACAGCTTTAATATTATAGGATTGAGGATAAAGAATAAAACGCAGAGGAAATTTATCTAAATTATCTCTGATAAGCTCATAGTGTGTAATACTGTTATGAGCGTCACCAATCATTGTATGCAAACAGGAAAAACCTGCTTGCAAACCAAGTTTAGCGGATACCTGATAAGCTTCCAAAATTATATCATCCGCTAAGCAATTATGAAAATAATGGACTGCGTAGTCATTTTCTGCTCCCCGCAAAATTTCCCTGCTGGTATCCAAATCCTTAATTTGTTTACGGGCAAAGGAATTGAGTATACAGGAATGACCATCAATTCTTCTTAAAAGCAATGGTTTATCGGGAACAGCTGAATCCAGTTCTTGAACTGCAGGAAAACGCTTTTCTTGTAATAAGGTCTCATCCAGTTGCCAGGCAAAGATTATTTCATTTTTTGACTTTTTTGCATTTTCAGCAGAGAGCAATTGAAGAACCTCATCAATGTTTTGAGCTTTAGATAAATCTGCACCTGAGGAATATAAACCACCTTCAAAGCTGTGAGTGTGAGTGTCTATAAAGCCCGGATAAGCATAAGCCCTATTAAAATCCTGTTGATAGATATGTTTATATTGTTCTGGAACAGGATAGGGTAGATGTTCTATAATAATTCCCTTTTCTACTAATAAAGATTGGGGTTCAGCTGTAAACTTGTCGTTCACCCAAAGATAGAGATTAGATAAAATTTTCACAATTCTTCCTTACCTAAAATTGTCTTCAGCATATTATAAAATAACCGGATAGGAAAGCCCATAACATTGAAATAACATCCTTCTACTTTTGTTATAAACTGTGCTCCAAAACCTTGAATTCCATAAGCACCTGCTTTATCTAAAGGTTCTCCAGTAGCGATATAAGAATTAATTTCTGCCTCAGACAGCTCTGCAAAAGTTACAAATGTCTGCTCATAATTAATTTCGGCAAGATCATTATAATAAATGCAAATTCCAGTATAAACACTATGACTGCGTCCGGAAAGCAATCTTAAATATTTTCCGGCTTCTTCAGCATTTGCGGGTTTACCTAAAATGTGATTATCCAGGGCTACTAAAGTATCAGCAGAAACAACTAAGGCATCTTTGTTTACTTTATCCTTAACAATTTGAGCTTTGCGCAAAGCATTTTGCATTGCCTGAGTTTGCGGGGCTTCATTATTTATAGTTTCCTCCAGCTCTGCAGGAATAGCTGTAAAGGAAATTCCTAAAAGAGAAAAAAGCTCTTTTCGCCGAGGTGAAAGAGAAGCAAGTATTACTTTTTTGTAGTGTAACAATTCGTGTATCATAATATTAGACCTTTTTATTACCGTGAATAAAAAAGGACTTTTAAGTCAATAAATTTCTCTATTTACAAAAAATAACTTGCCTGAAAGCTTGACTTCAGAAATCATTGCACCAAAGAAGAAAAAATATATCCAGGAGGATACAAATGGAACGCGTACATAACTTTAACGCCGGTCCTGCAGTTCTGCCTGAAGAAGTGCTTAGAGAAGCACAGGCAGATCTTGTTAATTACAAAGGGATGGGACTTTCCGTTATGGAAATGAGCCATCGCAGTAAAGAGTATGAAGCAATTATTAATGAAGCCAGAGATGCTGCAAAACGGATTTATGGCATCGGTGACGATTGGGATGTGCTTTTCCTGCATGGAGGTGCCAGTTTACAATTTCTGATGGTACCGCTAAACTTTCTACCGGAAGGCAAAATTGCTAACTTCATTCATACCGGTGTGTGGAGCAAAAAGGCAATGGCAGAAGTTAAAAAAATAGGCAAGCCATTGCATATTGCAGCCAGTTCGGAAGATAAAAGTTTCAGCTACATTCCGAAAACTTATCAACTATCAGATAATCCTGCTTATCTTCATATTACTACGAACAATACTATTTATGGAACCGAATGGAAAAGAGACCCTGATGTGCCAAAAGAAATTCCTTTGATTGCAGATATGAGTTCAAACTTTATGAGCAAGCCCATTGATATTAACAAATACAGCTTAATTTATGCCGGAGCTCAGAAAAATATTGGTCCTGCAGGCTGTGCTGTTGTTTTGGTGAAGAAGGACTTCTTATCTACAGGAGCTACAAACCTGCCGTCAATGCTGGATTATCAATTGCACGCTAAAAACGGCAGCTTGTATAATACCCCTCCCTGTTTCACTATTTATATGATTGGGTTAGTGTTAAAATGGATTGAGGAATATGGCGGACTTGCCAAAATTGAAGAAAATAACAAAGCTAAGGCGAAATACATTTACGATGTTATTGATGCCTCCGATGGTTTCTATAGAGGAACTGTAGTTCCTGAAGACCGTTCTTTGATGAATATTACTTTTCGCCTTCCGAGCGAAGAACTGGAAAATCTTTTTGTGAGTGAAGCCAAAAAGAATGGAATGATTGGTCTGAAAGGTCATCGTGATGTAGGTGGATGCCGTGCTTCCTGTTATAATGCACTTCCTCTGAAGGCAGCATATACTTTGGCTGATTTTATGAAGAACTTCCAAAAACAAAATGGATAACTCAAACCTAAAAAGAACCTGACTATTTTAAACTGCTGTAGTATCTTTATTGATGCTACAGCAGTTAAAGTTAAAGGAGAAAAAATAATACGCGAGGTTAAATGTCTATCTTAAATTTAATCGTAAAAGGTGGATTCCTGATGTATGTGCTTACGGTTATTTCCGTAATCAGCATTGGCATCATAATTGAGAAATACCGTCAATTCAGAAAAGTTAGATTAGCTAACAGCAAACTTCAATTATCTCTTAAATCGCAGGATAAACTGGAAAATATTCGCGCTCTGATAAATATGCATAAGAGTGAATGTCTTATGGGACTAATGCTGGATAAGTTATTCAACAGTGAAAGCGATGACTTGGATCTGATTAATCAAAGTATGGAAGCAACGGCAAATCTGGAATTGCATCGTTTAGAAAAAGGACTAGGCTGGCTTTCTACCTTTGCTGCAATTGCTCCGTTGATTGGATTTTTGGGGACAGTTATAGGGATGGTGAATGTCTTTATGAAAATTCAAGCAGCCAGTCAAAGCGGAGTGGATATTTCTATGTTGGCAGGAGGAATTTGGGTTGCCTTATTAACTACGGTAGGAGGTTTAATTGTAGGAATTGCGACAATCATCTTTTACAACGATCTAGTGCAGAAACTGGAAAATATAGTAAAAGATATGCAGGAAAATGCAGTTGAATATATCATTAAATACAAGAATTTAATTCAGAGTAAATTATGAAACTGCGTGTTTCCAAACAGCGGATTTCTACAACAATGCTTATTTCAATGACTGATGTTATCTTCCTTCTCCTGTTGTTTTTACTGATTGCTTCAAATTTTGTAAGTCAAACCGGTTTGCCGATAAAGCTTCCCGGTTCTTCTACTGCTGTCAGACAAAGTTATCAAACCCTCTTGATTACTTATTATAACGATGGACGCCTGTATTTTATGGATAAGCTCGTAGAAATTGAAGAACTGGAAAAAGTTCTTCAGCAAAAATATCAAAATCCAGAACAGGTTGTCCGCATTGCTATTGAAAAACAAGTTCCCGTACAAAAGCTGATAAATTTAATGGATATTATCCGTAATTCCGGTTACGAAAGAATCTTTGTGGCAACAACTGTTTTGGAGAAATAGTAGTGCGGCGTTTTAAACTTTCTAAACTATTCAACGGCTATTTCATTTCGGCAGTGTTTCATCTGCTGTTGTTTATTCTATGTGCCTTCTATGTTATCCAACCTTATGTTCCGGAAAAATGGTATACTTTTGAATGGGAACCTGCAAACAGGACTACCGTGATAGAGCCCTATCCTGCTGATAAACTTCAAGAAATAATTAAAATTCCTGGAGCTGAAGAAATAACTAAACCAGCAGAAATTGTAGGGGAAAAGGAAATAAATACCGGTAATGTAAATCCCATAAGCAGAGGAGAAAGCGAACCAACTATTGCTATGCCTTTAAATGTATTAGCCCAGGAAGATGCTAAGTCCACTATTCCTTCCAGCTTTCCTCATAACAGAAATTCCAGTGCTTTACAAGAAATACCGGGAACTATAATAGGCAGTAATTTTGACTTTTCTACTTCCCTGGAAGAAGGTGGGGGAGAAGCATATATAATTAGCCAAACCAAACCTCAAATAAATCCTACTGAAGAGGGAGAGGTCTATCTGGAATTTAAGCTTACTCCTAAAGGGACAGTAGATTTGGGTAGTGTAAATATACTTTCTTATACCAGCGCAACTTATGCTGAAGCAGTGAGGAAAGTGATGCCATTATGGAAGTTTGGTTTTAAAGGTAATTATAATCCCAAACAACTTTATCGTTTGCGCTGTAGGTTTGTTATCAATGAATAAATATTGCTTTCCTAAACAGATACCGGTTTTAATGGGTATTCTGAATGTTACTGAGGATTCTTTTTCAGACGGAGCACAATTTTTGGATAGAGAATTGGCTGTTAAACATACAGAAAAAATGATTGCTGAAGGAGCAGAGATAATTGATATGGGAGCAGAATCAACTCGTGCAGGTTCTTTGCCTGTTCCTGCAGATATACAAATACAACGAATAATCCCGATTTTAAGTTATTTTAAAGAAAAATACCCTGAAGTTACTTTTTCTGTTGATACTCAGAAAGCCACTGTTGCTGAAAAGGCAATAGAATTTGGTGCTTCTATCATCAATGATATTTCAGCTCTTAGAACTGATCCTGCCCTGGCTGATCTTTTATCAGCACATCCTAAGGTAAAAGTTATTTTAATGCATATGCAGGGAACTCCTTACACAATGCAATTAAATCCTGTTTATCAGGATGTGCTGAAGGAAATAAATGATTTCTTTCAAGAGCGTATTGATTTTTGTCTTACCAAAGGAATTTTAAAAGAAAATATAATGCTTGATCCTGGTATTGGTTTTGGAAAAAACCTGGAACATAATTTAACTATTCTTGCCAACTTGAAGACATTTAAAGAATTTGGTTTACCTCTTGTTGTGGGAGCCAGCAGAAAGAGCTTTATAGATAAAATTTCACCTTCGTCACCTTCACAACGCTTAGGTGGGTGCCTTGCAGCTGCTTTAGTATCTGCTTGTGAAGGAATAAATATTTTGCGTGTTCATGATGTTCTTTTGCACAAGCAGTTTTTTGAGGTCTTAACTGTTATTGCCAAGGCGAAAAGGGACTAAATGGAATTTTTAATTCCCCGTTTTAAAGATATAGTAGATATTTTCATTATCGCTTTTCTGATTTATCAGGCATTGTTGATAGTGCGAAAGTCAGGTGGTTATCAAGTTTTATGGGGTTTGTTGTTTGTAGTGATTCTCTATATTTTAGCGGTTATCTTCAATCTGAAAATGGTTGGTTCACTTTTAAGTGCTATTCGCAATTATTGGTTCATTGCTGTTGTTATTTTGTTTCAACCTGAATTGCGTTCTATTTTAGCTCGTTTAAATCTTCCCCGGGAACTAAGTAAGGCATTTAGTAAACAAGAAAAATCATCTCTTTACACTCCTTTGATAGATGCTGTTTCTTCAATGAGTTTTCGTAAAATAGGTGCTCTCATTGTGCTGGAAAATAAAAGAAAACTGCATGAATATATTTATAGTGGAGAGCCCATTGATGCTGTTGTATCTATGCGCCTAATTCTTACAATTTTTAATCCTAAAAGTGTCCTGCATGATGGAGCTATTATTATTCGCGATCAACGTATTATGGCTGCTAAAGTAGTTCTGCCCTTATCTAAAAAGGCAGAATATGTGCGTAAATTTGGCACCAGGCATCTTGCCGGTATTGGAATAACCGAAATCAGCGATGCTATTGCTATTATTGTTTCTGAACAAACAGGTCAGGTCTCTGTAGCCAGAGCAGGAAAAATCCAGACCAATGTTGCTTTTGAAGAATTGCTGCAGATTTTGACTGATGTCACCAAATAAATTTCCTCTGCTTATAGGGATAACGGGAAATATCGGCAGCGGGAAAAGTGTTTTTTGTAATTTCCTTACAGCAAAGGGCTTGAAAGTTATTTCTGCTGATGATATTGCTAATCAACATTTGGATGACCCGGAGATCAAAGAAACATTAATAAAACGCTATTCTACAGCTGTTTTGTCCCCTTCCAGGGATGATAAAACTAAAAGTATAATTAATCATAAGATTTTGGCAGATATAGTATTTGGCAGTGATGAGGAAACAAAATTCTTAAATTCTTTAATTCATCCTCTTGTATTACAGGATTTTCAACGGATAATGGAGCAAAGCCAGGATGAAGTTCTCTGCTTTGAAGTTCCTCTCCTTTTTGAGGCAAATTTACAAGATTGCTTTGATTATATTATATTGATAAGTGCTTCTCTGGAAACACGACTTAAACGTTTAGAAAAAAGAGGGGAAGACAGAATCAAAGCTCAACAACGGATGTTATATCAAATGCCGGATACTAAGAAGCGACACCTGGTAGATTTAGTTATTGAAAATGATGGGGATTTGGTTAGTTTACAAAAAGCAGCTGCTGCTTTAATAGAAAAAATCCCCTATCTACAGTATAAAAAAGTTCGTTCCTTTGTGGAGTCCTAAAACTCAATTCATTTGCCGGAAATAAAATTGGAGACATAATGAAAAGTTATTTACGCTTCCACATATTTGTTTTTTTGAAATAAATTTTAACGCGTATATGACTTATAACATAGACAAGTAAAAGGGAAATGACCAGAACGCTGGTTTTTCCAGAAAAAAAAAGACGGAGCCGCATTAAGCTCCGCCCATGTAATTTTATTATA
This sequence comes from Candidatus Cloacimonas sp., assembly GCA_023227825.1. Classification (GTDB taxonomy): domain Bacteria; phylum Cloacimonadota; class Cloacimonadia; order Cloacimonadales; family Cloacimonadaceae; genus Cloacimonas. The sequence continues at coordinate 69,804 of JALOCJ010000010.1, read as the reverse complement.
ACTTCAAGACCTCTTGACCTCTCGACCTCAAGACCTCTCGACCTCTCGACCTCTTGACCTCAAGACCTCTCGACCTCAAGACCTCTCGCCCTCATTTTTTCAGAATCATTTTTTGGGTCTCAGTATATTTTCCTGCTTTCATTCTATAGAAATAAATACCACTGGCAACAGGACGACCTTTATTATCAGTTCCGTTCCAAACGACACTATGTTCTCCCTTTTCTAAGGGTTTGTTAACCAAAGTTTGGACTTTTTGTCCTAAAATATTGTAAATAATCAGTTCTACAGGTGTCTTTTCCTTAATACTGAAACTGATTGTAGTTGTAGGATTAAAAGGATTGGGATAGCATCCTTTTAGGGATGTAACCATAACAGCAACAGGATCATCATTGGCAACCGGTTGACCTGTTCCGTATAAGGGAATAGTATTTACTAAAGCATTGGGATCATCAGAGTTTATTATTAGGGTTCCTGTGTATTGTGAGTTTTGTAGGGGTTGGAAATTCACATTAAAAGTGAAGGATTCATTAGCCGGGATTATGTATTCCAAATAATAAGAAGGCATAGTTGGTTCTCCTAAAAAGAAAGGTGCCTCTGTAGTAATAGTTCCCAGCATTGAAGCAGTTCCGCAATTACAGATTGTAACAGGTTGAGAGACAATAGTGTTGACAATAACTTCGCCAAAGTTTATAGTTTCCGTATCAATTACAAATACAGGAATCCCAATTTGTTCACCTGTGCTTGGGAAAATAATATCATCAAGCCAAGCACAATCACTGCCTTGATATAATCCGGTGTCTTTAACATATTCCCATTTGAAGATATTAGTGCCAGGAGAAACAGGATAAGTAACCTGGCTCCAGAAATCATCAGTTCCACTCCATTGGAATTTTAGCACTCCATTAATGTAGAATTTCAGGAAATCGCAATTGGGTTCAGAGGAAACCTTTTTCCAGAAAGAAATTTCACTTGCTTGAGGGCACTGATAAGTAATGCTTATAGAAGTGCTGGAGCTGTTATTAATTGCAGGAGATTTGGCAGCCATAGAACCATTAAAGCTATCTTGAGAAATAGTCCAATTTCCTCCTTCAAAAACCCAAGGGAAATTGCTAAAGCCAAAATCAAAGTTCTCCATCACTATCCCTATTACAATAGTATAGGTATGAATACTTAAGTATTCACCAAACATTGTCATAGCAGTAAGCTGAACCGAAGTGCCCATTGGAATTTGAGAACTGAAGGTTACATTATAAATTATCTGACCTGTTTGGTTAACAGGCAGATTATCAATAGTAGATATGATAGGACTAATCAAATGGGATACTCCATTTACAATTAAAGTAGTGGAAATATTGGCAGCATCACAGTGCCCTGAATTGGTTACATTAAAGGTAATAGTAACATTTTCCCCGGCATCAATGCGTCCATTGTTATTGCCCTGGCTGTCATTAATCTGTAAAGGACCCCAGGAAATATCTGGAGCATACGCAATAAAGCTGCAGTCATCGGTAAAAGTTTCACCCTCGGAGGTAGTAATTGTTATATTCAATTCTACAGTATGTTCATCAGGAATGCTATTGGAAAGCTGAATTTGAAAAGCTCCTGCAGTGTTAACAGTTCCACTATCAATATTTCCAATTGTGAGAGTAGGATTTAACAGGGTTACATAAGAATCAATTGTAGAAAGTGTAACACTTACATTTGTAGCAGTTTCACTTCCGATATTGGAAAGGTCTATATCCAGAAAGACGATTTCACCTGTAGTGAAAATATTGTCATTGACATCACTGAAATTGGTTGTCTCTACCATTATATAAGGTCCGGTGATGGGAAGAACCTGAATGGTTTGGATGTAGGTTTGATAATCAAAAGCGGAAATAGTTAAAGTTAAATCCATCGGTTGATCGGGAATAACTTCCAGGTTAACAACACAATTACCTGCAGCATCGGCAATTCCTTTACCATAGATAATACCGTTGTTAGTTAAAGTAATTCTACCGCCGGGAATGGTTTGGATAGTAAAAATGCTCATTCCTAAAAACAAAACAGGATTGTAGTCAGCAGTAATTACTTGAGGATTTTTTGTTCGCATCATTAAAGACGCATCCCCGAAAATAGTCCAAGTTCTGGCATCGGCAAGACCCTCACTGCCATAGACCTCCAGCATTTTATGGGCACCATTAAAAAGCAAACTACCAATCCGATGTTTTAAATTTCCTACTAAAAGGTCTGTAACTTCATCTTGAGCACGCATAGGGGGAGACCAGCTTTGATTAATAGTTGAACCCCAAAAAGTTATAGCACCCGCGGGAGCATTTGTAGTTTCGTTTACAGAACGCATCCAGGCTTCAGCAAAACAGGTTTGGCTGACAAAGTTACCGTTTACACAGGCAACAGAAACAATCAAGGGCAGCATATTATCATTGGTTAGGGCATTAGCATTTGTATTGTTGAAATTTGTGGTTACCCAATAGGTATCTGAACCGTGACCACAATAATTGATAAATCCTCTACCTGGATTTACAGCATTACTTACTTGAGTTGCTGTAGCTCCGGGGTCATAGATTTGATCAACAGTGGTATAACCATAATTAAGAAGGTCTGTGCGAATATTATTCATATGGGTTATATCACTTTCACCCATATCACCTTGACTGCCACCACCTTGAGAAGAGGCAATTCCAACTGCTTTTTCCAGCCAGTCAGCTCCTGCAGTTATATCTCTTTCATAAAATATGCTGCGAGTAACTTGGGTTTCCAGTTCAGCTACGGTCTGAGCAGAAAAACGACCGACAAAGATGTCATAGTAATTATCATTTCCTGCTAAAAGCGCATAAGAAGGGTCACTTCCTCCGCTGGAATAAGTTAAAGTAGGTATCTGAGGTCCATCACCTACCAATTGAACAAACATCAAACCGTTATTCAAATTGTATTGATTTTGAATGTAGGTCTTGATATTGGCAGCAGAAGAACCTGCTTCTGTAACATCAACAACATCTACAGTAAAACCAAGTTGTCTTTTCCAAGCAACCCAGGGTTGAATAGTAGCATCAAACATACTGTGTTTAATAACTAAAATTCTGCCTTCTTCATCTAAGGAAGGATATTTGGCGGCACTGAAATTAAGGAACATATTCTGATAAGCACTTTCAAAATAACGGCTATAGGATGTTTTCGGATTTAAAATAGCATTTGACAGGTCAGTTCCTTGTGGATAAACAGAAATATTCAGTTTTGTATAAATTCTCAGTGTTTGAGTAGCAGGAAAATAAATAAAGGGTTGAATACGCACTGTAATTCCACGATAATCACGCAAAATAAAGGGTTCGGTTAAATAAGCAATGTCCGTAGGATAACTTTCTTGACTCTGATAGAAATCAGCAAAAGTATAGGGAACAGTGGATGGATCAATATCACGGGTTAAGTTTCCTTTGGAAGGTGCCACTGGCAAAGTAAGTTCCACATATTCGCTATTGGTAATATTTAGATGCATTTTTGCCGTAGCAGGAATAATCAAACTTCGTGCTAAAATAGGAACTTGAGGCATTCCTGTTTCCAAAGTAATTCCTTCTTTTTTCAGAAAGAGATGATACCAATTATCTCCATTTATCGTGACAGGTTCGCGATAAAAACTGCCCAGAGTAAACTCCAGTTCCATATTATCGGGATTGCTGTTAGTTAAACGAATATCATCAGGATATTGGCTAACAACAATTTGTTCTGCTGATAGAGCAATAAAACTCAGCAGCAGAATTAGAAAGAATAAGGTCTTTTTCATAGTATCCTTCTTTTATTACTAACTACTAGGTAAAAATAATTATTCATTATCAGAACTCTCTTTCCGGTAAAGCAGGCATCCTTTTCAGAAGGAGGCCTGCGATAACCGGGATTTATTTCATTAACATCATTTTTTGAGTAGCAGAATAATTTTTGGTTTGCATTCTGTAAAAATATATTCCACTGGAAACATTTTTACCCTGTTCATCTTTTCCGTTCCAGATAACAGTATAATTGCCTGCATTCTTAAGTTCATTTACAAGATAGCGAACTAATTGACCTTTGATGTTATAGACCTCAATTTTAACCGGTCCTGCTTCTCTGAGTGAGTAATGAATGGTTGTTTCCGGATTGAAAGGATTAGGATAGTTCTTTTGCAAAGCTGTTACATAAGGTATGTTAACATTATCATCATTAGCAAGAGGAGACAAATTAACCGGTATTGTTACAATTGGATGAAGAGGATCATTAGTAGTAATTTGCATATTAGTATGAATCTCATTTACTGAATTTCCGGCTATATAATTGAGAGAGTAGATTACTGTTTGACCAGCTTCAATCTGATAATTGTAATTAGCGGGTAAAGCATTTCCATATTGGCTTAGTTCAAATTCAGCAGGACAGGCAATAGTTCCCTGCATAGCAATGTTCCCCAAATTGCGTAAAGCAAAATCAATGCTCACAGTTGTATTGGGAAGAACATCAGTAAAGTCAATTTGGGTAGTTGTAGTATAGAATATAGCAGTTTCTAAAGTTCCTATTCCCGGAAAACGAATATCATCCAACCAGGCACAGTCACCACCTGAAGCTATAGATATATCTTTAGAATATGTCCATTTGAAAGTATAGCTGCCAGGAGTAACAGGATAGCTTACTTCTGACCAACCTATTTCACCACTCCAGGAACCTGTTTCATTATTATTAATATAGAATTTGAGATAATCTCCATTTGATTCACTACTAACTTTACGCCAGAAAGAAATATTTCCTGCAGAAGAAATATCCATAGCTATTTGTAAAGTTGTATTACCATAATTTCCTATAGCACCTGATTTAGCAGCATAATTACCGAAATGAACATTAGCAGTGCCACTAACAATAGTCCAGGGATTTGTACTATTATTTACCCAGGGGAAAGCAGTAAAATCACCGCTTTCAAAACTTTCACCTACGATACCGACAGGGATCATTATACTATGATTCAATAGTTGAATTCCCGCATTCATCGCAAAACCGATAGGAATAACTTCATCATTAGGACAATTTTGACTGATAAACAAATGAAGAACAATAGGTATACCATTGCTTGCAGGAAGCGGAGGAATTATGAAATTGTAATTATCCAAAGTGGCATAAGAGCTGTTTAAAATAATAGCTAAAGAACCACCATCAACATTCATATGACCACTGTTGGAAATTGATAAGGATATTGTAACTGTTTCACCCGGTTCATAAATTCCATCGCTATCACTATCAAACAAAGTATGATTTCCGAAAAGGACATTCGGAGCATTGATAGTTAAATTGCGTTGAGTAACCCAACTTTCTTCACCATTGCTAACAGTAATCGTCATAACAGCAGGATGTTGATCAGGAACATCCGGCAGGATACTTATATTGAAAGCATTTGTTTGATTGATACTACTTCCGGAAGCAATATCCGGAAGCGAAATATAAGCATTATTTAACAAAATATAAGGACTGTCACAAGATAAAGCGGCAGTCAGATTGGTAGCTGCATCAATGCCTATATTATTGAATTGCAGGGAGATATTTATATTATCACCGGCTTCGGCAATGTTGTTGTTTCCATCATTTAATTCTAAAGGACCTGCAGTTACATAAGGTCCCACATTCGGAATAATTTCTATATTAGCAATTAAAGGTTTACGCAAAGAACGGGTTATTACCAGTTTTGCTATTCCTGGTTCAGTAAAAGGTGTATAATTCAAAGTTAAATTACCGCTGGCATCAGCTAAACCAACACCGTGCAGTTCATTATTCATTGAAAGAGCTACATAGCTGTAAGGATCGGCTTGAATATCCATACTGCTAAACCCTAAAAACATTTGTGCAGGCGGAGTATAGGCATTTTGAGCCGGAATTCCCAGATAGGGAACCAAAGAAGGATCACCCATAATGGAATAAATTTCCCAATAATAATTGATCCGGGTACTATTGGATTGAACAACTGCCATATTTCCCATAAAAACCATACTACCTGCATTTCCAGCCCAATCAGCAAAAGGTTCATTATGATTATGAAAGAGAGCATCATAAGCTCCTGTATGACCTGCTACAAAAGGAGAACCGGTTCCTACAACAGGTGGCTTATATCCAACCCCCCACCAGTAATCTTCATCCCAATAAGTGCTGTTAGTTCCGCCAATATAAATTATTGCACCTTTATTAGTAGCCCGCAGCCAGGCTTCTGCAAAGCAGATTCCAGAATCAAATTTACTGGTTAAACAGCAGTTTCCGACCACAAAACAGTATTTATTTATATTTTGTAAAGAGTTTATATTTGTAGTTGTAAAACTGGGATTACTCCAGCTTGTTACATCACCGTGAGCAGTGTAATTTATATAACCAATTCCGTTAGAAACATCCTGGACGATTGCTGAAGCTGAATTTCCGGAAGCAGGATAAAGATAAGTGTGGCTTGTTATATTATGGGCTGTATTAAAATAGTTATTGGTACCATAATTAATTTGGCCATTAGCATAAGTGGGAGAATAGTAACTATCCACACCTGCAATCATATCTACTTCACTTAAATATGTATCACTGGGCATAGTATATTGTTCATACATCAGGGTCTTATCAACCTGATTGGTAACTTCGGCTACAGTAGTAGCGGAAAATCTGCCGAAATACATTTCCGGCATATAATCGGTTCCCTGTAAACGCACATAATGAAGATCAGTAGGATGAGAACTTGTAATTCCACTATTGGTAGGAACCTGAGCAACATCACCTACAAGTAGAAGATATGAAGGAGCGGGATTTTCCGGTGTAGCAGCATTCCATAAACTTTGCATATAGGTCTTGATGCTTGTTGCGGTCGTTCCGGTTAAAGATGTAGGCGCTACAATTACATTGTAACCCTCTTGTTTTTTCCAGTCAATAAAGGGTTGCATCGGAGCAATAAAATTATCTGGAAGAATAATTACATAACCGATAGGATAACGCAGTAAAGAAACCTTCGGTTCATCATAATTGATAAGAGTTTGAGCAAATATACCTGTAAAAGCGGGAGAATATGTTTTTGCCTGTAATTCTCTTGTAGCAGAATAATCTCCTTCGCTGAAAGTAATTTTCACTTCCGCATTGTAAATAACCTCTATCTTTTTAAGAGCAGGATTGTATTTTACGGGTACAAAATCAACAGCAAAAATTCTTGTGCCTCTCATCATTCCGATTTCTGTTACATTAATAGCAGGATTATCTGTCCAGGTATTAGTATTATAGAAATCCCTGTTTACCTCAAAAGGTAGCTGATTCAAGTCCGCTGACTTGGAAACTGATTCCTGCCGCGGCATAAGAGGATATAAAACACCCTGTTCATCCAAATTAATAGACCTGGAACTGCAGGTCATTATCTTGGCAGTAACATTTGCCCCTAAGGGAACACTAATCAGTTGTCGCATTAAAGGTAAAGCCGGTAAACCGGTAACATTGGTAGTAGTGTAATTTGCGGCAGTTAATTCCGTAAATATACCTTCTTTCGTATTAATTTCTTTAAACTGAAGTTCGTCTACAGCATAAACAATAGAAAGCCCGGTATCACTTTTTTCCAATAATTGCACTTTTGCCGGATTATCTTGTAATTTAATGGTTCCACTGGCAGCCATCAGTATAGCTGTTGTGAAAACCAATAAGAGTATGAAAGAAATCTTCTTCATTACTTCTCCCTTAATATTATTCTCATTTTATAAAAAATTACTTCTTATGCTTATAATATAAGCAAATTTGAAGCCGAAAAAAGAAAAAAAATTATGCTTTTTAAAAGCAAAACCAAAAAAAAGGAAATACCTGGAGAGTCAAGAAATTGTTAACTTACTAATAACTAACTATATTATCGTATATTACTTAATAGCATTGCTTATGCATTACCGACTCATTACGGATGCCATCCGTAATGGGTAAGCAATGGGTAGGTAATGCAATTAAGGAAGAACTAAAAATAATTTTATAAGAAATTAAGAATGAGGATGTTAGCGTTAATGCAAAGACAAACAGAAACTATAATAACTGTTCAATTTGTATTTATGAAAGGAAATTCGTGAGCCCTCTATTTATAAGCGAACTGAAGTTTATAATTTTAAGACAATTTATTAGGTTTGAGCTTAAATTCCTTTACAAAAAAACCTTCTTTTATTTGTGGTTACTTCAATAGATAGATAATGAAGGAGATATAAATGCCCAAACTGATTACTAAAATTGACCCGATAATAGCTAAAAAAAATGCTAAACGTTGCAAAGAAAGAGGAATAATTCTTCCTACAATTCGTCAGCAGATGTTTCCGGAGACAATTCCCGAAGAGATAAAAGAAAAGTTGAAGCCAATCGGACTTTGGGATATCAATCCCTTAAATCTTTTTCGCATTACCTGGAAAAATGACATAAAAACGGGACTTTTTGGAAAACCCAATTTTCTGGAAATTCCCTCTGAACTTTCTGGAGTGAAAGCCAGAATTATTGGTTTAGTAGGGAAATATTTTCCTACAGGAGCTCACAAAGTTGGAGCAGCTTATGGCTGTCTTGTTCCGCGTTTAGTTTCTGGCTCCTTTGATCCCGAAATCCATAAAGCCGTCTGGCCCTCTACAGGAAATTATTGTAGAGGCGGAGCTTTTGATTGTGCTCTTCTAGCATGCCCGGCAGTTGCTATTTTGCCTGAAGAAATGAGCAAAGAACGTTTTGACTGGTTGCGGGAAATTGGAGCTGAAGTTTTTGCCACTCCCGGTTGTGAATCCAATGTGAAAGAAATATATGATAAATGTAATGAGCTGCGTTCAGACCCAAGTTATGTGATTTTGAACCAGTTTGACGAATTTGGCAATGCTTTCTGGCACTATTATGTAACCGGCAATGCTATTTATGAATTGTTTGAACTATTAAAAAAACCCGACAATCGTTTCAGCGGATTTGTTAGCGCTACCGGCAGTGCTGGAACTATTGCAGCCGGGGATTTCCTGAAAAAACATTTTCCGCTAATGAAAACTAATGCTTCAGAAGCAAGGGAATGTCCTACTTTGTTAATGAATGGTTTTGGGGGTCATCGCATTGAAGGAATTGGCGATAAACATATTCCCTGGATTCATAATGTTCGTAATACAGACCTGATAAGTGCTATTAGAGATGAAGATTGTATGCGGTTATTGCGTTTATTCAATGAGTCCGAAGGGAAAAACTACTTAAAGAAAAGTGGCATAGAACCGGAATTAGCGGATAAACTTGAACTTTTAGGCATATCATCTATATGCAATCTGCTGTCCGCTATCAAAATGGCAAAATATTTTGAATATAATGAAAATGATATTATTATAACTATTTTTACGGACAGTGCTGAATTGTATCAATCCCGTTTACAGGAACAAAAAGCTTTAAAAGGCGAATATACAGAACTGCAGGCAGCTTTAGATAGAGAATCAATTCTTAACGCACAAAGTTATGATGACCTGCTGGAATTAAGCTATTGGGATAAAAAGAGAATCCATAATCTGAAATACTATACTTGGGTAGAACAGCAAGGCAAAACATATCAGGAAATCCTTAAGCAATGGCAACCTGAATATTGGAGAGAAACTTTTGAAACCAATTTGGACTACTTGGATAAAGCCATTGAGGAATTTAATAGCTTAGGGTAAAGAGCTTAGGGCTGAGCGATTTTTATGAAAGTGACAGCTATTATTCTTGCTTCAGGGAAAGGAAACCGTTTCGGTTTGCCTAAAGCGGAAGTGAAAATTCAAGGTAAAAGCTTTCTAGAAAAGATTCGGGAAACCTTATCCCTAGCAGCTGTAGATGATATTTTTGAAGCAAAATATGAAAATACGGCAGATATGCTGGCTACAATACGCCTAGCTGTTAAGGAATTGAAGAATAAACAGAAAAATAGTGGTTTTATTATCTTTCCGGTTGATTTTCCCTTTGTGGAAACAAAAACCATTCAAGAGCTTGTTAAAATCCATCAACAATATCCGAATGCTATTATCCGTCCTGTTTATCAAAATAAAAGTGGACACCCTGTTTTGATACCTGCAGAGTTAAATCTGGAAGCTAATGATAATGCAAAAGGACTGAAATATATAATTTTGAACTCCGGTTTACCCTTGCTTAATGTTCAAGTTGAGGATTCCGGTATTATAAAAAACATAAATACAAAAGAGGATTTGGAGTTATGGATGCCCGGGAATTGATTTTAGGAAGACACAGTGTCCGGGATTTTTTACCCGACCCTATTCCTAAAGACATTATAAACGAAATTCTGGAAGCAGGTCGTTTAGCTCCTTCAACTCAAAATCGTCAGCCCTGGCGTTATCTGGTTTTTTTGGAAAATGCCAAAATCCGGAAATTAGCATTAAACTGTGGATTGATAGGACTTTCTAATTTTTTCATTCGGAAAGCACCCTGTTTAATTATTGCCTGTGCCGATTTGAAGGATAATGTAAAAATTAATGGACAGGATTATTATTTGGTAGATACAGCTATTTCCTTTCATCAAATGCTGTTGTTTGCCCGCAACTATGGCATTGAAAGTTGTTGGTTGGCTGCTTTTTCCGAAAAGAAATTGAAGCACTATCTAAAACTTCCTGCAAACTGGAAAATTGTAGCTCTGGCTCCTTTGGGATATCCTGCAGAAAAAAAAGGATTATATTCCAGGGCAGTTAGCGAATTTGCTAAAAGTAAAGATAGAAAATCACTGGAAGAAATTGTCCGCTATTTGTAGTGTTCTTTTGATTTGTGGAATTCCATTACGGCAACTATTACACACAGAGATATTAGAGAACTGAAATGCGGGCTATGCTTCTTTCTTTTTTGCTTTATCTGAAAACCTTATTTCTGGATTAAAGCAATATGAAAAAAATCATTCATATTGATATGGATGCCTTTTTCGCGGCAATAGAGGTCAGGGAAAATCCACGACTGAAAGGCAAATGTGTAATTGTAGGAGGACCACCAAATGGCAGAGGTGTTGTTTCTACCTGTTCTTATGAAGCACGCAAATTCGGAGTTCATAGTGGAATGAGCAGTTACCATGCATGGAATCTATGCCCGGAGGCAATTTTTTTACATCCTCATTTTAATCTCTATATTAAAGTTTCGCATCAGATAAGGGAAATTTTTTATAAGTGGACTGATTTGGTGGAACCCCTATCTTTGGATGAGGCATATTTAGATGTTACTGAAAACAAATTAGGCGAAGAAGATGCTGTTAAAATTGCTAAATTAATTAAAGCGGAAATTTTGGAAAAAACGGGATTAACTTGTTCAGCCGGTGTTTCTTACAATAAATTCCTGGCTAAAATTGGCAGTGATTTGAATAAACCCGATGGTTTAACTTACATACCTCCGGAAAAAACCAATGAAGTTCTTTTCCCTCTACCTATAGAAAAGTTTTCCGGTATCGGTAAAGTTACTTCTGCTAAATTGAAAAAAAAAGGAATAAATAATGGAGCTGACCTTTATAAATATGAACTGAAGGACTTGATAAAACTTTTGGGGAAAGCAGGTAATTTTTATTATTATGTTCTACGGGGTATTGATAAACGCGCAGTGATAACTGAATTTGAACCAAAAACATTAAGCTGTGAGACAACTTTTTATGAGGATAATGATAATCTGGATGAACTTTTAATCATTTTAAAACAACTTGCAGAACGCTTATCCAAAAGGTTGAAGGAAAAAGGCATCAGGGGCAGCAACCTAACCCTCAAAATCAAATACGATAACTTTGAATTAATAACGCGCAGTTGCAATACCCGTTCATTTATAGACGAAGCTAGTGAATTATTTGCTTATGGAGAACAACTTCTAATTGCTAATTGGGATAACTCCCGGAAAATCCGTCTTCTTGGTTTGGGAATAAGTAAACTGGAAAATACTGAAACTGAAGAACAATTATTGATTCCTCTTTAATATACCGGGAAATCCCTTTTGTAACAGGTTGCTGAAAACAATCAACAAAAGCCCGAAAAATGTAGCAGAGTGGATACTTTCCTGCAAAATGGAACTGATAAAAAGCAAGGACAAAAAAGGAGTAAAGAAAATCAGATTGGAAATAACAGCTGTATTATCGGTCAGTTCTAGCGCTTTATTCCAGAGCAGAAAAGTTAAACCCATTTCAAAAATGCCCACATATATACTTCCCAGAATGCCATAACCGTACCTTGCCCGAGGTGTAAAAAGAGATGTATGGGTAAAAAGAGCGAAAAAAGCTATAAACAAAAAACCGAGGAAAAAATTGGAACTGAGTTTCGTAAGTGCTTCTCTTTTATCCTTGATATTTAAAATCCAGTAAAATGCCCAAATAACAGAAGTAGAAACGGCTAAAAATGAACCCAGAGCATCATCAAATTGTAGCGAAATAATCTGCCCTTTTGTAGAAATAATCCAAACCCCGAAAAAACTGATAAGCAAAGAGATAAAATCTATAATCCTAAATTTTTCTTTCAACAACCAGATACTGAATAGCGATAAAACAATTGCCCAAGTGTAATTTAATGCCTGTGCTTCTTGAGCTCGCAACCGTGAATATGCTTCAAAAAGCATTAAATAATATATAAAGGGATTAAGTAAACCCTTAAGAAAAGAAGTTTTCAGATTCCGGCTTACTGTTTTAAATAACTCCTTCGTCTTAAAGAGGGAAGGATTACTTATGACTTTAACAAACCCCAGAAAAAGAAAAGCTGTTAAAGATGCAAAAAATAAGAGACCCACAGGGGTTAAATATTGTAAAGTCAATTTAAATGCTGTGCTTATTGTTGACCAGGCAAGAATAGATGCCCCTGCATACAAATATGCCTTATTTTGTTTAGACATTAGATAAATTCCTTTTGCCTCATATAAAGTCAGGAGTCATTTTCTCTTTAATTCAAAAGTCATTAGCACTTTGATAACTTCTACTTGTGTAGTAATTTTTAATGTGCTTATAGCTTATAACGGCACTTTAGACCTGTTATAAATAAAAATCTGCTCAATCTGCGTGAACTAAACCCTCACTGCCAAATAAGTTAATAAATTGTATGAAATTTTTAGTGGCAGAGACGATTCCTGAATTATAGTGTAGTCGGAGCTCGCTGTAGCTACGCTTTTTTTTTCTTGCGGAGGAACGGCGTCCTCCGGCTACTCAATACTTCTTTAAACTATTCTCCAAAAATCAAGGCATAGTTTTCTTAATTGCAGTATATTTGGATTCCAGCTGTTTGTTTCCGGTCTGTTGAGCAGCCCAGATAATATATTCAATAGCTATTTTATTAGATTTATCCCAATTATACCACTGTTCTGCATATTTAATCAGTTCCTGCCAATCTTGTTTATTATAAAGATAGGTAGCAAGCAACCCGAAATCATCCTCATTAGGACGGTTTTCCAATAACTTCTTTAGATAAAATATTGCCTGATCAATATCATTAATTTGAGCAGCAATAGAACGGGCATTATTTAAAAGATCAACATTGTTTGGTTCTATTTCCAAAGCAGCTTTGGTAGTGGACATTGCTTTTTCATAGTCCTTAAGTTCATAATAGCAGGCAGAGATATTCATCAGGTTATCAATATTTGTGGGTATTTGGGGTTTAGCTTTTTCAAAGTATTTTACGGCTTCAGCATAGTTACCCTTGTTGTAGTAAAAGGTACCCATTTCCATTAGATATTCCAGTTTATCAGGATCTTTCTGTAATAATTGGTGCAGGATTTGTTCGGCTTTAATGTCATCTTTAAGATCAACCAGATAGATATTTTTAAGCTGGATCATTGGTTCAGGGCGTTCAGGTTCCAGTTTGTGGGCAAGTTCATAAATTTCCATTGCGCGCTGCGTATTTCCTGCTTCTTTTTCTTTGTTTGCAGCCAGGAAAATACGGGTCCAAGCTCTTTCTTTCCTTTTTCTCATATCTCTCAGGTCAATACGATCCTGGTCTGTAAGATCGGGAAATTGTTCAGTTATGCTTATTGCTTTAGTATAATATTCATAGGCATCTTCGTAATACTCAACTTCCTTAGCTGTAAAATTTTCAGCTTTAAACAAACTGATATCACCCAAGCGTCTCAAGGCAATAACATAATCGGGATTATCTTCAAGAACTTTCAAATAGTAAATTTCTGCTTGTTCCACATCCTGTTGGGAATAATATACATCGGCAGTTTTCAGATTTACATTTCCCTGAGGGCTAAGTTTTTGACGGGCGGTAGAACAGGCAGTAAGCATTATAAGTATTATGCTTAAGATGATTATTAGCTTTTTCATTCAGTTTCTCCTCTAAATTTATCCTTTTTGAACAAGAAAAATTAATATGCCAAAAAGTCAAGATAATTGTTTCCCTAAGTTTAAAGTCCTCGTTAACCAAATTAAGTCAGGAGTCATTACGCTCTCACACTTTTGATCGTTACGATAATCTTCTTGGAGCTTATAACTCATAATTGTTTTTCCTGTTACATAAGATTATAAATTACTCTGGCAAAAAGTAGCAGCAAAGAAAGAATAAAGACATTTCTGATTAGTTTATTGCCTCTTAAAATAACCATTTTTGAACCCAGAATGTTTCCTGCTATTCCACATAAGGCACCAGGAACAGCAAGCGGATAATATATATGGGAAGCAAAAGCAAAAGTAATCAATGCAGACAGATTGGAAGCCAAATTTACAACTTTAGCATTGCCATTAGCTGTTACAAAGTCATAGTGCAATATGGAAGCATAGATTATAATCAGAAAGGTTCCTGTCCCGGGTCCGAAAAAGCCATCATAAAAACCAATTCCCAATCCTGCAAATCCCCCAAGCAGCATACGCCATCTTTTTGTTAGATACTCTGCTTTACTATGCATTCCCAGATTCCTGTTCAGTAAAGAAAAAACCGTTACAATTGGAATTAAGATAATCAGTAAATAATTTAGTATATGAGACGAAATCTGTAATGCGGTTGAAGCACCGAGCCAAGAACCAATTATAGCCATTCCTGAACTTACTAAAGCAACGGGAATATCTATCATTTTGGCTTTGAAATAATTGGCAGTGGAAAAAAGCGTTCCGCAGCAGGAGGAAAATTTATTAGTACCTAAAGCCAAATGAGGTGGTATTCCAGCACTCCAATAAGCAGGCAAAGAAATTAAACCTCCACCTCCAGCTATAGAATCAATAAAACCGGCAATAAAGATAAAAGGCAAGACGATTATGTAATCCAGAGGAGTTAAAATAATATTCTGCATAACTTATATTTCCGCTTTGAATTCCAGTTTCAATTCATGAGAGCTCGTTTGTTTTGGATAATCTGAAAAACGATAGTCCATAGTAATAATGCAAAAAGTATTGATTCTATAAACCCCGCTTAAATTTGCAGAGGGAATCCAGCCAGCTCTTTTTTGGGGCAGAAAGGAAAAATACTTACTTCCTGAAAGGCGATTATAAGTTATTCCCAGACCTGCAGAAAAGCGATATTTTTGCATAAAAACACTTTTTAGGGAAGGAGAAAAGGCAAAAGAACTAAGACGATAATTTTCACTGCCATCTTGTTTTCCTCCTGATTCTGAATTACAGTTCAATTCTGCCTGAATATTGCTTTGCGGATTTAAATTACGCTGAATTATTGCACTGGCACCTAGAATATCTGTTTCGCTTAAATAGCGCGTATCGCGGTTGGTCTCATTGCTGAATTGCAAACGGGCATTATAGGCATTAAACCCTTTGATATCAAATTGGGCTACTTGTGAGAAACTGAAAGTTCTATCCGGGGTTTGATATCTTTTATCCAGAGTTCGGTCCATTGAAACTTGCAGGTTGGCAGTAAGTTTGTTACTAATCAAATCCAACCAGAGAACTTCTTCAATGCTCTGTCTGCCGTAAATTGTGGTTTCTTCATTGTAAACCGTTCCAGGCAAAAAGAAATAACTTTTCCAGTTATCAAGATGAGAGCTTTGTTCAACCAAATTTATTGAAGTATCACTTTGCAAACGCTTCATAAAAGGGTTGGTAGATATATTTCCCGGTTTCCAGTAAAGATTTAACAGACAATTTATTTCTGATGATAAACTTCCCGTGCTACTGGTTATATAAACCCAATCGTAATCACCATCTATTACACTGACTCCGGTGCTGTCATAATAACCCAAACCGGAACCTATATATTGCAATTCACGAATTTTAGGATAGAATTCTGTTTGATTGAGTTGATAGTTACTGTAAAGACCGATAGAATTTTTCAGAATGCTGTTACTGGAACGGAAATTGATCAGGTCGTAACTGGATTTGGGAATGGAAGTAGAAAGGGGTTGTTGAACTTTGCGATGCGTTACATCAAGGTCAATACGCTGTTCATTAAGGTTGATCATTTGTTTTAAGGCGTAGGTATCGGAACTGGAAATTTCATTCCAGGCATTATTTTCCTGGAGCTTGGTTTTATCTGTTGTATAGGAAAGTTGGGTAAGAAAAGAAGATGGATTTCCGATAGTGATTCCGGGGCTTGCTTTCAGATAGCTGTTACCATAAGATTTTGTATCTAAAAGGTTGTAGAGTGTTTCAAAACGCAAATGCAATATTTTCCAAACCCAGGAAATATCCCCCTGATGATATTGCCAGGTTCCATCTCTATAATCATCAATATCATATTCCTGCGTGGAAAAAGTGCTATGTAAATTTAGAGCTGGCAGAAAACCTTTTCCTGAGGAGGAAGAAATGAAACGCAATGCCTGCAAAGTATATAAATCATAAATTCTCCGGTATCGTAAAAGAAGTGATATATTCCAATTGGTTTGTTTACGACTTATTTGGATATTGCTTTCCTGTTGTGCCAATGAATCAGCTGTTTCTATAGAGGCAAAATCGTATTCTGCATCAGGACTGCGATATTTACCGAAGAGATATGTTTTTTCACTGCGTTGCTCGTGATCCAACCTAAAAGAATAACGGGAAAAAGGAACTTCCAAATAGGTATAAACCAAGCCGGCATCATTATCCTCATCATTCTTTACCGAAAAAGTATTCCGGTCATTAACACTGCCTAAAACTTCCACTCCAGCATTCAAATTATCATTAGAATAGGCAAGCAATAAATCCAGATTTCCCTTTTTTTCAGGAGGCACCAATATTTTTTGCGGAAGCCAGGAACCCATTTTAGAACCTAAATAACGATATTTACCGGGAGAATATTCTTCATAATCACCGTTCCCACTACCAACATAGCTAAAAACAATATTGTAACAGGCAAGAGAATCACCTGGTGCATATTCATAATAATATTCATTTTGTGATGACTGTATTCGTTTATAATCACCGGTTCCTGCTTCTACTATGGAGATACCTTCACCCCAAACAATATTATCCCCGGCAATTTTTAACGAATCCAAATCAGCCGAGCTGAATTCATAGAGCAGGGGATTTTTCTTATCATCCTGTTGCCAAATAAAATGATGGGATAGCGTTAAATGTTTTGCAAGCTGAAGCTGAGTAGAATTGAGATAACTGCTTTGAGGATAATATTCATCGGAATATTGAAACCTTGCTAAAACATTGTTGGAAGCACTAATCAAGTGTTTGAACATTACGCTGCCTTCACTGTAATCAATACTATAATCAATTCCCCGTTCCCATTTACTGCCATCTACAAAAATCTCTTCACTACCGGCAACTATAATAAAATTGGATTGTGTATCATTGGCTTTTAAATAATAAGGACCCTGTTTTCCTTCTATTATAGTTATTTTTACAGAGGCATTTTTACCTCCGCCTGCAGAAAAAGCTGTCTGGACATAATGTTTACCCCTTAACCAGGCATTCAGACCTTCAAATTTACTATAATACTCCAGATAACGAGTTCCTGTGTATTTAAGTTCCAGATCACCCATTGCCAGTTCATATTTAGGACCGTAAACACGGATGAAAACATTATCCAAAGAACTTAATTCCTTGGAATCCCCTTCCGGAGATAATTTGGACTGGCTATCGGAAAGCTGAGCATTAATATAAACATTGTTGGCAAGTTCACCGGCGATGTTTACAAACAGGGATTGTTTTAAATCAAAAGTGGATTCATCGGAAAAAGTGATAGCAAATGTTTTTGTGCCTTGAATTTCCAAACGAGCATCTTCTACAAGGATAGGATTCTTACGCTTTTTAATAGAGGTTAGCAAAGTATCACTATATTCCTGAGGTTTCCAGCTTTGTAAAGGAACAGATAAAAAGTCCGGAACAAGAATATATTCTACTTTTAGAACAGGAACTTCAGGTTGGGCAAGCAAAATCAATTCTGCCTTCTGATGATTTACCCGATAATCTATTCCTTCCGTTAAGAGCAACGAATCAGCCCAAACAGAAACACTATTTTGAATTATAGGTGAATTTGCCAGGGAATATTTATAGTGATTGGGTTCTAAAACAAGATTCTGCTCTCTAACCAATGATTGAGCAAACAATGTAGAAATTCCCAGAAAAAAGAGTAAACTAAGGCAGCAGGGCTTGTTTATTGCCACCTGATTAAACTTTATGGATAACGTAGGTTACAACACCCCAAATAATGAAGTCCATTCCTTCTTGAATGAGAATTGGTTCAAATTCATCATTCTCCGGTACTAAATAGTATTTTTTCCCTTTTATTTTCAGTCGTTTTACCGTTAATTCACAGTCCACAATAGCAATTACAATGTGGTTATTAGTCGCTTCTAAAGCTCTATCTACAATCAAAATATCATCAGGCATAATTCCTGCACCCTGCATTGAATAACCATCAACCCTAACAAAGAAAGTTGAAGCAGGATGAACTATTAGATGTTCATTTAAATCCAGCTTGCCTTCAATATAATCCTGAGCCGGAGAAGGAAAACCAGCAGGAATTTTAGAACTCATCAAAGGACGATATTGTTTTGTTCCTTGTGTTGCAGCATAAATAGCTTTTATTGAGCCGTCACTATGTAGTTTCATCGTTTTTTCAGAATGCAGGACGAGCTGAAAACTCCAGTCCCGTCCGGCATTTAAGAGTTAGTTATTTGGGGATATTTTTCAGTAAATTTTTGGCTTGAGTTCCATATTTAGGATCGTTTTGCACTTTTTCCAAATCAGCTTTGGCAGCAGAATAATTTTTTGTTTGATAATAGGCAACTCCACGCAGCATTAAAGCATCAGCATTTTTGGGGTCTATACTGAGAGTGATACTGGCATTGCTGATAACTTTTGCATAATTCTTTTGAGAATTGTAATAACTTGCTAAAAGTAATGCCAATGTAGGATTGCGTTCTATGCTCAGGGACTTTTCGTAATATTCCACCATATTTTTCCTGTCCTTCAATTCCTCATAATTTTTAGCCATCATAGCATATATTTGTGCCAGTTCTGAAGGTTCAGGATTAGATTCTGCTACTTTTTGCAAATAAAGATTAGCATTATTATAATCATTCAGTTTATTATAATAATTTGCCAAACGACGATAAACATCTATTCCGGGTTCAATGGCTAATGCTTTCTGATAATATTTTCCGGCTTCACTCAGATTACCTTTTTCCATATAGCTATCTGCTACATTGATAAATGCTTTGGCATCCTGAGTAAGTTCCGCATAATCAATTAAAACTGCATAAGCACGATTATCATCCTTAATATTATCTCGTAAAACATAGAACTTGGCATAAAGAATATCAGCATCGTTAGGAGTAAGTTTCAATATCTGATCGTAATAGGTTAATGCTTCTTCAAATTTACCTGCCTGCTTAGCTGTAATAGCCATATTGTTATAGAGACCGATTATGTTCTGTTGCAGTTCCTCCTGTGTTATCAGTTTGGGAGTAAGTGACTGATAAACATTCAGGGCTTTGTTATAGTAATCCAATGCTTCATCATAACTGTTTAAGTCCATACTTTCATTAGCAAGTTCTATATAGGACTTGGCAATGTTTAAATTCATCTTTTCAATGCTCTCAGCAATTGAATCAGCTGGACTGGCTGTTGGTGCAGCTTCATTAAACAAGGATATTGCTTCTGTAAAAGCGGATATGGCTTCAGTATAACTTTCAGCGTTATATGCCTCAGTTCCTTTTGCAGCTGCTGAATGCGCTAAAATTAAGGGATTTCGGACCGGCTCTACGGGTGCTTTAACTTTCTTATTGCTACCACAAGCACTAAGCAACACTAAAAGAGCAAGGACTACGAAGGTTATTATTTTCTGTTTCATTGGGAAAACCTCCAAATTATTTTTATTTACTATACCGTCGCTGGTCTGATTTTTGTCAACTTAAAAAAGTAAAATGCCCGAAATTAAGGAGAAAGGATAAAATATTTTTGGCTGCTGTATTAGTATGCTATCTTCTTATTTGATAATGCATTATACATATTAAGAACACAGTTAAAACTTGAAATTCCGTTAAAAAAACGAAAAATAAGCATTTTTTTATTGACAGAATTTTTGGAATGCATTTAATTACAATTGAAAGATGTCTTACTCTTTACACTAAATCAAATAAGGAGGTAAAATGAGTAGAGACGAATTAGTAAAAAAGATCGCAGCAAACGCTGGCACTTCTCAAAAAGTAGCCAGTGCAGCCCTCGCAGCTGTTCTTGAGGGCATAACGGAATCCCTGAAAAAGGGTGAAAAGGTAACTTTAGTCGGTTTTGGTTCTTTCAATGTTGCACATCGTAAAGCGCGCAACGGTATAAATCCCAAAACCAAAAAACCTTTGAAGATTCCGGCACGCAAAGTTCCGGTTTTCAAAGCTGGTAAAAAACTCAAAGAGGCTGTTAAAAAAGCCAAATAGTACAATTCCTTTACAAATGGGGCAGAAGACATTTCTTGTTTTCTGCCCTTTTTTAGTCCCGAGTTATTTACGCCTTTATAACTGTTAGCTGTTATAATGTTTTCCCGGTTAAAAGGCATAAAAATATTTCTATCTGATAATGACTCCTGAGGGTAAAACATTTTTTCATGCAGCTTACGCTGATTTATATCTATTGAGATTACCAAAATAAAGGAAGCATCAGTAAATGTAAAATTTATATTAATCTGATATATTGGTTAAATCTGTGTAGCTGATAAGGGAATATAAACCTTCCTACAAAACCTGTAGAGTAAGAATTACGGCGGAAAGAGGTTGTAATTGTTTCGTTTTATCTAAAGTTCCAAATAGAATTTCTCCCTCCTCAGCAATATCTATAGTAGCTGGATCAAGCCCCAAATTCAGGAATACCAGTATTTTTTCATTTTCTCCTTCACGCAGAAAAGCAATGATATTTTCCGCAGCAGGTAAAAAAGCAAAATTGCCTTCCCAAAATGCAGGATGAGCTTTCCTTAAAGAGATTATCTGTTTATAAAAAGCTCTTACTTCACAGGCAACTGGATTTTTTTCCCAATTCCAGTTAAAAGGTCTTCGGTTATCCGGGTCTTTTCCACCTTCCATAGCAATTTCATCTCCGTAATAAATATGGGGAGCACCAATAAAACACATTTGGAATATGACAGCCAAGCAAAGGCGTTGAACATTTCCCTGACAGATTTCAAAAATGCGAGGTGTATCATGACTACCAAGCAAATTCATCATTGCCTTCAATGAATGAAAAGGATAAAGAGCAAGTCCGGCTTCTATTTTACGACAAAAATCTTCCTTAGTGATGATGTTTAACACAAAGTATTCAATAACGGGAGTTTTGAAAAAGGCATAATTCATTACAGAATCAAAATATAAATGAGAAACCCATTGTCTTGCTTCATGCCATATTTCTCCAACAATCCAGGCATCCGGTTTTGCCTTTTTCACTTCTTTCCGAAAAAGTTCCCAAAACCAAAAGGGAACTTCATCCGGAACATCCAGTCGGAAACCATCAATTCCAATATCAATCAGCCACCAGTGAACGGTAGAAATTAAATAATCAACCAAAGCTGCATTAGGACGAGCTTTTTTTATATTCCGCACAGCATTTTCGTCTGGATGGGGAAGAGCAAGGTCATAATTTAAATCGGGCATATCTTTTATTCCCCACCAGCATTGATAATACTCTTTCGGATTAAAATCCGGAGGAAGGGGTTTTGGTAGGGGCCATTTTTTCCAGTCATACCAATTCCAGTAAGGTGATTGGGGTCCTTTTTCCACACAATCCCGAAAAGCCCAAAAGGTCTCTCCTGTATGATTAAAAGCCACATCCAGAATGATTTTTATACCTTTGGAATGTGCAATCTTTACAAAATCAATCATCTCTTCCGTAGTAGCAAAATGAGAATCTATACTATGGTAATCAGAACTATCATATTTATGATTGGATTTTGCCTGCCAGAGCGGATTGAAATAAATTACATTAATTCCCAAATCAAGCAGATAATCAAGCTTTTGTTGCACCCCGGCAATGTCTCCACCGTAAAAAGAAAAAAAATCCGGTATCCCTTCTTTTTGCCAAGGACTTTGTTTTAATCCACTAATATCGTTCCAGTCAGTTATTAAATGATAATATTCCTTTTCCGGAGAAAGGATTTCTCCCGGAGAGGGTGGTTCTTTACAATCAGCATAATACCATTCACTGAAATCGGGATCATTATCTTTATTGCCGTTATAAAAACGGTCAGGAAAAATTTGATAGATAATACTGCGGCTTACCCAATCCGGGATTGAAAACAGGGGAATATCTTTTAGGTTAATCTCCCTAGGAGCAATTTCTTCTTCATCTTCAGAAAAGCCCTCTGCTCCAAAATATAGAGCTTTATTTTGATATTGAATTTTTATGCGGAAGGAAAAAATCCCTGTATGTTTAAATAAACAAAAAAAGACCTCATAAAGCGGATTTTGTCCGATGCGTTTTAATTTTATATTCCTGGATTCGGTTAAGAGATATATTGCATCAGCTAATTTAGGATACCAGGAAAAACGCAGTTCATAGTTATTATTATCTGAACGAAAGAACTGATAGAATTTTTCCGGTGCTTTATTTGGCAATTGTGTAATAGTATCTTCCCAGGATAGTTCTTCTTTTTCTTCTTCCACGATCAGCAGAGAATTTACTCCTCCAAAATTATCAGGAACCTGATGGGGGTTGTTTTCATCGGGAATCCAATTGCCGTCCACAATAAATTTATATTGATATACTCCAGGAGGCAGGTCTATAGTAAGAGTGTATATTCCGCCAATTTCCTCCAAAGGAATAATTTCCCAGGAGGTAAAATCACCGGCTAAGCCAACTGTATGTTTTCCGGCAGTTAAGGGTGAATAGCTGAAATGTTGATAACTCATAACGCTTTACTCTTTGCTGTTTTCTTTTTCAGGGTATTTTTATGCAGTTTGCTTTCTGAATTCATATCCATAATAAGATTTTGAGCTTGTTCATTTTCTTTGTCTAAGTGATGTTTTAGATGTAAGCCGGTTGCCGATTCTGGGCAAGCCATAATTTTTTCAGGAGTGCCGGAACAGATTATATTTCCACCTTCATCGCCTCCTTCAGGACCCAAATCAATTATCCAATCAGCAGATTTTATTACATCCATATTATGTTCAATTACGATAACCGTATTGCCCATTGCTACGAGTTTTTTCAAGACCTTCAGCAATTTGTTAATATCGTCAAAATGTAGTCCGGTTGTTGGTTCATCCAAAACATAAAGAGTATTGCCTGTAGAAACCTTGCTTAATTCCCGGGAAAGTTTTATTCTTTGTGCTTCTCCTCCTGAAAGAGTGGGGGAGGGCTGACCCAGTTTCAAATAATCAAGTCCAACTTCCTGCAGGGTTTTCAGTTTATTACGGATAGCAGGAATAGCATCAAAAAACTCAATTGCTTCCTGCACATCCATATTAAGTACATCAGCAATATTTTTACCCTTATAACGGATAGAGAGTGTTTCCTGATTATAACGCTTGCCTTTACAGACCTCACAAGTTACAAAAATATCAGCCATAAAGTGCATTTCTATTTGTTTTACTCCGGCACCTTCGCATGCTTCACAGCGTCCACCTTTTACATTGAAAGAAAATCTGCCGGGAGAGTAACCACGCATTTTGGAAGCCGGTAATTGAGCAAAAAGTTCACGAATGGGATCAAACAATTTAACATAGGTAGAAGGATTGGAACGTGGGGTTCTACCTATAGGTTGTTGATCTATAGTAATAATTTTATCTATGTGTTCAAGTCCAATTATTTCATCCATTTTACCAACCTTCTGAGCAGTGTGATAAAAATGATTATGTAGATAAGGAGAAAGTGTTTGATTTATTAAACTGCTTTTTCCGCTTCCAGAAACACCCGTAACACACACAAACAGCCCCAAAGGTATATCTACTTTCAAATTTTTCAAATTATTATGCCGCGCATTTATGATGCTCAGCATTCTACCATCAGGTTTAATTCTTTTTTCCGGAACGGGGATTTTTAAGCGTCCGGAAAGATATGCTCCAGTTAAGGATTTGGGGTTTTGCTGAAGGGTTTCCAAAGTTCCTGTGGCAACT
The DNA here is from genome assembly GCA_023227825.1 of Candidatus Cloacimonas sp. GTDB lineage: Bacteria > Cloacimonadota > Cloacimonadia > Cloacimonadales > Cloacimonadaceae > Cloacimonas. Next base: position 45,414 of record JALOCJ010000010.1, on the reverse strand, counting down.
ATTTCCCCACCATAAATTCCCGCTCGGGGTCCAAAATCAACTATTTGATCAGCAGTTCGGATAGTATATTCATCATGTTCTACAACAATTACTGTGTTACCTAAGTCCCTAAGCTGTAAAAGCATAGCTACAAGTTTGGAAACATCACGCTGGTGAAGTCCAATAGTTGGCTCGTCTAAAATATACATTACACCAACTAATTGACTACCAATTTGACTTGCCAAACGAATGCGTTGTGCTTCACCTCCGGAAAGAGTTGGAGACCTTCTATCCAAGGTTAAATAATGTAAACCGACATTCATCAGAAAACCCAAACGATTCTTTATTTCCTTTAAAATTTCCTCCGCAATAAGTTTATCATTTCCTTTTAATTGCAATTTATCAAAAAAATTGTATACCTCACGAATACTCATCGCTGTGATCTCACTGATATTTTTTCCTGCTATTTTAACAGCCAGAGATGATGGTTTTAGCTTATTTCCATTACAGGCAGGACAGGGCTTATCACTAATATATTGAAGATAATAACGCCGCATTTCTTCTGAGGTTGTTTCGTGCATTCTTCTTTTCAGTTGAGGAATAATTCCCTCAAAACGCATCATAAATTCACCCCTGCCATTTTCATTTTGCCAGGCATTTTTGAATTTTTTCCCTCTGGAACCGTAAAGAATAAGCTGTTTCACTATTTCCGGCAATTCATACCAGGGAGTAGAAAGAGAAAAATCATAAGCCCTGGCTAAACTGCTAACAGTGTTTAAAGTCCAGCTATGTTGTTTGGTTTCTAATCTTCCCCAGGGGGCAATTGCTCCTTCCAAAATACTTTCTTCGGGATTTGTGATTATTTTGTCCGGATCAAATTCCAGTTTGTAACCTAAACCACCACAAAGAGAACAAGCGCCAATAGGACTGTTGAAAGAAAAACTTTGAGGGGAAAGTTCTTCAAAACCTATATGACAATGTGGACAGGCATTTTGCGCTGAGAGGATTGTTTCCTGCTTTTCTTCCGGATAGTCAATTTTCACAATACCGTCTGCCAGTTTTAAAGCCAATTCCAGAGAATCGGAAAGACGACTTTCAATTCCTTCCTTAATTACTATCCGATCAACCACTACATCTATATTATGTTTGCTTTTTTTATCCAAAACAATTTCTTCTTCCAAACTTCTTAACTGCCCATTTATCATAACTCTCACAAAACCTTCCTGACGAAGCATTTCCAGTTCATCCTTATGTTCCCCTTTGCGGTTTTGAACAATAGGAGCCAATATTTGGAGTTTGGTTCCCGTTTTATTTTGCCTTAAATGGGCAATCATTTGATCAACTGTCTGAGAACCAACCGGTCTACCACAATTGTAACAATACTGTTTTCCGATTCTAGCAAAAAGAACCCTCAAATAATCATAAATCTCAGTTGCCGTTCCTACGGTAGAACGGGGATTTTTACTGGCTGATTTTTGCTCAATAGATATCGCAGGAGAAAGACCTTCTATGAAATCAACTTTGGGTTTTTCCATTTGCCCTAAAAATTGTCTGGCATAAGCAGACAGGGATTCAACATATCTTCTTTGACCTTCAGCATAAAGAGTATCAAATGCTAAGGACGATTTTCCTGAACCGGATACACCGGTAAAAACCACAAGATTATTACGAGGAATGGTTAAATCAATATTTTTCAGATTATGTTCCTGCGCACCTTTTATAATAATAGCTGTCTTCAAATTTCACCTCATTATTAGTCAAATCTTTTTGTATCTGACTAATTGTCAAATAAAAATCGGAAGAACGATATCCTCGTCGTTCCACTTACAACCCATTTTTATCGTTATTGTGAATTTTACAGTTGCCAAATAAAGGATGAAAAGTGGTTGACGAGGACATCAACCTTCCGGGAAAAAGCGGAAGAACGACGTCCTCGTCGTTCCACTTACAACCCATTTTTATCGTTATTGTGAATTTTACAGTTACCAAATAAAGGATGAAAAGTGGTTGACGAGGACATCAACCTTCCGGGAAAAAAGTGGTTGACGAGGACGTCAACCTTCCGGGGGAAAAAAGTGGTTGACGAGGACATCAAACTTCCGGCTACACATAAATATATGCAGCGGATATAGTTAATTAAGACATCTGCTTGATATAGTAGAAGAGCTTTAAATACTTGTAACATAGTCAATTCAGTAACGATCCCGTAACACTTCCGTAACACTTCCGTTGTCTCGTTAAGGGATTGTTACTTGATTGTTACTGGGTTATAAGAAGTGCTAATAAGCACAGATATTGTAAAGAGCATTGGGAATTAATCCTTTACACTTTTTAGCTTTAGCAATTTTGTTTCTACTTCTATCCGATAAAGAAAGCTCTTGACTAATACTTTATTAATTGATTTAAGGATTTAAAATATTATTGAATGGAGTAATAAATGAGTAGCACCCCTCGTGGTGAACGCTTGAATATTGCCATAATCGGCAAACGCAATGCCGGTAAAAGCAGTTTGATAAATGCCCTGGTGGGTCAGGAAATTGCTATTGTTTCCGATGTTCCAGGCACAACAACAGACCCTGTTGATAAGCGTTATGAGCTTTTACCATTGGGTCCTGTAACTTTTTTTGACACTGCCGGTGTGGATGATAGCGGTGAATTAGGCAAAAAAAGGATTCAGGCAACCGAAAAAATACTCTACCGTGCTGACCTTGCTATTTTTGTTTCGGATGGCAAGGCATTCAATAACGCTGAACTGAAAATGATTACAAAGATTAGGGAAATGGAACTGCCACTCCTTGTTGTATTTAACAAAAAAGATATAATAACGGCAAATCCGGAAAACATTGCCTTCTGCCAAAATAATTCCCTGCCATATCTTAGCGTTTCTTCAGTAACCAAAGAGGGCATAAATGAAGGTAAGGAAAAGCTTATTCAGCTTTCTCCCAAGTATTTAAAAGAAAACAGAATTATTGCCGGAGACCTGGTAAAACCCGGAGATAGCGTAATTTTGGTAACCCCAATTGATACTTCCGCTCCTAAAGGACGGCTGATATTACCTCAGGTTCAGACCTTGCGTGATTTGCTTGACCGGAATTGTCTCGTTACAGTTGTGCAGGAAACAGAGCTGAAATCTGCATTGGATAAGGCAAAAGAACCCCCTTCTCTGGTAATAACCGATTCCCAGGCAATAGAAACGGTGGCAAAAATTGTGCCTGAAGAAATTCCCTTAACCACTTTTTCCATCCTTTTTGCCCGCTATAAAGGAGAATTGGACATCCTGCTGGAAGGCATAAACCGCCTGAAAACACTGCAGGACGGAGATAAAATTTTGATTGCTGAGGCCTGCTCACATCATATTCAGAAAGACGATATCGGCAGAGTTAAAATCCCGAACTGGATGCAAAAATTCAGTCAAAAAAACCTGTCTTTTGAGGTCTATGCGGGACACGATTTTCCTGAAAATCTGGAAGAATACGCTGTTTGTATCCATTGTGGCGGATGTATGATTACTCCGATGGAAATGAACAGAAAAATTATGGAATGCTATAGACGCGGTGTTCCCGTAACTAATTATGGAATGACAATTTCCTTACTGAAAGGTGTTTTAGACCGAACAATTAAGCCCCTGTTAAAAGCTAAGGAGAAACAGACGCAATGAAAATCTCGGCTTTGCAATTTGCCCCCCGTTTTCTGGATAAGAACTATAATCTACGGAAAATAAAGCAGTTGCTTGATAAACTGAAAACCGACCTGATTGTGTTACCCGAATTATGTAATAGCGGCTATGTTTTTGCTACTCCAGAAGAGGTCTTCTCCGTTGCTGAAGAGGCAGGAAAAGGGGAGACATATTTTACCCTAAGTGAAATAGCCAATCGTAATAACTGTAATATAGTTTATGGATATCCTGAACTTGATGGCAATAAGCTATTTAATTCCTGTATGTTAATTATGCCTGACGGCAAATTTTATAACTATCGTAAAACCCATCTTTTTAACCGGGAAAAACTCTTTTTCAGTCCTGGAGATACGGGTTTCCAGGTCTTTAGTATTTTAGATAACATAAAAATCGGAATGATGATTTGCTTTGACTGGCAGTTTCCTGAGGCAGCCAGAACTCTTGCTCTTGCAGGAGCTCAAATAATTTGCCATCCGGCTAATTTAGTTCTGCCCTGGTGTCAACAGGCAATGAAAATCCGCTGTTTGGAAAATCGGGTATTTGCTGTTACTGCTAATCGTATAGGCACGGAATTAAATGCGGGAGAAAAAGTTAGCTTCACAGGACAAAGCCAAATATTAAATACTAAGGGTGAAGTTCTTTCCTCTCTATCAGTTAACGAAGAAGGAACTATTACCGTTGAAATAAATTCTGAAGAAGCAAACGACAAAACCGTAACTGAACGCAATGATGCCTTTAAAGATAGAAGACCGGAGTTTTATAAATTATGAATAAAAGTGAGATAAAAGCCAAAATTGACCGCTTAAGAGCTGAAATAGAACATCATAATCGTCTCTATTATACTCTTGCCAAACCTGAAATCAGCGATTATGAATATGATATGCTGGTGAAGGAATTACAGGAATTGGAAGCACAATATGCAGAAATTGGAATGGAAGAATCCCCTACGCAAAAAGTTGGCAGCGACCTAACTCCTGGCGCTAAAACTATTCCCCATAAAGTCCGAATGGCAAGTTTGGAAAATGCTTATTCTCTGGAAGAGGTTTTGGCTTTTATCAATAGGACAAATAACGATTTGGGTTATAATAGCGAATACTGTGCGGAATTGAAAATTGACGGATTCAGCATCAATCTTTATTACGAAAACGGAAATTTTGTTTATGCCACAACCCGGGGCGATGGTTTAGAAGGAGAAGATGTAACAGAAAATTTTCGTTTACTACCCGATGTTCCTTTTACCATTGATTATCAGGGAGCTATTGAAATTAGAGGGGAAATATACATTCCCGTGCAGGATTTTTTAGCGCTGAATGAATTCCGGAGAGAAAATGAGCTGAAGACCTTTGCTAATCCGCGTAATGCTGCTGCTGGTTCAATTAAGCTGAAAAATAGCGAAGAAGTGAAATCCCGTCATCTGAAGGCATTGTTTTATGCTTTGGGCTATTACGAATCTCCCTTGCTGTATAAAAACGAAATTATAGATAAACAGACCCGGTTATTGGACTTTTTGGATGAACTGGGTTTTCCTACTAGTAAAAGAACTTTATGCAAAAATTATAGAGAAGTAGAGGATTTTTGTCTGCAGATAGAACAGGAACGCTATTCTATTCCTTATGATATTGACGGCATTGTGATTAAAGTAAATAGTTTGGAAGACCAGAAAAAATTGGGGTGGACAGCTAAAAGTCCCAAATGGGCAATTGCTTATAAATTCAAGCCGGAAGAAAAAGAAACCGTTTTGGAATCGGTTAGTTTTCAGGTTGGTAGAACTGGTGCAGTTACTCCTGTGGCAAATCTGAAACCGGTTTTTATTTCCGGAAGCACTGTTTCTCATGCTACTTTACATAATGCAGATGAAATAAAACGGCTGGATTTGCATTATGGCGATACGGTTTTAGTGGTAAAAAGCGGAGAAATTATCCCTAAAATTCTTTCTGTTAATGTCAGTAAGCGTCCTATAAATTCCAAACCAGTGGAATTTCCTGCTGCCTGTCCTGTTTGTAAATCACCTTTACAACGCGATGAAGATGGCAGTATAAACTACTGTCCTAATGCTAATTGTCCTGCTCAGATACAACGTAAACTGGAACATTTCGCCGCGCGTGAAGCAATGGATATTTATGGATTAGGCAGTTCTCTAATAGCGCGTTTAATAGAAACCGGTCAAATTAAATGGATACCTGATATCTATCATCTTGATTATAATAAAATTGCCGCGATGGAAAGAATGGGGAAAAAATCAGCTGAAAACCTGCAAAAAGCGATTGAAGCATCTAAATCCAAGAACTTTGACAGAGTCCTTTTTGCTCTTGGAATCAGACATATTGGCTTAATTACGGCTCGCACTCTGGCTCAACACTTTCAAAATATTGATGCCCTTATTGCGGCAGATGAAGAAGAACTGTTAAGTGTTCCTGATATTGGTTCCATAATTGCCCTATCTATTATCGGTTTCTTCTCCCAAAAAAGTAATTTGCAAATGATTGATGCTTTGAAAGAAGTTGGTTTGCAATTTGCTTATAAAAGCACACAGAGTTCAGATATTTTAGCCGGAAAGACCTTTTTAATAACGGGAACTTTACCTTCTTACGGGAGAAAAGATATGGAAACATTGATTATGGAACACGGGGGGAAAATCCTTAGTGGAGTTAGTAAACAGCTAAATTACCTGATAGTAGGTGAAAATCCTGGCTCCAAACTGGATAAAGCACACCAACTGGGAACGGTTAAAATTATAAGTGAAGCGGAACTTTTGGATATGCTGCAATGAAAATCTTAAAGCGCTATATTCTGAAAGAGCACATTGCCCCTTTTTTTATTGCTCTGATGGTAGTTACCTTTGTTCTGTTGAGTGATAGAATTATTGATTTATTGAACCTGATAATTGAAAAAAAGCTGCCCTGGCAAACGGTTTTTGAGGTCTTTGGTCTTTCCCTGCCTTATATGTTGGCACTTTCCATTCCAATGGCTGTGCTGGTAGCTACAATTCTTGCTTTTGGCAGAATGAGTGTAGATAGAGAAATTGTAGCTATTAAATCCAGCGGGATAAATGTCTATTCTTTAATCGGACCTCTGGTAATCGCTGCCGTGCTGTTAACCGGATTGATGGTGTATTTCAACCATTGGTTTTTGCCCGATACAAATCATAAATTAAAAAACCTGATGCTGAAAATTGCTTACTATAAACCGATGACAATTATCAAAGAAAAGGACTTTACCAATTTTATGGATTATACGATATATGCCAGAGAAACAACTGATAGCTTGTTAACGGATGTTTTAATATATGATCGCAGCCAGTCACATTTCCCGCGAACTATATTTGCCAAAAGTGGAAATGTGATTCAAAAAGATAATGGTAGTTCGCTGCAAATAATTTTGAATGATGGAGAAATGCATGAACGCCACGAAAAGGAAGTTGGTAAATATCAGAAAACTACCTTTGGTCGTTATATAATTAATGTCCGAAACTTGGGTAGCAATGTAGAAATGTTTGAAACCGGATACAGAAGTGACAGGGAAATGACTTATAATCAATTGATTACAGCTATTGCAGAACACAAAAAGGAACTCCAAACTAAAAAACAGGAAATTGAAGAACTGAATAAACGCCTTGATTTGCTGCAAAAAAGTCCTCAAAATTTTGCCCGCAATATGGAACTGCGTCGTTTACAAGCAATGCAAAAAATGGCAAGCGACCGAACTGATGAACTAAAAGAACTGATAAATTCTTTATTAGTGGAATACCATAAAAAGTTCTCCCTGTCGTTTGCCATCATTATCTTTATCCTGATTGGAATTCCCTTGGGTTTGATGACAAGAACAAGTGGAATCGGAATGTCTTTTTCCGTTTCTTCTTTAATTTTCCTGGTTTATTATATTACTTTAAATGCCGGTGAACAATTTGCTGATAAGGGACTTATGCCTCCTTTTCTGTCTATGTGGTTAGCCAATATCATATTTTTAATTCTGGCTATTTTACTTATTATCGGATCTATAAAAGAGAAGCGGCTTTTGGATATGCCAACTTTGATGTGGAAAATTAAACATTACAGGAATAGAAAAGCTCCTGTTCCTGATGAGATAGTGCATTAAATATGAGAATCCTGGATAAATATATTACGCGTGAATTTCTGCGCACCTACATAATTATCTTCCTTTCTTTTGTAGCTATCTTTATCGTTATTGATGTAATTGACAATTTACCGCGGTTAATTCGTAATGGGGCTACAGCTCAACAGGCAACTATATATTATTTGATGAGGTTACCTTATTTGCTTGTCTTAACTTCTCCGGTTACGGTTCTTTTAACCGGTTTGTTTATGATGAGCGCTCTTTCCAAACATAATGAAAGTATAGCTATCCGCGCAGCTGGAATTAGCATTAAAAGAGCTATGCTTCCTCTATTTGGAATTGGACTGATAATCAGCATATTAGTTGCCTTATTTGGAGAATATGTAGTTCCTTGGGCTGAAACTACTAAAAATTATATTTACAATGTCCAAATCAAAGGTCAGCAACCTGATGACCAGATGCTGAAAGCCAGAATCTACTATCAAGGTAAAGCTAACGATTTTTATTATTTCGGTTTCTTTGACGGTTATAAAAACAACTTGAAAATTATTGACCTCACCCGTATTGATTTCCAAACTAAACAAATAATTGAACATATAACTGCTAGTTCTGCTGATTGGAATGGTTCACGCTGGATTTTGAAGGATTGTGATATTAGAAGATTTGATAATGGTAAACAGGTATTTATGGCTCATTATCCTCAAACCGATTTAGTTATTCTGGATGTTCAACCAAAGGATTTTATCCGAATTTCCCAAAAGACCCTTTCACTAAATTTCTGGCAATTGAAAGAATATATAGGTAGAATGAAAAAACTGGGAGATAATCCTGCACGAGAAATTGTGGATTTAAATATGAAAATATCCTTCCCGCTCACCAATCTTATAGTTATCTTTTTCTTCATCCCCATTGCTACTTCCAATATTCGTTCCAAAGGACGAGGTTGGATAATTATGCTCGGTTTGGTTGTCTGTTTTATCTATTTAATTGTGATAAGGGTATGCCAGAGTTTGGGTTACAATAATGTAATCCATCCTGTTTGGGCTGCCTGGTTTCCCAATCTTCTCTTTACTCTATTGGGTTTGGGCTTCCTTCACAAAGCAGAGATTTAATCGCTCCAAAGTGCATTTTAGCTTGACAAAGAGACGAGTAAAAAATTTGAGGATAAACAAATAATATCAAAAGAGAAGGCGGGTGTCAAAACAATGGTTGAGGTTGCCTGTCCTTCTTATGTAAGGAGTTTTACTTTGTTGGCAGATAACAATCGTATCGCCATTCATCCTATATTGCCAATTCCTGAAAGAGAAGAGGTCTATTTTTACTGGAATGGGCAAAAACTAAAGGCAAAAAGGGGAGAAATGATTGCCTCAGCTCTTATTGCCAATGGTATATCTATTTTTGGTCATCATCATAAAGATGGCAGTGCACAAGGCATTTTTTGTGCTAATGGTCAATGTTCCCAATGCAGCGTAATAGCTAACGGTATAGCTGTAAAATCCTGTATGACAGCAGTTAGTGAAAATATGATTGTGCAATCGCTAGAAGGGCTTCCTGTTCTGCCAACAATAGATACACCCTTAAATTTTGAGCCCCTTGAATATGTGAAAACCGATGTTCTTATTATTGGAGGAGGTCCTGCAGGGCTTTCTGCTGCTATTGAACTGGGTAAACAAAACATCCCAACATTGCTGATTGACGATAAATATGCCTTAGGGGGAAAGCTGGTTCTACAAACCCATAAATTCTTTGGTTCTCAGGAAGATAGCAGTGCCGGAACGCGAGGTATTGAAATAGGCAGAAACCTTGCCGCTGATGTAGCAAAATACAACAGTATAGAGGTTTGGTTAAATAGCACAGCCGTCTTCGTTTTCAGCGATAAAAAAGTAGGCATTTTAAAAGACGGAATCTATAAAATTGTTGAGCCCAAACGCATTTTAAACACCGCGGGAGCAAGAGAAAAGTTCTTAAGGTTTCCGGGTAACAATTTAGCCCGCATTTATGGAGCGGGAGCTTTTCAGACCTTGGTTAATAGAGACCTGGTGCGTCCCACGCAGCGTCTTTTTATAATTGGAGGAGGCAATGTTGGTTTAATTGCCGGTTATCATTCTTTACAGGCAGGGATTGAAGTTGTTGGTTTAGCTGAAGCAATGCCAGTTTGCGGGGGCTATAAAGTTCATTCCGATAAACTGAAACGTCTTGGGGTTCCGATTTATACTTCTCATTCCATCCTTTGTGCCAATGGTAAAGAAGCGGTTGAAAGCATCACTATTGCTGAAATAGATAAAAACTTCCAACCCTTACCTGGAACGGAAAAGACCTTTGCCTGCGATACTATTTTGATAGCTGTGGGCTTAAATCCTTTAAGTGAATTCACTTTGGAAGCAATGGAAGCCGGAATTCCTGTGGAAGCAGCAGGTGATGCTTTAGAAATTGCAGAGGCAAGTTCTGCTATGTTTAACGGTAAAATTGCCGGGGTAAAAATAGCAGCAGAACTGAAAGGAACTAGAGAAAATCCTATTCCCGAAGAATGGTATGCCAAAGCTGAAGAACTGAAATCTCCCCCTGGAAAAACAAAGAATTATCAGACCCCGGAAAAGGAAGAAGGGATCTTCCCTATTCTGCATTGTTTACAGGAAATCCCCTGTAATCCTTGCACTACGGTTTGCCCTACGAATAGTATTAAAACTGAAGATGGTTCACTGATAGCTGTACCTGTCTATCAGGGTTCCTGTATTGGCTGTGGAAAGTGTTTGTTGATTTGTCCTGGTTTAGCTATAACTTTAGTGGACTACCGAAAAGATAAAGAAAATCCTACTGTCAGTATTGTTTATGAAGTAAGCAACTATCCTGTTAAAACAGGGGATAAAAAAATTCTGAACGATATAGATGCCAATGAATTAGGAGAATATATTATAACCGCTGTTAAGGATTTTCCCAAACAGCATACCCAGATTGTAAAGTTTCAAGTTCCTAAGGCAATTGCCAAAAAAGTAGCTGGTTTCAGAATTCAGAATAAGAATGTGTCTACACCCTTAGGAAACCCAGTTATTTTGGAAAAGACCTCTGATGAAGCAATGGTTTGTTTGTGTGAAAGAGTTAGCGTAAGTCAAGTTCGTGAACTCATCAAAAAAGGAATTACTGATCTTAATCAAATTAAAGCCATTACCAGAGCCGGTATGGGTCCTTGCGGTTCTAAAACCTGTGAGGTCTTAATTAAAGGATTACTGCGCGCAGAAGGCATTCCCGAAAAGGAGGTTGTTCCAAACACAAAAAGACCTCTCTTTATAGAAATTCCTTTAGAAAAATTTCCTGACGAGAGAGCAAAATGAAGAAGATATATGATATAATCGTAATTGGAGCCGGTTCCATCGGTTTGCCTACAGCTTATAATTTGGCAAAAGCGGGAATGAAAGTTTTAGTACTTGAAACAGAACCTAGCCCCGGACAGGGAAACAACAAAAAAGCTATTGGCGGCGTGCGAGCTACCCATTCTGATTTCGGTAAAATAAATATCTGTCTGCGTTCAATTGAAATATTAAAAACTTGGCAGGAAGACAAAGGTGAAGATATCGGCTGGCTTTCCAATGGTTATAGTTATCCCGCTTATAATGAAAAAGATGCTAAGGAATTGCAAGACCTGATGCAAATTCAGCAAAATTTCGGGCTTAATATTAAGTGGCTTAGCCCTGATGAATACAGCGAAATAGTTCCCGGTATTTTAAAAGAGGGTTTGCAGGGTTCTACATATTCTCCGGAAGACGGTTCTTGTTCACCCTTACTTGTTTCCGCCGCCTATTTTGAACATTGCTACAAAGTAGGGGTAGAATTCCATTTTCAAGAGTGCGTTACAGGATTTGATATTAGTGCAGGTAAAATCAACAAAGTTTTTACCAATAAAGGCATTTATTCTTGTGCTAAAGTGGTAAATTCTGCAGGAAGTTATGCCAGGGAAATTGGTCAACTGGCTAATCTTGATTTACCTGTATTTCCGGAAAATCACGAGGCAGGCATCACTGAGCCGGTAGAAAGGTTTTTTGGACCAATGGTTATAGATATGCGTTTAGCACCTGGCAGTGCCAATTTCTATTTTTACCAGAACAATGAAGGACAGATTGTTTTTTGCATCACTCCTGATCCCCCTGTTGCAGGAATTGATAATCGTTCCACTTCTGTCTTTTTACCAATGTGCAGTAAAAGAATGCTGACTATTTATCCCCGTTTATGTAATTTAAAGGTGCGCAGAACTTGGAGAGGACAGTATCCTATGACTCCTGATGGATTTCCTGTAGTAGGAATTATGGGGGAAGTAAATAACCTGGTTAATGCAGTTGGAATGTGTGGCCAGGGATTTATGCTCGGACCTGGAATGGGAGAATTGATTACCAGGATTTGTTTGGAAAGCACTACAGATAAAGATTTGAAGATACTGGAAAGTTTTGATCCCTATCGGCAGTTTACCAGTCAGGAAGCGTTTAAATAGATTTACTACTAAGAGAACAAGAGAATTATTTTAGCCACTGAAGACACCGAATTCGCCGAAAGAGGTTTTTTTCACAAAGAGGAAAAGAAGATTAGAATATAATTTCAATATTTTCAGTGGCTTCGGTGGCTAAGATATTTTTGGTGTTTTCGGTGAATTCGGTGGCTAACATAAAATCTTCTTTATTTCCCTTGTTCATCAGTTAACCTGTTAACTATTTCCCCTATTTCCCAGGGCTCATTTACAAGGTAGTCCGGTTGATAGCTTTCCAGAAAATCAGCGGTATGAAATCCCCAGGTAACTGCAATACTTTTTAATCTGCATTTATGTGCTGCCTCTATATCTCTAACTTCATCCCCAATGTAGATTACAGCGTTAGAAGAAATTTGATGTTTTTTTAGGCGTTTTTTAATATCTTTAGCTTTATTGAGAATACCGGAAGTTCCTTCTATCCAGAGAAAGGGATCAATTCTATAATTAGTTAGAAAGAGATGGACATTTTCTACGGTATTAGAACTTAACAAAGCCATTGGTATCTCTTTTAGGGTAAATTCATTAAGCATTTCAATAATTCCAGCACAGGGTTCAAGTTCAGAAATAAGGCGTTTGTATTCTTTAAATGCCATAGTGACTATTTTGGGAATTTTGTAAAAAGGGATTTTCATTTCAGCGGCTATTTTATGCCAGGTTAAAGAGCGAAAGTGCTGAACATCTTTTTCGGTAAAGGTCTGGAAACCAAATTGAGGAGCGAGATTATTGGCGATTTTTAATCCCAATTGAATAGAATCCGCTATTGTTCCATCAAAATCAAAGAGCAGAAAGGGTTTCATTTTTCTTTTTCCCTTTTTGTTTTTATTACCAGTTTGTAAGCATCTCTGGCAGAAAGTGAAGACATTAGACAAACAATTTCGCTTATCTCTTTAGTTTTTAGTCCATTATCCAAGGCACTTGTAATATAATCAATCAGTTCGTCTTCAGTTAAATCTTCTCTTTCTTTTTCATCTTCAGCTTTAATTTTCTGTCCATCCAAAACCAGACAAAATTCACCTTTGATTATAAGAGACGGATGCTTATTAATTTCCTCCAAAGTAGTATAGATATGTTCTTCATAGAGTTTACTGATTTCACGACAGATACATATTTTTCTGTCTCCGCAGGCAGAATACAATTCTTCCAATAATTTCAATATCCGATGGGGGGCTTCATAAATAACAGTAGTCCAGGGATATTCTGCAATTTGTTGTAAAATTTCCCTTCTGTTTTTAGATTGTTGAGGTAAAAAACCAACAAATTGAAACTGCCTAGTAGTAAATCCGGAAACGCTTAAAGCAGGTAAAATAGCACTAGCTCCTGGCAAAGCAAAAACCTTTATGCCTTTGGTAATTGCTTCCTTTACAATATTTTCTGCGGGATCACTAATGGCAGGACTACCTGCATCGGAAACAATCATTAAGTCCTTACCGCTTTCCAAATGCTTAAAAAGAATTCCTTCCCTCTGTTTTTCGTTAAATTTATGAAAGCTTATCAATTGGGGAACGGGAATTTTGTAGCGTTGTAAAAGGAAAGATGTAACCCTGGTATCTTCGCAGGCAATAAGTTCAGCTTTTTTTAGCAACTCTAAAGCCCGCAAAGTAATATCTCCCAAATTTCCTATGGGTACAGGTATCAGGTAAATATCTCCATAAGTCATAATAAATAAAAAAAGGATAAGTGCCGGTAATGAAAAACCGGCACTTATAAATTTATGCTTAAATTAAACCGAGTTCTCTGCCTGTCTTTTTAAAGGCAGCAATAGTGAAATCCAAATCTTCTTTACTGTGAGCAGCAGAAAGTTGAACCCTTATACGCGCTTTGCCTTTAGGGACAACAGGATAGACAAAGCCAATTACATAAACTCCTTCTTCCAGAAGCATATCTGCCATCTTAATTGCCAAAGGAGCATCATAAAGCATAATAGGAACGATAGCAGTGTTTCCGGAAACTATATCAAAACCGGCAGAAACCATTTCTTTACGAAAGTAGCTTGCATTTTCCCAAACCTTATCTCTCAGTTCATTAGAGCGAGACAGCATTTCTAAAACTTTTAAAGTGGCACCTATAATTGAAGGAGCTAAAGTATTGGAAAATAAATAAGGACGGCTTCTCTGGCGTAAAAGTTCTATTATTTCTTTGCGTCCGGAAGTGCATCCCCCATTTGCTCCCCCTAATGCTTTTCCAAAGGTAGTAGTTATAATATCAATTCTCTCTGTAACCCCAAAATATTCCGGGGTTCCTCTTCCGGTTTTGCCAATATAACCAGTGGCATGTGAATCATCAACCATCACTAAAGCATCATATTTATCCGCTAGGTTGCAAATTTCATCAAGTTTTGCCATATCTCCATCCATACTGAAAACGCCATCAGTACAAATTAGACGATAAGTGCTATCCTGGCTTTCCTTCAAGGCAATTTCCAATTCTTCCATATTGCTGTGTTTATAACGCAAGCGTTTTGCCTTACACAAACGAACACCATCAATAATTGAAGCATGATTTAATTCATCGGAAATAATAGCACTATCTTCACCTAAAAGGGGCTCAAACAAACCTCCATTAGCATCAAAACAGGCAGCATAAAGAATGGTATCTTCCATTCCTAAAAATTTGGACATCGCTTCTTCCAGCTGTTTATGAATTGCTTGAGTTCCACATATAAAACGCACAGAATTACATCCATAACCCCAATCGTTCATAATATCCTGAGCAGCTTTAATTACTTCAGGATTATTACCTAAACCAAGATAGTTATTGGCACAGAAGTTTAAAGCTTCTTTTCCACCTTGCACACCAATTTTTGCACCCTGGGGAGTTGTTAAAATGCGTTCTTCTTTGTAAAGACCTTGTTCTTTGAGCTCTGTAAAGAGTTCTTGCAAATCGGATTGGATTTTTCCGTAAGCCATTTGATTCCTCACTTTATAATGATTAATTTCTATTTATATCACAAATTCTGATTTCTCTCATTTCGTCAATGGAATTTATTTTCCCTTCTCAATCCTTTTGTTTCATTTCCACTTCATTATTTCGCTATTTTGCTTTATCACAATTGCACAATATTATTATCTCACATTCTTACTTAAATGATTTTACTTGACAGGATATTGAATTTAAGTATTATGTAATTATAGAGGTATTAATGCAAAAGATAATTATTATTCTAGGCATTCTGGTTTGCCTCAGTTTTGGGGCTGAAGCCATATCTATATATGAAGTTCAGTTTACTGCCTCAGCGGGTAGTGACGGAACCTATCCCTCTCCATATTTAGGTAAAACTGTATCCCTCGAAGGAATTGTTACTGCTACTGATTATCAGGATGGGAGTTACTTTATCAGTGAAAAGTTAAACGGACCTTGGCGGGGAATTCTTATTCTGGATAGAAATGCAAAAGTAAAAAGGGGCGATTTTATCAAAGTTACCGGTATTGTTTCTGAATTTTACGGGATGACTTGTTTACAGGAAATAT
This sequence comes from Candidatus Cloacimonas sp., assembly GCA_023227825.1. Lineage (GTDB taxonomy): Bacteria > Cloacimonadota > Cloacimonadia > Cloacimonadales > Cloacimonadaceae > Cloacimonas. The sequence goes on along the minus strand of JALOCJ010000010.1, from coordinate 29,705 downwards.
CTCTAACCAGAGTCATCAGCAGTAATAATCCTCTTCCACAACCGGTTCTATTAACTACAGGTCAGTTATCTAATGCGGGAGAAGCTGAAGCTTATGAAAGTGTTTATGCCCGTTTTTTGAATGTAACTTCTACAGGCAACAAATCCCTTAAAAATCGTTTCACAGTAACTGACGGCAGTGGCACCTGTCTGGTTTTGAATAAACGATTTGGTATAGAGGGTAATAACAAAATTGCCTTAAATGCTCAATATGCGTCCCTCACAGGGATTGTAATTTACGGTTATAGTGAATTTGCCCTTTGTCCTATTTCCCCGTCGGACTATGTTATCCAACAACCAATGTCTGTTCAAAACCGTTCCTGGGGCAGAATTAAATCCATTTATAGATAAAAATTAAACTAATGAGGTAATAACAATGAAAAAATTCTTCAAAAAAGTCCTGATTCTTGGCGGCACTATTGCTGCTGCCCATTTCGGCTTTAAGGCGTATAAAAAAATCAGCGGAACTGCTAAACTTTCCAAAACACTGCCTGAATTTTTAAATAATGTTTATGGCGAAATGCCACAGGTAAATGTAAATCACACCCTCAATTCTACGCGCATTAAGGTCTTCTTCAGCCAGAAAATTCTGGATAAATTTGCAGATATAGAAACTACAATTCGTGAATATATTGATGATTTCTATCCTGAAATTGCCAAGACCTCTGTAGATATCAGTATTATGCCCGCTACTGAAGAAACAGAAGAAATTCCTGTTGAAGAAGAAACCGAAGAAAAAGAATAAACCCTTATCAATCCCTGAATATCCTTAAAACCCGGTTTCTAACCAGAGCCGGGTTTTTGTGTAGCTGGAGGACGCCGTTCCTCTGCAAGAAAAAAAATGCAGAGCTGCAGCGAGCTCCGGCTACAGGGTCAAAGTTCTTCATTGAACAGATGTTTTTATTATCTCCAGAGCATCTTGAAATCCTGAGATAGCCAATTCCAATTAGTAACCATAAAAGAAATTGATATCCCTCCCTACATCCTCAAATAATTATATAACATTTCGGTAACAACTCCGTAACGAGACAACGGAAGTGTTACGGAAGTGTTACGGCAGTGTTAAGGCAGCGTTAAATAAGTGATTAGGCAACAGGCAGTTATACTAAATCTACAAGGCGATGACATAAATCAAGATAAATATAGGAACATCGTTTCTGTCTTTTTAATTTCATTTAGGAAAAAGCTTTAAATATCACAAATTTACGAACTATGGGACCATCAGATAAAGCCTCTATTACTAGCTCAATTTTTTCTAATATCTGAGCAACAAGGCATTACTCTCTTTATCATATCAAATTCCTCCTAATTTTTTATTAACACAGGACGATTTAATCATTATTTATGGCTTATCCATAAAAATGTTGTATTACATAAGTGTTGCAGAGTAGAGCTGGAAAGAACTAAATATACAAAATTACAAATATAGGTTTAAGCCAAAAAGAGGAAAAAATATGCGGACTGCTTTATGGACATTGAAATGGCATAACTTGTTTATTTAATAAGTAAAAGAATTCAATCATCCAGTTCTGCACATTATCCATTTTAATGCAGGAAAAGTAATAAGCATATTATGCATAATAAAAAAATCTCATAAATCCGGTTTATCCTGTTCATCCTCAACTTATTCTCAAATAAAAATCTGTGTTATCGGTGAAATCTTTGAGAGAAAATATGTTTACCGAGGCTATCGCACTTGCGGAATTACTCTACAGTAACGCTTTTAGCCAAATTGCGGGGTTGATCTACATTCAAACCCTTCAAATCTGCAACATTATATGCCAGCAACTGGAACGGAATTACTGTTAAAAGAGGTTGCAGATTAGTTAAAGTATCGGGAATATTAATTACATTTTCGGATATTTTAGATAGCTCTGTATCCCCCTCCGTAGCAACAGTTATTAGACGACCCTTGCGAGATTTTACTTCCTGTAAATTGGAAAATATTTTCTCATAGAGGGGATCTTTTGTAGCAATAGCGATCACAGGCATATTTTTATCTATTAAGGCAATAGGACCATGTTTCATTTCTGCAGCGGGATAGCCCTCAGCGTGAATATAGGATATTTCTTTCAGTTTTAAAGCTCCTTCCATTGCAACAGGATAGTTAATTCCTCTTCCTAAGTAAAGAGCGTTGTTACAATCCTTGATAGTAGCCGCGATACTTCTAATATATTCGTTTAGAGCAAGGATTTTTTCTACTTTAGCCGGGATTTTTTCCAGTTCCGAAATGTATTCCATACCTTTAAGGGTAGATAGATAATTCATTCTCCCTAATAAAATTGCCAGCAAGGTCATAATTGTAACCTGCGAAGTAAATGCTTTGGTACTGGCTACTCCAATTTCACTTCCGGCATGGATATAAGTTCCACCATCACTTTCTCTGGCAATAGTACTGCCAACTACATTGGTTATTGCTAATACCCTTGCACCCTTTGCTTTGGCTTCTTTTAAAGCGCCAAGTGTATCTGCAGTTTCTCCTGACTGGCTGATTACAAAGACCAAAGTATCTTCTGGAATGATAGGATTCCGATAGCGATATTCTGAGGCATATTCAGCAAAAACAGGTATACTGGCTAAATCTTCAATAATATATTTACCTATTAGTGCTGCGTGAAATGAAGTTCCACAGGCAACTAAATGAATTTGTTTTATTTTCCTCAATTCAAAATTGGGAATACCCAAACCCCCTAAACGCGCCGTTCCCAAATGTTGATTTATTCTGCCCCGAAAAGCATTTTCAATAGTGACCGGTTGTTCAAAAATTTCTTTCAGCATAAAATGCTTAAAATCGCCTTTTTCAATAGCGGAAATATCCCAGTCCACAACTGAAATTTCGGGTTTTACACTACATTTACCCAAGGTCGTAATTTCAAAACCGTCAGCTTTTACAACACATAATTCATCATCCTGTAAGTAGATAACTCTCTTTGTATGGATAATGATAGCATTTACATCGCTGGTAATAAAATGTTCATTTTCACCAATGCCAATAATGAGAGGACTCCCTTTACGCACTGCTATCAGCTTATCCGGATATTTTAAAGACATAACTACAAGCCCATAAGTGCCTTCAATTTTTATCATAGCGGAGCGAACAGCATCTTCCAAAGTTGGTTCACTTAAAAGAAACTGTTCAATAAGATGGACAATAATTTCAGTATCTGTTTCGCTGACAAAGTGATGCCCCAATTCCATTAATTTTTCTTTCAAGAGTTTATAATTCTCAATAATGCCATTATGGACAATAGCAATTTCGCCTTTACAATCCAAATGCGGGTGAGCATTCACTTCATTGGGCTCTCCGTGAGTTGCCCATCTGGTGTGTGCAATGGCTATATTACCAGAACATTTATTAGGTTCCGGCAAAGAGCGTTCCAATTCAATAATTTTACCTTCTCTTTTATAGACCTGTAATTCGCCCTGGTGAATGAGGGCACAGCCGGAACTATCGTAGCCCCTGTATTCTAATCTTTTTAATGCTTCAATAACAATAGGTAAAGCATTACGCTGACCTATGTAACCAACTATTCCACACATTTATCTTCTCCTTTGGTAGTAACTTTATGAAATGCATAAAGAGATATACAAAATATAATCAAAGCAGGTGCAATTAGCCAATAGTTTATATTTTCTCCATCCTTAGCGATAAATTTTACCCATCCGGCATTGCTGAAAGTTACAAGCACAAAAGCCATTCCATTATTAATAATATGCGCAAACATACTAGCATAAAGGGAACCGGAACGCACTGCCAAATAACCTAATAACAAGCCCAAAAGCAAAACCGGGATAAAACGGAAAGGATCAAGATGATAGACAGCAAAAAGAATTGCACTGATTACAACTGCCCATCTAACTGAATACTTTTCAAAAAAACGGATGAGAAATCCCCGGAAAAGCAGTTCTTCACAGATTCCAGGTAATAAAGCTATTGCCAGAAAGACCTTCCAGGGGGTTTCATTCATTTTATATAAATTAGAAAGTGCCTCCAAATATTTTTCCGGAAAGGGGAATATAATATTTATCAACTGCGAAATTATGGATGCAATTATTTGAGCAGATATGGCTATAAAAGGAATAAAAAGAAAGCTATGCCATTTCGGCGTTTTTAATCTTAAGACCTCTTTGGGTTTTAGGCGTAATAACTTTAAAATTAACAAAACCGGTAAAGCAATGATAATAATTTCTGTTTGTATCAGCCCGCTGAAGAGGTCTTTTACCTGCCAGTAACTTCCCAGATAATATAACACTATTAAGGCAATAGAAAAATAGAAAATTCCATTGTAAGGATTGAAAAATGTCTTTGGCTTTCTCTTAAGAACTTTCCAACCGCCGCTTTCTTCTTCTGTCCTGAAAAGAACTGATTCCGTTTGGAAAAGTTTGATTGTAATAAGAATAGCAATCAGATCCAGAAGCAAAGTGCTGAAAATTGTTATTAATATATGAGAAAATGCATATTCATTAATTAAAACCGCTTTGAAAAGTAAGGCAATATTCACAACCGGAATTAAAGCCAGCAAATTGCTAATTTCAATTGCCGGAAAGAAACTTACCATTCCCAAAAGCATTGCTATTATCAATAAGGGCTGCTCATAGCTTCTTGCCTCTTTGATATTTCTGCTGAAAGTGGAAATTGATAACAGGATAGCAGCAAATAAAGTTGCCAAAGGAATCATAGCTATCAACAAAATCAATATGGCATTAACAGGTAATGAAACACCAGCCATTTCTGTATTTTGATTTGCCAACATAAATCTCAGGGAAAAACTGATACTGAACAGGTTTACGATCATATTCAACATTGCCAGAGTAATGATAGTTAAATATTTACCGCAAACAATTTCTAAACGCCCTACTGAAGAAACAAGCAAGGTCTCCAATGTTTTTCTTTCTTTTTCACCCGCTACTAAATCTGCAGCTACAATAGAAGCACCCGCAAATAACATCATTATAATAATATAGGGTAAAAACATACCCAAAATCATTCCCATTTTCTTTTGCGCACTGGAAGTATCCCGTTCCCGAATATCAATCAGGTTTAAAAAATCAGGACTAATACCGGAACTTTGTAAAAACTCTTTCTGCAGTTCCTTTTCGGTTTGGGAAAGTTGCTCGGAAAGCTTGTTAAAGACCATTCTACTCTGATCTTTGGATTTGTCATATTGAATATAGACCTTGAAAAATTGTGTTCCGTCACTTCCCAGAGAATCACAGATGGTAACTATGCTCTGAATATCTTTATCTTCATAAAGACGGGGAGTTGTTTTGGTGTAAGGTATAATGGTATAATTTTTAATAGTCATCAAATCCTGAATAAATTGGCGGGATATATTATTATTTACGCTATCTTGCACAGCAACAGTAGCTCCGCGTTCTTCCAGTGATTTAGTTTGACGGATCATTATGGAATTAAAACCAACAATGATAAAAGGATATAAAATAATAGGCAGAATGAAAGTAGTAAAAATAGTTCTTTTATCCCTTAGAACTTCCCTTAACTCTTTTCTGTAAATTACCAACGAGTGTTTAAAATTCATTTGCTCTCAGCTCCATTTCATCTGTATATTGATTGATGTAAAAAACAAAAATATCATCCAGGTCAGTTTGAGTAGATATATTACGCAAGTCCTCCAGGGTTCCATCTGCTAAAATTTTGCCTTTATGAATCATCACGATTCTATCTGCCAGACGTTCTGCTTCGCGCATAATGTGTGTAGAAAATAATACACATTTCCCTCTCTGCTTGCAATCCCGAATAAAGGAAACAATGTTTCTGGCAGTTAAGATATCCAAACCGGCAGTTGGCTCATCAAAAATCATAACTGGTGGATCATGAATGATAGAACGCACTATTGATACCTTTTGTTTCATCCCGGAAGATAGAAACCCTATCTTTTTATCCAAGAATTCATTCATATCCAGTAAATCCGCCATTTCTTTAATCCGCTTGGCAATAACACTATCTTCAATACTATAAAGACGACCGAAATAGGTTATAAATTCTCTTCCGCTTAAACGATCATAAAGTCCTGTATCGCCGGAAAGAAAACCAATATTTTCTCTTACTTTTCCTGGATGCTTTTTAATATCCCAACCCTGAATTTCAGCAGTTCCTTCCGAGGGCTGAAAAACAGTAGAAAGAATTCGCATTGTAGTTGTTTTTCCAGCTCCATTTACTCCCAAAAGACAGACAATCTCACCATCACCAGCATTAAAATTAATTCTATCTACAGCGTAGAAGTTTGTTCCATCTTTTTTGGTAAAGACCTTGCTCAAGTTTTCTACTTTGATCATATACTTTCTCCTTTACCGGAAGGTTGACATCTTGTCAACCACCGTTGAAAATGAACGACGAGGACGTCGTTCTTCCGGACAGTTGAAAATGAACGACGAGGACATCGTTCTTCCGAAAGTTCGTCACGAGTCCTTATTTTGAAAGTTAAAATTTCTGTCGAGTTTTTATTTTCTTTCCGGTAAAATAACATTGCTAACTAAAAGCCAAATAAAGCTTGACTGTTTAGCTTTATTTAGGTTTAAGGAAAAAAAATCAGGATAGATGGAAAATGAAAGAAAAGGCAACTCTCATTTTAGGTGGTGGTTCTGCATTGGGATTAGCACATATTGGTGTTTTAAGTGTTTTGGAAGAACAATATGAAATAACTAGTATAATCGGTTCCAGTATGGGAAGTATTATAGGTGGTTTGTATTCAGCAGGTCTCAATTCTGAACAAATATATGAGATTTCTAAAAGTTTCAAGAATACCAAAATATTTTCACCGTTTAATTTAGACCGAACCATACAAGGTATTTTTGATGGCAGCTCTTTACTGAAGTTGTTTTTAAATTGGACAGAAGGCAAAAAAATAGAAGAGGGGAAAATTCCTTTTATTGCCTGTGCCTACGATTTAATAAGTAATAGCACCGTTCTTTTTAACAAAGGGCTTTATGCTGATGCAATGAGAGCTTCTTCTTCATTGCCAGTTCTTTTTGCTCCCTATAAATTTAAGCAATATCTCTTTATTGACGGAGGAATTGAACATCCTTTGCCTTTGGCTTTCTCTTCTTTATTTCTCAAAGATAAAGTTATTGCTGTTAATGTTTTGCCCGAAGCCCAAAAAAGTGCTTGTTTTATCAATTTGGAAAGTGATGAGACATCCAAAATCAGGCGCTTAAGCAGAACCGAAATTATTTTTGATGCTGTTTTACAAAATCAAGCATATCTGGCAATTAGGGACATTGCAACTTTTAGTCCTGATATTGTAATTGAAGCAGGAATGGCAGAAGGTCATCCTTTTGCTTTTCATAAAGCAATGGATTTTTATAATTATGGCCGTGTAAAGGCATTGGAGACGCTTGCCAATTATAAAGAGCCAAGGTTTATAACTTCAATTCGTAAACACTACCGAAATTTAATCCGTTATCTTCCTAATTTAAACATCCCCGTGAAAGATAATACTTGACGGAAAATGGCAGATATAAATGATTGGTATGGTAGATAAAAAATAAAATTGCAGTCCTTTGAACTGCTCAATCAGAGAAGAAAAACATAGCGGCAAAAATCCCATATCAAAATACAAGCGAGGAGTTCTCTTATGAATGAAATCATCAAAATACTGTCCAAAATAGATGGTGGTAATGTGCTAGATGCAGCAACAGGAAAAGGTGACTTTATTACAACCCTCAAACAACATCTGAAATCCTACACCCAAATCATTGGAGTTGATTCCTCGGCACGTTGTGTGGACTATGCCCAAAAAATATTCCCTGAAAATAATATAGAAATATTCCGTATGAATCTGGAAGATATGCAGTTTGAAGATAATTACTTTGATCTGGTATGTATGTCCGATGCTTTACACCATATAAAGAACAGAGAGAAAGTTCTAAATGAAATGATAAGAGTTCTGAAACCTGAGGGCTTGATGTTAATAACAGAAATGTATTGTGACGGTGAACAAACCCCTGCTCAAGAAACACATATTATGATGCATCATTGGGTTGCTTCAGTAGACCGCCTTTTAGGAGCTTATCATCAAAAAACATTTACCCGAAAAGAACTGCAGGATATAATTAAAAAAATGCCTTTGAAAAAAGTTAAAATTGTGGATTTCTATGTTCCTGTAGATGACCCTGGCAAGAATTGTGCTGCTTTGATACGAAACTGTCAGGATATTATTAAACGTCTGCAGACAATGGAAAACACGGATGATTTAATCAAAGAAGGGCAGAAATTGATGGAACGCATCAAAGAAATCGGTTATGCCGGTGCTTGTCGTTTAGCTATAACCGCCTATAAAAAATAATGAAAATAAAGCTATAACGAATAGCTGATAAAGGAGATAACGAATGCTGTTTGAAGAAGACCTCTTTAGCTTGAATCAACTTCAACTAAGCCGCCTGGCAAAAAAAATGGGCTTGCCGAGCTATACACAATATAAAGGAACAGAACTGATTTTCAAAATGCTGGAATTTCAGGCAGCTCAAGAAGGGCTTGCCTTTGTAACTGGCTGTCTGGAAATTATGGAAGATGGTTTTGGATTCTTACGCTTTCCTCAAAATAACTATACTCCGGGTCGCGATGATGTATATGTATCTCTAACGCAAATAAAGCGCTTCGGACTTAAAACCGGAAATATGGTCAGCGGTCCTGTTCGTAGCCCGAAAGAAGGAGAGAAATATTATGCTCTGCTCAGAGTAGAGTCAGTTAACAATATGGCTCCTGATTGTATGCAGAATTTGCGTCCCTTTGATGAACTTACCCCTTATTATCCAACAGAACGCTTAAACCTGGAATTTGATCCTGATAACTATAGCACAAGGATAATAAATCTTTTTACACCAATTGGAAAAGGGCAACGAGGATTGATTGTAGCTGCTCCCAGAACAGGAAAAACTACTTTATTGCAGGATACAGCAAATGCAATACTCAGTAATCATCCTGAAGTTTGCCTAATTGTTTTATTAGTTGATGAACGTCCCGAAGAAGTTACAGAAATGAAAAAAATCCTTAAACCGGGTAATAGGGAAGTTATTAGTTCCACTTTTGATGAATCCCCCAAAAATCATTCTGCAGTTAGCGAAATGGTTTTGGAAAAAGCAAAACGAATGGTAGAACTAAATCAGGATGTAGTTATTGTTTTAGATAGCATCACTCGTTTGGCAAGAGCTTATAATAATATAACTCCTTCCAGTGGAAAGGTCTTAAGCGGTGGAATTGATGCCAATGGATTGATTAAGCCCAAAAAGTTTTTTGGTTCTGCCCGCAAAACTGAAGAAGCAGGTAGTTTAACGATTATTGCTACAGCTTTAATTGATACCGGCAGCAAAATGGACCAGGTTATTTTTGAAGAATTTAAAGGTACTGGTAATATGGAACTGGTTTTAGACCGCACTATCAGTGATATGAGATTGTATCCTGCAATTGACTTAGTAAAAAGTGGAACCCGACGTGAAGAATTGCTCTTAACACAAAACGAGTTGAACAGGATGTATGTGTTGCGTAAATATTTAAAGACCATTTCTCCTATTCAAGGTATAGAGACCTTGCGGAAAAAGATGCAGGCAACCAAGAACAACGAAGAACTGCTTACTTCAATGAGCAATTGATGTTCAAAAGTCCCTTTCCAGTTGTTAAGCGAATCCTTCTTTCCTTTTGGCTGACAGGATTATGTTGTTTCGCTTTAGCGGCTGTTAGAAAGGAATTTCAAGATTTAGATAAACTATATAACAACGGAAAACTGGATGAACTCTCTGCCCTTATCAGCACCCTGAAACCTGTTAATGAAGAAGAACGTGCCTGTTTGGGTTTTTATGTTGCCTTATTGAAAGTGAAAACAGAAGAGGCAATTTCTGCACATCAGTGGTTAATAGAAAAGTTTCCCAAAAGTCCTTATGCTCAGAAATCTCTTTTTGAACTGGGTAAAATATTTATTCTTGACCGCAAAATTGAAGAGGCAACCTTATACTTAAGGCGAATAACTTCACCCGAAATCATAGAACGCTTTTACTGGCTTGGATTGTGTGCCTGCTGGAAAGACGATTATGCAACTGCTATCAGCAATTGTGAAAATTATTTGCGTTTAGAACCCCGCGGAGAATTTGCAGAGAAATCATATTATCTGATTGCAGATTGTTACCTGGCACAAAAAAAAGCATACAGTGCAGTTACTACTTTACTGAAATTGCAAAATGCCAAACTGCGCGAAATAGATGAACAGTATTTTTATTACCGTCTGGGTTATGCTTATGAACTTTCCGATGCACCAATTGATGCTATAAATGCCTATCGTAAGGGTTATGAATTGGACCACTATTCTCAGGTTGCTTATGATATTGAAGACCGTATTTTAGAGATAAAAAGGAGTAAACCGAATATAGATATTAGTTTTCTTTATCCCTATTCTCCTTTGCAAGTTACTATTGTGCAAGAAGAACAGCCAGATACTTTAAAACTCGGTGTGCCAGCTGAAACAAAGCCCTCTACTTCAACTGTTTCCCCTAAGCTTGAAGTTAGACAGGATGCCCCAGTTAAATTAAAAGAAAAGCCCAAAGAAGGTTATTGGTTGCAAGCAGGAAGATTTTCTGTGGAAAGCAATGCTAATCGTTTAGTAATAAATATCCGCCTGCTTAATATACCTGCTGCCTACTATGAAGATATAAGCGGAGGGAAAAAAAGCTGGGTTGTTGTTTGCGGTTCTTTTCCGGATAGAACCCAAGCAGAAGAAGCAAAAGAACTTCTGGCAACAAATGATATCAATTCCTTTATCACGGCATACTAAAAGTGGAAGATAACAAGCTAACACCGATGCTGAAACAGTATTATGCTGTGAAAGAAAAACATCCTGATAAGCTTATTCTTTTTCGGATGGGCGATTTCTATGAAACATTTTTTGAAGATGCTTATACCGCTTCCAGGATTTTAAATATCACTCTTACAACGCGGAATAAGAATGACGAAAATCCTGTTCCTTTAGCCGGTTTTCCTTACCATTCCCTGAACACCTATTTAGATAAACTGATTAAAGCCGGGCTGAAAATTGCTATCTGTGAACAAACGGAAGACCCCAAAAAGGCAATAGGGCTGGTAAAGCGCGAAGTAACTGAAATCATAACTCCAGGTGCTGTATTGGATCAGTCCTTTCTGGAAGGTAATGCCAATGTTTTTTTAGCTTCTTTATATTATAACGATCCACAAAGGAAAATCGGTTTAGCACATTTAGATATTTCTACAGGTGATTTTCTTTTTACGGAACTGGATAAAGAAGAACTGGTAAATGAATTACAAAGATTTCGGGCTGCTGAATTAATTGTTGATAGCTCTCAGGCAGAAGAATTTGTGAAGAGCTTACCTCTGGAGACCTTACCTACAATTACTGTTTTTGACAGCTGGCAGTTTCAACCTCAGGAAGCAATAGCAACTTTAAAAAAACATTTTGGAGTTACTACCTTAGAACCCTATGGAGCGCATAATAAACTTTTGGGGGCTACGGCAGCAGGTGCAGCATTAGCTTATGTGCAAGGACTTTATACTTCTCCATTGAATCATATTTCTTCGTTAAGATATTATTCCCTTTCCCAATATATGCAGCTAGATGAAATCAGCAGAAGGAATCTGGAACTGGTTCGTTCTCTTCGCTATGGCACAAAATATGGCAGTTTGCTTTCCGTTATAGACCAAACAATGACTCCCATGGGTTCGCGGCTTTTACAGCAATGGCTGTTGCATCCTCTTTTAGACATCAAGGAAATTACTTTTCGGCAGGACATCATTCAGTCCTTTATAGATAACAGCAGCCATTTAAAAGAATTGCGCTTAATCTTAAAAGAGATTGGAGATATAACTCGTTTAGTTACCCGTCTGGGCTCTTTAAGAATAAATCCGAGGGAGCTTATTGCTCTAAAGTCCTATCTGTATTCAGCCGGAAACCTGCAAAACAAGTTAAGCACTTTTGAACATCCCCAATTTGCTGTCTGGAAACAGAATATGGGCAGTTTTGAGGATATTATATCACTCCTTGCAAAAGCTATTAACGATAATCCCCCTATAACAATATCTGAAGGCGGAATTTTTGCCAAGGGCTATAATCCCGAACTGGATGAACTGATGGAAATTATTTATGACGGCAAAAGCTGGATAGCTCGTTTGGAAGAAGATGAACGCCGGAAAACAGGTATCAATAATTTAAAGGTTGGCTATAATCGCGTTTTTGGTTATTATATAGAAGTGAGTTCTGCCAACAAAAACAAAGTGCCGGATTATTATATTCCCAAACAGACATTGACCAATAGTGAACGCTTTATTTCACCGCGCCTGAAGGAATTTGAAGCAAAAGTCCTTTCTTCAGAAGAGAAGATTAAAAATTTGGAATATGAGCTTTTCAAAGAACTCCGTCAGAATTTAGCTGAGTTCCTACCTCGTTTCCAACAATTAAGCGAGGTTATTGCCGAACTGGATGTTCTATCATCTTTAGCATTTCTTGCCTGGCAGAATCAATATTCCCGTCCCGTTTTTACTGAATGCCGGGAATTACATATTACAGATGGAAGGCATCCTGTTATAGAGAAACTGATGGAAAGCGATAAATTTATTCCCAATGACACAGAACTGGATTATCCCGAAACCAGTATTGCTATTATTACAGGACCTAATATGGCAGGAAAATCAACCTATTTAAGGCAGGTTGGTTTACTGGTTATTTTAGCCCAAATGGGAAGTTTTATTCCGGCAAGTAAAATGACCCTACCTGTTTTTGATCGTGTTTTTACCAGAGTTGGTGCTTCCGATAACTTAGCACAAGGTCAAAGCACTTTTTTAGTGGAGATGATAGAAACCGCTAATATTCTGCATTCTGCCACTTCCAATTCCCTGATTTTATTGGATGAAATAGGCAGAGGAACTTCTACCTTTGATGGCTTATCTTTAGCTTGGGCTATTATTGAATATATTCAAAAAAATATCCATTCGTTAACCCTTTTTGCTACGCACTATCATGAGTTAACAGAACTGGAAAATCTCTATCCGGAAATTAAAAATTACAATGTAGCTGTAAAGCAATGGAATGAAGAAATGATTTTTATTCGCAAAATTGAACGCGGTGGGGCAGATCAAAGTTACGGTATCCAGGTTGCCCGTTTAGCTGGAATTCCTGAAAAGGTAATCCGGCGAGCAAAAGAAATCTTAAAAAACCTGGAAGAGCATGAAATCAGTCCCCAGGGGCTAACAGCAACCATCCGTAAGAAATTAGTGCGGGATGTTCCTCAAATTGATATTTTTGAGATTTTAGCCGATAAAGCCAGTGAAAACGATCCCGTAATAAACGAAATCAAAGAGATTGATCTGGATAAATTATCTCCCTTAGAGGCATGGCAATATCTGCAAAAGATTCAGAATCAACTTTTAGGAGAAAAATGAACAAGCTTCCTATATTTGTTGTAATTACCCTGCTGGGTTCACTTTTTCTTGTTTCCTGTGCTGCAAATTCCTCTTCCGTAGCGGGAAGTGTGAATGGAACAGAGATTTCTCTGGAGGACTTTTATAATTCTTACCGGGGGCATTATGCTATTTTTGGTTATCAATCAGGACGCACTCCTACAAAGGAAGAAAAGGAAAAATTACATTATGAGACCTGGAATGATATTACCAAAACAATAATTCTGAAGGATTATTACCAAAAGTATAACATTTCTGCAAGCGTTACAGAAGTTCTGGATACACTTACCAATTCTATCCCTGAGCATATTATAAAGTCCCCTCGCTTTCAGGTTAACGGCAAATTTGACAAGAAATTATACCTACAATCCCTGATGACCGATCAACCGGAAAATTTAGCTCCTTTAAGAAAACACTATCAGGAAAATGTTATTCCCATTCTGAAACTGCAAAAAGTGCTGATTGAAGAGGAAATGCTCACTTCCAAAGTCCGCAAACAGGTAGAACAAATTATTTCTGGTAATGCAGATTTGGAGCTGTATATTTTTGACCCCTCCCAATTGGATATTTCTTTAAGTGATGCAGAAATCAGTGCCTGGTATCAAACAAATTTGGAGCAATACCGTTTATGGCAATTTTATCGTTTGGGCTATTGTTCAGTTCCGGTTATTCCGGATAGCACAGAACTCTCTGATGCCCGAGATGTTGCTGAATTTATTCGGAATGAACTTACCCGGGGAATAGAGATTAAAGATATTATAGAAAATCTGGAAAGCAAAACTTCCCTGGTCAGTTTTATTGATAACGGCTATCAAAAAACGGAAGAAATGCCTTTAGAAATTCAAAATGCTTTATCCGGACTGGAAAATGGAATGTGCAGTGAACCCCTGCCTTATGAAAAGGGCTGGATTATGTATCAAAAAATTCAAAGCACTAAAACTCTTACTCTATATAACACCATTTTTGTGCAAGCACTGCCCAAAACGGCATCTTTACTGGCTCCAGAAACTAAAGCTCAACAAATTATGAAACTGGCATTAAATATTGGGCTGCAGCAAGCAGCAGAGGAATTTGGCATAAGTTATACTTTAACTCCAGCTTTTAGCCCGGATTCTTTAATCGTTCCCGCCAACGATATTAAAGGCAAATTAATTAAATATTTAAAAATAGCCAACAGTGGAGATATAATAGAACCCTTATATTCAGCAGAATTATCTGCCTGGCTTATCTTTGAAGTAGTAGAAAAGCAGGATAAGGCATATCAAAATATGGAAGAAGTTCGGGAACAAATTATTCAGGAACTGACCCATAAACGCAGAACTGATCAAAATAAACAGCTTGTAGAGAAATGGCTTGCCAATCCTGATTTTCCAGCATCTTATCAATTGGTAAAACTGGAAAATGTAAATATTGACTCCACCTGGCAGGGGAAACCCCTCACCAAAATCTATTTTCAGGCAGTTAATGCCTATCTGGAAAAAGCCAATCCCCCACAAATAAAAGAGGGAGAGGTTATTATTGTTCCCCAAGTAACCGCTTTTCGTCCCCAAAAAACAAAAATCAGCCCGGAACGCATTAAAACCGTTTATAGACAAACCCTGCCTGAGGATTGGTTTACTTCCTGGATGGATGAGCAGGTTAAAAAAGCAAGGGTCGTAATCAATACTAAACCATGATTTGCTTTTCTTCCCAAAATCATTATCTTTTTATGCAGGAAGCAATATCTGAAGCCCAAAAAGCTTTTGCCGAAGACGAAGTTCCTGTAGGTGCAGTGCTCGTAAAAAATAACCGTATAATATTAAGGGAACATAATCGTAGTAGGCAATTAGCCAATCCCTTAGCGCATTGTGAAAAAATCATTCTTGACAAAGTTCTAACTTCAGAACCCGGGTTTTTATATGATTATACGCTGTATGTAACCTTAGAACCCTGTTTGATGTGCGCCGGAATGATTATTTTAAGTAAAATAGGAACCGTTGTGTACGGAGCTAAAGACCCAAAAACCGGAGTTGTCGGCTCTATCTATAATGTGCTGAATGATAAAAGCTTCAATCATCACCCTATAGTTATCGGCGGGGTTCTGGATAATGAATGTGCCTGCTTGCTGGAGGAATTTTTCCACCGTAAACGAAAATCATAAATACGAGGAGAGTTGCCGGAGTGGTTGAACGGGACGGTCTCGAAAACCGTTGTATCTTTTTACAGGTACCCAGGGTTCGAATCCCTGACTCTCCGCCAGTTAAAAAAAGGGAAGGGAAAATGATACATAATGATTATTTAGTGGCTGATGCCAATATTCCGCTTATTTCCTGTGACCGCTTAAGAGATGAACTTCTTATTTACAATCTGGATGAATCAGCCACTGCTACATTGATTGACCGGTTTGAAAAGCTAACCGGTAAGAAAATAGATAAATTTTACAGCATAAATGAACTTTCCGGAGGACAGAAAGTAATTTTGATGGCGCTTCTGGCAATATATTCTCCTGCACCTAAAATCCGCTTTGTGAATTTGCTAAATGCGCTTGATCCTAAACGCCGGGAAGCAATTCAAATCTTGATTCAGAATAGCGGCAAGGATATTATTCTGGAAGATAAATTATGATTAAAATTGCACCTGGTGTCGTTTCCTGTTGGCAGGATTTCAGTTTGCTCATTGAGCAGGAGCTGTTTTTTATGCCGGATAATATCTATTATCTGCAAGGTGAAAACGGCAGTGGCAAAAGTTCCTTTATTAGGCATTGCCTGTTTCCTGCGTTAGCGAGTAAAAAGATTTTATTTTACCAAATCTATTTACAGCAGCTTTTTCACTTGCAGGGTTATGCTATTAAATCCCATTCTGCATTTTATAAACCGGAATTGAAATTGAAAAGCGAATGGGATTGCATTCAATATCTGTTTAGCAATCTCGCCGAAATATATGCTATTGAACCCAAACCGGTTTATTGCATTGTAGATGAAAACCGGTATTTAGCAGAAATTTATCGCTATTTAAAGGATAGTTGTTTCCCTTTTTGTCTTATTTTTTGTGAACATTCTTCTTTTTCTGTGCCCGAAGAAGTTAACATTATAAATTTTCAGTTGCTTGCACCAAACAGGAGTAGTGTTTATGCAACCACAATATAGATTACTGCTTGTCTCTTTAGCTCTTATTTTGTTTTTTGTTTTCTTCTGCATCCTATATCTGGAGAATATCCCTGTGCAATTAGTTGTTTTGGTAGTTGTTTTACTGCTTAGTGCCCGCACTTTTAAGCCCCAAGGACTGATTAAGAAACTATATCATTTTTCACCTTTTATTTTACTGCTTTTCGGGGTTTATATTATTTTTGCCCTTTTTCCAATAGGGCATAATAAGGATTACTGGATTCATTACGGTATCACACGCACTACTTTACTCATCAGCAGTTTAATGTTTATTCAGGTAATAATCACCTGGCTGAATATAGATACCTTTTTAGATTTTCCTTTGGGAATAGAAAAATTGAAGTATATTATTTTAGGTAAGACGCTCTATAAAATTGCCTTTTCTTCTTATTCCGAGTTATGCTTATTGGTAGATTTCATCCCCAGTGAGCAATGCCGTAAAATTACTTTGAAAAGAAAGTTTTCTAAACGCTTGATTGTTCTTTTAGCCCTTATTACTTATGTTCTTAACGAAGCAAACCTGAAAGGGGAAATGATTGATGAACGCATCTTGCACTGCCATCAAGTTCTAAAATAGAACCTGAATAAAAATGCTTAAACAAATATAAACCACAAGGAGACAAAATGAAATGGTATCTTATAGTTGGACTTACCGTTATGGTTATGATTGCTACCGTTCTGGTAAGAATTCCTGTTCCAGGAGGCGGCTATTTCAATTTAGGAGATGTAGTTATTATCTTTAGTGGACTTTTTGGTGGCTGGAAAGCAGGTTTGGTTGCAGGGGGCTTTGGTTCTGCTTTTGCCGATTTAATCGGTTTCCCGGTTTTTGCTCCTGTAACGCTTATCGTTAAAGGGCTGGAAGGATTAGTTGCCGGATTAGCAAAACCCGATGTAAAATGGCAGATATATCTTTTCCCGGCATTAGCAGTCATAATTATGGTTGCCGGTTATTTTTTCGGTTGCTGGCTTTTCCCGAATCTGGGATTTGGAGTAGCTGTAGCAGATTTGCCGGTCAATATTATTCAGGCAATTGCAGGTTATATTGGAGGTATTGCCTTACATCTTGCCTACACTAAAATTTCCCGCACTTAGCTTTCTCCGAAATAACGATGACCTCATAGTTCGTGAAATAAGTTGACTGCAGCTATTGGGCAAAAAACTACATTGTTATTCAAAAAAACAGGATACGAGTAAAAATTATATCTTTCAAAGCTAATGGAGAGCAGAGAAAATCTGATAAATTATATACAGCTTAAATGAATCTACTTCCTGTTGGCGCAAGGTAGCTCTTCTATGAAAAATGGGGAGTAAAGGAAAATAATATCCCCCTTTTTAATAAGTTCAGTTACTAAGGGGAAAGTAATATACCGCTTTTATAATTCATCAAGTATTTATTTCTGTAAAAAAAATATCCGAATAAGAAAGCCATATTGTTTATGGAAATATTCAGCAACTGCTGCGCTGAATTATCATCTCCTAATGAACTGGTAAGCATTTAGTTCATTGGCAAACATCGGTTTATCCGCCAAATAAGAATTGTTTAGCTCATTTTTCCCCGAACTGTAACATATTGGATTGATATTATATATTATCCTAATATATTTACCTGTCAGCAAGCATTTACTACTTTAGTATAAACGACCCTGTATACTTTAATGGGTTACTACTCAACTCTCCATAAACTGAACATAGGATACAAGTTCTGATATTTTCCCTTAACTGAGAGCTTAAATCAAGTGTTTATCTAACCTTAATCAAGCGTTAATTATTAACGCTTGATTAAGGTATGTTAAACGACAGATTAATAGCTTTAAGTAAGGAATGTAGAAATTAACGATATTAGGATTTTATTATATAAGTGATTGATAAATTTGGTATAATAAACTTTCAATAGGGAAATTAGCACAATATCTATCAGTTATTACTTTAATTCTTCAATTGTAATTGACACTTATTATGTCCTTTAATAGGGATGAATACATAAGGGAGATGTTTTTTTACTTTTACCACCCACAATGATAGCAATATATGCGTAAGTCCCTTGGAAATAAGGTTTAGAAGGTTGAGAAAGTTTAGAGGGTTGAGATACATCAGAGCCCTTTAGGGTGAAACAATGATAGCAATATATGCGTAATCCCCTTGAAAATAAGGTTTAGAAGGTTGAGAAAGTTTAGAGGGTTGAGATACATCAGAGCCCTTTAGGATGAAACAATGATAGCAATATATGCGTAATCCCCTTGGAATAAGAGAGATAGAACCCCCAAAATCTAAAACTAATATTCAGATTCCGGAACAGATAATCCAGAAGCTAAAAATCAGTTAAGAAACAACTATTTATGATTTATAAATAAAAAAATTATGTTAGATGCCCTTAAAAGGACCTGATAAACAACGGCTTGGAATTTACATTAACATTAGGGACTCAACTTGAATTACTTAATAAATTCATAAAATCAGCTTTATTGCTTTTAATACCACTGTTTATATGTTCTTTCTTCAATACATTTCTTTCAACTTCTTTTTCATTTAACCAACTGAGAAATGTGCTAGGTTTTATTGTTTTTCCATTTACGTTTTTAATTGGCATTATGATGCATTTTTTTCTTGTTCTCGTTAAAGCTACAATGAATTCACATATTTCAAAATCTTTAATATCAGAAGGATTAGAAGGAATGACACCATCATTAACTCCGACAATAAATACATAATCTGCTGCTAATCCTTTAGCTCCTTGGTAGGTAACAAATTGA
This sequence comes from Candidatus Cloacimonas sp., assembly GCA_023227825.1. Classification (GTDB taxonomy): domain Bacteria; phylum Cloacimonadota; class Cloacimonadia; order Cloacimonadales; family Cloacimonadaceae; genus Cloacimonas. The sequence goes on along the minus strand of JALOCJ010000010.1, from coordinate 10,342 downwards.
ACAGGATATGAAATATTACTATTTTCAGATGTAGATATATTGATATCTATGAAATGGCTTATTATCTCATCTGATAATTCATTATTTAATTTCTTTTTTATCTTGCTTTTCAGTTTATCATTTTCTTCCAAGCTCATATTTTTATTAGATAGAAGTGCTAAAAGTTCTAAATGTTTTGCTTTATAAACAGCAGGTAATATATCCACGAGATTCTTACCATTAAGAGATTCTTTTATTATTTCCTTATTAGAAGGGTGCCCTCTTAATTTGTCATTATTAAGAACAATCCTCCAACCTAAGTTTGACTCATTATCTTTCATAAGAAGTTCATAACCTTTACTAATTTTTAGGTCTTCATTTTCTTCTTTTGATCTTGGTTCTATATATTTTGATATTTCTGATAGGTGCTTCATAAGATAATTATAATATAGTTTTGACCCAATAATCAAAATTAATGGCTCATTATTATTGTTATTCCAGTTTAAATCTGAAGTAATAATTAGTTCTATATAATGATTTAGAAAAGTTGCTGTTGCATCTATTGAGGCCATATTATAAACTAACAATTTGGGATAATTCTTATTCAGTTCTTGAGTAGATGGTTCAAAAGCAGTATATTCTTTTTTTATTCTATCTTTAAGATGATTATGGGATTGTGCATTTTCAATGATATCTTTAACTGCATTAACAATTACTTTTGGGCATCTGCGACAATATGGTAACGAAAAGTTAGTATATGAACCACAGTTATATAAAGTTCTTAAACTTTTACCTAAATCATATTTACTTTGATAGATAGCTTGGTCATCATCACCAACTATTAAAACTTTACCATGCTTTTCAAGTTGATGAATAAAAGCAACTTCTAATTCGCTAAAATCTTGGAATTCATCTATTAATATATTTTCAAAATTAGAAATTATTTCAGGATTATCCAGTACCTTCTGCAATACTCTATATATAGAATCATTAAAACCAGCTGCTTTATAATAAGATGATCTTTCCATAAATGCATTGAAATTTTTATCAGAATCTTTCATTTTATGAAAAAGCTCATCAAAAGCATTCTTATCTATATTCAAATCACTAGAAATAATCTCATTTAAACAAGTTATAATTTTCCATCCGGGGAATTGAGAATAGAATATATGAATACAAAATTTATGAAATGTTACAACTTTTGCATAATCTTTCAACTTATATTCAAGGTCATTTATCAGACGATTGATAAAGGAAATAACTAAATTTTGTTTAGAATTAGATCGTTCTAATATTAATGTAAAAACATAAGTTTTCCCTGTCCCGGGTCCAGCAACTATAATTTTTTTTGATGATGAAGAATTTAAAATCTCATTGATTTTCTCTTCCGAATCTCTTTCTTGAAAGGCAATTAATTCTTCTTTATTCAATTTCTTCTTATCTCCTTTATAATATGTTCAAGTTTGATGTTTGCAAGGGATATATTGTTTCTGATTGAACTACTACTATTTGTCATAGTATTATAGCATTGGATGATAATATCTTTTTTTTCATCTTCATCATCTAATTGGTTAATTGGTTTTAAGATTGATTTAGATTCTTGAATAAAACTGAGATTGTTCTTTTTCATTTCAGAATTAAAATATAATTCCAAAACCATATAATCTAAAACTCTATCAAACTCAGCAGCAATCGTCTTATTCTCCAGGTTTTCTATTATTGTTTTATTACACTTATTGATGAACATTATATAGTCAACAAGTATGCAAAACGGTTCTTGAATATTTTTCTCTACTACAGAAACAGGAATTTTTTTTATGTCATCAGGATATATACCAATTTGACTTCTTCTAACCGATTTAAGAAAATATTTGGCATAAGTAGAATTTAAAATGGCAAGTAAGTATTTTAATTCAAACAACTCACTGTTTCTTTCCAATTTTTCTCTGAAATCATTAAGATTTTCAAGTGGTTTAAAATCTTTCTTTATACTACTAGTGATACTTTTATTAAATACATTTTTCAGATCTTTCCATAACACCGATACTATTATACTATCATTACAACAGAGGTTGTTATTATCATAAGTGGCATCTGTCATTCTTCCTCTCATAATTTTAGGACACATGTATAATTCAGGAAAGGTAGGTCTTACTAATTTTTTTGGACTTCTTTCAGTACCCCATTCTAAGTATCTAATTTTGTCGATATTATAACGATTAATCCATTTTCCCTCTATGTAAGGTAATGGATGTTTATCATCTTGAATTTTACTAATTAGATCATCTTTTTTAAATTCTCCCTGATAATATCTTTCATCACTGCTAGGTCTTAATCCATAGCTTACATAGCATATTTCACCCCATGTTAAATTATTATTAAATTCTCCAATTACATTGGTGTTGTATGGTTTAAAAATATCAACACTGAATTCAGTTTGTTTTTTCTCAGGAAGTTTTATTACAGTACCAAAATTTTCTTTATGGATAAGGCGTAAAGGAATGTTATTTGAATTATCCTTATTTTGGACTTGAATAATTATATTTCGGACAGTAGCATCAAATAATTTAATTTCTGAAAGAAAATCAATGCGGTTAATAGCAGCATTATTAAGAAAATATTCTTGTGAAAGCTGGGCATACTTAGATGCAATATAGGCATCAGAGATAATAAAAGAAAATAGTCCCTTTGGTTTAAGCAATTTGAATGATCTTTCCAGAAAAGGTATATATAAGTCCCATTTTTCATATAGAGTTTCATAGTAACGGGTATCTTTGATCAAATTTCTTTGATCTATTATAGAAGGATTATCTGCTCTAACATAAGGAGGATTACCTAAAACGATATCAAAGCATTTATTATATGATTGTTCTTTATCTTTTAAGGCCGAAATATCATCGGTTTCAATACCAGATAAATTAAACATCCAGAAAGGATCAAAGAATTCAGCTGATTTTGATGAATCAAAGGGATTCCAATTGATCATTATTTCCCATTCATAAGGTATATTTCCTTGTATATAGCTTTTAATAATATCCATCATCTTGATTCTTAAATTATTGTCCTGATTTCTAAGTTCTCTTTTTTCATCATTACTTTTTGAGAAGAAGTAGCGTTTTCTCGTTTCTTTCAATTTAATTTCTAACAGTTCAATTTCCTTGTAGAAAATTTCATCTTTTATCTTTCTCATAAGTGGTATAAGTGAATTAGCAGAGATTAGTTTTGTTTCTAAATTAGGTAAAGGGATTAATCCATAGTTTTTCTTGCTACTGTCTTTTTCCTGTTCTATAATCAGGGAAATAAAGAACCTCAACTTTGCTATTTGAATAGCAATAGGTTGAATGTCAACACCATAAATACAATTTTCTATTATATATAGTTTTCTGGCATAATCAAAATACTCGGGATTTTTTTCACTGAATACTTCTTCCAACCTTTCCATTTTTCTTAACAGAACATCTTCAGCTTGTGTTCGTGCTTCAGGATCATTTATTTCGTTAGCCCTATTTATATCTTCCTCTATTGCTCTTTGAGCTATTAATTTTTGTTCTTCTTTAAAAAGGACATTATCAGGATCAAGTTTACCCAAAACAAATACAATTTTATGAAGCATTCCCATTGGAAATGCACCACTTCCGCAAGCTGGATCTAAAATTTTTACATTACTTAAGCCCTGGATTAGTATATTAACTTCTGTTGAACTTAAATCGGGAACTATCGTTGTATATTCAAATAATATTCTGATTTTATCATATATAAATATATTGTTTTCTTGGCAGAATGAATCCAAATAAGTTATAAGTGCTTCAGTTACCATATAATCAACAATTTCTCTTGGAGTATAGTAGGAACCTGTATTTTTCTTCTTAGTTTTTTCATTTTGAACATCCCATTCAGATAATAAGCTTTCAAAAACTTTTCCCAATAATTCTGGATCAAGTGCAATTTCTTCTTCAATAGGAGTATTTTCCTCAATTGTAAACTTATAATGTTTAAAGATATCTATTAAACCCTTAGGTTTTCCTTTTTCATCTAAATTAAAGAACAGTTCATCAGGAACATAAATAAGATCTTTGTTTTCAATAGGATTAGTAAAGTAATCCTTGCGTTCATTTGTGGCGTTATTATCTAAACATTCAAATAAACCACCGTTAAGAAAAGGGGTATCTTCAAATAATTCTAATGCTTTATCTTTATTACTAAACATCCTTCCATAACGATAATAAAATTGATTTCTATAGCCACTTTTAAAATACTTTTTATCAGGCATAAATTGTCTATTAAATTCAGGATTATCTTTGTTCATTTCATTATTCAAGGTAGCAAAAAAGAGATTTTGAAGAATGGCTTTGTAATATTGGCTATTTTCCAAGCATTCAGGATTTAAATATTCTTTTTTAAGAAGATTATAATCAAATAAACGATTATCTACCAATCCCTTTTCTTTTATAAACCACACAAAAATCATTCTGGTTAATAATCTGATAAGATTTTCCGTTCTATTGCTTTCAGAATTATCCCCATTTATGGGGAATGTTATTGTGTTTCTTGCATTATAAAACCACTCTCTAATATTAATATAAAATTTCTTGTTCAGTTCTTCAATGTTCAAAACATCTTTCCACGCTTTATGCAAGGTATTAAAATTATAAATTTTATAACCAGTTGATATAAGACCTTCTAATGATATATCAGATAGTATTTCAAGATGAGCTCTATGTGGATTTACAATATTAATATCTTTAATTAAAGTTACTTTTTCTATAACATCCCTGTTTTGGTCTTTTTTGCTAATTCTACGATCACAAATGACGATAGAAATATTATCACCATATTTTATCGTTAGTATTGTAGGAATAAGATAATGTTTGTTAATAAAGCGTGTGATATCTGATAAAATGCTACGATTATAAGAATTACCTTTTAGTTCAAGAAAAGAGAATAGGTAGGAATTTATTTCATAATTATTGAATTTATTTTGCTCTCTTTTTAAAATATCAAATTGCTCCATCTTACTGTTAAGATGTTTAATTTCTTCATCGGTAATTTGGAAAAGATAATCAAGATTTACCCATTCCTCTGATTTTAATTTTTCGGGTTTTATATTACTATCTATATTCTTTTTCAGTTCTTCAAAGGAAAAACTATATTGTTCCGGTTGACGGTCACTAAAATAACCGAGGGTATTCCAGAAATTCATAGCAGCTGAATAGGTATCTTTAGTTCTAAAAAGAGACAGAGCATCAATAATCTTTTGTTTATCCATTATAATTCCTTTATTTGATAATCAGCCAGGTGATTAGTTCAAAACTCTGTTCTTTTGGTTTTTTAGGTATGAGGGCATATCTATCTCCTTGCAATTGTTGATTGGTGCGTTTGTTCAAAGAGTTTTTTATATCTTCCATAGCTTTAATAAGCAGAGTATTATATTTATCCATATCTTGTCCCTGTTGGGTTTCTTCATCAAAGAGATCACAAAGTTCCTTTATTGCTTCTTTTCTATCTTTAGTCAGCAATCTGTAAATTTCCAGAATTTGTTTTACATTAGGGTAATGGTAACGGACAGTTCCATCTTCTCTGATATAAACAAGGAAATATGGCTGCAGAGGATTTAATTTATTATATTCTGAGCCATCTTCAAAGTACTTTAAGCAAAAGATAATGCCGGGTCTGATAATTTGTCTTTGCTCCTCAGACAATATATTATTTTTTAGCCAAAAAGCATTATCTGGGCAGGGAGTTATGGCATATAAACCCAAGGGTGCATTATGCAATTCATCTTCATTTGCTTTCAAATAATTTAGCAGATCTATTCTAAAATCATCCAAAGTAAAATCAGTTAAGCTTATACTATCTATTATATCCTCCAGATCAATCACTTCTTCCTTTAACCGTTTTAGTTGTTTTGTTCTAAACTTCATATCGTTATCCAGCCAATTTTCAATATCTTCATCACTGAGGACATTATCAGCTCCAGTTGCAGTTAGATCAACCAAAGCCATTCTTGCTTCTACTCTGTATTTCAGTTTTATGTATTTATCCAAATCGTCCGTGGGCCAGAAATTATGCATTTGGATTTTAGAATTGGGACTATTGATTCTGTCTATTCTGCCAAAGCGTTGAATAATACGAACCGGATTCCAGTGAATATCGTAATTTATTACATAATCGCAGTCCTGTAAATTCTGTCCTTCAGAAATGCAATCGGTAGCAATAATTATATCAATTTGTTCATCTTTTGGCAAGCTAAGATATTTATCTCGTTCTTTGGCAATAGGAGCAAAGCAGGTTAAAATGGAATTGAAATCACTTTTAGTTTTAGCAGGCATTTTGAAGTTAGTTTTACAAATTGTGCTTCCTGTTATCAAAGCAGAATAAAGCCCGAAATTATCATAAAGATATGAGGAAAGATTATCATAGAGGTAAATAGCGGTATCGGCAAAAGCAGTAAAAATGATTATCTTTTTGTTATTGGGATTGATAGGATGGTTTATCTTATATTCCATAATATTTTTCAAACGCATAAGTTTAGCATCATTTTCCGGTGTAACTTTTTCAGCTGTTTCATATAAAGCATTCAGCTGATCTTTATCTTTCTTAAGGGCTATTTTCCATTTTTTTAGGTCTAAATGTTCCAGTTTATATTTCAGTTTTTTGCCAACAGTAAATTCCTCTTCTTCTTCACTTTCTAATTCATCTTCAGGAATAATTGTTTCCACATCAAAGGGATCAAGCTGTTCCTCTTTTTTATTGATTTTATAATCGGCTATCTTTTGTTCCAGGGAATTTATCTTGTCCAGAGTCCGCTTCAGAGTTAATTGAAAGGAATAAATACTACTTTCCAGGCGTTTAAGAAAATTGCTTTTCATCATTTCTACCAGATAATCTTCCCGCTGTTGCTGAGAAAATTCTTTTACTTTACCCGTTATTTCATATTCAGTTCTAAATTCCTCTTTTACAAAATTGGAGGGTTTAAACAAAGAAAGTTTGTATTTCTGAATTGCTTCATTAACTTGATCATAAGAATAAAACTTTTGCGTGATATCAATATCGGTGCTTTCGGAAAGAGGTTTCAGACGCGCAGGAAAGCTATTTTTTTCTATATCAGCATAATAGGTTAAGATGTGTTTTCGGCTGCGTGCTATGGTTAATTCATCCAGAAGCTTAAAAAATGAACTGTCCAGAGCTAAAAACAGTTCCTTTGTATCGCGCTTAGTATCTTTGGCTCTCTTTGCCCAATCCGTAAATTGAAGTTGAGCTAATCTGAATGTATTAGAAATATTTTCAATTCCCATATTTTCCTTAAAGGCATAGTCATTACCTTCTGAAATGTAATGAATTTGATTACGCAAATCTTTCAGATTGGTATTTACAGGTGTGGCTGATAGCATCAGAACTTTGGTTTTCACTCCGTTTTTAATTACTTTCTCTAATAAACATTTAGCCCGATTGTAACTAATCTCTCCGTTTTCTACTTTTTCTTTAGGATTACCTCTCAAATTATGTGATTCATCAATTACTACCAAATCCCAAGCTCCCCAGTTAAAAGTAGAAAGATTCAAATTATCAGCTTTGGATAATCCGCTTGTTCTGGTTAAATCAGTATGGAAAGCAACTGTATAGCTAAACCTGTCATTTTTAAAAGGATTTAATTTGTCTCCTTTATGGGCTTGATATATTGTCCAATTATTCTGTAGCTTTTTGGGACAAAGCACTAAAACCCGGTAACCTAAAATCTCATAATATTTGATGATTGCTAATGCTTCGTAGGTTTTTCCTAAGCCAACACTATCAGCTATTATGCAACCCTGATATTTTTCCAGTTTATTGATAGCCCCTTTAACAGCATCTTTTTGAAAACTATAAAGCGTATTCCAAATCTTGGAATCAAAAAAACCGGTCTTTTCTTTCAATAAACCCTTATCTGCTTGCTCTTCCAGAAATTTAGCAAAAATGTGATACAAGGTTTTATAATAGATAAAGAGGGGAGAATTATCAGCATAAAGTTTGGAAAGGTATTTTAGAACCTCGTCTTTCACATCCTCTACTAAGCCGGTCTCATCATTCCATAATTCCTCAAACCAATTAAGTAAATCTGCTCTGTCTCTATCGCTATCCACTTCAATATTAAGTTCTATATTGGGGCTATTGCCAAAACCAAGTCCGTTCACTGTAAAATTAGAACTTCCCAAAATTGCCTTTTCGTTACCATTAGCGGACTTGATATGATACATTTTGCCATGCAAAAAGTTGGGCTTGACCATAGATTTGATTTCACATTTTTCTTTAATCCAATTGGCACAATCAAAAGCAATCCTACTTTGGGTAAGACGATTCTGAATAGGAATAATTAGTTTCTCATCTTCAATTTGAAATTGTTTCTTATCGGTCTTGGGGTCTATTTGTGAAATAAAGCGCGGTTCTCCAAACAGAAATCTTAAGCTCTGGATGTTATCCAGCTTGTTTTTCAAATGTTGATAGGCATAAATAGTAAAATATGCCGAGACAAAAGATAAAGAACATCCTTCACTTAAATGCTCATTGATAAAATTGCCAACTGTTCCCCGTTGGTGGTTATCTTTGATAGAACTTTGTATTACTTTACTCATACAGCTCCTGCCTTCTCTTTATCTCTTATTTTCTATTGATTAACTTTTGTATTTGCTGGCAGAATTTTGTCAAGAAAATGCGGATGACCATTCGTTCCTTTTTCCTAATCCGGTTTGACTTCAAATCTATTCACAAAAAGGGGCTCAGGCAAATTATCCCAAACCCCGTGCTCCAATAAAAAGTCCGTAATGAATTTCAGTTCAAAGAGGTTGAAAAATATGGCATTTTCACATACCAATGCTTCCAAATCCAGCTTGATTAATTGTTTGATTTCTTCCTCGTTTAGTTTATTGGCTTTATAAGCACAATGCAAAACCCAACGCGCTTGTAAAGAACTTATGGCTTCATCCTGTCCTAAAAAACCATCGTCACAATCCAAATTTACATATTTCCAACACTCTAATTCCTGGTCAAAAGGTCCTTGCAAATCTTCTGGCTTAATTTCTTCATAATCTCTTTTATCCCAATAATAAAGAAGTTCTTTGTCCTCCAAGCTTTTTTCAATGAATTTTTTTAGCTCCTTGTCAAAACTTTCATACTCAGGATGCAGATACCACTTTAGGTCTTGATTGAGGATCCGAAATTCCTGTCCATCCGTTAAATGACCACCCATAGTTTGACGAAATAATGCCTTTCGCACATTTAAAGGAGAATGCTGTTTTTCCGTTTGATCATTTTTCATATCTTCCAAGGCAGCATTTTCCCAGATATTTAAATATGCCTCAATGCGGCTTTGAAAAAAGTTAATCGCTTCAATGGTGTATCCCATTTTGTTCTCCTATGCCATTATGCTGACCACGAATTTACTTACCGAAGGTTTCATTATCTTACTTTCATTAGTGGATAAATTGATTTAAATATTCTACCAGCTCAAAAACCGTAGTGGAGGGATTATCATTACTTGGGTTAACTGGAATGTATTTAGACAGGAGGTTTTTGGCATTTTTGATTGCTTCTTCTTGCTTACTAAGAAGAGTTTCATACATAAAAAGGTCATTTTTCCGATATTTCCGTTTTAGATGTTCTGTAAGCTTTACTATATAATCATCTCTACCAAGAGCCATATCGTAATAATGGAAATGTAATAAATACCAAAGTTCAAATGCTTCGTTAGAATAAGCAACCTTATAACCCTTAGCTTTTGCTTTATTTATGGCATTTCCAAAATCTTCATCTGAAAAACTATCCTTATCAAAAACGCACCAAACGATTGTTTCTTGGGGCTCTTCGCCATACTTTTCCTTGAATTTATCAATCTGTATCTCAACTTGGATTTCGGCTTCTTTTATCAAAGATATTGTATTCATACCTGTTCCAATAACACTAAATTCTATGGAGTAAACAGGAAATTTCTTAAAGTAATTGGGTTCGGTTTTTTCACCTTCCGTAACTATAACTATCAAGTCAGGAGCTGGTTTTCTGATATTATGTGGTCTTTTAGTTCTGCTCATTTTTTGTTTTCTCTATGTTTTTTTTAAATAGGTCAACAAAATCTGAATATTCTACATAAGGAACAGCTCCATATTTTCCGCGAATATAGTCCTTGGCATAAGAAGCATCTTTGCGTGCAGAACCTTTCGGTAATTTATATTCTACTAATGAATAAAGATTGGAAGAATGATTTGATGCTTTTTCCACAAACCAAATTTCATCCCGTCTAAAATTATCTTTATTCAGAAAGAGAGTATTTTGGGTCGTAAAGATTAATTGAGCACCCTTAGGATTTGTCTCTTTATCCTGAAACAACTTGATG
>JALOCJ010000001.1 GCA_023227825.1 Candidatus Cloacimonas sp. | reverse complement strand
AGTTCATAGTTATAGATGCCAAGGGAATCTCCAGGAATAAAATTCAGGATACAGATTACTGAAGAATCAGGTTCTATAGTTCCTGAGGAAGGAGAAAGGTTGATTTCCGGCATTGGGGATGTTCCCTCTCTATTTATATCTTTATCTCTTTTGCTATTGGCATCTATGTTTTCAATTTTAGCGTTCAATTCTCTTTCTGTGTTATTTTCCTTAGTAAGATAAGCATAAGTTCCTGTTTTCTGTTCTGCCCGGGTTAAAACAATATTGCTATTCCAGATAAGGGTAGCAGTGCCCTGATTGGCAATAGTTATTTCTGTTTGACTGGTTTCTGCAGTAGTTAATTGATCATAAATACTGGTAGGAGTAACAGAAATAAGTGGCTGATAGAATTCCTCACCGGTGGTGAAACTCCACATTCCACTCCAGATTGTATCAGTTGGGGCAATAGCTCTTATTCTCCAATAGTATTGTGTTAAGGGTTCCAGCATTGGAGTGAAGGAATAAAGATGTTCCGTAACATTTACCATTTGAGTTACAAAGCCCTGATAGAAAAGGGAATCAGGACTAACCCCCAACCAGACCTCATAGAAAACATCCTGGCTATTATTATAATTTCCCTGCCAGGATAAAGGATAATTTACCAAAACATTGGTAGCATTTCTACTGGGATCAGGATAACAAGGCGAAAGGGGATTATATTCATCGGTTGACCAAGGTAAACCCCAACTATAAGAAAGCAGCATTGACTCATAAGAAATAGGATTATCACTAAGAACAAGTCCCCTCAGATTAGTCAGACCAGCTAAAGCACTAAGGTCACTTATCTGGTTACCAATAAGATACAACTGTTGAAGATTAGTTAGCCCAGCTAAAGGACTGAGGTCACTGATCTGGTTATTATCAAGATCAAGAATCCCCAGATTAGTCAGCCCCCCTAAAGGACTGAGGTCACTTATCTGGTTAGAACTAAGATCCAGCCCTTGCAGATTAGTTAGCCCCACTAAAGGACTGAGGTCACTTATCTGGTTATTATCAAGATATAGATAAAAAAGATTAGTCAGACCCGCTAAAGGACTAAGGTCACTTATCTGGTTATGTTCAAGATATAGAGAATACAGATCAGTCAGACCCGCTAAAGGACTAAGGTCACTTATCTGGTTATATTCAAGATGTAGTATTTGCAGATTATTTAGCTCCTCGAAAGGACTGAGGTCACTTATCTGGTTATATTCAAGATATATCCATTGCAGATTAGTCAGACCAGCTAAAGGACTAAGGTCACTTATCTGGTTATCCCAAAGATACAACTTTTGCAGATTAGTCAGACCAGCTAAAGGACTAAGGTCACTTATTTGATTACCATAAAGATCCAGCTCTTGCAGATAAATCAGATCCTCTAAAGGTCTGAGATCACTTATCTGGTTACGACCAAGATATAGATAATATAGATTAGTCAGCCCCTCTAAAGGACTGAGGTCACTTATTTGGTTAACACCAAGAGACATATATTGCAGATAAGTCAGATTCTCTAAAGGATTGAGGTCACTTATCTGGTTATGATCAAGATAAAGCTCTTGTAGATTAGTCAGATATTGAGCACCTTCTATACTGGAAATATTCCGCCAATGTGCATATAAAGCTCCGGTTAATCCATTCAAATCAGCAATAGTAGGTATATAATCAGCAGGTTGACCTAATGCCTCATTTATTGCTATTCTAAAATTATCATCCGGTATCAGATTTACAACCTTATAGATAACATTGGAGAAAGCGGGTTCGGAGTAGTTATCATAATCATAGTGAGCTTTAATAGCCCATTTGTAATATCCGGCAGGCAGGTATTGCCAGGCAGCGTCATAAAAGGTAAATTCGTCTGTTGTATAACCGATTTGTTCCCAAAGGTAGGGTTCATTTTCCTGTCCTTCCTGCAATCTATAAAGGACATAACCCTGTTCTAAGGCGGAAACTGAGGGTTGCCAGGAAAGTTGTAACAGGCTATCTACAAGAGCAACATAAACATTCTGCGGAGGGAAAATATAGGCAATTGTTACACTGGCAGTATTGGAGGGTTCGGATTCAGCGTTATCATAAAGAGCAGTTACATAGTAAGTATATTCTCCCTGGCTGAGGTTTTCATCATAATAGGAAGGAATATAGCTATTGCCAATCAGAGTTCCATTCCTGTAGATATTAAAATTCTGCAAAGAGCGGGAAGGAATTTGGGGAGGGTTTGTAGATGCTGATAGAGTTCCTGGATCAGTAGTTTTTTCCTGATTAGGGGTAACCGGAATATTCAGTAAAGACAATTGGGTCAATTCTCGTGAACCGCTTTGGACATAAGCCCGGATACAGAAATTATAATTGAGTTCGCTATTAGCTTCCAATAATTCCATCCAAGTGGAATTATGATAAATTATAGCTCCTTTTCCTGGAACTACAGGACCTTCATCTACACCTGCAGGATAGGTAGGGTATAAAACCTGATCTATATTATAACCAATCCAATAGGCAGTAGCAGGTTGAATTGGCACCGGCGTAAGCAAAGAAACAGTATTCCAGTCATTCATAACAAGATCGTTTGTCTGTAGGGGTTGATCTACTAAAAGAACGGAAGGACCAATATTATTATCGTCTCCACTCCAGATGCGTATTCTGTAGTTGGAACTGGCTTCACAGGGAGTAAATTTTACCTGGGTGATATATTTTCCGGTATGGGAAAGCAAATCGGAAGAAGCAAATTTACAGGCAACATCCCAAACATGCGGGCTATCAATATAACCAACACTATTATATAAATATCCTGAATCCCAATAAAGCCAATTGGGCTCACCCAGATTCCAGTTTAATTGCACATTTTTCCAGTTTTCAATAGTGGCAGTAAGGTTAACAGGTTTAATTATCTGTTCTTGGGTAGTAAAATACCAATTGGGCACATTTTCAGCATAAAGATAGGTATTTTCTTCCCCCCAAGTGTAGGGAGTAACCTTCCAGTAATAATCTGTTTCATAATCTAAAGGATTAATAATTTGATAGGATGTAACATTTCCCACATCTTCATTCACCACTAGGTTTCCTGATAAAGCCCAAACTTCTAATACATAACCGTCGGGCAAAGGATAGTTATGGTGAGCATCAGGAGACCATTGTAAAAGAGGTAAGATTTCCATTTCGGTAGCTCCATTTAAGGGAAAAACACAATTCGCAGGCAAAGGAGGAAAATACACATAAAAAGAAACCGGTTCAGAAAGCGTAGATTCGCCACCCTCATAAATAACGCTCACCTGATAAGTATATTGTTCACCGTGATAGACATCAGTATCTATAAAAAAGCTATCGGTAACAGTAGTATAAAGCACTCCGTTTTTATAGATATTAAATCCTGTATAAGAAGAAACATAAGGAGGGCTCCACTGTAAAATAACGGAGTAATTTTCTATTTGATAACTTAAATGAGAAATAGGAGGACAAGGATACATCCATTGCAGATAAGGATAGCCCGCATTAACAAAATATTCAGTATCGGGTTGCCAAATAGCGGTTAAATTCCAATCCTCATAAGTGTTAGCGGCATACGGATAAGTCATTTCGTCCGTAGTTCTGCCAATTCCACCTGCAGAAATTATTTGTCCGCCGCTTTCTAAGTTCCAATAGCTGGAAAGGGTCTGGCTGACAACATTTCTGCCAATAAGACCACCGGTATTACTATTGCCGGTAACTACTCCGATAGAATAACAATAAGAGACCAAACTTTGGGTGTCATTAACTCCAAGTAAACCACCTGCACCCCAATTGCCCTGGACAGCAGATGTAGAAAAGCTTTGGCTGATAGTAGAATTTCCCTGCATTCCCACCAGACCACCTGTAGCATTATTACCGGTAACAGTTCCTTTACTGTAGGAGGTATAAATTTCACTTGCGCCTTTACTGTAGCCACAAAGTCCGCCTATTGAAAATTGACCGCTGACAACACAATTGACAGAGCATTTTTCCAGATGGCAGGAAAGTTCCAGAGCACCAACTAAACCACCGGTTACAGAAACACCTGTAATTGTTCCATCACAGCTGCAACTTTGAATAAATCCGCCATTTACATAGCCGACAAGAGAACCGGTATAGTCCTTTCCGCTGATGTTTACATTATTAAGGGCAATATTTTTCAGAACAGCAGAATTAGTATAGCCAAATAGACCCAGATTTTTTCCTTCCGGTTGATTAATATATAAGCCGTAAATATGAAAACTGTTTCCATCGTAGGAACCTGTAAAAGGAGCGGACTGATTGCCAATAGGTAACCAGCCCTGTCCTGAATTATAGGGTTCAACATTCAGAAAAATATCACCTGTTTGCAAAAAGTATGCATCGGCATAATCACGCACATTGTATAAATGTTGTGCAGTTGCTACTAAATAAGGTGATGCCTCAGAACCTGTTCCTCCGCCAAATTGAGCCAAACAAGGGCTAATGGAAAAACAGAGGAAAAATAAAATAAGTCCTAAAGGCAGGGTTTTAAGTTTTTGGGATTTCATTGTTTCCTCCAATGAAGATATTATTTTTTTGTTTATAGTTAAAGTTCATCGCTTTTTTACCTGCAGTAATTTATGAGCTTAGGTTTTTTCATCTTCTTAGAATAGCTAAAGTGTATCTTGATGTCTTTCATAGTGTTCACGCTTATTCGTTAACGGCAATAACTTTAATAAACATTTTCTCTTCTTCTACAGGAATCATAAATTGAGAAGCAGAAATATCTGTATATTGATTGATAAGTTGATTTCCTGCACTATCAGCATAGAGCATAACTTTATATTTCAGCCCGTTAAGAGGCAAACCCAAAGTATCAGTATTAACTGTTTGCCAGGTAAGCAGCAGAGAGTTTTCCGGTAAAAGTTGTAAAACCAGATTTTGAGGGCTGCCTGGAACTGCAGGCAAAACATTTACCGGAATTTCATAAATAACCGGAGAATTATTTTCATCGGCAAGGGAAAACTGGAAAATCGTCTCCCCTTTAAACCCGGCAGCAGGAATAACAGTTGCCTGTTGTAATGTTTCATCGGGTTCAATACTGATATTTTCACTGCCGGAAAAACTAATAGTAAAGGCATCTAAATCGGGATCAAGAACTTTTCCCGCCCAGGAAAAAATTCCCTGTTGATTTTGGATTATCAGCAAGGGTTGAATTGTATCCAGGTAAACCGGAGGGGAATTAGTAGCATCCCTGGTAACAGAAATTTGGGCATTAAGGGTTCCTCCATTTCCTATTACAGATATTTCCGCTATTGTTGTTCCCGTAAAACCGGCTACAGGATAAATATTAAGCCACACAGAATCCTGCAAAGTAACCAGGTTCTGAACCAAATTAGCATTAGGAAGGCAGTTAAAATTAAGAGTGCCACTGCCCACTGTAAAATATCTGTTCAGGTTAAGACCCTTAGTAAGATTATCGGAAAAAAGCAATTCCGGCAGAGTAAGAACTTGATACGGTATTGTATTATTATATTGCATTTGGATGGAACCAGAAGAAATCCAACCAGTATAAGAATAAATACTCTGACTAAGCATATTGATATTTTGGCTGTTGAAAACTAATCGGGGCTGGTAACAAGCAGGAAAAAGTCCTGTTATATTCCAGGAAAGATGATAGTTATTACTTAAAGGAGTGCCACTTTTAGAAAAAGTAAAATTCCAGGTTTTAGAAGCAGGATTGATAGAACGAATGTCTTTCATATAATTTCCGTTGAAATCAATGCCCCAATCGCTGTGCGGAAAATAGGCACGCACATAAGGATTATTATTAGGAGGAGGAGATAAAGGAAAATCAAAGGTATCAAAACCATCCGCAGCACCCTCACTTTCTCCTAAATAAACGGTAGCACTGATTGCAGAGTCACCAGAACCCAAATTGGCAAGACAAAATTCTATCCGCCAATCTGCCTTTAGAGTAATTGCTGCGCAAAATGTAAGTATAAAAAGAAACCAATGCTTACACCGCGCTAAACACTGTCCCATATAATCACCTTCGCCAACATTTATCTACAAATTCCCTTATTTATTCTTCAGTTTATCCTGTCAAGTTATTTCTGATAATGGAAACAAATTTTTATAAAGTCCACCACACTTATAACATAGTCAATTCAGTAACGATCCCGTAACACTTCCTTAACACTTCCGTTGTCTCGTTACGGGATTGTTACTTGATTGTTACTGAGTTATAAGAAGTGCTAATAAGCACAGATATTGTAAAGAGCATTGGGAATTAATCCTTTACACTTTTTAGCTTTGGCAATTTTGTTTCTACTTCTATCCGATAAAAAAACACAGAAAAAGGTAAAGTGAGATGGCAAGATAGCTAAATAGGGAAGGAGATAAAGGTATCTGAAAAAAGGTTATCATATATATGTAAAGCAGTAAGCATTCGGCTGTCAGGTTGTTTTATATTTCTGCTTTGCTCCCTTGCAAAAAAAATCTCTTTCCTCTTTTCCTCTTTGTTTACAATTAATCAGCTTAGTTGTATTCGGTGTCTTTGGTTTTGTTTACAAGTCATCATCTTCGTTGTATTCGGTGTCTTTGGTTTTGTTTACAAGTCATCATCTTCGGTGTATGTGGTGTCTTTGGTTTTGTTTACAAGTCATCATCTTCGTTGTATTCGGTGTTTTCGGTGGCTAAACAAAACCCTAATCTTTTTCCTTGACCTGTAAAGCGGATTTTATAAAAGATAAACAGGTCTTAGAAGGGAGACAATATGGAACGCTACAGTAAATTATTACCCGGTTTAGTAGACTGGACACTGCAGAAAAAGGCAGAAGATAATGTATCGGAAAACTTTGGGTGTGGTTATTTTTTTGTAGATGTTTGCGAATTTACCAGGTTGACGGAAAGTGCTTCTACAAAAGGACATTACGGAGTAGAAATTATTACTGATATTTTAAACCAGTATTTTGATCTTTTAAACGAAAAAATAATGCAGTTTGGTGGACAGATTATCAAATTTGAAGGCGATGCTGTTTTAGCTGCTTTTCCTGGTAAAGAGGATATTTGCCTAAGCCGAATGCAGAATTGCTTACAGGAATTTCACGCAGAACTACAGGAATTGAATAAGCGTCTGAAAAATAAATACGGCAGTGATCTTGCCTATCATAGTAGTATGGGTTACGGTCAATCTAATGTGATTATTCTGGGCAACCCGAATATCCATTATGACTATTTTGTATATAGTCCGGTGATGCCTTCCCTTTATACCCTCTTTGCTAAAGCAGGAAAAAACGAATGTTGGCAAGTGAAAAGTGACCCCCGAAGGAACAATAAAGCTGTGATTTATGAAGATGAACTCCCCCTTCAAGCGGAAAAGATTTATGATCAAAGTTTCTTTCCCCCTGAAATTATACACCGTATTTCTGCTGAGTCATTTACCGGTGAATTGCGGAATGCCGCTATTCTCTTTATTGGTATTGGCACAGAAAAATATATTCATAAGGATGACTACAAAACCATTAACAATTACTATTGTGCAATTCAGGAAATTGTTTACCGTCTGGAAGGAATGATTAATAAAATTGACTTTACCGATAAGGGTTTAATTTTACTTATTAGTTTCGGTATTTTACTAACTCATATTGATGATATTGAGCGCGCTATTGTCTGTGCTAACCTCATAAATAATCTAGAAAGCCCCCTAAAAGCTAAAATAGGGCTCACTTACAGCAATCTTTATGCCGGAGTTTTGGGAGCGAAACAACGCTTTGAATTTGGTATAATCGGTAGCGGAGTAAATGTTTCAGCACGTTTAATGACTGCCGCTAAATATGGTCAAATTGTCTTTACAAAAGATATTTTGCCCAGTGTGCAAAGCCGGTTTGAAGTTAAATTTTTGCGTAAGGAAAAAGTTAAAGGCATAAAAGATGAATTGTCCTTCTATCGTATTCTGCGGGAATTGCCGGAATTTTTGAGTAGCTATAAAAGACAGTATCAGAATAAAACTCAGGTTTGTTACCAGGAAAAAACTGCCGCAATCATAGAAAAAATTAAAGCTAAGAAAATCAATCAGGTGCTTATTTCAGGAGATCACGGCACGGGAAAATCCTTTATCAGCTGGCAAATATTAAACAAGTTCTACGCGGAAAACTACAAAATTGCTATTTTCGTTTTAGATGAATTCAACCGTCACGATCCTTTAATCCTGCATCTTAAATTTATTAGTAAATTTCTGGAAGTGAATGATCCTTTAGCGGAACCCGAAAAACTGAAAAGTTACCTGGCAGAAATTTTGGAAAAAAGAGATGCCGATATCCTTTTGAGCACCTTAGGACTGCAAAATAAAGGAACTATATTAACCGATGATAGCGGAAAACAAATTGAACTGCAATTGCTTTCACTACAAAAATCTCTGGACTTGCTGATGCGTGATTTTGACCTCGTTTTGCTGGATAATATTCAATGGCTGGATGATCTTTCAGCTAAAATCCTGCAAAAACGGCTGGAAGATGACAAACCCAAAGCCCAAACTCTAATTTTAACTACTACCCAAGAGATAAAAAACTATTCCAACAAAGCAAAGACCAAAACAGAATTTATCGGTTTAAGAGATTTAAATCAGGAAGAAGTAATAGCCCTCATTCGCTCTCAAATTCCCAATATCACTTTTCAGGCAGTAGATTATATCTACAATTTGGCAGGAGGAAATCCGCGCTTTATTACTGAACTCTGTAATCAGATACTTTCCAGTTTTCCCGATCCTGATATGCTTATTACGGAATCTAATATTTATGATATTCAAAATAAGGGTCTTTTACCCTACAGCGTGGAAAACCTTTTTATGGTTAAATATGAATCTTTAAGTCAGGAAGCCAAGGACATCCTGAAAAAAGCATCTATAATAGGTAAGGGTTTTACCCTGAATGAAATTTTTGAAACCCACAGCGGAATAAGCCAAAATGAAATATTACCTGTAATTTCAGAACTGCAAAATAAGGAAATTATAGATATAACTACCCTCTCTCCGGAAGTTCAATATCTTTTCAATAATGCTCTTATGCGGCAGGCAATTTATTCTACTATTCTGCTGGGAGAAAAGGTTTCGCTCCATAATCGGATTGCGGCTTTTTATGAAGAAAAACACGGACCCCTTGCTAAAAACCATAGTGAATTACTTGCCCATCATTTTCATTTGGGAGAAAATAAGGAAAAAGCTCTGTATTATGCTTTAATAGCAGGCAACCAAAATCAGAAAATAAATAACCACAGTGAGGCAATTTATTACTTTCAAATAGCGCTTCAGCATACTACAGATAGAACTGAAAAAATAGCTATCATCCTTAGTATTGTGGATTCTCAGCTCTATTTAGGCGAAGTGGAACTGGCAAAAGAAAACCTGGAAACCATTCAACCGAAAGAAATTTCCCCTCCCGAAATCCTGAGTAAGTATCAATTTCTGCGCTGTAGGGTCTATTACCTGAACGGTGATTATGAAAGTGTTCTCAAATATCTGAAAAATGTAACTGACTTTGCAGGCAAATATGGTGAACAAATGCGGGTTTATCAATTGGACTGCCTTTATCGTCTTTTCCTGGTTGAAGAATTTTCTGCTTTGCTGAAGGAACTAAAACAGGAATTTATCCAGCAGGCGGCAAAAGCTTTGAATGTAAAATCCCCAAAGCCATCTTTGGCAACTTTGCTTTCCCGTTTTCGGAAAATTCCGGAAGAGAAAATTACAGAAGATCAAAAACACTACCTCTATCTCTTGCTGAAACTGGAAGCCATAGCCACAAATCATCTTATAAATACAGGATATTATCAGAAGGCACTAAAATCCTTACTTTTCCAATATGAACTGGCAAAAACACTGAAAGATGACCTCTCTTTACGAATTGCCAGTAGCGGACTGGGAATTGTCTATACCCGAACAGGAAATTTGGAGGAAGCACATAAAGCTTATGTAGAAGCAATTAGTATTGCAGATAAAATCAATGACCGTTTTGGTTTTGCTAAAGTCCTTTCCGATATGGCAACTTTACATCGGCGAATGGGAAAACATCAAGAAGCTTTAGACCATTTTCATCGCAGCTTGAAAATCTTTGAATCCTTAGGAAATCTTGTTTTCCAGGGCATCGTTTTACACGGAATCGGGGAAGTACATTTGCAGGATGGACACGATTCCGAAGCATTAAAATATTTTCGTAAGGCACTAAAAATTGCCCGCAAAAGTAAAGACCTCTTCGGCATTTCTTTTGAACAGGACGCTATTGGAGATATTTTATTTAATTCCGGAAAAATAGCGGAAGCAAAAACACAATATCTGAATAACCTTAAATTACAACAACAAATTAACGATAACGAAGGCATAGCCCATACTTACGGTAATTTAGGTAATGTCGCCAGAATGGAAAAAAACTTTCCTCTGGCAATTGATTATTACACTAAAAATATAAAAATGACAGGTGATATTGGTGATAAAGATGGACAAGGAAGAGGTTTTTATAATCTCTCTTTGGTCTATGAAGATCTGCAAGACAGGGAAAAAGCAACAGAATACCTCCAAAAAGCTCTAAAATGCTTTAAACAGGCAGGTTCCGTTAAATTCATTGAACTGACAAAAAAACGCTTGCAGGAATACCAACAGCAAAAAGAGTGAAGGATAAATAGGGGAAAAAAACCGGAATAAATAATGTCCCCATCATTTCCTGTTTTCTCTTTATCCCGGAAAAATGATGTCCCCGTCATTTCCTGTTTTCTCTTTATTCCGGATAATTCCTCTCCGCTCTACTATCGTTCTCCACAGCTGATAAAGAATAGACCTTTCCTACTAGGAAATCCGTTTCAATGAAGTTCTTTCTTTCTTTTATCAGGATAGGACAGCTATTTATTAATGTAAATCTCTATTACCTTTCCTGTAGGAATACTATTACCGGTATCAGTTCCAAATGAAGGATGATGTTTCCCGTAAGGTAAACCCTTTTTCATTGTCTCTTTATTGGCAGCAAGGCAATTAGGAAAATAATCCTCTATTGCAGTTTTGACAGCAGATTCCACCATTGAAATCAGTAAATTATCACTGCTTGAAGATAGTTCAACATCTGTGTGAGAAATAAAATCCCAGATAATTTCACCTGTAGTTGTGCTTAATAATGTATATTTAGCATCAATTTGTAAAGTTCCGGAGGTTAATGCCCAGCTTTTATCCCATTTTTCTATAGAAGTTAGAAGCACTGCATCCGCATAAAAGTATTTATAAAGATTAGTAAGAATCTCAGGAGTGTAAATTTCGGTATCGTATAAACCTTCGTCTCTTAACACCGTAAAAACCGCTTCCACCGGAAAAGTATAATACCCTTTACTGCCAACTGCTTCAGCAAGGGAACAGGCAAAATATTCTTTTGCCTCAACGGCGGTACTATTATTTACTGGAGGTAAAATTAAGATAGAAGCCGGAGGAGTTTCATAAAGTTTGGGATAGGCATCCAACATTGTATATTGCTGATAAGCACAACCGGAAAAATATAAAAGAACTACAGGAAAAAGGATAATATATATAATTCGTTTCATCATTTACTCCTTCACTCTTTCAATTTATACCGTTGCAGGAGAAAATCCATTAAAGGTTGAGATTCGTTCCAGTTAACTTTTTCCTTTTGGAAATACTCTTTTGCCACATCATTTTGATTCAAAGTAAGCATTATTAAAGCATAGTCGCAATAAAGTCCCGGGGGAACTTTTATTCCCTTTTTTTGACTATGTTTAAAAACAAGTTCAAGGGACTTTTTATATTGCTCTAACGACTTGGCATCGCGGTTTTTAACATAACGGTAATAGTTATGAGATGTATCGCCATAATAAACATAAGGTGGCGTTGCAGCACACCCGCATAAAACAATAAGGATACCTAATCCCAAAAATTTCCGCAAGGTTGCTTTCTTATTTTTCAACAACATACAGTGAGGATAGTTCTCCAACGACCAGCCCTTCAATAATTTCCGCATAAGAGACCTCGCTAATTTCATCACCGGGTATAAGTTTGGTTATTTTGATACTGGCAATTTTATTACCAGGAAGTTCAATAGGGATGTTTGTTTGTGGATTCATAACTGTTTTTCCACGCAGATAAACACTAAAGACATCACCTACTCTAATTCCCTGTTTTTCGCCACCTGAAATGATCAGCTGATTGTTTTCCTGTTGCAGGATATAAGAACGCCATTTATCTTGAGAAAGCTTAGCTACAATATTATCTATCACACTACCGATGGCTGCATCAATTGCTTTATCAGCAAGAGAAGTATCATAACCTGCCTGTGAACCCATTCCTAAAACGGTTGAAGTGGAAGTAGAAGCTTCACCGGCACCTTCTTCCCCGTAAATTACCCTTCCCGTATGGGTATCCAATATCCTCAAGTTTACTTTGGCGAAAGCTGTTTGTTTTTTTGTGCGATCTATTAAACCCACATTACCGGTATTACCGGTTCCGAATTCTGTTATTGAACCCAAAATTATATAATCAGCAGGAATTTGATATTGATCAATATTGGCAACTTGCTGATTTACATCCAAAACTAGTTCATCCTGTCTTTCAATCAGGATAAAGCGATTTGTTATAGCCAGTTTGCTGGCTAAAATATCGTTGGCTGATTTGCTCATTCGGCTCCCTATATTGCTTCCTTCATTCAGAAAACTGTTTGCTAATCTTGTTTCATTGGTAAACCGTCCGATGGCTATTTTCTTTTTCAGATGAATCTGTTCATCTGTAACTTGATTATCGGCTGGCATCAGATTTACCACTTCCACTTTAGCAGGAGCTTGATTTTGAGCACAGGCGCTTAGAAGTAAAGCACCGATACAGAGAAAGTAAATTGTTTTACTCATTTGTATCCTCCTTATTTTTTATTCGTTACTTAACAAAATACACTGAAAGTTAAGTCAAGCAAGAAATATTTTATTCTTTGTGAATATCATCAGAACACATAGACCTTTAAATATCCAATAAACTTCTTGACGCTTGTGTTCGGTATCAAAACTGTTGCTATTATAGTCAAAATTTTAATCTGAAAAAGGAGCATCCTTATGAATGCGTATTATCGTCAACCTGCCATATATAAAGATCAAGTGGTCTTTATCGCTGAAGATGACCTCTGGACTTTTAACTTAAAAGATAAAGTTGCCAGGCGTCTAACTGCCAATTTGGGTATGATTCGCTATCCCCAATTTTCTCCTGATGGTAAGCAAATTGCTTTTACCAGTACAGAAGAAGGAACTTCTGAAATTTATATAATGTCTTCTGAAGGTGGCGAAGCAAAACGCTTAACTTATTTGGGAGCTTATCTTTATACGCTTGGCTGGAAAGGCAGCAAAGTTATTTTCGCTTCTTCTCACAGTTCAATTTTTCAAGGTTTTTATAAACTTTACGAAATTGACAGTGAAGGCGGAGCTCCGGTGGAATTACCTTACGGCAGAGCAAGAGATATTTCTTTTGGTGAAAAGGGAGTTGTTTTAGGTAGAAATACAGTTAATCCTTCAAGCTGGAAAAGATATCGGGGTGGAACTGCCGGTTATATTTTGATTGATAAAAATGGCGATGGCAAATTCAAAAAGTTGATTGATTTAAAAGGGAATTTTGCCTGCCCGATGTGGATTGGCAACCGAATTTATTTTATCTGTGACCACGAAGGGATTGGCAATATTTATTCTTGCACACCGGAGGGTAGAGACCTGCAAAAACATAGCAATCACAAAGATTATTATGCCCGTGGTGCTTATTCTGACGGAAAAAGTATTATCTGGCACGCGGGAGCAGAACTTTGGCTGATGGAGATTAAAGAAAACAAGCCCCGGAAATTGTCTTTTGCCTATAGCAGTCCGATGGTTCAAAGGCAACGCAAATTTGTTAGTCCTCCCAAAAATCTGGAAAATGTATTTCTTTCACCTGATGGTGGTTCCCTTTCTTTAGATTTACGCGGAAAGGCATTAGTTAGTGGAAATTGGGAAGGCAGTGTGCAACAATATGGTTTGCATCAAGGAGTGCGTTATCGGTTGCCCCAAATTTTGCCGGATGGAAAACATTTACTTTTGCTTTCTGATGAACCTGGCTATGAGCGTTTTGAAATTCACCCTTTACGCAAGGATTTTGAAAAGGTCTCCGAAGAAGTGGTGATTATTGATAATCCCGATTTGGGCAGAGTTACATCTTTTGTTCCGGCTCCTAAGGGTTCGCTGGTAGCTATTGAAAATCACCGTAGCGAGCTGATAGTTTTAGATTTGGATAGCAAAATATTCAAAACCATAGACTGTAACAAATTTGGTTTAATAGATGGATTTTCGTGGTCTCCTGATGGACGCTGGCTAACTTATAGCATAAACCGTGACCGAAGCACCCGGCATATTATTATCTGGGATAGTAAAGAAAACCAATTGCATATTGTAAGTAAACCGGTATTATATGATACTAATCCTGTATTTGATCCGGAAGGGAAGTATCTCTATTTTGTGTCAGTGCGTAATTTGAACCCTTTACGAGATAGTATTCAGTTTGATTTCATCTATCCCAATTCCTATAAGCCCTATTTGATTCCACTGAAAAAAGATATGCGTTCTCCTTTTATTCAGGAACCGAAGCCCTTTGAAACAAAACCCGAAACCCCAAAGAAAGATGAAAAAGCTGAGGAGAAAAAAGAACAAGCAGAAATTAAACCCGTAGAAATTGATTTTGACGGTATCTGTGACCGGGTAATAGAATTTCCTGTCCAGTTCGGAATTTATGGTGGTTTGAGTGCAATCAAAGATCGCTTGTTTTATGTAAATATGCCTCTGGAAAACAGCATGGAAGAAGAAAACAAGTTTGATTTGATGTGTTATGATCTGAACAAACTGGAGAGTTGGACTTATGCCAAAGATATTATAGATTATCATATCTGCCAGGATGGTTCTGCTATTTTAATTCGCCAAAAGGATAAACTCCGTGTTATTTCTGCCAAACTTGAACCCAAGGCAGAATTGCCTACCGAAATAGCTCCCGGGAAAAAGAGTGGCTATATTGATTTGAACCGTTTTTCTGTGGAAATTGTGCCTCTTTATGAATGGCAACAAATGTTCAAAGAGGCCTGGCGTTTACAGACACAACACTATTGGGTGGAAGATATGGCAGGAATTGACTGGCAAAAGGTTTTTGACCGCTATTATCCTTTAGTTGAGCGTTGTGCCTGCAGAAGTGATTTTTCCGATTTGATGTGGGAAATGCAAGGCGAATTGGGAACCAGCCACTGTTACGAATTTGGAGGGGACTATCGTCAAAGCCCCAATTATAAAATCGGCAAACTGGGAATTGATTATCGCTATAATGCTCGCAAAAAGGGCTATGAAATTGTCCGTATCTTAAAAGGAGACCATTGGCTAAGCGAAAATCGTTCACCTTTTATGAACCCGGGTATGAATGTTTCCGAGGGCTGGATAATAAAAGCCGTAAATGGAATTCCCGTAAATAAAACTACCCCTCCGGAAAGGTTAACTCTGAATTTAGCGGGACAACAAGTTCAACTATCTGTTACCAGTCCCAACGGCAAAGAAGAAAAAGTGGTAACCGTCCCCACAATGAAAGATGAATCCAAAGCTCGTTATCGTGATTGGGTAGAAGGTAATCGTGAGTATGTCCACAATGCTTCTAAAGGCAAACTTGGCTATCTGCATCTTCCGAATATGCAAAAAGATGGTCTGATTGAATTCCATCGCTATTTCCTGGCAGAAGTGGATTATGAAGGACTGGTTATTGATGTCCGTAATAATGGAGGAGGCAGCGTTTCTGGATTACTGCTGCAAAAATTGGCGCGCAAAAGAATTGCTTATGATAAAACCCGTTGGTGGGATAACAATCCTTATATGGATAATGCTCCAATGGGTCCTATGGTTTGTATCACGGATGAACATGCCGGTAGCGATGGCGATATTTTCTCCCACAGTTTTAAACTATTAGGATTAGGAAAACTGATTGGTAAAAGAACCTGGGGAGGAGTAATCGGAATTTGGCCCCGGCATTGGCTGGTGGATGGAACAATTACAACTCAACCGGAATTCAGTTTTTGGTTCAAAGATGTCGGTTGGGGTGTAGAAAATTACGGAACCGATCCCGATATTGAAGTGGATATTATGCCCCAGGATTATGTTCAAGGTAAAGACCCACAACTGGATGTTGCCATCAAAACCTGCCTGGCAGAAATAAAGAAAAACCCTCCGCTGAAACCCAATTTTGGCAAAATCCCGCGTAAAACATTACCCTGAATATACAACTAACTATAAAAAACGGCTGTAGCTCTTTACTGCAGCCGTTTGTTCTATTGCCTTTAAATGGAATTACATAACAGGCATTGTTTTGTTTTTACTCTAAACCGATTCATTGTCTTTTTGTAACGAGATTCATACAGCAATAGGATATTTTTTACCTTTACCAGGCAGTTAAATATAAAAAAGAACTTGACTGAGAATAACAAGATGATTATATTGTAGTTGTTTGGTTTTGTTTACTTAGATTGTGCGGAACGAGGTTTATTAGATACCCTAAATGAATATGAGAAATACTGAGTTGGAATGGACACCAAAATTTTGGTCTAAACTCTAAAATAAAGGAGATGTCCTATGATGAGGACCCGCAATTATCTCTTGGTTATCCTATGGATAACCATTATCGTCTCCCTGGCGGCCCAAAATGGAGCGCCACAAATAGTCAGTGTAGACCAACTGTCAATAGTTGGTTCTGATATCTATGATTTTATTATCATAAACAATGCAGCCTATCTTAGGATCGGTCAGCCTGACCAGGTGGCTAAAGTTAATCTAATAACCAAACAGACAGAATGGTCAGTAAATATGAACTCGTCTTATAACACGTTAGATGAGCTAGTCAAAACACCAGATAATAATCTCTGCTACGCCGACGGCGGGCTAATAGTTAAATTATCTGCCCAAAGAGATACTTTATGGGTACGTGACCTATCAAACTATGGTAATTTCTCACTGTCAGCCAGTTCAGCGGAATTTTTGACTTGCTACAGCATCTCCAGCCATTTAGTGTTACTTGACTATACTAGCGGTCAAATAATTAACCACTGGCCAATTATAACTGGCGGAGACTCCGGTTGCGGCTATCATAATGCTTATGCAGCAGCTGATTTCACCTTCTATTTATTTGATGATATGCCAATGGGTATAGAGTGGAACACTGGGATAAAATTGACCAAGGTAAAAATTATCAATGGTGTGGCGGAAACTCTCTGGTTCTTACAGGTTGATGACCTTTCTAACATTCACGGTTTAGCCGATGGTAATAATATTTACTTTACCACCCGGCAAATAGAGCCCTGGAACAATGGTCTTATTTATGAGGTCGTCGATCAAGGCACTAATTATTTAGTAGAATCAATCGCCGATATAGCTGGCCCTGACAGCACCGGATTTGCCGGCCCCAGCATAGCGGTTGATGACAACCACCAATTGATATTGCCCATATCTATTAGGCTAGGTGACGATCCCAATGGCGAAGATGGTTATAACGGAGCAATTATGGCCTACCATCAAGGCAATCTAGTGTGGCGTATTAACCAAAGCACCATGCCATTCTGTCGCCCACGGGCGGTCGCTATAGATTCAACTAAGATCTATAGTATATCCTGTTGCCACCAAACATATGGTGGTCCTCGAACCTTCTGGTTAACCGAGCTCTCCACCACCGTAGCTAATGATGATCCAACTACCCCGACAATCCCCGAACCTGAACTCTTCTGTTATCCTAATCCTTGCCAGGGTAGGTGTACTATCAAATTTAGTCAGATTGACAACAGCCCAACTACTGTTGACATCTATAACATTAAGGGTCAACTCATTTGTACCTTGATTAACGATCAAAAGCTATCCCCTGGCGAACATTCTTTCGTCTGGGATGGTAAAAACGATGAGGGTCAGCCAATGGCAGCTGGTATCTATTTCTATAAAATGACCTCGGCTTGTTTTTCTTCAGTGCGGAAAATGATTTTGCTGAAATAACTTCTCTATCCATTACAGATAAGGGTTTCACGCAGATTTCGCAGATGCCGCAGATTAAAAAGAGAATCTAATAATGATGACAAAGGTGTAGTCGGAGGACGCCAATCCTGCGTAAAAAATATTCTCTCACAGATTATACGGATTTTACGGATTTATACCGAGTTAAGAGTTTTTCGGTGTACTCAGTGGTTTCGGAGTTTTTTAGGTTGAAACCAGTTAGGTAATCATTGCAATCCGGGAAAGAAAAAACTACGATTGCGGAAATGTATCAACACATTGAGTAAATATTTCCACAAATTGCCGCAGTCCAAAAAGCTCCCAATGCCGTATCTGTATATATTACATTCTGTTACAAGGGCATAAAAGTTTGGCACAGCTATTGCTCTCTTAAAAATAACGAATCTCAAAAACCGGTACCCCCTTACCGGTTAGTGACTTTTCCCCCAAAAGTCACAAATGTGCGACCTCCTAAGTCAAAGACCTGAGCCCCTTCCCAAGGAAGGGGTTTTTTATTCTTAGAAACAAAGAGGATTTTGAACAAAGAGAGAAAGAGAAAAAGAGAAAAAGAGGATTTTTGAACAAAGAGAGAAAAAGAAAAAGAGAGGAATGTAGTATTGAGAATTATAAAGAAGAATTTATGTTTATCTATAAAAATCCATGTTCTAATCTTTTATCTGTGTGATCTATGAAATCTGTGTGATTAATTAAATTTATGAGAGTTATGAAATCTGTGAGAGCTTCAAAACGGTGCTTGACAAAAATCAGTTCATTCATCTCTAGTTTAATTTTACAGAATATAAACTCTAACTTCTAACAGGATGTAAATATTGATGTTACAGGCAGATTATAAAATTGTGAAGGAAACGGATACAAAAGCCATTTTAGGACTCTATCTTCAAGCTGGTTGGTGGCAATCAGGAGACAAGGATGAGGACTTAAATATTATTGCTAAAATTGTTGCCAATTCCTTTTGTTTCGTTATTGCTACGGTAGATCATAAAATTGTAGGTATGGGACGAGCCATCAGTGATGGAATAAGTGATGCCTATATTCAGGATGTAACCGTGCAAAAGGACTTTCGTGGTCAGGGTATAGGCAAGGGTATTATGCGCACACTGGTCAATTTTTTAAAAGAACAAAATCTAAAGTGGATAGGACTTATCAGCGAACCAGGTTATGAGAATTTTTATGCGGGTTTGGGCTTTAAAGTTATGACTTCCTACACTCCATTTTTGTTAAGCGAATAAGAGATGAGAGGATTGCAATTAATCACGGAAGAGCATATACCTCTTCTAAAGGAATTTTTAACCCGTTATCCGAGAAGAAATTGTGACTTTAATTTAACCAATCTACTTGCCTGGGGAAAGATCTATCGGAATCAATATCTTTTGTGGCAGGATAACCTGGTAATTTTCAATCCCCAATATCAGAATGTTTGTTTCCCTTTAGGGGATAATTATACGGTGCGGGATTTGGCTGATCTGGTAATGCTTTTTAAGCAGGAATATCCCGAAGCGGAATTAAATATAATTCCTGAAGAATATTATGCTCAACATCCCGAAATGGATAACTATTTTGCAGTGCGGGAAGAGAGGGCTTGGGCAGATTATATTTACCAAATTGAGAAGTTGGTTAAGCTCCCTGGTAAAAGATTAGCCAAAAAGAAGAACCTGATTTCACAATTTATTCGTGCTTATCCTGATTATCAGGTTTTGCCTGTAACCAGCGATAAATTTGATGTCCTGTTGCGTTTTACTTATAAATGGAAAAGAGAACGCAGTGCGGAAGGTATTTATTTAATGTCGGAAATTAAGGCAATTGAAAACGCTTTGGCAATGTGGAACCTTTTACCTGCAGAAGGAATAATTATTTGTCTGCACGATAAAATTGCTGCTTTTTCTATATTTTCTCCTCAGACACAGGATATGGTAACAGAACATTTTGAAAAATTTGATCCTGACAAAAAAGGCGCTGCTCAATTAGTTAACTGGGAAACAGCAAAATACCTGCAAAAGAGATATAAATATTTGAACCGGGAACAGGACCTTGGTTTGGAAGGTTTAAGACAGGCAAAACTCTCCTATCAACCGGAGTTTTTAGTCAAATTCTTGGTTACTAATCTGAAACAAAGAGTGAAAAAATGAACAGTGAACGGTGAAAAGATGAGAAAGGGGAAAGATATAAAACACATAAAACTACATCTACAATAGGAAGCATTTATCATAACTTACAATAAGTCCCTTTCAAATTAGCAATATTTTCGGTGTTTAAGGTGTTTTCGTTGGCTTCTGTATAAATAAAATCCTGGCAATTTAGGTAAAGTAACCCCTCCATTTATTGTATATTAGGGAATGAAAATTGCATCTTTTAAATATGTATTAATATTTTTATATTTGCTAAAGGAGGCGAGAAAAATGAAACGCCGCGTCTTATCTTTATTACTATTTATTGCCGTTATTTTAGCTTGGTCAAATCCTATAGAACCAAATCTGATCAGCAGATTCTGGTTTGAGCCGGAAAATATATTGCAGATTGAGCTTTCTGAATATGTAGGTTTATTGCAGACAGCAGAAATAACTTATCTTGATGCAGAGGATTCCCTAACTATTCCGGTTAATCCAAATGCGACATCTGTTCAGCAAATTAATGTGCCGCAGAGTATTAACACGCCTGCAAGTGGTTTTTTCACTATCCGAATTC
The DNA here is from genome assembly GCA_023227825.1 of Candidatus Cloacimonas sp. Lineage (GTDB taxonomy): Bacteria > Cloacimonadota > Cloacimonadia > Cloacimonadales > Cloacimonadaceae > Cloacimonas. The sequence goes on along the minus strand of JALOCJ010000001.1, from coordinate 329,884 downwards.
TGCAGCAATTTGATGAGACAGTTCACTGGGGAGCAGGATTGCAGAATGATTTAAGTCCGCTATACGATACTCAATGTGCGATTCAACTGCTTTATGATAATTTTTTCGGTGATGCTGTTTATGACTGGGCAAAAGATATTTCACCGGCTGTTTGTGGACCGAATTATTGTTCTGCCAGGTTTACTTACAGGGTTGAATGCACCGATTTAAGCGGTTTTCCTCTTGCCGGAGTTTCCGTTTATAACAGTCAATCTCCCGGAATTACTAGCATAAATCCTGTCATCACTAATAACGAAGGTATAGCAACAGGTGAATTATGGCCTATGAAAACGCGGATTTGGGTAACAAATCCTATTACCAATGAAACGGCTTTCAATACTCAGTTTTTTGCTGAGCCGGGAGCAGTTATTCCCTTTTCAGTGCAATTGCCTGTTAGTGTTGAGGATAATATCCTGTCTGTAACTGCGGGGAAACTGAATCTATACCCTTCTGTAATAAATTTGGGTTTTAACAAAAGTATCCGAATTTCTTATGATACAAAGCTTACAGGCAAGGCAGAACTTGTTTTATACGATTTGAAAGGACGCTATATTGCGGAAACAGTTTATAACCAAAATGAAGTGGAATGGCAGCTGCCAAAACTTTCCAGCGGTATTTATTTTGTGCGTCTTAGCCATCAAGGCAAGGCATTGGGGACAGCTAAGCTAATTATACTTAAGTGAAATACGCTTTTCTCCTGCTGTTATTAACGGGAATTATAGTGCTTTCTGCTCTCAGTTTTGAAGCAGAAGAACTGGATTTCTATTTGGAAAATGATTTATGGGAAATGGACGGCTTGTTTCATTTTACCAATTACGATTCACTATCCACTAAGAAATTGATTTATTTTCCTGTTCCAAGTGATAGTTTATGCCTGCCTGCTAAAATCAAAACATTAGCCATTCAAGATAGCAATGGAGCGGAAGTTACTCCGCTGAAACAGACAAAGGACGGCTTCACTTTTTTCCTTTCTCTGCCTGCTCTTTCTTTTTGTTCTTTGCACATTAATTACACTCAAGCCCTTAAAAGTAATTATGCTAAATATATTATCACTACTTCCAATTCCTGGGGTAGACCTTTACCTTATGCCAAATATACTTTGCATCCGGGCATAAATGTGCAAATAAGCTCTCTTCCTTTCCCTCTGCAGAAACAAGAAGGAAGAAATTATATCTGGGAATTTTATGATTTTACTCCCGATAAAGAATTGGAGGTTACATTCCAAACCCTTTCTGCCACAGATCGGAACTAACTATATAGAAACCTCTAAAGATAACTTTTCGTGCTTAGTCAATGCTCATATCCTTCCGATATGACTCCCATATCGTTCCCATATCGCAATATGGGAAGGTTACGGGATCTTATTGATCTATATAGCATTAAAGAAAAGGAAAAAAGAACGGAAAAAAGTAGAAAATTATACTTATTACCCTTCCCTTTACCCGAAAAGTATAAAATATACAGAATAGATTATTTCCCTCTTTTGGTTATAACTTACTGTAAATAAAATGCTTAGCTAATAGGGAAGGGAAAACTGAGAAAAAACTATTTGACACATAGCTCTTAAATAGGACTTTGAGAAAAAAAATATGCCGAAAAAAAGAGGAAAAATGAGAATCTTAGTTTTGAATTGCGGCAGCTCTTCCATTAAATATCAACTTATTGATATGGAAACAGAGAGCTTAATGGCGGAAGGTATCGTAGAAAAAATCGGTGAAGATATTGCTCTGTTCACCTATAAAAGTGAGAAATATACTAAAAAGAAACGGGAAATGGTGGTAGATAACCACGAACAGGGTTTGCAACTAATACTTGAAGCGCTGATTGATCCTGCCAATGGTGTGTTAAACGGTTTAGAAGAAATTGATGCTGTAGGCCATCGTTTGGTTCATGCAGGAGAACATTATTCCGATGCAGTGAAAGTTACCGAGCATGTTATTCAAGTGATGCAGGAATGTGTTTCCCTGGCTCCATTACACAATCCGGCAAATTTGAAAGGGATTGAAGCCGTGAAAGTAAATATGCCAAATTGTCCTCAATGCGGTGTTTTTGATACTGCTTTTCATCAAACAATGCCTGCTATGGCATATTTGTATCCTTTACCTTTAGAGCTTTATACAAATTACAAAATCCGGCGTTACGGTTTTCATGGTACAAGCCATAAATATGTAAGTTTGAAAGCGGCAGAATTTTTACAGCGTCCTTTGGAATCCTTAAAAGTTATTACCTGCCATTTGGGAAATGGAGCTTCAATGACTGCTATAAAAAACGGCAAATCCATTGATACTTCAATGGGTTTTACCCCTCTGGAAGGTTTAATGATGGGCACTCGTTGCGGAGATATTGACCCGGCTATTCCAATTCATTTACAACAACAGCTGGGATTAAGTGTGGACGAGGTAAACAATATTTTGAACAAAAAAAGCGGAATGTTGGGATTAAGTCATATTTCTAATGATATGCGGGAAATTGAAAATGAGGTTTTTGTAAAAAATAATCCCAAAGCAATTATGGCATTGGATGTATATTGTTACCGCATAAAGAAATACATTGGCAGTTATTTTGCTGTCTTAAACGGCTTGGATGTTTTGGTCTTTACCGGTGGAGTTGGTGAAAATATGCCTCTTTTGCGTGAACAGGTTTGTCGTGATATGGAGGCAATGGGCATTAAATTAGACGGGGAAGAAAATTCCAGACGCACAGATGGAATTCAAGTTTTAAGCACAATTGATTCTTCTGTTACAGTTCTGAAAATACCTACTAATGAAGAATTGATGATTGCGCGGGAGACAAAACGCTTACTTTCCTGAAAAATAATAAATTGTTAAAAGTTCTTTTGCGAACAGAAAGGACTCTAGTGAAATTTACGCAGGAAGGATAGATATGCGCATTGATGTGCTTTTGAATAAACTCTGCTTAACCAAAACCCGGTCTATAGCTAAAAGTGCCTGCGCTAAAAATCTGGTGTTTATTAACGGAAAACCGGCTAAAGCTGCTGCTGATGTAAAAGCAGGAGATATAATAATTTTCCGCTTGTATAATGCAGAACACGAAGTTCGGATAACCCAAATCCCTGAAGGAAATGTGACTAAAAAGGACGCTACCCGCTATTACGAATTATTACGCAAAGAAGACCTTTCCTGAGAATATGCTTTTTAAGGATACGGAACTGCCGAATCCCTTGTGGCAAAAAGAAATTTCCCATCCAGGTTAAAAAAGCAAGGTAAAAAAACTTGAAAAGACAATTTTTGCTGTTTATTCTTTTAGGTGTAGCAGGATTTCTTTTTTCCAGCTACCCTTTACAGCTGAAAACTAATAACCTGGCAATTTATGCTTCCGAACCGCTTTCCCAACCCTTAACAGAAATGCTGGGAAAACTGGATGATAATATTGATGCGTTTCAGATGGAATTAGGTGTTTACCTTGATGCTCTTGCCCCTGTTTATCTGATAGAAAGTGGTAGAAGTTATCAAACATTAGCTTTGGGAAAAGCAAAAATTGTGGAATTCAGCGATGCCTTCTATAGCGGAAAGGAAAAAAGAATTTATGTAAAACCCCTTGCTTCCATTCAGGAAAATCACCGCAAAATTCTGCTGCATGAATATATTCATTGGTATCTGGAACAAATATTTACGCAAACACCCCTGTGGTTTCATGAAGGAATGGCAACTCATTTTTCACAGCAAATGGGTTTTGAACAGTATTTATTCTTTCTGCAGGAGAGTTTTTTAGGGAAAAAAAGTGATCTCTTTCGGCTAAGTTATAACTACCCGGAAAAAAAAGAGGACTGGGCGCTATTCTATCTTTCTTCCACAATGGCAGTCAGCTATCTGCAAGAGAAGAAAAATGAACAGTGGAATAATTTTTGGGAAAGCGTGGCACAACAACAGAGAAAAAATCAGCAGATACCTTTTACAGAATACTTTAACCGCGCTTTCCAGACCACTTTTTATAACTTTCATAAGGAGTATGCAGGATATATTAAACATCTGCGCTACCAGTATCTGTTTTGGAGTATAAATGCTCTGCTGGCTTTACTTTTACCGGTTATTTTAATTATTGCCTGGCGAATCAGAAAAAAACGACTGTCGGCTTTGCCTGATTTGCCTTTACCTGAAGATGATGAAACAGAAATATAACATCCGGAAAAACGCTGTCCTCGTCGTTTACAAAATCCGGAAAAACGCTGTCCTCATCGTTTATAAAACCCGGAAAAACGCTGTCCTCATCGTTTATAAAACCCGGAAAAACGCTGTCCTCATCGTTTATAAAATCCGGAGAAACGCTGTCCTCGTCGTTTACAAAATCCGGAAAAACGCTGTCCCCGGCGTTCTTTGGCAAACAAAAATTGATTAGGGAATTATTTCTTCCGACTACACTTTTTTGAAGTTAGAAAAATGGAAAATATACAATATCATCCCTATCAACCTTTTATCCCGAAAGATGCAAAAGTCCTGCTTTTAGGTAGTGCACCTCCCTATCGTTTTTGTACCGGTAATGCTAATGACCTGAAAAATAAGGATATGGATTATTATTACGGCAGTAACAGTAACCTTCTTTGGGAAATATTGTTTACAGCTTTTGAGCCTGAAAAAATAGATAGTATTTCTTATTTGCGAGCGTTGGAAGAAGACAGAAAAATTAAAACAGCTCATCAGGTTGATTTTCTGCAAAACTTTTTAGCCAGAAAGCATATCGGAATGGCTGATATTCTGTTAAAGTTTAGCAGAAAAGGAAGCAGTGCAGAGGACTATAAATTAACAGTTCTGGAATATCAGGACATTTTGAGAATTCTTCAAAACAATCCTTCCCTTAAAAAAATCTTATGCACCAGCAGAAACAGAGTCCACTATTGGCTTATGAATTATCTGAAACAACCGATACATTATGATTTCCTTGAAATAAGAGAGAGTGACAGTTCCCTTATCCTGAAAAATAATCCCCGGCGGGAATTAAAAATAATGATTTTGCCTTCTCCATCTGCCAGAAGCGTTATGCGCTATACTAATAAAAAGGATTTTTTACAGCAGGTTTCACAGATATACTATCAAGCAATTATAAATGAAATATGAAGATTGAATATACATTGGAAGCCACTTCAATCTTTAACCTGTCAACCCAATAATTTTTCCAAAACATCTTTTTCTATGTTATCAGTTATTTTCTTACATTGTTCCCACAATTCTTTTGCTTCGGCAAGGGTTTTTTGCTTAAAGTTCTCATCTGTAATTCCGGGGATATTAATTAAGATATTATAGTAGGCAGATTGAGATGCGCAAAAAGCGGTTAAAGCAGCAACTCCTGCATCGGAAAGAGCATTAGTATTACCTATTTTAGCTATTTTTAAGGCAAGATCAGCAGCAGAAACTGCCAGTTGCATAGTTGTAAGTGGAGCATTAATTGCCTCTTGAGTGCACTTTTCAATTTGCGCTTTCCGAAAGTTAATGTCTGCTTCTGTTTTTTTCGGTAACCGCATTGCTGCCATCAAGGCAAAAAAGGCAGCGGAATCTTGATCCATAATTTCCAGTGACTTTTGTTTGATATCCTGTCCTGTTGGAGCTAGTTTCATTGCTTCCTGTGTTACTTTTTCATAGCCCTTTTTGCCAATTGTGAGGTTAGCTACCATTGCAGAAAGAGCTCCACTGATAGCAGAACAAAGAGCTGCAACACTTCCTCCTCCGGGGGCAGGAGCATCTGTAGAAAGCAAATCACAAAAGGAATCTACTTTCAGGTTTACCAGCAGGTCTTTTCTGGCAATGGCATATTCAATAACCTTTTTATTTAAATCAAAGGGAGCTAGTTCTGCCAAGCCCATTGATTGAATAGCTGTTTGCATAATCATTTTTTCCGGAATACCGGTGCTTTCATTCATGCGGTTTAAGTAAAATATCCCGGCTTCCACTAAAGCAGTTTTAGGAATTAAACCTACAAGTTCACTTCCTGTAACTTGAATACCTATTTCAGAAGCCAATTCACGCACTTTTTCCAAAACCAAATGAGGGGGTGTAATTTTATAATTTGTCAGATTTATACTTATTTGAGCCCGGTCATAACTCTCAATAAACCAACCTACTGCTTTGCAGTGAGAAAATAAACCTGGGATAGTAATTGTGTTACCACTTTCATCTTTTAATAATTTACCGTTTGCATCTCTGGCAGGTCTTCCGCTTTCCCTGATAATTTGTGCTATTTCACTTGCCTTTTTTTTATCGCGGGTATTGAGGTTGATATTATAGGCAATAAGAAATTCTCTGGCTCCAATGGCGGTAGCTCCGCTTTTGGCATTAAAGGTATGAGGACCAAAATCAGGTTTCCAATAAGGGTCTTTTGCTTTTTCAGGAAGCGCTTCATATTCACCACTGCGGATATTAGAAAGATTTTTCCACTCGTCTTTTGTAGCAGCATATTCATAGAGGTAAACAGGTATGCCCAGTTCTTCGCCAACTCTTTTTCCTAATTTTTTGGCATATTCCACGCATTCATCCATAGTCATTTCTGAAATAGGAATGAAAGGACAAACATCAGTAGCTCCCATTCTGGGATGAGCACCTTTATGTTTACTCATATCAATCAGTTCAGCTGCTTTTTTAATTGCCTGAAAAGCTGCCTCTACAACTGCTTCCGGTTCTCCAGCCAGTGTAAAAACGGTTCTATTGGTATCAGCTCCGGGGTCTATATCCAATAAAACAACTCCCTTCACACTTTTAATAGAACCTGCGATGGCATCTATAATAGAACTGTCTTTTCCTTCACTGAAATTGGGGACACATTCCATCAGTTTCATAATTATACCTCTATCTTATTCGTTTTATGTATTTTAACCTTAATAATCTGCTTTGAAGTTGCCTGTAAAACCTGTATTTTATAGGGAGGAACATTAATAACCTGACCTTGATGCGGAATTTTTTCCAGACGGTCTAAAATCAAACCTGCTATAGTTTCATAATCGCCTTCGGGCAATTCAATTCCATAATCATCTGCCAATTTATCAATTTCAGTATCAGCGGCTACTAGCCAGGTATTGGGACCAACTTGTTGGACAGAATGTTCATCTTCATCTGTATCATATTCATCTTCTATATCTCCTACAATTTCTTCTAAAATATCTTCCATAGTTACAATTCCAGCAGTCCCACCGAAGGAATCAACAATAATAGCCATACTGCGTTGCTTAGTTTGCATTTCTTTTAAGAGAACATCCAAATCAATATTTTCAGGCGCAAAAAACGGCTCATGAATAATATCTCCGGCGGCCATTTCTAGGGTGTAATCCTTCTTCAAGATGTCAAAAATAATTAAAATTCCTATTATATCATCAATATTGTTGCGGTAAACAGGATAGCGCGTAAAACCTTCTTTCCTTACAATATTGATAACTTCTGCAAGAGGAGTTTTCTCTTGAATAGCAACAATATCTGTGCGCGGAACCATAACATTTTCAGCTTCCAATTCTGTAAAATCTAAAGCATCTTCAATCATTTCCATTTGGTTATCTTCTATTTCAGTATTGGCTGCCTGAGAAAGCAGAAAGGAAAGGTCATCCTTAGTTAAATAGTCATATTGATAACCCTCTTCCAGTTTCAGCAATTTACGCAGAAAGTTATTCAACAGAGTAACTACCATTACAAACGGCTTAAGTAAATAATATAAGAATTGTAAAAAGGGAAATAAAAGCGGAACAAGGGTTTCAGCATTATCCCTAAAAATGGCTTTAGGAGCTATCTCGCCAAAAATCAAAACTATTATACCAACCACCAGAGATGTGTAACGCGCATCAAAAACAGGAGCAAAAAGACGATTAACTAAATAAGTAGAAAGCGATGCCATAATTACATTGGAGATGTTATTGCCGATTAGAGTTGTCCCTAAAAATTTATCCGGCTGACGGACAAACTGCAATATGGCTGCTTTGCTCTTACTTTTTTTCGCTTCCTGCTCTAATTTTATCTGGTCTAGGGAAAGCATTCCTGTTTCCAAACCGGCAAATAAAAAGCAGAGTAGTAAAAAGAAAAGTAATACTATCAGGATCAGAACAATCTGAACCGCAGCCATTTATGAGTTCACCTTTTCGTTTCTCCAGGCAATTCGTAATGCTTGAATAAACTCCTCTATATTTCCTGACAAAAAGGAATCAAGATTATAACTTGTCAAGTTTATTCTATGGTCTGTAACCCTGGATTGAGGGAAATTGTAGGTTCTGATTTTAGCACTGCGGTCTCCGGTAGAGACCTGTGCTTTTCGGACTTTGGCAATTTCCTGTTCTTGACGGATAATTTCCTCATCCAGTAAACGACTTCGTAAAACCTTCAGCGCCTTGGCTTTGTTTTTAATTTGGGATTTTTCATCCTGGCAGGTAACAACTATTCCTGTAGGTAAATGGGTAATTCTAACAGCAGAATCGGTTGTATTTACACTTTGTCCACCATGTCCTGTGCTTCTGTAAACATCTATGCGTAAATCACTGTCCTGAATGTCTATATCAATATCTTCCGCTTCCGGTAAAACAGCCACAGTAACTGCCGAAGTATGAATTCTGCCTGAGGATTCAGTTACCGGAATTCTCTGCACTCTATGCACACCACTTTCAAAACGCATATAAGAATATACATCTTTACCGCTTAGCTGAAAAACTATTTCTTTATAGCCACCGAGTTCTGTTTCGTTCATAGAAATCACTTCTAATTTCCAACCTTTCATTTCTGCATAGTAACTATACATTCTGAATAAATCGGCAGCAAAAAGAGCTGCTTCTTCACCACCTGTTCCAGCACGAATTTCTACAATAGCATTTTTAACATCATTAGGATCAGTAGGAATAAGCAAATCCTTTAGTTTCAATTCTACTTGTTCCAGTTGTTCCTGCAAAGAATTTTCTTCATCTTTTATAAGAGCCAGCATTTCAGGGTCATTTTCAGATTTTTCCAGAGCATTAACTTCTTCAATATGGTTTTCTAGGGTTTGATAATTTTTCCAGGTAGTAATAATTTCCCTTAATTCTTTAAAGCGCCTCAGACAATCCCTGTATTTTTTTACATTGTTAATAACAGAGGGGTCACTAATTTGTTCCTGCAATTCCTGCAGTTCTTTTTCCAAATTATCCAATTTTTCTTTAGGCAGCAAGGGATTTATTCCTCTATAATTTTTACATTATGTTCACTTAAATCCATATTCAAAGCCGCTTTCATAGCTATCAAACCAATTTCTATCATCTCCTTATCCGGAGGCTGGGTAGTAATATGCTGTAAAGCCATTCCGGGAACAGTTAAGAGTTTTACAATAGGGTGTTTTAAGTTCTTTCCGGAAAATTTCAGCACTTCATAAGATATACCTGAAATTAAAGGTAGTAACAAAATATGATATCCTAAACGCAAATAAACCGGAACAGGGGAATGTAATATATATGCTGAAACCAAAGTATCTATAATAGAAAAGATTAGAATGCTGATTAACAGAACAAAAAAGATAAAACTCGTTCCACAGCGAGGATGAATAGTTGACCAATTCTGTATTTTTTCAATTACTAAGGGGCAGTTATGTTCATAGGCATTCACATTTTTATGCTCAGCACCATGATAACGGAAAAGCCGTTTGATATCCTTCATCAGTGAAATCAGATAAACATATAGCACAAAAAAAACTATCCTGACTAAGCCGGCAAAAATATTAAACAGAAGATCTTTGCGGGAAAGATGCATCCAATCAGCAAGTTTATAAGGTAGCCAGCCAAAAAGTAGAAAAGCCAAACCGAAGGCAATAATATAACTCATAATGTTGGTTGTTTGTTCTGCCGTTTTGCTTCTTTCTTTTGTTTTTTTACCTTTGCTTTTTTCTTCCGTCACCAAATCCAGTTCATAACGATTGGCAGAAAAAGTAAGGGTTTTTATTCCAATGATCATCATCTCAATTAACGAAATAAAACCACGAATAATAGGAAGTCCTAAAAATTTCTTCTTCTGTGTGATACTTACAAACGGGGTTTTCAGCAGTTCAATACTGCCATCTTTTCTACGAATAGCAGTTGCCAGGAGATCCGGACCGCGCATCATTACACCTTCAATTACAGCTTGACCGCCAACATTGATTTCTTTCTTTTCCTGCATTTTTCTCCTAAGATAGAAAAAACGCCATTTTTCCGCATTCAGGGAATGGACAAAATGGCGTATATCGGGTGTAAAACCCTAATTTTCCGATTTGATGTTATATTTTTTGTTGAATTTCTCTACTCTACCAGCAGTATCAACTATCTTCTGCTTTCCTGTATAAAAAGGATGACACACATTGCAAATTTCAACCTGCAATTTATCTTTTGTGCTCCGGGTTTGAAATGTATTTCCACAAGCACAGGTAACTGTTACCAGTTCATATTTGGGGTGAATTCCTTTCTTCATTTATCTAATTCTCCTTGTTTATAAATTAATACAATTAAACCATAAAATTAGCTTCCTGAATTATGTCAATGCAAAAATATGGAAAAGCGGAAAAGTGAAACAAAGAGGAAAGGAAAGAAGGAGAAAAACTGAGGTGTCCTGAAAACCCTGTTTCAAAATCCTGTCTTCTGAGTTCTTTATTTGGACTGAAAATTGCTTATAATTTTGTAGACGGAGGATACCGTTCCTCCGTATGAAAAAAAAGCGGAGCTTCATCTACACAAAGGATGTTACAATGAAAATAGCGACGGTGATAATATTATGCAGTGTGCTGTTTTTGCCTGCATTTATAAGTGCAATCCTGCCCACTTGTTATTCTACTTATGACCAAATTTACACTTTATTGCAAAGTCATCAACAGTCACATCCCGATATAGCAAAATTATACACAATTGGCTATTCGCAGCAAGATAATATTCCTATTTATGCTATACGCATTTCTGATAATGTAGAAACAGATGAATATGAACCTGCTTTGCTTTTTGTAGGTCAAGTTCATGCTGAAGAAGTTTTGGGAGTGCAGATAACTATGGCTAATATTGCTGAAATTTTAAGTAGCCGCTACCAGCAACCATACTCCCAATGGATTTCTCAACTTGACTTATGGTTTATTCCGACTCTCAATCCTGAAGGGCATAATGTTGTTACTGCCAATCTGGATGTTTCTTACCGTAAAAACAAAAGGGATAACAATAACAACGGCATTTTTGATTTTAATCCGATAACCGGTGGGGATATAGACGGTGTAGACATAAACCGCAATTTTGAGTTCAACTGGGTGCATGGGGATACACTTTATCAACCAGGAGGTGATGAGGTCTATGATTATTATCGCGGTCCTGCTCCTATGAGTGAAAGTGAAATAACTGGTTTTCAACAGCTTTGTGAGCAGCGAAAATTTATTTATGCAGTTTGCTGGCATTCTTCCCGGACTGGTAATTTATCGGAAAAAGTATATTATCCTTTTAACTGGAAAGAAGTGCGTCCCAGTCCAGACCTCAATTTTACTTCTACAATTGCTAACAGTTTTGCTTCTCAAATCCTCAAACAAAGCGGAACCGGAACTTATGAAGCGTATCCCAATTTGAGTCGTCAGGGTGCATTTCATGACTGGCTTTATCAACAGTATGGTACAATTGCGTTATTAGTAGAATGTGGAACGCGAGATATCCAACCGGATTCTACAATAATGGCAGGAACAGTTCAGCGTTGCAGTAATGGAGTTCGCTGGCTAATAAACAGAGCTTTGATGTTCAGTTCTGCAGTTCCTTCTTCTTCAATGCTTACCGGAACCATAACTGCAGGCGGAATTCCTGCTGAGGCGGAAATTATTATCCAGCAACACAATGCTCCCTGGTTTCGTCCAAGAACTTCTTTTCCTCAAAATGGGAAATTCTCCAGACCTATAGCCAGTGGTTCTTACACTGTTTTAATACGCAAAAAAGGGTATTATGATAGAGTTATCAATAATCAGGTAGTTAATAACGGCTCGTGGACAAATATTCAGATAAATTTGGAACCAAAACCTCCAGCTACTTTAAGAATTGGTGTTCGCTGCGGTTCAGAACCCGTTTCTGCGAGAGTAATTATTGGTGATATTTTCCCGGATACACTTTTTGTAAATGGTTTTGCTAATCTGAATACTTATGCTGGGGAATATCCTATCCAGATTTATGCCGCAGGTTACGCTCCCTATATCGGAACCGTAAATCTTACAGAAGGTCATAATCATCGGGAGTTTAACCTTGGTTCTGCCGCGATTGTTTTCAGTGAGGATTGGGAAAACGGAAATTCTGCCTGGGAAATAAATGGACCCTGGAAAGTGCAAAATCAAATTGCTGCTTCAGGATATGCAATTACTGATAGCATTGGTGGCAACGGTTTTTACGCTATGAATTGTGATGTCTGGATTAAAACAATCAACCTTATTCAGATACCTGCTACTGATAATACCTGGTTAATTTTTGATTCCCACCTTTATACAGAATGGGATTATGACCCCTGTAGAGTGGAAATTTCTACGGATGGAGATAATTGGCAGGAAATTTGGATAAAATCCGGGCAGTGGGATTCTTTCCGAAAAGAGTTTGTTTCGCTAAGCACCTTTGCCGGGCAAGCAATTTATCTTCGGTTCCGTTTAACCGATTCTTCCAATGATATTGACTTAACAGATCCGGGCTGGACACTGGATAATATTATGATTGTAAGTGGAACTGCCACAGAAAATTCCGATCTCAATAACAGCATTTTACCGGTAACTATTCTTTATAAAAATTATCCTAATCCCTTTAATCCGCAAACTAACTTAAGTTTCACTCTGGCAACAAGCGGCAGAGCAACCTTAAAAATCTATAATCAGAAAGGACAGTTGGTAAAAACCATAGTAGATAATGATTTGGCAAAAGGCGACTACCGCTATGTCTGGAACGGAAAAGATAATAATGGACATCCTGTTGCCAGCGGAGTTTATCTCTATTCTTTAATTACGGAGGGCAAAAGCCAAACCCGAAAAATGCTCCTTCTAAAATAATTCTGTTGTAATTAGACCCATATACATCTAATATTGGCATCTAACTACAGCTAAAGAAGAAATTTCTTCCCTGTTTCCTTTTTTTCTTCTCCTTTTTGCTCCCTAACACAAAGAATTCTTTCATTTATTTTCGTATGCTACAATGCACATACTAATAAATATCCTAATCTTCAACTCAACCTTAAAGTTGGGGGGAGGATGGGTAGATAATATGTAGATGATTGGTTGTAATTATGTTTTTATTTCACAGACAAGGGCAATATGATCTATTTTGTAATCAGTAAAACTTTGGTCATTGCGGTGTAGGATTTTCTTTTGTAGCAAAAGGCAATATTATCTTTGGCAGATACCTTTTCATTATTGAAGAAAGCGTCTATTTTACTGAATATCAAGTTAAAATCTCTTTTCAATTCCCAACTTTTAATCATAATTTATAATATCAAATTGAATATCATTATTATTCACTGTATATTTAACTAATAAAAATCCTCTTTCATTAAAATCACTATTTCTTGCCTTTTGTATTGCACTATCATTAAAATCAAATGCAATTAATATCGGTTGGACAGTTTCAATTTCACTGCCAGCTAATCTTCCGGTAACCCATTTGGAATATTCTATTACTTGAGTTACATTTTTATCATTAGCAGTATCCCTTTTAAGCTCAACAACGCTAAATTTGTATCGTAAAGGATATCCTGTATATTTCAAATTTTTATGATAACATAAAATATCAATATTCTTCTTTGTAACATGATATGGAACATTATTTGCAAACCACTCTAAATCTTCTGAGGGACCAAATATTTCTCTTAAATCCTTTCTTTCCCGTTTATCAATGTTAGCAATTAACCATGCCCTGAGGATATCTTCTAAATAAACTTTACCGTTTTGATTTAAAGGTAATTTTATGGGACTTTTATTAGCAGAAGAATAAGGTTTAATTTGAATTGGTTTGTTAATAGCATTCCCATTGATTTTAACAAGCAACTCTATAAGGGATTCAGCAGCTTCAGGATTGATTGTGTTTATGCCTCTCGGACCCTGTATTTTTCTGTAAAACCAACCCCAAAACTTGGACTCATATTCTTTTGAGGAAAATAAATAATCTTCCGGTACGGGCAAAGGAAAATAATTAAGGCATTCAATTTCTACTCTTAGTGGCCATTTTCCATCAATACAACCAATTGGTGTTGGATCAAAGAAAGGAATACTCGCAATTTTATAAATACCATGAAATCCTACCTGCCGTTCGTAAAGAAAAACTATATCACCAACTCGGGTTCCTAATATATCTCCTATCATTTTAAAATATGGCTTTTTTCCGTTATTCAAGTTTACATCATTTACACTATCTAAAGTATTGGGAATTCCTGCTATCCCTACTCCACAAAAACTATTATCTCTGATTACAGGATAAGTATCCTTGTCCGTTATAAAAACATGGGCTCTCATAAGGGAAATCCTTTCTTATTTATGAATTCATCTCTAATCACTTCTTTAATTTTCTGATAAAATATCTCTTCTCTGCTGGAGGCAAAAGGTTTATCATAGATCATCTTTTTCTTTTCATCATAAATTTGTAACCACCAGACACCATCTCCAATAAAATCGTCAATATCAAAAGACAAGCTGATAAAGAATTTTTCTCCTTCAACATGCACTTCTTTTAATTTCGGCATATTAACTGCTATCTCCTTTACTAATCTATTCTACTTTATTATTTATAATACTATTAAAGGTGTCCATTAACCTTTTTTAATATTTTGGTTCCCTAAATCATAACCTGTCTTATCTTATTAAATTCCTTTATAATTCATGCTGTTTAACGGTCAAGCTCTTTTTTGTGATTTTAATAGTGAAAAAAATGATAGCTGGGCTCAGTTTTATTAGTTTTTTTATTACACTGAAGACACTGAGAAAGATTAAAAATAAAAATACTCTGAATTCTTGTTGCTATTATTCTGTCGTTATGAATCCTACACGCCAATATAGTTATTACCCGGCTCACAGTTATTAAGGTGTAAATGACTTTTGATATATAAAGCAAAGGACTCCCTTCTTAAATACCTTTTTGACTTACTTTTAGCCACTATAACTATTTTTAAATCTACCTTTTTTTCTTTAAAACTGTGTGACTCTTTCACTTATTTTCTTTGTCTCTTTGTAAATTTATTTCATTATCTCTTTAACTCTTTGTAAATAATCTCTCTCGGTAACCCCAATTAAAAGCTTGACAAAAAACTAATCATAAAAATTATAATAACAAGCCATAATAGAGTTAAAAAATGATAGATAAGATTAAACACAGCCGAAAGATTGTTTTTGCCTTTGTCAGCATACCGGTTTTATTACTGTTGCTGGCAATTGTTTTTATTGCTATCAAGCAAAACCTTCTGGAAAAAAAATATGTTTATTACAGCACTTTGGCAAATGCAATGGGAATTTCTACTCAAACACCTGTATTATATAAAGGTTTTGAGGTAGGTAGAGTGCGTGATTTTTCGCTTTTAGAAGATGGCAACATCGGGTTGGAGTTTTATATTCTTAATCGCTATAAAAATATAATGGTTACCGGTTCTGTCTTAGCTCGGAATACAAATCCGATAACAGGAAAGACCTCTTTGGAATTTATTCATAATCCTAATTCTAAAGAGCACATACCAGTTGAAAGCATGATTCTTTCTTCTGATTTTCCTGAAGGTAAAAAACAACTAAAAATAATAGCTCCTCAAGTTAGTGATCCAATTTCCCTTATTTTGACTAATTTAGCTCAACTTTCTTCTTCTCTCACTGATGATTACAACGCTGATAAAGGTTCCATTCCCCGGTTTCTAGTAAATTTGGCAGATGCTTCGGAAAAAGCAAATTTCAGTATGCATCAAGTTGAAAAAATAACTACAGAGCTATCTATTTTAACAGCTAACCTAAATCAGGATAACAATCCTGAAAGTGGAGTTCTGCTTAGAACTTTGAATAATCTGGCAGAACTAACTCAAGGATTAAATAATAGGATGAATGAGTTAGAAATTATTTTAGCCAGTGCCCAGAGTGCTATTGATAATTATAAAAAACCCGATTCCCTTTTGATAAAATTGCTTGATCCCGGGCAGGAAAAAATTTTACAGCCCCTTTCGGAAACTTTGAACAATCTGGAATCAGCTACAGCTGAACTAGCAAAAATTCTGGCAACAGTAAATAATCCGGAACTGCATATGCTTTTAAGTAATTTGAATGACAGTTTAGCTAAAGCGCGCAAAACCCTGGAAGGACTTAATAACAATCCTCTTTTACGGAAAGGGATTAGTCCTTCTTCTCAACACAATATTCCTTCCCTAAAATATTTACATCAGGTTCCCAATGTTCCGTAAATTGTTATTTATAATCTTGCTAATCCTGGCTGCCTGTTCTACTGTAAAAATTCCTGTTGAGCCACAGGCAAAAATAGATGCTGATAATCACTTTCGTTATGCTTTGCAAATGGAAACCAACAGGGATTTTTCTGCTGCTAAAGAAAGCTATATTTTCTTATTTGAAAGCTATCGTTCTTTTGCTGATACTAAAGGTATGCTTGACTGCTTAAGCGGTTTGGCAAGAATAGAATTGGAAAATGAGAATGAAAAAGCTTATTTGCAATACAAAAATCAAACAGCAGAAATAATTCAAAATATTGCTCCTGAACTTTCTTACTATCTTCTGCTTCTGGAACTTTATAACTATCAGCTTGAAAATAACTACTCTGCTATTTCACAAATGGCAATAAACAAATTAGATTATCCTGATGAAGTAAATCTTAAACTTGCTATAGACAAACTGCAAGCAGATAGCTATCTGGCAATTGCTGAAGAAAAACAAGTGGAGGAACTGATTAACCTATCAAAAAAAATAGAAAAACAGCAGAAAAAAACAAAATACAATAATCCCGAACTGCTTTCTTCTGCCTGGTATGCTCTTTCCTATTATTATTTTAGAACTGCTGATTATAAAACAGCTAATTTCTATGCTGATAAAGCTCAGGATTGGAATTATCGCTTTGGCAATTTTCCGGGTATGGCTCATTGCCTATGGCTGAAAGCTCAAATTTCTGCTGCCGAAAATAACATCCCTGCAGCGAAAAGCTATTGGAAAATGGCAGAAGGAATTTTCAGTTCTCTGCAGGATAATGTCTCTCTGGAAGAACTAAACCATACTATGCAAAAAATGCTAAAAGAACAAAATAAATGAACCAGATAATAATCTACAGGAAACCAAAAAACGGCTTCAAACAAAGACAGAAGTCAGCTTTGGTGCAAATAGAAATAAATTATGAAATTACTTAAGTCCGTTTCCCTACCCACTTCTTCAACAGCACTTAAAACGGTGAATGTACTGTTTGCAGATAAAATTATCAAAATCTCCACTGATGAGATTGAAGTAGAAGAAGATGTTCAAATAATTAATACCAAGGGTTTACTAATGCTCCCTGGAGGAATTGATCCCCATACCCATATTTTAGCCCAAAATGCTGATTCGGCAACTGACTTGGCTAAAATAACCAAAATTGCCCTAGAAGGAGGTTGGACTACCCTTTCTGAACTAAGCTATCATACACAAAGTCCGGTTTTTAATAATTCAGCTCTCAAAAAGAAAATTGCTTTGGTAAATGCCAATTCCTATACTTCTCTGGCTCTTTGGGGTCATATTGATATTAACGATTATCCTTATCATTCAGAATCGGCACAGGAAATTTGGAACAAAGGAGTTGTAGGTATCGCTTTAGCTGTTCCTTCTCCCAATCCTGCCATTGCAGATATTACTTTCCCGGAAATAATGGATTTGTTTTTTGATATCTATGAAAGCGATACATCCTTTGCTTTCCAGGGTTACGACTATGAAAGTTATCGGGAATTTAGTCCTCTTGCGCAGCTGGAGGCAATTAAAAAAATCTTGCGTAGAATGCAGGAAAATCCTATTCACATTCCCAGAATTTCTTCCTATCCTACAATTGAATTTATTAACAGTATTTCCAAAAGAAGTGATATTTCCTATGCTACTTGTATAATTGATCTGATGGCTCTTTTCAATCCTGAGGTCTTCAGCACTCCTTTTCTTTGTGACTATGCTGATTTTGCCGATTTACTTTTTGACCTTCTGCGCTCCAATAAAATTTATCTGCTTTCCAATTGTGTAGCCCCAGAAACGAAAAAGCCAGATTACTGCGAACTATTCCAGGGTTGCAATCCGGAACTGATGAATTATTCATACCTTTGGGTGCTTTCCGAACTCTGGAAAAAAAGAAAAGTTCCCCTTGCCACCTGCCTTAAAATGACCAGTGAAAATGCCGCTAAACGTTTAGGTATCTATCCTCAAAAAGGGTCCTTAGACCCTGGCTCTGATGCCGATTTTGTCCTTTACGATCCGGAATCTACAACCCTCATAAAGGGTAATAAAAATAAAGATATTGAACTCTCCGGTTCCTTTAAAGCTGTTTATTTAAAAGGAAATCAGGTTGCCGGTAAGAATTTTGAGACCTTACGCCAGGGTTCTTTTTTACCCCGTAGCACGAATCCTAAACGCCGACATAATAATTCTTCCTGGATTTAGCTTTGAAGTAAACTACCTTTCTTTACGAAAACAAAAGAACCTGAACCTATCCTCTTATATTGTTTTCATATTAATAATGCATAAATATTTCCCTATTTGATGTGGATTCCTGCAAAATCAGCAATCCGGAGATGTTTATGCAATATATTTGCCAACCCATAAAAGGAAATAATGTCAGTAGAGAAAAGAAATTGGCGAAGAAAGAATTTGCCTTAACCGTATTTTTTTATTGCCTGTCCATTATTTAGAGCGTCTAAAATTATAAATTTATTTTAGGTTGCAATAATTTAGCTTGCAATTTACGAGACCGTTACCTTTTTGTAGACAGCGCATTATTTCTTGCCAAGTTGAATCTTTTATGCTGCATTAACACTTCTTTAACGATTCCTTAACAAAGTTAAGGCAGTGTTACAGGATCGTTACGGCAGTGTTAAGGGAGCGTTAAATAAGTGATTAGGCAACAGGCAGTTATACTTGTGGTGTCCTATTGTATTCTTCCTAATTTTCTATTAGCAAAGGACGATATAAGCATTAGTTATGGCTTTTCAATAAAAATGCTGTATAATTTCCTCTAACTTCCCTATTTTGTTATAGGTTTCTGGGCGGTTTTTTCTCACAGCTGAAAAAATCCGCCTTTCTTAATGAAAACCATCAAACTTTTTTTATAATTCCTTACTTTTATTTATCGCTATATTTACCAATGTGTTACGGATATTATGAGGATAACTGATAAGATAAATATATCAATAAAATGATAATATTGTAATTTTCTCCTTGACAAAATATCAGATTAAGAATATAATGAAAACATTAAAAACCAGGAGGTTTAAAATGAAAAAAGGATTATTTATCCTTCTCGCCCTAATTGTCGCTTCAAGTGTTTTTGCTTTTACGAAAGGAACGATTAACCCGGGAGGAACAGTTTCTTTCACTTCTAACAAACCCAATTCAGATGAAAAAGCCATTACTATGTTCAGCATTACTCCTCAGGTTGGTTATTTTGTTATGGATAACCTTTCTGCTGATGTGCTTATTAACTATACTTATGAAGGCCAAAGTGAAAGTGATTATAATGATGAATATAGCTTATCTAATTTGGGCTTAGGAATTGGGGGAAGATATTTCTATCCTTTGGCACCAGGAGAAATTTACGGTGGCTTGGATTTTCTTTATAATTCATTTAGCTGGGAAGAGGAATATGAAGGTGGAAAGTATGATGGTGGTAGGAATGCAATGTATCTTGGTTTGAAAGGTGGTTATCTTTTTCCAGTTGTAGAAAATGTGTATGTTGATTTCGGGCTCAAATATCAAATGGGTTTAGGTGATTATGGTGGTGATGATTTTGAAGATGTACCTGATGAAGACAAAGAAAATGAAGAAAGCACATTTGGTATCAATATTGGATTGCAGATATTTTTCTCCAAGTAATCAACCTTAAAAATCCAAAAAATCCTTATTATCCCCGGTTTACCGGGGATTTTTTTTGGATTGTAAACCCTGTTTCTTTACTTAAATATAAGCTTTAAGTAACTTCTTCAATAGTATTATGCTCTGTTCAGAATTGCCTCTAAATATGCTATTTATAAGCTACCCAGAATTGAAAATCTTTTGGCAGACGGGAAAAACCTGCCTTTTCATAAATTTTGATAGCAGAAGGAAGGTCTGACTGCAAATAGAGATAATTCTGAGAGATATTCCGATGATAATTGATTAAGTGATGCATCATCGCACCCGCAAAACCCTTTCCTCTAAATTTCTCTCTGGTAAAAACATCATCAACTCTGCTGTAGCCGGCAAAGACATTAACAGAAGCCATTGTTGCCAATTCACCTTGATAAAATCCTCCTAAAAAATGATAGGAAGGATGAGAAAGATGACGCTCTACTACTTTAATTGTCCAGTCACCTCCATATTCAATGGCAATGGTTTCCATAATATCAATGTCCAATTGGCGAACGCGTTCAATTTTTAAGTCCTCAGATTCCCTTAAACTGCTTTCGTGATCGTGCAGGAAAAAATCGCTGTGCTTAATCTTCAGCATAAAATTGTGATTTTCCAGCATGGGTGTTAAAATATCCAGTTCTTTAGCATATAATGCAGGATAGAGACAGGGATGAATACCTTTGCTTTTATAGAAAAACTCTATATCACGCAGAGAACTCTCAGCCCCAATTAAATCTAAAATCACAGCGTGATTGCTTTCCTGAGATGCCTTGTTTCCTTCATTGTAGAAAAGAAGCCCGTAATTTTTGGTTACCATATTGGAAAAACGTTGAGGATAATGAATTTCCGTATCTTTCAACCGATTCATATTAAAGGGTATTTGCATAGTTTACTCCTTTCTCATAAGTAATAATTCTTACAATAATAAATTAGACGGTTTTCCCGGAAGAGCAAATAAATAGTTACTCTTTTGAGAAAAATAATGTGGCATATTCTGTTTTGCTTCCTGCTTAATCATAATTAATCAGCCCATTTTCAGGAAAATACTTGACGGATTGTTATGTTTTATGATCAAGGAACATATCTTGCTACTTTTTTATAAGTAACGAATAAAAAGATGGATATAAATTATGAAAAAGGTCTTTATCCTATACAGCACTATCCTGTTTTGCCTCAGTTTGGCTGCTTTTGAAACAGAAATTAAAATTGCTCCTTTTGCCTGGCAAAATAAAAAAACGGCAGAGGAACTTCCTGTAACAATAAATCCTGAAGAACCGGTTTTACCTTTTATTCCGGTTAATATTCTGCTTCCTTATGGTCATAGATATCTTAATTCTACTGTTCAATTATCTACTGCAGAAATGGTTGCAGAAAATATAACTTTGCCTGTTGCCGGATTTCAATTGCCAATCTCTGAACAGGCATCAACAAATTTTTCCCCGTCAGCAAATACAATTTTGGAAAACCGTCTTTATCCTTCTCAGCAGTGGCAGTTCTTAGGATTACAATACTTTCGGGGCTATCAAATTGCCTTATTTAATATATATCCCTATCGTTATAATCCTGTAACCCAAAAAATGTATGCCAGCTCACAGATTAGCATTTCTATTGACAGTGAATTTTCTGAAGCGGAAGCTTCCTACCAGGCAAAGTTTTACACTCCAAGCGCTAAAACCCTCCCAATAATAAATTCCCTTATTTGCAATCCCGATAAAATTCCATCCTATCAAACGGCAGAAATTTATCGGAATGTATCTATTGCCAATCGCGATATTGACCTTTCGGTGCCGAAACAGATGATAATTATCACCAGTAATTCCAGAATAAGCTGGTTTTCGGCATATTCTGACTGGCGTTCTGCTAAAGGTGTTTCCAATGCTATTTACTCTATGGAAGATATTCTTTCTGCCTATCAGGGAGTTGACAATGCGGAAAAAGTCCGTAATTTTATTATAGATGCTTATCAAACTTGGGCAAATAGTTCCCAGCCCCTGGAATATGTAATTTTAGGGGGTGACGATGAAATTGTTCCGGAACGTGGTGCTTATGGTCAAGTAGGTGACACAGTTGATACAAGAATGCCTACTGATATTTATTACAGCAATTTAGACGGTAACTGGAATGCCAATCAAAATCTAATCTGGGGTGAAACTACTGATAATACAGACCTTATTCCGGAAGTTCATATTGGCAGATTTCCTGCTGAAACCCAAACTGAATTTAATAATATGTTCAGAAAAATTCAGTATTATGTGGATAATAATACTTACAGTAATAACTTTGCTGTCTTTATGGGTGAAAACCTGAATAATAATCCTTTAACTTGGGGTGGGGACTACAAAGACGATGTAGCTCAATATCTTCCTGATGAATACTATCTCCAAACCCTCTACCAAAGAGATGGTACTTATAGCTCAACTAATGTTTACAACGCAATTAATAACGGTGCCGGAATTATGAATCATATGGGACATTCCAATGAAGTTTCTCTTATTGGTCAATCCAATACCACTGTTGAAAGTTTAACCAATACGGAATATGGTTTCCTCTATTCTCAGGGTTGTTATCCCGCTGCTTTTGATCAACGCACTTCCGGAAACGGTGAAGCTATCGGTGAACATTTTGTTACTGCTGCCGGTGCTTTATTTGCTTTTATTGGAAACACTCGTTACGGATGGTATAGCCCGGGAAACATCAACGGTGCTTCTCAATTTTATGACCGCCAGTTTTTCAGAGGTCTGTTTCAACAGAATTGTCCTGTTTTAGGTGATGCCTTAACCTTTTCCCGCTTACAAAACCTGAATTCTGCTTTAAACAATGATGTTATGCGCTGGTGTTATTATGAAATGGTTCTTTTCGGAGACCCTTCAATAGCCATTAAACCTTATGATCCCAATCTGCCTTTGTTAAATTTGGAAAGCTACACTTTCACCGATGAAGAAGGTGATAATGACGGTATTATCAATCCAGGTGAAGTTATCCGTTTCTATCCTCTTATTTCTAATAATATCAATTGGGCTACTGCAACCAATGTTTCTCTGCATATAGAAAATCTTCCTCCCGGAGTTGAATTACTCTCCAACGATATTATTATTCCTCAAATTCCTGCCGGAAACCAAAGTCCTGCTGACATTTATTTCCGTCTTCAGCTTTCTGAAGATATGAGTTTTGGAACTTATTCTTTCAATCTGATCCTCAATTCTCAGCATCCTCTAACTTATCAATCAACTGGTGCACACAGATTTCCCGTTTTTTTCCAGATAACTCTTATTGATAATCGTTTCCCTTGGGAAACAATAGTTAATGGTAAAGCAGCACCTCTTGTAGCAGACCTAAATTCCAGTCCCGGTCTTGAAATTGTCTATGCTGATGTTTATGGAAACAGCTATTTGATTGGCAATAACGGAGAGTTACTCAATACTCTAGCAGCACCTTCGGAAATGTTAATCTATCGTAGTTTTGCCTGTGGTCCTGTTGATAATGATGCTCAAAGCGATCTGGTTTTTTGCAGTCGTTCAGGAAATATTTTCGCTCTTCGGTTAAACGGTGATCTCATCTTTAATTATCAAACGGATACAACTCTTTTATTTACTCCTGTATTGGCAGATATAGATGGCAACGGAACTCTGGAAACAATTGCAGGAGGCATAAACGGAAAACTGTATGCCCTTTCTTCCTCCGGACAATTGATGAATGGTTTTCCCTTTGAGCTTGGAGGACTTTTCAATAGTGAACTTGCTGCTGCCGATTTTGATGGCAATGGCTCTTTTGAAATTGTAGCAGGTTCTACAAACGGTCTTTTAACTGTTGTTGGAGCAAATGGTATTGTCCGAAACGGTTTTCCTGTTCAATTAAATGGTCCCATAACCGGTTCTCCAACTATTACGGACTCCAATAAAATCGTTTGTTCTACTTCCACGGATATTTACATCATTTCTCCTGAGGGCAACATAATTGCCACCCGCAATATCAATACTCACATTGCCGGTGGTTTTGCCGTAGGAAATATTGCTGCTGATAATACTGAAACAGATATTGCAGCTGTTACCATCAACGGTATTCTCTATGCTTTCACTGATTCCGGTATTGACCTTCCTGGTTTTCCTGTAGAAATTGGAGATAATTTTGTCTGTCCTCCTCTTCTGGCTAATCTGGATAATGATCCTCAATTAGAAATAGTTGTTCATAGTTATATGAATTCTGTATATATTTACAATGCAGAGGGCAATCCTGTAAACGGTTTTCCCTTTATCAATATTTACAATGGCAGCACGCCAGCAACTTTAGTGGACTTTGATAACAATAACCAAACCAAACTAGTATTAGGTTTTTCTAATGGTGTTTTAATGCTTAACCTGCGTCGTAATACTACTCATTTAGGTCCTTGGACTACCTATCGGGGAAGTGCTTTACGCCAGGGTTCTTTTGCTTCTACTGGTTTTGTCGCTTCTTCTGATGAATATAATATTCCCGCTTTAAACGCTTTACTGGGAAATTATCCCAATCCTTTCAATCCGGAAACTGCAATCTCTTATACTACAAAAGCCAATGCTCAAGCTAAACTGGAAATTTTTAATATCAAAGGTCAAAAAATCCGCACTTTAATAGATGCCATCCATAGTGAAGGTAATCACAGCATTGTTTGGAACGGGCTTGACGATTTTTCCAGAGAAGTTGCCAGCGGGGTTTATTTCTGTCGTTTATCTATACAAGGAAAAACATACCAACACAAGATGTTACTGCTGAAATGACTATTGCCGAAAACATTAAACACTTGCAGGAAAACATTGCGGATATTTTATCCCGTTTGAACCGTAAAGATGAAATAACTTTGGTTGCAGTTACCAAAACTCACCCTGTAGAAATAATTGAAACTGCTTTGCAATCCGGAATTGAACATATTGGCGAAAACAGAGTTCAGGAAGCAAGAATGAAAATCCCCTTTCTTCAAGCCCCCTGTAAAGGTTTTCACTTTATCGGTCATCTGCAAAGTAACAAAATTAACCAGCTGCTGGAACTTAAGCCCTTTCTGATTCAATCAGTTCATTCTCTGGAACTGGCAAAAAAGTTGCATTTAGCTTTAAGTAGAATCAATCGTACTCAAGATATCCTTATTCAAATCAATATCAGCGAAGAATTCTCCAAAAGCGGCTTTTCCTTTGCTGAAGCAAAAAATGCAATTTGCCAAATCTCAACTTATTCTACTTTGCATATTAAAGGATTGATGACTATTGGTATGCTCGCAGAACCGGAACTCAGCAGACCTCTTTTTGCCCAAATGAAATCTCTGTTTGAAGAAATTAAAACCCTCCGCCTCCCGCATATGGAAATGCAATATCTCTCTATGGGTATGAGTAATGACTATGTTCAAGCGTTGGAAGAGGGCTCAAATATGTTACGAATTGGAACCGCTATTTTTGGAGAGCGTAATTATGGAGTGAATGAATGATCTACCTGTTTGCTATTCTTATTGTTATCATCGCTTATCTTTACGGTTGCTTTTCCACTGCCCGGATCGTTACTAAAAGTTTCCGGTCTCTCAATGTTTATAAAATCGGAACCGGTCTTGCTGATACTGAAAATATTTACACCAATATCAGCAAACCCCTAGGAACTTTAGTAGGAGCTATTGATGTAGCTAAAGCTTATCTGTTTTTGCTGGTTGTGGAATTTGTCCTGCGTTTTATTGATATCAAAATTATAAACTATCCCTCTTTCACTGTTCTCTATTCAGATAACTTAATGTTGATTTATGGCATAAGTATGCTTATTGGACATTGCTTACCATTTACTCACCGTTTTCGGGGTGGACGCGGAATTTTTACCTATATGGGTATACTTGCTTATTTTGCCTTTTTACCTACAATTATTTCTGCTTTTATTGCCTGGATTATTGTTCTTCGTTTTAAGCAGATACGGTTTGCTCAATATCTCATTGTGATTTTACCGGTTATTTTGTATATCATTTTCTATACTCTGTTTCACTATCATAAATATTCGCCTCCCTATTTTATTACTCTCTTACTTGGTAATGCCATAATGATGGGTATTTTAAATATCATTGTTTCCAAAAAACTAGGAGAATTCTAACTCTCCTGAAGAGGTCTGCTAATGATCAATGTAATTCCTGTAGATACTAAAAAACAGCTGAAGGACTTCATTCTCCTTCCTTTTAAAATATACAAAAATGAATCCAACTGGGTTCCCCCTTTAATTGGTGACCGGAAAAAGTTCTTTAACCCTAAGAAAAATCCCTATTACCAACATTCAGAAGTTAAACTTTTTCTTGCTCTTAAAGATGGAGAACCCGTAGGAAGAATTTCTGCTCATTCCAATACCCAACATAACAAAGAACATAACGAAAATATAGGTTTCTTCGGCTTCTTTGAGTGTATTGATAATCAAGAAGTTGCCAATGCCCTTTTTGACGCCGCTTTTCAGTGGAATCGCTATCGTAATTTTACTTCTATGCGCGGTCCTATGAATTTCAGTGTGAATGATGAATGCGGTTTACTTATTCAGGGCTTTGAAACCCCCCCTATGATTATGATGCCCTATAATTTTCCCTACTACCAATCACTTTATGAAAATTACGGCTTAATCAAAACAATGGACCTCTATGCCTTCATCAGTGAATATCATTCCATCCCAGAACGCGTGGCTAAAATGGCAGAAATAATTGCCAATCGGACTAAAGCTCAAGTCCGTTCCCTTTCTTATGATAAAAAACAACGCAAAAAAGATATTGAAACCGTCTTTGAAATCTATACCCATGCCTGGCAGTATAATTGGGGAAATGTTCCTATGACTAAAGCTGAATTTGATCACCTCGTTGCTGAATTGCTCCCTATTGCTGATCCGGATATGGTTTTTATTGCTGAAGTAGATCGTCAGCTTGCCGGATTCAGTTTAACTTTACCCAATTACAATGAGGTCTTAAAAGTTATGCAAGGTAAAGTAAATCCCCTAACTGTTATCAAAGCTCTAAAAGCCAGAAAACACATTACCTCCGTCCGTGTTATCACTATGGGCATTATTAAGGAATTTCAAGGTAAGGGAATTGATACTTTGCTATATTATTATACTTTTAAAAATGGACTCCCCAAGGGTTATTACCGTAGCGAATTTTCCTGGATTCTGGAAAACAATATCCCGATGATTAATACCGCTGAAAAACTGGGTGCTGAAATTTATAAAACCTACCGTCTCTACGATAAAGCCATTACTAATAAGAATTAGCAGGTTCTGAATGACAAATATATCTATAACAGCAAATAGAAAAACATCTTCCTTCCTCTCTGCCCTTGATCTTATCACCCTTATCTTTTGTGGATGGATTCTCCTGTATATGTGCTTTGGTTTCACTCGCTCCCCGGAAGTTATAAAACATATCCCTGTTTATCTTGCTATTGTTGTAGGTGTTCTTTTTCTTGCCTGGCTCCAAAAACAACCCCGCTGGGCTTACGATCCCCAAAATCCTTCAAAGCGTTATCAAGTTCTCAATTTCTTTAGAGGTCTCTATCCTGTCTTCCTGTTTGCTTATTTTTATACTTCCGGCTATGCCTTCAACCGCATTATTTTTCGGGATTGGCTCGATCCCTTTTTTATGAGAATTGATCAACTCATCTTTGGCTATCTGCCTTCTCTCGTTTGGGAAAAGCTCTATTCGCATTGGGCAATTCAGGAACTCTTCCATTTTGCCTATTTTTGTTATTATCCTTTGATTGCCGGAATTCCAGTGTATCTATATTTTACTCAAAAAGATGCTTTCAGGGAAGTAATCTTCAACCTCACCTTTATCTTCTATTGTTGTTATACCATCTATTCTGTTCTGCCTGTTATCGGAGGACGTTATCTTCCGGAAGCTATGGCTTTAACCAAAACCTATCGGGGTGGTCCTTTCACCCATATTATGGTCTTCATCTATCGCACTTCCAATCATTTGGGAGGTGCCTTCCCGAGCAGTCATATTGCTATTGCCATTGTTCTAACTATCTCCGCCCTAAAATATATCCGTCCTCTTGGCTATATTTGCACTGTAATAACCTTTTTCCTCTCTCTTGCTACTGTGTATTGTCACTATCACTGGTTTATAGATGCCGTTTTTGGTGTCATAACAGGTATTGCAGGTTACTATTTAGCTAACTGGACCTATTTTCATCTTAAAGAAAAAGGATTCAACTGATGCTCAAGGAAAAAATCCTAATGCCTAAGTTACTCATTTATACAATCTTACTTATCTCTCCTGCTTGGCTCCTGCTCGCTCAACAGGTAACCCCTTTACCTATAACTTCTTACGATTACACCCTCCCTGCCAATAATGTCTCCCCAATTGCTATGGGAACAGGTGCCTTAAATATAACCAATGCTGAAGACCCTTTCTGCGCCTACAGCAACCCTGCTTTAATGGCAGATAACAAACTTAGCTCCCTTTCTCTTTCCTTCTGTTTAACTAATCAGGAAGATATTGATTTCTATACAGCTCTAAGCTTAAGCAATACCTTGAAAGATAAACAGTTCAAATACTTCGTTCTCAATACGGGTGCTGTCTCTTTCAGTTATCAACCCGTTTCTGCTGTCCATATCAGTCAGTTTAGTAATGATGGTTTAAATAGTGAATATTACGATTATAAAATGGATAAAGTTCAATTCTCCTGGGGTGGTAGAGATGATAATTACCCCAAATTTGCTGCCGGAATTAACTTAAAATACCTTTCAGGCCGTCTTGTATATCTGAAGGAACATATAGTTGACAATAGTTTAATTCGTGATGGCTTTATTGATGATAAAGCCAAAGGCGTTTCCGGAGACCTCGGTTTATCCTATAAAATGGGTAATATAGTTTATGCTGCTTCCTTCTATGACCTCCTTTCAATGCTCTGGTGGGAAAATTATGATCCCGTAACTCTTAAAAGAAGAGCCGCTTTGGGACTTGGCTGGGAAGGCACAAACAGCCATTATTATGCCGGTTTGCAAAGTAAAATATCTCAAGAACCGGAAACCACTTTCCATTTTGGCTATGCCTACACCTTTAATTTAGGCAAAAACAATTACTCTACTGCCCAAAACCGTAATTCTGTTGACCTCAGAGTTGGTGTTTACAGTCACGATTTTTATGGAACGGATAATATCAATTTTACCCTCGGTGGTGGCTATTACTACAAAAACTTCCGCTTTGATTTCTCGTTGAATAACACAGGGATGAAGCTCTCTGATAGTGAATATCTTTTTTCTTTAAGTGCGGGGATATAATTGTTTCAGCTTTCTTTCTTAAATGCTACTCTTCTCTTTTTTGCCCTAGCTACAATTCTACCTCTACTGATTTGGCTGCTGGCAAAAAAGAAGCCCCCCAAAATTGTTTTTCCTACCCTGCGGTTCATCAAACTAAGCAAAGAACAGGAAAAAAGCCGCAGTAAACTGAAAAACATTCTCTTGCTGATTATCCGGATGTTGATTATCCTGCTGGTTGTTTTAGCTGTTTCGCGTCCAATGCTCTCTTCTCCGAAATTAAAACCCTCCGGCAAACACCCTCCTACAGCAATTGCTATTTTAATTGATACTTCCTATAGTATGGACTATGCGGAAAGCGGAAAAAGCTCACTGCAATATGCCAAAGATGCTCTGGAAAAAATAAACTCTAAAGCAAATCCTGATGATCGCTTCATTCCTCTTAGTTCTGATGAAAATTGGAATCTTATGCACAGTCAGATTTATGCCGGTTCTTTGCCTGAAACCCTGATTGACCAGTTGAAAATCACTTTCAATCCTCTCTCTTTGGAAGAAATGCTGGCACAAGCCGAAACTAAACTGTCAGAAAGCCAAATGCCCAATCGCGAAATATATCTCATCACCGATTTAAGAATTCCCCCTACAAAACTGAAAACCAATATCCCTATTGCTCTTATTCCTTTACCTGAAGCAGCGGACTATGAGAACCTGGCTCTTATTTCTGCCAATGCCTTACCCCAGCTGGTGGAAAAACATAAGCAGCAATTAATTCAGTTTACCGTTGCTAATTATGGCAGCACTAATCGCACAGATGTTCTTGTTAAAGCCGTGATAAACGATATAAAACTTGCTGAAAAATTCATCTCTATTCCTTCCCAAAGTACTATTATTGAAACTATTCCTGTTGATCTTCGTTCTGATGGCTGGCAGAGTGGATATGTCGAAGTTAATGATGAACGCCAGATAATGGATAATCGTTTCTATTTTGCCTTCCCTTTTTACAGTAAACCCCGTATTGCAGTTATCTCTCAAAATAACAATTTACCTCCTATTTTGGCTACTGTTTTAAGGGTCTATAGCTCTTCCACGCTTCAAGTTATTTCTCCTGATGCCCTCTCGTTAAGTGATCTGGATAAATTTCAACTCTTTATTGTTTATGATTGTGGTCCTTTAACCACCCGTTTACGTGAGATTTTTACTACTTTGCAAAATCGCCAATCAGGCATTCTTTTTTGCCTGGGAAATAACCTTTCTGCTGATCTGAAGTCCTTTCTGAATAACACCTTCGGATTAGAAATAAAAGACCGTACCCAAAATTCAATTACTATTGATAACATCAATGCCCATCATTACATCAGTTCCCTCATTTCCCGAAAACCGCTTAAAAATCCTATTCTAACTAACTACTGGCAGGCAGTAAATATAAATGCAGGAGTTCTCATTTCTGCTCAGAACTTTCCTTTAGTTGTAATCAATGGAAAGCAGTCACTTTGGCTTTGGAATATCGCTGCTGATAATAATCCTTTCTTTATAGACCCGGCTTTTCCGGTTTTAGCTTTCCGTACTTTGGATTACATTGCCGGTTCTGAAATTCCGGAAACAAACGCTAAAATTGGCCAAATTCTTACCTTTGATAAATTGCAACTTCCTACCGGTGAAATTATCGCCAGCCGTCGGTATTTAGCTACTGAACCCGGAATTTATATTTTTGAACCTGATACTCCTCGTAGTTATGCTCTGGCAATTAACATTGACTACAGTGATTCCGAAACTAGAACTAATTTCCCCGAAGGTGTAAAAAACTTAGGGGATAAATGGGAAGAAAAACTTTTCTTTTCCCGTTTGGGGCACGACCTCTGGAAAATTTTACTTGCCATTGCTTTCGCTTTAATGATTTTGGAAATTATTATTGTAAAAACAGAGGAGGCAAGGGCAAAATAGCAGGCAGGAAGGAGAAAAAAATGATTCTGGAGCATATTAGCGATCCTAAACAGATACAAGCCCTAACTATTAGTGAACTGAAAATCCTGGCTAAGGAAGTTCGCACTCGCATTGTAGAAGTTGTTTCCAAAACTGGCGGTCATTTAGCTCCCAGTTTGGGAACTGTTGATCTCACTATTGCTTTGCTTCATCTTTTTGATCCTCTTAGCGATAGAATCGTTTGGGATGTAGGACATCAAGCATACGCCTGGAAAATTTTAACTGGACGCAATGCTCAATTTGATACTTTAAGACAGTATAAAGGTATCAGCGGTTTTACTAATCGTGACGAAAGTCCTTATGATGCTTTTACTACAGGTCATAGCAGCACTTCCATTTCCGCCGCTTTAGGAATTGCCTGTGCCAGGGATTTAAATAATGAACAAGGGCATTGTATCGCTGTTATTGGCGATGGTGCTTTAACTGGAGGAATGAGTTTTGAAGCACTAAATCATGGGGGCCATCTCCAAAAGGATAAATTCATTGTTATCTTAAATGATAACGAAATGTCTATCTCTAAAAATGTAGGCGGTTTGCAGAAATATATGGCTCGGATGCTTGCCAGTAAATCCTATAATGTCCTTAAAAAGCAGGTTTGGGATTTCAGTTATACTTTGCCAGCCAACATTCGTCGCAGTTTCATTTATGGAGCCCAAAAGCTGGAAGAATCAATGATGAATATCTTGGTGCCCAACATTATTTTTGAAGACCTGGGCTTTAAATATGTAGGTCCTATAGATGGTCATAATATAGAGCAGCTCCTGAAGATTATTAAAAGGGTAAAGAATTTTATGGTCGGTCCTGTTCTGATCCATATTGTTACCCAAAAAGGTAAGGGCTATCTCCCCGCAGAAAAGGACTCTGCTCTTTTTCATGGAACAGGTCCTTTTGATTTAAAAACAGGTAAACAAATCAGCGACGGAAAACAAACTTGGAGTGACCTGATGGGTTCAACCCTGGCCACTTTAGCCAATAAAGACCCTAAAATAATTGCTGTTACAGCTGCTATGACTGCTGGAACAGGTTTAACCAAATTTGAAGAAACCTATCCTGACCGCTTTTTTGATGTGGGAATTGCTGAACAGCATGCTGTAACCCTTGCTGCAGGAATGTCCACAAAAGGACTAAAACCCTTTGTGGCAATTTATTCCACCTTTCTGCAACGTGCCTTAGACCAGATTATTCACGATGTTGCCTTACCCCGATTACCCGTTGTTTTTTGTATTGACAGAGCCGGTCTTGTTGGCGAAGATGGAGCTACACATCATGGCGCTTTTGATCTTTCTTTTTTAAGCTTTGTTCCCAATATGATTATTTTAACTCCTTCCTCCGCAGAAGAGCTTGTGGCAATGCTTACCTGGGCTGCAAATTATCAGGAAGGTCCCGTGGCTATTCGTTATCCTCGTGGAACTGCAATTCATTCTTCCTTTCATAAATCCTTGACCAATTTTAATCCCTTTCCTGCCATAATTCACTCTAATAAAGGGAAAATTGCCTTAATTGCTTGCGGAGATGCTTTTTTTACGGCTGAGGAAGTGCATAATTTGCTGGCTAAAGATAATATACCTTCACAGCTGGTGCAATTGCTCTCTGTTAAACCCTTAGATGAAAATACCCTTCTACAAGTGGCATCTACCTGCAAATACATTTTCACTTTTGAAAGTAATGCTATTCTTGGAGGAATGGGAGCATGCATAGCCCAATTGCTTGCTACTGAACAGGTTAAAGTTATCAATTTTGGCTATCCCGATCGCTTTATAGCCCAAGGAAAAATATCTGAACTTCTTGAGGAAATCGGTTTTACGACTCCCCGGCTTTATGACAAAATAGTCCAGATGCTTAAATGAGTAATGTTAGCGAGATTATTTGTGCACCCTTAACTCCAGCCGGATTTTCTGCCATAGCTGTAATCCGCTTAAGTGGGAAGGGTTGTATTGAACTTGTAGCCAAACACTTTTCTCACTGCAAAAAACTTCTTTCTTCCCCTTCGCATAATCTGATTTTTGGTTCCTTTTTTTCAGAAACTGGTGAACTGATAGACGAAGTCCTTCTTTCCGTTTTTAGAGAACCACATAGCTATACGGGAGAGGATGTTATTGAAATATCCTGTCATGGTAATCCCAATCTTGTCAATCATATTCTTCAGACCTTACTTCTTTCCTGCCGTCTGGCAAAACCTGGAGAATTTACTTTGCGTGCTTTTTTGAATGGAAAAATGGATTTGAGCCAGGCAGAAGCAGTTAACGATCTTATTCAAGCACAAGCATCTAAAGCTGAACAAGCCGCTTTACTTCAACTTAAGGGAAAACTTAGCCAATACTTGCAGGCATTGATGAATCGGATAACCGAACTGCGTATCCGTTTTGAGCTGGCAATTGATTTTGCCGATCAGGATTTACCTTTACCCGATTTTAATGCGATGTATCAAGAACTTATAGATATCATCAAAACCGCAGAAGAACTGAAAAACACAGGCGAACAGGGAAGACGACTACGCGAAGGAATCAAGATTTGTTTAACCGGTGCTCCGAATGTTGGTAAATCCTCACTTTTTAATGCTTTACTGCAACAAAACAGAGCTATCGTAACTCCCCACCCGGGAACGACCAGGGATTATTTGGAAGAGTGTCTATCCCTAAATGGCTTTCCTGTAGTTATTTATGATACAGCAGGACTAAGAGAATCTCCTGACGACATTGAAAAAGAAGGAATCACCAAAAGTTACGAATTGATGCAGGATTCAGACCTTATCCTTTATTTGGTGGAAGCTAATACTGTAACTAATCCTAGCCTGCAAATATCGGAATTACTTTCCACATTTACTATTCCTCCTGAACTTTATTCCAAAACCCTTGCCGTTTTTAGTAAAGCGGACTTGCTGCCAGAAAATACACTTAAAATATCCGATGGAATTTATTGCAGTGTAATAACAGAAAATGGCTTGAAAGACCTTACTAAGGCAATTTCCCAGCGGTTAATACTAAGCACCGAATTACCTAATAAACCAATCATCATCAATAACAGACATCTGATTGCTCTATCTAAATGCCTGCAGTCCTTGCATCAAGCAAAACAATCCCTTGAAGAAAATCAGGGCTACGAATTTATTGCCTTTGAACTTATTTCCGCGAGCAACGCCTTGGAAGAAATTTTAGGAATTATCACTACCGACGACCTGTTAGATAAAATCTTCAGCGAATTCTGCATCGGAAAATAAGCTATCCGCAGCGAAGTTAACTGCAATTTAGAAATACCTTGACTTATTTGTTGTTCAGTAAGAAAGGAAATTTGTGAATTATAAGAGGTGAAAATATGAGAAAACCTTGGTCAATTTCAACAACAGTAAGGAACCCGGAAAGATTAAGGGATTTTTTAAGGGTATTAAAGCAATTGGAAGGTCAAAGCTTTGATACTTCTAACCAGATAAAATATCAAGTGCTTTTAATTAAAGAACACATTTATAAACCGCTGAATATTCCTGTTGATTACCGAAAATATTATGAAAAACCAGAGACAGAAATCCCTTACAAAGTAGCTGAAGAAATCTTCAATTTACAAAAATATGAAGATCCACCAATGAGAGGAAGGCAATCTGTTAATCCATTGAATAAGCTTGGTTTTTCTATAGCCAGGGATGGATATGGACCAATCACAATTACTGAGCTTGGGAATAAGTTTTTATCAGATTATGATGTAGGTTATATATTTTTTAAAAGTTTGCTTAAGCTACAGTTTCCAAATCCATGGAGTGCAGGTTTTTCAGAACAAGAAGGTTTTAATATAATGCCTTTTATTGCTGTTATGGCTCTTATAGAGAAAATAAATCAAAAATCTAATAAGAAAGGATTAACCCAAATTGAATTCAATATCTTTGTTCCGACTTTAATAAGATTTGATCAGGTTGATGAATATGTAGAAAGTATTTTAGAGTATAGAAGAGCAAAAAACAAAGATAAATATATTGACAACTTTGCGAAAATGTTCTATGGGGCTACAACTATACCACCAAAAAAGATAAAAAACTTATTTGATTATGGTGATAACATAATGAGATATTTTCGTCTTACAAGATATTTTAAGGTCTCAATGGATTCTTTAGGATATAATTGGAGTATTGATTTGGAACCTTCAAGAAAAGTTGAAATACAGCAACTTTTAAATAAGTATAAGGGAGAATCTTTTAAATTTAAAAATATAGAAGATTATTTAGTATATCTTTCTAATATTTCAGAGCCCATATTACCTTGGGAAGAAATGGAGAATTTAATTAAGGTAATTCAATCACTAAAAATTGATACTACTAATTTGATCAAGGAGGGAAAATTACAGATTAATAAAGATCAACAAGAGCTTATAGATATGGATATTAATATTATGAGTAAAACGCAATTAGAGAATTATAATTCTCAGCTTAGAAAATTATATCTGGAAATGAAGAAGTATTCTGAGAAAATAAAGCTTACAGGTAACATAAATAAAGTTGAAGAAATAATACATACCTTGCAAGATACTAAAAGGTTAAAAAACTTTGAACCGGAACAATTTGAAAAATTAATAACAGAAGCACTAATAATAATCAATGACGAAATTTTAATAAAACCAAACTACCCAGTAGATGACGATGGGAATCCTGTTAATCATGCTCCTGGAAATAAACCCGACATAGAATGTTATTACAATAAGTTCAAAGCAATTTTTGAAGTATCATTAAATACACAAAAATTACAATGGGTACAAGAAGGACAACCCGTAATGAGGCATTTGAGAGATTTTGAAAACCAACATCAGGATGATGATATCTTCTGCATTTTTATTGCACCGCGTATTCATATTGATACCTATTCTCAATTTTGGATTTCTGTAAAATATGAATATAATGGCATACCTCAAAAAATAGTCCCAATGACTTCAGAACAATTTGCTTCCCTCTTAGAAACTATCTTAGTTCTACTTAGAAAAGGTAAGAGATTTTCTCATATAGAATTATATAAGTTATATTCAGAGATTGTTAACGAATCGAAGCGATTAGTAAGTTTCTCTGATTGGGTTCAATATATTCATAATATTATTGAGAAATGGAAACAACGGATTACAACTATATGAAAATGAATCACATATATCTTGGTGATTGCATCAAAATAATGGAAAAGGAAATACCTGAGAACAGTATAGATTTAGTGTATGCTGATCCACCATATAATTTATCAGGAAAGGTACTATCTTTAAAAAATAATAATACCGGGGGGCCATTTTATAAAATGAATGAGGACTGGGACACTTGGGACTACAATGAGTATCTTATCTTTTCTGAAACTTGGATTAGAAAAGTATGGAATATTTTAAAAAATAATGGCAGTTTATATATATCCTGCACATATCATAACATCGCAGAAATTATATTAACTGCAAAAAGAACTGGTTTCAGGCTAAATAATATTATAACTTGGTATAAGACCAATGCTATGCCAAATATCACAAAACGAACTTTTACACATTCAACGGAATTTATTTGCTGGTTTATAAAAGGTAATAAATGGAAATTCAATTATGGAGTAATTAAGAATTTTAATCCTCACAAGACAAAAGATGGAAAGCCGAAACAATTAAGGGATTTTATTGACTTTATTGAGATGCCTATTGTTCAAGGTAAAGAGAGAATAAAAGGAGAAAATGGCAGAGCTATACATCCTACTCAAAAGCCGGAAAAATTAATTGAACTAATCTTACTGGCTTCATCAGACGAAAATGATCTTGTTCTGGACCCATTTTTCGGAACTGGAACTACAGGAGTTGTGGCTTCTCGATTAAAAAGAAATTGGATTGGTATTGAAATTAATGAAGAATATTGTAACATTGCTCATAATAGAATATTTGCAAAGGAGATAAAAGAAAATGCCTGATATCAAGCTATTTAATGGAGATGTTTTAGAAATAATTAAACAATTTGAATCAAAGAGTATTGACTTAATCTTTGCAGATCCACCCTATAATCTTTCAGGGGAAAACTATCTTACTTGCAGAAGCGGAAAAATATCCAAATGTGATAAAGGGTTATGGGATCAAATAGAGAATATTAACGAATTTAACAGGAAATGGATTGAAGAATGCATAAGGGTTCTAAAAGATAACGGGACAATATGGATTTCAGGCACATTACACAACCACCCATCCATAGGTACAATTTTAAAACAATTAAACCTATGGATAATAAATGATATTATTTGGTTTAAACCCAATGCAACACCTCTAATCCAAAAAAATCGTTTTGTTCCTTCAACGGAATTGATCTGGCTTGCCGGTAAATCAAAACAATATTATTTTAACTATGATCTGGCAGTAAAATTAAATAATGGAAAGCAAATGAGAAACTTATGGGAGATACCAGCAGAACGACATAAAACTATACATCCTACAGAAAAGCCGGAAAAACTTCTGGAAAGGATAATTTTAATCGGAAGTAATGAACAAGATATTATTCTTGACCCTTTTATGGGTTCAGGAACAACAGGAGTAGTAGCAAAACGACTAAACAGAAATTTTATAGGTATTGAAATAGATGAAACATATTATTGTATAGCTCAAAAGAGGATAGAAAACACCCAGATAGAAAACAATTTAATCCAATTTCTGAGAAAATTAACGGATAAAAACTCGGGGCAATTAGATTTTTATTCAACAATAGCGAAAATCAGAAATTATTGAAATCTGTGAAGCCAAATTTAAATAGCAAAGGGAAAGGATTTATACTCTCTCCTCTGCATAAATACATATTTAAGGGGGTGTTCAACCAATTGGTTCTTTAAGGGGACTCAATGTATCTTGACAAAAAGGTTGTAGCAAATATATGCTTATGTCATGAGTAAAAAACTTTCCAGCACGCTATTATAAAAGTCCTATCCGCTCCATCAATGTTAATTACAATTACCTTACTCGCAACTTGGATTATAACTTCCTAAATACAAATAATAATCCTATGGAAAATCTTAATAAACAACTAAAGAGGAAATTAAAGAACCTGGATAATTTCAAGTCCTCAGCTTCGTTAATTGCATTTGTCAAACTATGGTTTTCCGATTATTTTATTAGAAAGCAGACCCAATAAAATGAACACTCCCCTTTTTTTAATTATGGAAACCCTGAGGGGGATTGGATTAAAAAAAGGATAAAGCATTATTCCATAGGTTAATTTACACAGATTGTTGCACCTATAAGCACTACTGGTAATAATTCTAAATCAAGTTTGAGCTTTTTAAAAAACGGGCAAGGTAATAAATATCCTGTTGTGTTATTTACCAAATTGTAAGAGAATAAATAATGAATCGTTTTTTAAGAAATAAACAAAACAAGAAATTCTATTTGTTCAAAGGGCTTACCTAGAGATTCCAATTACTAAACGAATCATAAGAGATTTGCTGTTCTGTAAAGTTGAAAAATGAGTAGATGGACGGGAATTTCGTTGACAGTTTTTTATCTCAGATTTTTTAGGGATAAGGAAATTTGGTTACCCTTATTACTTATATTGGTAGAAGAATTTCGTTATTTCTTTTAAGGTATTGAAAATGATGAAAACTTCGCATAAAATAATTATTGGTGATTCAAGATGGATGGAAGAAGTGAAAGATGAAACGGTTCATCTTATTGTTACTTCTCCACCTTATTGGCAATTAAAGGATTATGGTAATCATAATCAAATTGGTTTTAATGATACTTATGAAGAATATATTAATAACCTCAATCTGGTCTGGAATGAATGTAAAAGAGTTTTGCACAAGGGTTGTCGGTTATGTATTAATATTGGTGATCAATTTGCTCGTTCTGTTTATTATGGAAGATATAAAGTAATTCCCATCCGCACTGAGATTGTTAAATTTTGTGAAAGTAATGGTTTTGATTATATGGGTGCTATAATTTGGCAGAAAGTTACTACTTGTCATACTACAGGTGGAGCAACAATTATGGGGTCTTTTCCCTATCCCAGGAATGGAATTATTAAATTGGACTACGAGTATATCTTGATTTTTAAAAAATACGGAGCTTCGCCTCCTGTCAGTAGGGAAATTAAAGAACAATCAAAGTTAACTAGTGAAGAATGGAATCGGTATTTTACAGGGCATTGGAATTTTTCAGGTGAAAAGCAAGATAAACATTTAGCTATGTTTCCCGAAGAATTACCCAAACGCTTAATTAAAATGTTTAGTTTTGTAGGTGACACTATCCTTGATCCTTTTTTAGGAAGCGGGACTACTACTTTAGCTGCAAAGAATTGGAAAAGGAATTCTATTGGCTATGAAATTAACGAAAATTTTCTTCCTCTAATTAAAGAAAAACTTGAATTAGAACAGGGCACAATTTTTCAGGAAGAAACTTATGAAATAATCAGACAGGTAAAATTTGATCTAAATTTTCAGGATGAATTAAATAAATTACCCTATATCTTCAAAGACCCTATAAAATTTGACAAAAAAATTGATCCCCGAAAGCTTTCTTTATTGTAAATTTTACGCTTCGCATATCATTCCCTTATGCTTCCCATATCGTGATATGGGAAGCATAAGGGAATCTGAGGAGCAATATATGCGCGAGAAAGATGTTTCTAAACTGCGCGTTTAATTAGTTCTACGGCGTTTATTTTGTTTAAGCGTTTCAGAGGTAGCAGCACGCTTAAAATAGTGATTAAATAGGCAACAACAGTGATTAAAAGATAATCAGTAAAAATAAATTTCACGGGTAAAATTATGGAATCCCCTCCTCCCAGACCCAATTTCACAATACCCGTGTATTTTTGAATGAGCAGTAAAAGTGAGCCGAAACTCAGACCCAGAATAATTCCCGCGGAACACAAAAAAAGTGCCTGCAGTAAAAATAAGCTCTGCAGGTCTTTATCAGTCAGTCCTAAGGCTTTCAGCAAGCCCAGTTCGCGTTTCTTTTGGGAAATTGTTTTAAGCAGATTGCCCGTCAGGTTAAAGCTGGCAATAATAAACATAAAGAGCATAATTACAAACATCAGGAATTTTTCAAAGCGGATAGCAGAATATAGATTGGGATCAAAACTGCTCCAATCCTCAATCTGGAAGTTTGGAAATGCCTTTTTCAGGGTTTGCAGGGGCTGATTTTTTTGCACTTTAGGAAAGTGTTTAACCTCAATATAATCTGCTTCATTAGCAGAATAAGAAGCAAAAAAAGCAGCGTTATCAATCCCTATAAAGCTGAAATTTTGGTCATATTCAGGCATTCCGGCGGCAAAAATTGCCTGCACTTTCAGAAAACGAATACGCGGAATCATTCCAAATGCAGTGGGAACATTGAACATTGGTGACAGAACTTGAATTTCATCTCCTAAATAAACACCCAATTGGGAAGCCAGCCCTGCTCCTAAAGCAATGCCTGCAGATGAAAATTCTTCTGGTGATATATTTCCGGCAACTAAACCCTGAATAATTTCATTGCTGTCGCTATTAGGTTTTTGTAAAAGAGAAGAGACATTTTTATGCCTATTTGGTTCTATACCGAAACAAAGTGTAGGCAGAACTAGAGAATCATATTTCAGCAATAATTCATTCCGAATTACCGGACTGGGAGCAAACTTCATATCTTGCAATTGGTTACATATTGCAGGGTAATCTTTTATGGTCTCTCCTCCTTTTGCCGAAATACGAATTTCTGCAAAAGTGCCTGTAATCCGGTTACGAATATCAAAGCGGAAACCATTCATCACGGAAGTAACACAAATCAGAGCCAAAACTCCTAAAGTTATACCAATCAGGCAAAGATAATGTGCCTTACTGATGCCTCTGGTTTTACGACCGCTTAAGTATTTGCGAGCAAGGTAAACAACGCTTTTATTAATCATCTTAATTATTACTATAACCTGATAAGAGGGTAATTAGTCAAGTTTTGTTTTGGGCGTGATTTTGTTAAAATTCCGGAAAAACGACATCCTGTCGTTTATTATTGGGGTTGACGAGGAAATCAACCTTCCGGGATTTGGGGTTGACGAGGACGTCAACCTTCCGGGATCTGGGGTTGACGAGGACATCAACCTTCCGGGATTTGGGGTTGACGGGGACGTCAACCTTCCGGGAAATTTATATTTTCAAGCTACATTTACAAGCTTTGTATCAGGTTTGGTTTGTTTCTTGCAAGTTAAAAAACAGCAAACTAAGGAAATAATAAGTAAAAAACGGGTATGAAGAAAGAACACTTTGAGGCATTTTTAACTGCTAATGAAAAGCGTATCTATAATTATATATTAACTTTATGTAATAATGAACAAGATGCTTTGGATATTGTCCAAACCGTATTTATAGCGGTTTATAAAAATCTGGAACGTATAGACGAAGCAACTGCTCTTGCTTATACTTATAAAATCGCCCATAATAAATGCCTCAGCTTTCTAAAACAAAAAGCACGCTATGTAAATATTGAGCCGGAGAAATTTAACTGTATTCCGGAAAAAACGGTTATCGCAAACGAAACGGATTACACAGTTCTAAAAAATGCCATTTCTACTTTGCCTCCGCGTTTGGCAGCCGTAATTCAATTACAGTATTATGAAAAAATGTCCTACAAAGAAATTTCCGCCACTTTGGGAATCAGCATAAAAGCAGTAGAATCCTTGCTGGTGCGAGCAAAACGGATTTTAAGGAAAAAAATTTTGCAGGATACTGAGCCAGGAAGAGTATAGTAATTGGAAACAAAATTTGATAAAGGAGCAGAAAAATGAGATGCAGTAAAGTCCAACGCTATCTGGAAAAACAGCTTGATGGCGAACTGGATGAGCGCTCTGGGTTAAAACTTTTATACCATCTAGATAAATGTCCTGCCTGCAAAGCTTTTCTGGAAAAAGCCAAAAAACTGCAGCTGCTGCTTTCTGCCCTGCCCCAAGAAGAGTTTCCTGCCTGGATTCACGGACAAATTATGGATAAGGTGCACCGTCTTGATAATTGCCGTCCAGGGTTTTTCCGTCGCTATAAACTTGCCCCAGTTACCGCTATGCTCACTATTGCTTTAAGCTTATGGGCTGGAGTAAAGGTTGGTATAGTCAGCTATAAAATTGCCAGTCCCACAAAAGAAGAAACCACTACCTACACTTCCATTGCCTATGGTGAATTTGGCGAAAACACAATTCTGGACACTATAACAGAAAATGGAGAAGAGGGTGAATAAACGCTGGCTAATAATAATCTTGCTGATTTCGGTCAGTTTCAATCTTGCTTTTATAGGCAGTTTCATTTATTTGCATTGGTTTCACCCTCATCCTCAACCACCTGTAAGAAAAGAAGAAATGCGAGGTCCTCGTCCCCTATTTGGTCACCCTCCTTTTGAACGGGATGAAGAAATCAGGAAGTTAAGGAATCAATTTGAAAATATCAAACATTCCTTAATGCTGGAACTGGCAAAAGACCCCGTAGATATGACGAAAGTTAATGCCTTAATTGATTCTTCCCTAGTAGCTCAAAACAATCTGGAAAGAAGATTGGCGGAAAGAATGGTTGCCTATCGTAAAACTTTAACGGCAGAAGAAGCAAAAGAACACTTCCAGAGAAGAGCTGAATTTGCCAAAAAACGCTTAGACAGAAATAATATATCCCAAAACAGGAGAAACAAATGAAAAAAATAATGTTCTTAACCCTTACCCTAATATTTGTTTGCGGTGCCTTACTTGCCCAAACAAATGCCCCTAAAGATCGCTCTAATCCAAGAGCACAAACAGAGGAAATTAAAACCCCAAACCCCGAAAGACCTATGCAGAAATGCCTTGAGGAATTGAAACTTACCGATGCCCAAAAGAAAAAATGGGAAGAATTAAAAATAAGTTTTGAAAAAAACAAAAATACACTACAAGCTGAAATTGAGAATTTAAGAATTGACCTGCAGAAAGCTTTGAAAGATGAAAACTACCAACGAGCAAAGGAATTGAACAAACAAATTGCCTCTAAACGCAATGCTTTAGCCGATGCTAAAGTGAATTTTCTGGCTGACAGAATAAAAGAACTTACTCCCGAACAAAAAGCAACCCTGAAAAAAAATATGCCCCAGTTTCAGGGTGGTATGCATAAACAAAAATTCAATAAAAATGCTAGAGAATTCAGATATCAGCATAAGGAAAATTGTGCTGAATGCGAAGAATGCGGTTCTTTCGGTATGCCGGAGAAAAGATTACCTCCCAAAAAATAAACTGAACACAAACAAGCCCCTAATAATCCCTCCTCAGCAACACACAGACAAAGCCACGGGTTCTCCTCCCGTGGCTTTTTTTATAAACTGTAAATTACACTTTTGCTTTTTTCCTGTTTCTTCTTATAATGTTGATAGAAGGAGAGAAAATAATGCCCTATTTTCGCAGTGATTTGAAAGACAAAAAGCCCTCTAAAATAAGTGTTCCCATCAAAAAGAGGATGATGTGCCTGAATGAAAGTTGCCTAAATCCCTATCAGGTAATTAAACAGCAATTTTTAGCTAAAATGGAAGAAATTCAACTTAACCGTTATCTTTCTTCTGTAACGAATGACTTGCAAACTGCGCTAACATCATATATTAATAACTCTTTAAGTAAAGATAATGTCCTTTGGGGAAATGGTGCTGATGATCTTCTCTATCATATTTTTCTGGCAGTGCGGGAAAACAATAATTCTTATGCTGTTTCCCTGGCACCTTCCTATTTTGATTACAAAACATTTAGCGCTATGGTAGGTTTGAAAATGCTTTTTTGTGATTTGAATGAGGATTTCAGTTTCTCCCCGGAAAAGTATTTGGAATTTGCCAGTCATCCTGATTGTCGTTTAGCTGTTTTATGCAATCCCAATAATCCAACGGGCAATTTGTTTTCCGAAGTGCAACTATTACAGATAATTGAAGCTCTGCCAGAGAAACTTGTGCTGGTAGATGAGACCTATTT
The DNA here is from genome assembly GCA_023227825.1 of Candidatus Cloacimonas sp. Lineage (GTDB taxonomy): Bacteria > Cloacimonadota > Cloacimonadia > Cloacimonadales > Cloacimonadaceae > Cloacimonas. Next base: position 285,756 of record JALOCJ010000001.1, on the reverse strand, counting down.
TGAATTTTCGGGAAAAACCTTGGCAGACAAATTATTGCAGTATCCTAATTTAATGTTAGTGCGTTCTTTTTCCAAGGCATTTTCTGCGGCGGGATTGCGTTTTGGCTATGCAATTTCTTCAGCGGAAAATATTTATGAACTTTCCAAAGTGTTAACTACCTTTCATACTTCTATTTTAAATCAAGCATTTGCTCTTTCTCTTCTGGAACATCAGGATATCTTTAAAGCACAGGTGCAACAGACAATTAAGTTGCGGGAAGAGCTTTTTTCAACTTTGCAGAAAATAGAAGAGGTTAAGGTATATCCATCTGCTACTAATTTCCTTACTTTTTCTCTTTATGAACGTACTCCAGATTTCTTTAAATACCTTTTAGTTAATGATTTTGCTGTGCGTGATGTGGGTTCTCATCCCTGTTTACAAAATTGTTTAAGAGTAACTGTTAGCTGCAGGGAAGAGGTTGATGCGTTTGTAAGTGCGGTAAAACAGTTTTTGGATTAAGGCCAGGGGGTCGAGAGGTCTTGAGGTCGAGAGGTCTTGAGGTCTTGAGGTCGGGAGGTCTTGAGGTCGGGAGGTCTTGAGGTCGGGAGGTCTTGAGGGCGAGAGGTTGGGAGGTTTTAATTTTCACTTCACTTGCTAAACCTTTTTTATTTTCCTGCTTGACAGAAAGTAGTGCCTTTTTTTCTGGTTAAAATAATAAAATGGATGAAATTATAACTCTCAAGGAGAGAAAATGGCTTTAATTTTAAAAACAACCCGCTTCATTGAAACCCAGATTGATACTTTTCTGGATATTTTAAGTGATTCTGCTACTACTTTTGAAATGGCAATGGAAGATTACCTCAATAATCGTATTGAACAATTTGAAACCCGTTTGGCTCAAATTAGGGAAAATGAACATCGGGCAGATGATTTACGGGTTAGCATTGAACGTTTTCTCTATGAACGAACTCTAATTCCGGAAAACCGAGGTGATGTTCTTGCCATTTTGGAAAATACAGATGAGGTTATTGATAATATAAAGGATTCTCTGGTTCAGTTTTCTATTGAAATGCCAAAAATTCCAGAGAGCTTAAATGATTTGTGGATGCAAACAACTAAGGCATCAAGCAATGCTGTTGAACAACTTTCTTTTGCAGTGCGTTCTTTTTTCAGAGATTTGGCTGCTGTAAATAATTACATTCACAAGGTCTATTTCTTTGAACGCGAAGCAGATCATATCGGTGAACGCTTGCGCCGTGAAATATTCAATTTGGATATTGAACTTTCCCAGAAAAGTCAGCTGCGTTTTTTTGCTATGCATATTGAGAAGATTTCGGACTATGCCCAGGTTGTTTGTGATCGTTTATCTATTTATGCTATCAAGCGTCAACTGTAAATGATTTTTATTTACCTGCTCAGTGGCCTGTTTTTAGGTTGGTCTTTAGGAGCCAATGATACCGGTAATATTTTTGGTGCTGCTGTAGAAACCAGAATGCTGAAATACAAAACAGCTGCCCTAATTGCCTCCATTTTTATTTTTTTAGGTGCTGTTTTTGAAGGTAGTGGTCCTTCCGGAACTTTAGGTCGTTTGGGAAGTGTTGATGCTTTAGGAGGTGCTTTTACAGTTGCCCTGGCAGCTGCTTTAACTATAACTGCTATTGTCAGAACAGGAATTCCGGTTTCCACTTCTCAAACCATTGTGGGTGCGATAATTGGCTGGAATTATTTTTCGGGTCGGTTAACTGACTTCCAAAATTTACTTACTATTGTTTCCAGCTGGGTGATTGCTTTTGTGCTTTCCGGAATTATTGCGGCTTTACTTTTTTATTTAATTAGCCCCGTTATCAATAAAGGAAAAATTCATCTTTTAGAGCAGGATGTTTATGTTCGTTTAGGATTGATTATAATCGGTGCCTTCGGTGCTTTTTCTTTGGGTGCCAATAACATAGCTAATGTTGTTGGAGTTTTTGTTCCGGTAACTCCTTTCAAAGATATTAATTTGGGAAGCTTTACTCTTTCAGGCATCCAACAACTTTATATTTTGGGTGCAATTTCAATTATTGTTGGAATATACACTTATTCTCATAAAGTGATGCGAACCGTGGGAAAAGATATTTTTCATCTTTCTCCGGTAACAGCACTAATAGCTGTAACCGCAGAAGCGATTGTGCTTTTTATTTTTGCCTCGCGTGGCTTGCAAAACTTGTTATTAAGTATAGGTTTGCCTCCCATTCCTTTGGTTCCTGTATCTTCCACCCAAGTTATAGTTGGAGCGGTTGTGGGAATTGGTTTGGTAAAAGGGGGTAAAAATATCCGTTACAATATATTAGGCAAGGTATCTTTGGCTTGGATAGCTGCACCGGTTATTGCTTTTTTCTTTGCTTTTATAGCTCTTTTTATTGTCCAAAATGTGTTTGAACAGACCGTATGCCAAAAAACAATATACACTTTCAATCGCACAACTATCAGTCAAATAGAAAAAGAAGGTTTGGATGTTAATCATCTGTCCTCTGTTAATGGCCATAAATATTACCGGGAGCTGGAGATTTATAAAGAACTAAAGGCAGAGAAATATTTTAAGCGTTCAGAAATATCAAAAATTATCCGTATCGCTGAAGTTTATCCTTTGAAAGTAGATATTAATCTTCTTCGGGATAAAGGTCTGGTTAATCGTTTCAGTAAAGAACAATGGGAAGCATTATTTAAACTTGAAGGAAGAGAATTCAAGCATCAATGGCAACTAAAAGAAGCACTGGCAAAAGACCCTTCCTGGCAAAGAAGAAAAGAAATTACTGAAAGAGATAAGCTGCATAACCAGGACCTGGAAGAACAATTTAACCTTCTATTTCGCACTCTCTATTTTCCTCCTGCATAATGAATCCCTTTATTGAAAAGATAATTCCTCTTATTCTGGCTTTTTTTATAGGCATTGTCCTTAAACTTCTAAAGCTTCTGTCTAAAGAAGATGCACCCGTTCTTTTGAGGGTAGTGCTTAATGTTTGTTTACCGTGTTTAACCATTATTGCCATTGCCAATATTCAGCTAAAAGCGGATATGGCTTTAATTCCTTTTACGGCTATTATAATTGTCTTTCTGATGTATATCATCTCTCACGCTATTGGAAAACACTTGAAAATGGAAAAAACCACTTTCGGCAGTTTTCTGGTAGGAACAATGATTATGAATACTGCTTATGCTTTGCCTTTTTTCTTTGCTGCTTTTGGTAATGAAGGCCTTGCCAGAGCATCACTATTTGATATTGGCAATACCTTTATGATTTTTACTTTCACCTATTACAATGCTATAAAATATGGAGATAATAGCAAAACAGCTGAAATTGAGTGGAAAAAGTTTTTGCGTCTACCTCCTCTTTGGGCTATGGTAATTGCCTTCTCCTGGAAATTAACTAAAGTCCCGATTCCTCCTGTGGCTTTAAATTTTCTCAATTTTATGGGGCAACCGATGATGCCTTTAATGATGATTGCTTTGGGACTTTATTTTAACCCAAAACGCTGTAACATTGGAAAGGCGGCAATTGCTATTTTCATCAGAATGGGTGTTGGTTTGGGAATAGGCATTGCACTATCTGCTCTTTTTGGCTTTGAAGGTATAACCAGAACTGTAGTAACTGTTTGTTCTGCTTTACCTATCGGTTTTAATACTCTTATTTTTTCCAATCTGGAAAATTTGGATAGAGAGTTTGCTGCTACTATAGTTTCTATATCTATTTTTATTGCTCTATTCTATATTCCGTGGCTGATATGTCTGTTCCGTTAAAAGAAGTAGAGAAATTGTGAGGAAAATGGTAAAGCGAAATGCGGGATAAACTGTTTAAGAGAAGAGAATTTTTTCCTCTGTTTTATTCAGGAAGAGAAAATTACCGGTTTTAAGACGATTATTTCTTAAAATATTAGGTAAATTCTCATTGGTAACTTCTTTCAATCCTTTAAAAATCCACCAGGCAGAATATCCGCTTTGGAAAAATAGTGTAAAAGTAGCAAAAATATCTTTATTTTCCTTTACTTGTTCTCCAATTTGAGGGAACATAGCTACTTCTATTAACCAAACAGGTTTGGGATTGAGGTTTATATAGTGTTCTGCTTTTTGAAGCAGTTGATATTCATTGCCCTCAATATCAATAATTATCAGTAACTTTTTACCTTCAAAGCGATTGTGTAATAAATTGTCCATTGTATTAACGGGTACATAGTGAAATTGATTTTCCGGTTGACCATACCATCCTTTAACTAAGGAAGCTAATCCGGCTTTGCCATACATTTTTTGTAAACCGATACGATTACTTAAAGCTATAGGAAAAACTTCCACTTCGGACAATTTATTAGCTACCAGGTTTTTATACAAAAATTTTAAGTTTCTTTGTATAGGTTCAACAGCAATCGTTTTTATTCCTTTTGAGGCAAAAAAACATACATAATAACCTATATTCGCCCCTATGTTGATAACTGCATCTGCAGTAGGAAGGAATTTCTGAATTATTTCCAATTCTTCAGCTTCCCATATATTTTTCAGGTTGAGAGGATCACCATAATACTTAAGCCCCAATTGACGGGAAGGTTTATGGTAATAATAAAAATCAAAGAATACCTGATACAAGTAGTAAATAATTTTATTTTTGCGCAGTTTATTCTTGAAGGATGCGAGGTTATCTTGAAAATTCATTATTAAACTCCAGTTTTATGTTCTCATTCGGATATTCAATCTAAAACTCTTTAGAAGCAGTATTAACAAAAGAGATAGATAAATAACCGTCTTTTATTTTTTATCCTTCCATCAGGGGCAAAAGTTTGCTGCACTCACACTTGGGATAAAAAACTAAAAATTCATCAAAGAAAAAACAGAACTAATTCACCTATAATATCTTGTTTCTCAATTTGCTTTCTTTTGTCAATAACAAACTTTTTATAGAGTCAATCTAACAAAAGACGAGCTTAAACTTAAAAAAAGAATCCATATTACATCGTAAAGTCCGTTTAATCTTTACAGCTATTGTGAGATAATACAACATTTTTATGGGCAAGCCATAAATAATGATTATATAGTCCTGTGCCCATAAAAAATTAGAAGGAATACTATAGGACGAAGCAAGTAACTACCTGGTACTTAATCAATTATTTAACGCTGCCGTAACGCTGCCGTAACACTTCCGTAACACTTCCTTAACGGCCGTTAGGGAATCGTTAAAGAAGTGTTAAAGCAGCACTAAAGAATCAACTTGGCAGGAAACAATGCGCTGTCTAAAAACAGGTAAAGGTCTCGCCAATTGCAAGCTAAGTTATTGCAACCTAAAGTAAATTTTTAATTTTGGACACTATAAATTATGAATATGAAATAGGGAACAAAGGTTAAAGCAAATTTTTTCTTCGCCAACTCCTTTTCTCTATTAAATTGTTTCTTTTATAGGATGGTAGTTATATTGCATAGACATCTCCGGATTGCTTTTTTCTCAGAAATCCACATCAGACAGGAAAATATTTATGCATTATTAATATGAAGACAATATTAGTCGTCACAAGTAATATTGCCTCTTCAAAGATATAGTAATGGTTAAAAGGGAAGAAGCAAATGACTCCGTTATTGATTTGTTTTCGTTGTTTGTGAGATTTATCTTGACAGCAGATGACATAGCTTCCTTTTATGACATAAAAATGGCTTTATAAAAGCAGAAACTTATTTATGGAGGATGAATCCTTGTTTAGAAGAGCTTTTGCCTGTGTTGGAGGGAAAAGGATATCAGACATATTGCTATGCATAATAGTAATTAGCGGTTTTACTATTCTGCCTTTATCTGCCGATATTTTAATTCCGATGGATAATACGCAGACCAACCATTTAAAAGCTTATGGCATTGCTTTTGCCGGTTTGAAAGAACATCTTGTTGGCAGATGGCTTTTAAACTATCGGGGTGGAAGTTTTCTTTTTCCTGATTCCGGGAGTTTAACAGCTCTTTGTAACATTCGGGGTGTGCGTTATGAAAATGTTTCTTCTTCATCTGTAGCGGCAATTTTAACAGAAATTCAGGCAAATAATATGGAAAGCATCGCTCTGGAAAAAGAACCTAAAATAGCGGTTTATATACCTCCAAATGCCCTTCCCTGGGATGATGCAGTTACTATGGCTTTGGAATATGCCGAAATTGAATATGATCGGGTTTGGGATGATGAAGTTTTAGCAGGCAAACTTCCGGAATATGATTGGCTGCATTTACACCATGAGGATTTTACAGGTCAGTATGGCAAGTTCTATGGTTCCTATAGAAATACCGGTTGGTATCAGAATGATGTGCGTGTAAATGAAGCAATGGCAGCTAAACACGGTTTTGCAAAGGTTTGGCAATTAAAGCATGCAGTAGCGGAAAAAATACGCAACTATGTAATAAACGGCGGTTTTATGTTCGCTATGTGTGCAGCTACAGATACTTACGATATTGCTTTAGCAGCAAAGGATGTAGATATTGTAGATGCTGCTATTGACGGTGATGGTATAGACCCTCAATATCAAAGTAAATTGGATTTTTCCCGCACTTTTGCCTTTGAGAATTTTACTTTGCGTCCCAATCCTTATGAGTATGAGTTTTCTGATATAGATGCCAGTGATTATTCTCTATTAAGAGGTCCTGAAGCAGATTATTTTCAGCTTTTTGATTTCAGTGCCAAGTATGATCCTGTTCCCACAATGCTTACACAATGTCATACTAATATTATAAATGGTTTTCTGGGGCAGACCACTTCTTTTTTCAAAGATAAAGTAAAGAAAAGCGTTATTATTTTAGCTGAAGTTCCAGGTCAGAATGAAGTTAAATACATTCATGGCAATATCGGTAAAGGGACTTTCACTTTTTACGGCGGTCACGATCCCGAGGACTATCAGCATAAAGTTGGCGATCCGGAAACTATATTAGAACTGCATAAAAATTCACCCGGCTATCGTTTAATTCTGAATAATGTTCTCTTCCCTGCTGCAGAAAAGAAACAGCTGAAGACCTGAAAAGCAATGAAAAAATTTTATCCTAACCTGCGTAGCGTGCAAATAAAAACAGGTATCTGGACAGTTGTTATTTGTCTGATCCTGATTTTCAGCTATTTTTGGCTTAGTGGTCGGTTAGCGGTCCGTTCGCATTATGAACTGAAAATTGCCTTTCCCGATGTTATGGGTTTGGAGATTGGCGATAAAATTATGTATCGCGGAATGGAAGTTGGCAGAGTTAAAAACATAACTGCCCACAAAGATAAGGTGATCACAACTGCCAGCATCAGAAGTGATATAATTTTAACAGAAGGAACTAAATTTCTGGTTTCGGACAGTTCATTGATGGGGGGAAAGGCATTAAACATCATTCCGGGAAATGGAAACAATCCTCTAAATATAAAGAAATTACAGCAGGGAACTTCACCGGAAGGAATGATGGAATTGATTAGTAAAGCATCTGCGGGCTTGGATGAATTGAAAGAAACAGTCACATTACTTAATTCTCCTGATGGTATATTGCAAAGTTCCCGAAAATTAGTGGAAAATGCTGATGACACAGTAACCGCTATGGGCAATGCAGCCAAAGAATTAAAACAAGAACTTGTTTTTACAGTGAATAAAATTGAGCGTTTAACCTCTTCTCTGCAGGAAGTTATATCTGAAAATAAAGAACCCCTGAAAAATACTTTAACAGAAGGAAACATTGCTATAGAAAAACTTTCTGCCACTTTGGACTCGTTAAAAATTCTTTCTGCCAATTTGAATCGTTCTGCCAAAGCTCTTACTGAAAACGAAGGCACTGCCGGTTTATTTCTGAATGATAAACAGCTGTATGAAAAAATCAACACTGCAACCGATAACCTCAATGCCCTCATCAAAGATATTCAAGAAAACCCCAAAAAATACATCAAATTCAGCATATTTTAGGAAAGGTAATGAATAAACCACTCTATTGTCTGATAATCCTTTGTGTATTATGCAGTTCCGGTTTTGCTTACAGTTTCGGTCAAAATAAAATTAATATTGCTCCTCAGGATTTTTCCACCATTCAAACAATGCATTTTGATATTTATTTTCCCGCAGGAGAAGATCAATTTGGACGCGTTGCAGCTTTAATGGCTGAGGATATATATTATTACATTAAAGCGGAATTCAGAGTTCCTATATTAACCCGTATTCCTATTATTTTTTACAGCACTAAGCAAGAATTTTTAACCACCAATATCACTTATTATCTTTTAACTGAAGGCGTTGGGGGTTTTACAGAAAGTTTACATAACCGGGTTGTAGTTCCTTTTGAAGGTAGTTATGCTTCTCTGGAAGAACTTTTAGCACATGAACTTACACATGCTTACATCAATGCGATGGATAACCGGTTTATAAATTCCAGTTCAATGCTTAGACCCACTTCTTTTCCTTTTTGGTTTTCGGAAGGGCTTCCGGAATATCTTTCCATTGGTGGCGAAGATAACTATAATAATATGTATCTCTTGGATATGGTAATAAATAACAGCATCGGCAGATTGAACAGTACTGATGGCTATCTGGCATACCGTTTAGGGGAAAGTTTTTTAACTTTTATAGCGGAAACCTGGGGTAGAGAAAAAGTTCCTGAGTATTTTTTTGCTATTCATTCCTCATTCAATCTTGATGAAGCTACGAAAAAGGTTTTCGGAATGGATTTTGAAGACCTGGAATCCCGCTGGCATTATCAGTTAAAGAGAGATTATTATCCTCTGATTAACAGTCACGACATCCCTATGGAGAATTTTGAACAGCGGACATTTCATAACAAAGATGGTTCCTACTTCAATTTGGCACCCCGTTTTTCGCCCAATGGTTCACGCTATGTATATTATTCAAATACAGGTGGAAGATACAGTATTTGGCTGGCTGGAACTCAGGGATTAGCTCAACCGCAATTGATTTTTAAGGGTGAGAAAAGTAGTAAAGCAGAAGAATTTTACTATTTGCGTTCAGCTCTTTCCTGGTTTCCCGATAATCAAAGAATTGCCTTTTCCGCCAAAACTGCTACCGGTGATAAAATACAAATCCTGAATGTGAACACTAAAAAAATAGTGCAGACAATCAGCATACCCGAACTGCAGGCAATTTATGAAGCAGATGTTTCTCCCGATGGCTTATTTCTGGTTTTGGCAGGTCAAAAAAATATGCAATCTGATCTCTATCTTTACGAGATTGAAACAGGAAACTTAACTCAACTAACTAATGACAGTTATGACGATGCCCATCCCCGTTTTTCACCCGACGGAAAATATATTGCCTACGATAGCGAACACAAATATAAGAAACAGGAAATTCGTTATGGTATGTTTTCAGACCTGACACGCGATATTTTCACTTTCAATATTGAGACCGGGGAAATAGTTGAAAGAACCTTTGATAACTACGATTGTTTCAGTCCAATTTGGGCAGAAGATGGTTCTAAGCTTGTTTTTCTTTCCTATAAACATAACCTTGCCAATTATGAAATTTTGGATTGGGAAACGGGACAGCGGGCTGAACTAACAAAATGTATAGCAGGAATTATGAACGGCGATATCAGTTTTGATGATAATTATATCGTTATAAGCAACTACTTTGATGGTGCCTGGGATATATATTTTGATGATAATCCCCTGAAAAATCTGGTTTATGAAGAAAGCAACCAGCCCCAAAGTTTTGAGAGAACTGATGACCTCTTACAGTCCATAGACCTTACCTGCCTTGATTTTTACGGGAAAAGAACTAAAGCTCAGCGTCCTTCAAAACCACAATCTCCGCAACAAAATCCCCGTCGTCCATACCTTTCCAATAATGAACCCGACAATAGCGATTCCTTAAAATTTTTTCAGGGTTATTCCTGGGATGATAAACCGGATAGTATTAGTGTCCCTCCGAAAGTTGAAAAATATAAAACCAAATTTGCTTTAGATAGCATCTGGGGCGGATTGGCTTATTCATCTTACGCAGGAACCGTGGGAGCTTTAGACCTCACCTTAAGTGATCTTCTGGGTAATTATGGAATAGGCATCAGTTTAGGTATTTCAGGAAAAATTGAGAACAGCAATCTTTTTCTATCCTTTTTGAACCTAAAACACAGAGCGGATTACGGAATAGGGGTCTACAACTTCTATGATGAAACGCTTTATAGACGCTATCTTATCGGTCAGGATGATTATTTTCGGCTGCGAGAACGCGAATTGGGGATGCTTTTTATTTACCGTTATCCTTTCAGTCGGTTTACGCGTATGGAATTTGACAGCCAGTTATATTATGTAAAACAGGAATGGGATTATCTGGCACCGGTAGATGTGCCTACTGAAAACTGGCAAATGAATATCTCCCAGGATACGGATACAGTTATTGCACCTGGCTTATCTTTTGTTTTTGATAATGCTCTTTTTGGCTCTACAGGACCTATGGTTGGTTGGCGTTATTATTATCTCATTCGGAAAAGCTTTGCTAAAAATGAGTTGAATTATTTTACCAACTACCTTGACCTGCGTTGTTACAACTTTTTTGAAAAAAGATACTCTCTGGCTTTTCGTTTGAATGCAGGAATCAGTACCGGTGAATCACCTCAGCGATTTGCTCTTGACGGTTTATATGGTGTGCGTGCATTAAATGAAGATATAGACGGAGAAAGAATGGTTTTGGGCTCTGCAGAGCTGCGTTTTCCTTTTTTTGATTATATTTCTATTGCTTTTCCGGTGCCTTTACAGTTACGCAATATTCGCGGAAGCATTTTTACCGATATAGGAGCTGCCTGGGATAAAAATTCTGATTTTAGAGGAGTGATAGACGGTAAACTGAATGATATAAAATTTGGCTATGGCTTCGGACCGCGCATCAATCTGGGTTATTTTGTGTTAAAATTGGATATTGCCTGGCTTACCGACCTCTCCCATATTTCCAAACCGATGTATTACTTAAGCTTAACTGAAGATTTTTAATATCTTATAAATAACGATAAGGAGATCATAATGAAGATTGACATCATCCGAAAAGCCCCGGTAGATATGGATTGCAGCATTATTTTCCAGGAAGAAAATGGGGCATTGGACAAGGTAGAATTACTACCGCAAAACATTGCCCAAGCAGCTCAGGTCTATTGCAAGAGCGAAGATTTCAAGTTCGCTTACGGGGATATAAAAAATTTTGCCCTCGTAAATGGAACCCAACGCCAAAACATTATTTTATTAGGTGCCGGCAATAAAAACGAACTCAATAATAATAAAGTCCGTAATCTTTTAGCTTCTGCAATTCGTTTGGCAGGAAAATTAAAAGCAAAACAAATCTACCTGTTTCAAGGATTTGATTGCCCTATTAACGATGTAGCTTTTGGTCATTTGCTTTCCGAGACAGCTTTGCTGGTTACCTATCAATTTAACAAATACTTAAGCTCAGCTAAAAACGCAAGCGAAATAGAAGCACTACATTATATGCTCCTCTCTAAAAATACCCGCCATTTAAACCGCGGTATCGTAGAAGGACGCATTTATGCTGAAACAACTAATTTTGCCAGAAATTTAGTAAATGAACCCGCCAATGTTATTAACCCCGAAAACCTTGCGGAAACAGCTAAACAGGCAGCTCTGCAATACGGTTTTTCAATTGATGTTCATTCCCTGGATAAGCTTAAACGTATAAAAATGGATGCCTTTTTAGCCGTGGGACGCGGGTCAACTCATGAGCCAAAACTTATTATTATGCGCCATTTAGGAAATCCTGAACACCATCAGGAAACCATTGCTTTAGTGGGTAAAGGTATCACTTTTGACAGCGGTGGTTATTGTATTAAAAGTGCACAGGGAATGTTAAATATGAAAGATGATATGGGAGGCGCAGCCGCTGTTATCGGAACTATGTGTGCTATTGCTTCTCTGAAATTGAAACTTAATGTAATAGGCATCATCGCTGCCTGTGAAAATATGATTTCAGGAGATGCATTTCACACCGGAGATATTATTACTTCAATGAGTGGAAAAACCATTGAAGTAGTCAATACCGATGCTGAAGGTCGACTAACTCTTTGTGATGCTATCAATTATGCCATAGAAAAAGAACATTGTGAACGCATCATTGATATCGCAACTTTAACAGGAGCAGCGGTTACTGCTTTGGGAACTCAGATTGCTGCCGTGCTTACTAATAACGAATCCTGGTTGGAACAGCTGAAAAATGCCGCCGCCTTTACCGGTGAAAATATTTGGCAACTTCCTGCTTTTGAGGAATATAAAGAATTAATCAAGTCCGAAATAGCTGATTTGAAAAATTCCGGAGGTCCCTCTGCAGGCACTATAACTGCAGGTCTATTCCTGCAAGAATTTGTGCAAAATAAGCCCTGGTTGCATATTGATATTGCCGGAACTGCCTTTAAGGATAAGGAATCCGGAATTTATAACTACGGTGCAACGGGAGCTGGTGTGCGTTTGCTCACAACTCTTTTAAAATATATGGAATAGAAGATCATCCTTGCTAACATCCTTTCTTCATCTTCACCTCCTCTCGTCCTCAACTCGTCATTAACTAGGAGAGGAGGATAGGAAGAAGACAAGTGGAGAACAGGTGGCTTGCAAGGAACTGGCTAAATGAGGTGTCCTAATATACATTCCATATTGAAAATACATAAAAGAAAAAATTCATAAAGAAAATAAGGTTGAGAAGGTTTAGAGGGTTGAAATACCTTAAATCCCTTTAAGACAATAAAATAATAGCGAGTGGTGCCTAAGCCCCTCGGAAGAAAAGATATACAACCCCCATTCCAAATCTAATATTCTGATTCCGAAAAGGGTTATTTGGAAGTTAAAAATCGGTTAAGAGGCAACCAGAAATGATTTATATAAAAAAAAATTATATTATATTATTCATTCATTGAAAGTCACTTATTATATAAGATTTTTATCGTTAAGCCATAAATAATAATTTTATTGTCCTGTGATAAAAAAATCAGGAGGGATGCTATAGGACAATGAAAGTAATGTCTTGTTGCTCAGATATTAGAAAAAATTGAGCTGGCAATAGATACTTTACCCGATAATTCCGTAGTTCGTAGAAATGTAATAGTTGTAGTTTTTTCCTGTATGAAATTACAAGACAGAAGCTATGCCCCGTTCCTTATCTTGATTTATTAAATTACTTTGTGGACTTAGTATAACTGCCTGTTGCTTAATCACTTATTTAACGATCCCTTAACACTGCCGTAACGCTTCCGTAACACTTCCTTAACGGGCGTTAAAGAATCATTAAAGAAATGTTAATGCAGTATAAAAGAATCAAATTGGGAGGGAATAATGCACTGTCTAAAAACAGGTAAAGGTCTTGCCAATTACAAGCTAAGTTATGTTAACTCAAAATAAATTTTTTATTTGGAATACTATAAATTATGGAGAGGCAATAAGGAAAAAAGGCTAAGGCAAATATTATCATATTATGCATTTTCAATATGAAAACTATATAAAAACTTGTTTGGCAATAATGACTAATGACGCCGGTAGCTTATTACAAAGTATTTTTAAATTGGATTACAGAAATTCATTACCAAAATTTTATTTTGGTCTGTGTAATCTTTGATATCTGAGAGAGCTTTTTACCGAGAAAATTATGCTTGACAGAATATATCCATTGTATAACAAATATATTTTTTTAGAGTTTTTTACCATAGTAGTGATAAGTAATATACTCCAAAAGAGATAGAAGAAAGCGCAAAGATAAAAAAAGCGTATATTACTTCTCACTTTGTGTGGTTGGAGATTTTGAACAAAATTTATTTAAGAGGAATAAAAAAATATGGAGACGAAAACTTTAAGAGTAGAAACAGATTGTGATAAAAAATTAAACATCGGGTTTAAGAAAACTTGTAATTGCCCCGATAATCATATAAATTGTCTTACCCCAAAAGAATGGATTAAGGGACAAGTTGCTATTTGGGAATTATATTATGAAGGAAGAGATATTAGGGATAAAGATATCCATCCTGCTGTATTTCCAATTGCTCTACCCAAAAAGTGCATAGAACTTTTTACTCATAAAGGAGAATTAGTGCTTGATCCTTTTGTGGGTATTGGAACCACTTTAATTGCAGCTCAAGATTTAGAAAGAAATGCCCTAGGATTTGACCTTAATAAAGAATATATTGATTTTATTGATGAAAGATTAAATCAATTACAAATTGATTTTGGTGAGGTTACTAATCAGCTTGCAATCTGTGATGATGCTCTAAATATTCCTAATTATCTGAATATAGAAACTGTTTCTTTATGCGTTACTTCACCTCCCTATGCCAATATGTTAAACCACAAAAGGTTGAATAAAAGTTTTCGTAGTGACCTTAGAGAAAATAAACACTATAAAAAAATTCAACAATATTCTGACAATCCCCGAGACCTTGGAACAATGAAAATGAATGAATATATTGAAGCCCTTGTGGAAATTTATAAAGGGATATTGCCATTCTTAAAACCAAAAGCTCATTGTGTAATTAATGTTAATGATTTATGGGAAAATAATTGTCGTTATCCTACACATAGTTTCATTATAGAAGGAATGGAAAAAATTGGTTATCAGCTTAGAAATATAATTATTTGGGATAAGAGAAATTTAGTGAATAAGGTAGGAATTTATGGATGGCCCAATAACTTTATTACTCTTAGCACCACATTTGAATATATACTTGATTTTTGGAGGTCTCCCTGATGATTGGTTATAAAGAATTAATCCAAAAATTGAAAAAAATTAAGGAAATGGGTTGGATTAAAACGCATAGAGCTGGAACTACAGGAATTGGTAAGTCAACAGTCATCATATTTTTAAAATGGATTACGGTAATTCATTACCAAAATTTTATTTTGATCGGTGTAATTTGTGCTATCTGTGATAGTTTTTACCATAGTCGTGATAAGTCATATAAGCTAAAAGAGATAGAGGAAAGCGCAAAGATTAAAAAGCGCCTATTACTTCTCACTTAAGTATGTTTTTAGGGGAAAAAAATTCAGGAGGTTACAAAATGAAGAATATTAAATGGTTAGTGCTTATGGCACTGCTCTTTGCTTTTTCCTGCCAAAAACAGGAAGAAAAACCAAGTCCTTTGCTTTTGGCTTCAATTCATCCCTACGAGCTTATTCTAAAACAACTTGTGGGAAATGAATTTGAAGTTAAATGTATTATTCCTCCAGGTGCTTCACCTCATACCTGGTCTCCCGGTCCTGCTGATTTAAAAAACTTCAGTTCTGCTTCTATGATTCTTGCTAATGGTTTAGGATTGGAAACAAATCTGGAGAAAAATTTTGCAGAAAGAAAAGATGTTTATATAGAGGCAGCTACTTTGCTGAAAGATGTTATTCCTCTACCGGAAAAGGAATTACCCGCAGAAGAAGCTATTCCTGAACCAATTGAACATCAGCATCAACACGCTCAAAACCCTCATTTATGGACCTCTCCCTCTTTAATGATTCGCCTTATTGGTTTTCTGGAAAAAGAACTTAGCACTCGCTTTCCCAATTCTGCTTTTGTGTTCAAACGCAACGCTCAACAAATGCAAAAAGAACTGGAAAATCTAACAGATAAAATTAAAACGGAAAGAGCTCAATATATTAGTCCTGCTATAATTACATATCATAATGCCTTCCACTATTTTCTGCAAGAATTTGGTATTGAGGAATTGGGTTTTGTGCAGGAAAGTCCCGGTAAAGAACCTACTCCTAAAGAACTTGCTCTCTTGGGTAATATAATAAAAGAACATAATGTAAAAGCTATTTTTCTGGAACCGCAAATGGATAGAAAAGCCGGTGAAACCCTTGCCCAAGAATTTAGCTTGGAATTACTTACGCTTGATCCTTTAGGTAGTGACGGAAAAGCACAAACCATTGCTCAATTGATAGATAACAACTGGCAAAAGATGAAAATGGGATTTTAGCAACACTAATGATTCAAATTAAAAACCTGCAATACAAAATAAACGGCAAGATAATTCTGGAAGATATTTTTCTGGAACTTGCTGATGGTGAATTTGCAGCCATTATAGGCCCTAACGGAGCGGGAAAATCAACTTTGATAAAATTGATTCTCGGTTTATTGGAACTGAAAGAAGGCAGCATTTTGATTGATGGAGTGGAACACTATAACTGGCTGAAAAATAATACCATTGGCTATCTTCCCCAATATGAGGATTTTGATAATGCCTTTCCTGCTACGGCTTTGGATATTGTTTTAATGGGTTTGGCTGGCAAACTTCCCTTAGGAGCTCATTTTAATAAAAATCATAAACAAAAAGCAATGACAGCATTGGAACAAACAGGAGTTACTCATCTGGCAAAAGAATTGATTGGTAAACTTTCCGGAGGTGAATTTCAAAGAGTCCTTTTAGCCCGCGCTTTGGTTTCTGAAAGCAAATATCTTATTCTTGATGAACCGGAGGCAAGTTTAGACCGTCCTTCCGTAGACAGTTTTTTTGTTTTGCTGAAAGAACTGAATAGCGAAGGCAAAACGATTATTACTATTTCTCACGATTTAACTACCCTTTCTAAATATTGCAGCTTTCTGGTTTGCTTAAATCGCCGTTTGCATTGTCATAATCATACTGAACTTATAGATGCAGATGTGATTCATAAGACCTTTGGGGATAGTTTGCGGATTATTGAAAAGGATTATTAAACCAAAATGTTTAGCTTTTCGTTTCTGGTTTATGCTTTTCTAGGGGCATTGCTATCGGGTATTTCTTTGGCTGTTTTTGCTCCGTTTGTTACTTTAAGGCGGATATCCTATTTGGGTGAAGCACTTTCCCATATTGCTTTTGCCGGAATTGCTATTGCTATCTTAACAGGTTTAAATTTAACTGTTATTACACTAATTTTTGTGATGCTGATTGCTTTGGGAATTACTTTACTAGCAAAGAGGCATAACATACAGGAATCCAATACGATAACTATATTTTTATCCTTGAGTATGGCGCTGGGTATAATCCTTATATCTATTTCTAAAAATTACAGTTTTGATCTCTCCAGCTACCTTTTCGGCAATGTGTTGCTGGTTACTAAAAGCGAAGTAATTTCCCTGGTTGTATTATCCATTCTGAACATTGCCTTCGTCTGTTTTTTCTATAAGGAACTGTTTTATTTAACCTATAATCCTGTGATGGCAAAGGTCTATCGGATTAGAACAGACCTGGTGAACTTGATTTTTATGCTGCTTTTAGCTGCCAATATCGTTATCAATGTAAAAAGTGCAGGAATAATTCTGGTTACAGCTCAGCTGATTTTGCCTGCAGTTATTGCTTTTAATTTTGTCCATCAGCTTTCTAAAGCTATATTAATTTCTATCTTGGTGGCTATTTTTTCCGCTTTTATAGGATTTTATTTTAGTTTTCAGCTGAATTTACCTACCGGAGCTTGTATTGTTGTTTTTGAAGCAATCCTCTATTTTATATCTTTATTATGCCCGGACGGTTGACCTCCCGGTCAACCAAAACCCCCGGACGGTTGACCTCCCGGTCAACCAAAACCCCCGGACGGTTGACCTCCCGGTCAACCAAAACTCCCGGAAGATTGATGTCCTCATCAACCACAATGAACGACGGGGACGTCGTTCTTCCGGAAAAGGAAGGAAATTATGAAGAACTTAAACCGCCATCTTTTACCTCTGGTAATTGGTCTTGTTTTTGCCACAGTAATTTGGCAGGTAGGGGAAATTATGCTTGCCGATTTTTGGAGCAAGACCTGTATAAGTATTTTTGGCAGTGCTTTTGTGGAGCTCCCTACAATGGATAAAAATGGCATTCCTATGCGTTATTATCCTTCTGCGGGAAAGGTTTATGATCCTGAACTCATTGCTTATGAGTCCTCCCGCTTTTATAAAACCCGCATTGAAGAAACCCGAAAAAATGCTTTTCTCCTTTATAGTAAATGGCTGGAAGATAATCTTGATGCAAATGGCAATATTCCTAATAATTATGATTATCCGAAAGCGGGCTTAAAAAAACCCTGGTATAGTGCTGCAGGTAATAGTGCAACTATGCTTGCTTTGGCTCAAAGAGCAGGTAACCTACATAGTCCTGAAACTTTTATTAAAGCCAGAAAAATGCTCTATAACCTGCAACCAGAAAAAGGCAATTTCAGCTTTTACGAAAAAGATGGCGGCATCTGGTTTCAGGAATTTCCTACTGAACCCTATTCTCTTTCCGGAATGCTGAAAACACTTGTTAATTTGGCTGAATACCAAAAAATGGTAGAAGACAGCTTATCCCAAAAACTTTTTCAACAAGGCGTTATCGCTCTAAAGTCAAAACTACCTGAACTGGCAAAGAAAAACTTACTGGACGATAAATATCACTATAAAAACAAACGCATTGAACACATAGAACTTGTTTCGCTTTTGGAAGATGTAAATTCCGCTACCCCAGATTCTGTTTTCACTCCTTTTATCCAAAACTATAAAGCTAAAAGCAAACAGTTTGTCCTCTTCCAGTTTTTCAGTCCTTTCCAGCCGGGAAGAATAATTGGTTATCTCTTTGGCTGGGCAATTCTGTATCTAATTGCCTACCTCTTTTTAAAGCCTAGGAAAGATAGAGAGGTATAGAAATCAAGACGGCAGGGGTATTGAATTCTGTATAAGCTATAAGGCAATAAGCATTTTCGGTGGCTTTGGGGGCAAAAAAATCCCGGGCATTTCACCCGGGAATTCTTAAAATGGTTATCCTTAAGGAGTTCCTATTTCGTCATCAGCATCTTTTTGCTTTGCTGGAAATTATCAGTTTTCATAAGGTAAATGTATACTCCACTGCCAACTGTTTTACCGGCATCATCTTTACCGTCCCAGTTCGTTTTGAAAGTTCCTGCTGAATTGTGGGTGTTTGTAAACGAGCGTATTTTTTGTCCTTTGGAATTATATATTTCCAAAGTTACAGTTGTCGGTTCAGCGATACTATAGCTTAAAACTGTATTGGGATTAAAAGGATTGGGATAAGCATTATACAATTTTGTTACAATCGGAAATTCAGGAGTTTCAGGTTCAGAACCATTTTCTCCCGTTGTAACGGAAATAGGACCAAAATATTGCGTTTCACCGTTTAACGCAAGGCTTTCCAACCAGTAATAATAAACCGTATTAGGAGCAAATTCAGAATCAGTAAATTTATAGCTGGTTTGCGTTCCAAGTTCAATTCCTTCATTTATTAAAACTGGATTTATCTTAATAGCATTTGCATAATTTCTATCTTCGCTACGCAAAATGTTATAACCGCTATGATTTGTTTCCGATTGGCTTACCCAGCAAATAGTTACATAACCTTGGGCGGTGTAAATGGCATTAAAATAGGAAAGCTCCACAGGCAAAGTGGATTCTGCATCTATCGGAAAAACAATATCTACATCACCATCAGCTTTGGCTTCCAAAATAAAGCTTACTATTTCCTCTGTCCAGGTTCCCGGATTGGAAATAATGTGATAGGTTTCAGCCGGTAAAATACGATAGGCAATCTGCATAGGAATAAAGCCAAGCGAATGAGTAATGGCGATATTTTTCCCGGTAAGATTAACCCCTGAACTGCTTAATTGAATTACTAAACCAGCATTGGGTAAACCAATTCCTTCAGAAGCTAAACTGGCAATGGCATTTATTACAGTTTCACCTTCCAAACCGGAGATTTCTACGCTGGGATTTACAGGAACTCCATTAATAGTAACGGTTCCGGCATCAACAATGGCTGTTCCGGTGGTAGTAAAATTCCATACAGGACATTCAATGGCATCCCCTATTGGGTTTACGGGAACTACTTTCCAAGAATATGTTGTTCCATAAGCAAAAGCTGATGGAGTGTAATGTGGCGATAAACATTCTACAGGTGTTCCAGGAAGGGTTTGTCCTAAATATAATTTATACGAAACAGGTGCATTAGCTCCTGCATCCCAATACAGTTTTGTATTCAGAGCTACATTTTGAGCATTATTTTCAGGAATAGGATTTTGAGCAGCTAAGGGAAGAGTACTGAATGCGGCAACTTCCATATTATTAATCATAACATCACTATCAGCATTAGATATTGTTGAACCAACATAAAATGCAAATTTACAATGTCCACTATGTCCTGCTAAGGGAATAACTACTTTTTCTCCACTGATTCTGATATCATTATAAACATAAGGAGAACCCGTATTATTCCATTCACGAACAATATTGGCTGTAGACCAACTATAACCATCTCCGACTAAAACGGCAATTCTATCATCCGGAGCATAAACTGGAGGTGTTCCGGTTGGGGTTTGATCACATTTTAGCACTGCCAAATCAAAAGAAAGATAATAGCTATCATCCGGAATATTAAACAGCGGAGATATCAACCAACCGTTAATTGAACCCCAAATATTTAATTTGGCTGCTTTATCCGTTCCAGTAATATTCAGCCAGTCATCCTTTTGCCATAAACTTGAGGGACTTAAATTAATAGGGTCTTGCAGAACACCGGTTCTTGTTAACCAATCACTATTGGGAGGAACAGCACTATCAAAACTCTCCTGATAAGGAAAAGTGGCAATGGAAGGATCAGCAACTGCCGTAAAACTCCAAATTGGACAATTCTGCGCTTCACCAATTATATTAACAGGTATCACTTGCCAGTAATAGGTAGTGCTGTAATTGAATCTGTTTGCAGGTGTGTATTTGGGAGTAGTAACAACTTCATTTAAGGCAATGTTTGTAGGGGGATTATCCGTTCCCAAATTGATCTTATAACTAATAGGTGAACCACCTCCGCTGGACCATTTAAGTTCTTTGTCAATTGCTATATCGGTGGCAAGATTTGCTGGATCAGGATTTATAGCAGGATTGGGCACTTGCGTTGGGGGAGTGATAATTTTGAAGCTAGGATGATGACTGGAAGTAGATCCAGTGCCGGTTGGAAAAGAAGTTCCGGTTCCGGACTCTTTGTAAACTGCCATATTGCTTTTAGAGGTATAATAAAACTTGGGATAACCACTGCTGATTTTGCTGCCATCTCTGTTTTCCCAAACAATATCTAAGCCCGCATAACTATCCCAGGTAAAATTGAAAGGCGTGGTTAATACTATCTCCATCCAACCAGGCCCGGCATAAGTTATACTGCCATCATAGACCTTCGTAAATGAACTGCTGCTTCCAGGATTGGGATAACTGGTGGAACCAGATAATGTGCTGTTATAGTTATAACCAAAATAAATCTTCTGATTATCCATAGTATAATCAGAAACATCATTGTTAATCTTAAAAGCAATAGAATAAATAGTAAATGAACCGGTTATTCCTGCATTACTCATTTCAGTTGCTGTAAATATAAACCGACTCCATCCATAATGGGAATTTCCGTTAACGGGAATATGATAACTATTGGAGCTGCCATCTACAATGGTATACTCCGCGGCAAAGAGAAAACTGCTCATCGCTAAAACAACAAGCAGAACTACAAGTGATTTTTTCATTTTATTCTCCCTTATTAGTAGGTAGTAGTAAAAAATTGTTTTCCTGATTGACCATATAATACACCGCTCCTCTTACAATGACTACTTTCATTATATAAAAAGAGCAGAACCGAAATAACATAGGCAATAGGTTTCCGGTAAAAAATGATTGTTTCGTTTACCATAACTCTATCCTAAATTTCTCCTTATTGCCTTATTGCGATGACTTTTCGTTATTCTCGCTGCTAGCATAAGTATACTTCCTGTAGCGGGAATCTAACTTGAAACTAAAGTTTTTCATCTTGATAAACTCCTTATCTAATCAGTCATTTATCGTTTTTCCCAAACTTTGGCAAAACTCTTCGCTTACCACATAAACACTAGAAACAATTCCGCTGATATTGTCAAGAACTTTTTGACAATTCTGCCTCTTCTGTCCTAAA
The DNA here is from genome assembly GCA_023227825.1 of Candidatus Cloacimonas sp. Taxonomy (GTDB): domain Bacteria; phylum Cloacimonadota; class Cloacimonadia; order Cloacimonadales; family Cloacimonadaceae; genus Cloacimonas. The sequence continues at coordinate 263,920 of JALOCJ010000001.1, read as the reverse complement.
CATTATTCTAACAGTGATTTCTCCTAAGCTTAGTTTCAAGGTCGGTAAAATTCCCTCTTATTGTTTCAGGTTTGGAAGAAAATTGTTCTATTCTTTCCCTTCTCTAAATTCAATGAAAATACAAGAAAGCCGTATCTTTTATCAATACCTGGCTTTTTGGATATTATATCCTCAGTTTGGGTCTATCCCTCCCCAAAAAACAACTTTGCAGAAAAAACTTGACATCAACAGGGCTTTAGAGTATTATATTATAAGTGATTTCTCTTGTTCAGATACAATGAGTATAAATGCTTCAGGGAAATTGCCGAAAAAGAATTAGGTAACCCTATAGATTCCTGATTAAAGCATGAAGGACAAAAAAACTTGAGCTTATTAAGAATGAAAAAAAGCGAGAAAGCAATGAAACATATTTGGACAGTTATTTTGGTTAGTATAACCGCATTACTGATGGCTCAGTATGAAATTCCGTTTGGCAACATTCGTCATAGTTCCATAGATGAAAATGGGTATATCCATTTGCGTTGGGAGGACTTTAGCGGAGGGACATTAAGCCAGGAGTTTTTTTATAGTGCCAATGATGCACCTTGGCAGAGTTCAACTATTCAAGATATTTCTCCTGGAGAAAAAGAGGCACTGGCACCTTATATTTTTGGTCAAAAAATGCGTTACCGTTTGCATTACAGCATAGAAGAAATGGGGGAAACCATAGCTATGATGCATTCTGCTTATTGGGATAGCGAGACATTTCCTCTTTCTTTAAACAATCTGGCTTATATCGGAACTGATGCAACAGGGGATAGCGTAACGGTATATTCCCCAAATCTGGATTTACAGGAAACATATATGGCTAGGAGTCCTGATAAACTGTATTTTACGCTGAAAAACTTAAGTGCCAGTTATCCGGTAATGAATTCTTTTACCAGTTATAATGTGTATTTATGTGTAATCGGCAATGCTGCATCGTTAATTGACAGCGTTGGCTATGCAATGATTTATAGTTTTAATATTCCCGGCTTGGTTTCCAACGGACTATACAAAATCGGTTATGATTCAGAAACGCAGATGCCTGTTTTTAACCGTTTAGGCAATATTCAAAGTCAGGTTTCCGGAGGGGCATTAAATCTTGCCTGTAATATCAGCGATTTAACTGCTGATCCGGATTTTGGTGCTATGCCTGATGCTCTAATTATGTTCGGGCTCACTTTGAAGGTGGATATTGATTTAACGAGTTTGGAACCGCAGCTAGGACTTGGCGATTACAGCACTTTTGGCTTCATTATCTTTCAGGATAATTATTATCAGGTAAGTCAGAATACACTTCCTGTTTGCACTTTCAATAGTTACAATCCCTCAACCGGAATGTTACAGATTGATTATTGGGATGCAGAAGCAGATTTTCCTTTAGTGAATGAAGCAATCTTACCGGATGGCACTATCTTACAGTTCTTGCCTACAACTCTGGATTTTTCTTCCCCGGTAACATACACTTTACAATTACCTGTTATAGAAGTTGATTCACTTGTCTGGCGGTTTAGCGATAACGGTTTTAATATAGTTCAGGATGTAATCCATTTTGTTGCCAATCAAGATAGTTACCTTATTCCTTCTGCATTATCCTGCACTATGGCAAATCCGGTTTATTCTTTTCCTGTGAATATAAATCTGAAGGGTTTGGGTAACAGCCCTGTAAGCATAAAGATTTATAATATAAAAGGACAAAAAGTGGCAGAACTAAATCAACCTCCAACCGGAAACGGCGAATTAAATATCATTTGGAATGGAATTGCCTCCCGAAACAGATTAACTTCAGGAGTATATTTTATGAAAGTAGAAAACGGAAAACAGTCCCTTACCCGCAAATTTGTGGTAGTGAATTAATAGCAGATATGTTTATTGACTATGCCCGAATAAAAATCAAATCCGGCAACGGTGGTGACGGAGTAGTTAGTTTCCGACACGAAAAATATGTTCCCAAAGGTGGTCCTGATGGAGGAGATGGAGGAAGAGGCGGAGATGTTATTGCTATTGGAGACAGCAATTTAAATACTCTTTTGGATTATCGCTATCATAAAATATTCAAGGCAGATAACGGAAAACCGGGTACCGGAGCTAAAAAAACCGGTTCTTCAGGGGCGGATTGTATTTTACATTTACCTTTAGGCACCGAAATTTATGTGCTTGAAGATACTAGGAAATATAAACTTGCTGATATTACCGAAGCGGGAGAAAAGGTTATTTTATCGGCAGGTGGCTCTGGAGGCAAAGGAAATTACAATTTTGCCACTCCCATAAATCAGGCACCGCGTATAGCAACTCCTGGTATTAAAACCGAAGAAATTGAGCTGGAACTGGTTTTGAAACTGATGGCAGATGTGGGTTTAGTGGGCTTTCCCAATGCGGGTAAATCAACTCTTTTAAGTGTGTTATCTGCAGCCCGACCTAAAATAGCGGACTATGAATTTACTACTTTGGAGCCAATGCTGGGAGTGGTTTATATTAGTGATTATCAAAATTTTGTAATGGCTGATATTCCTGGAATAATTAAAGGTGCTCATTCAGGAAAAGGATTGGGAGATCAATTCCTGCGTCATATTCAGCGCACTTATCTCTTGCTTTTTTTAATAGATATTGCTACTCCTGATCCTCTGGAGGCATACAAAACTTTAAGGTCGGAGCTCTATCTTTATGATTCTTTTATGGATAAAAAACCCCATCTAATTGTTATCAGCAAAACAGATACTTATTCTCCCGAGGACTTAAAGCAGAAATTGACGGAAATAAAAGCTTCTTTCAAAAAGGAATATAAAGAAGAAATTGTTGCTGTTTCCGCAGTCAGCAAAGTAGGTCTGAATGAACTTAAATACAAAATTTATAATATCTTACAGCAGAGCCGTTAAATGGAACGATACAAAGCGTGGCTATGTCTTAAATCAGCTCCTCTATTAGGCACAAAAGGAATGCTGGAACTTTTACAGAATTATCCTGATCCCCAAGAATTTGTTGGCAAGCCATCGCATCCGGTTTATCAATCAGGCAAATTAAAACCTGCCACAATCAAGCATTTAAGCGAGTTTACCTTGCCTGAAGACAGCAAACGAATTATTACTTTAATGGAAAAACATCAGCTGCAATATCTTTGTTTAACCGATCCCGATTATCCAGCTGCCTTAAAAGAAATATTTGATCCTCCTTTGATTTTGTATTACAAAGGAGACCTTTCTGGAACCCTCAAAGACCTTTGTATCGCAGTTGTAGGAACTCGTAAACCTACTTCTTACGGAGTAGAAATGTGTCGTAAACTTCTATCTCCTTTATGTGCAAAAGGAGTAAATGTTATCAGCGGCTTGGCTATGGGAATTGATACTATTGCTCATCAAACAGCTTTGAAGGCAAAGACAAAAACAATTGCCGTTTTTGCCTCCGGTTTGGAAAATATCTATCCTCCTATGAATAAAATACTTGCAGAACATATAAGCGAAAATGGAGCTCTGGTTAGTGAATATGAACCCGGAAGTAAACTGGAACGCTGGAATTTTCCTTCCCGCAATAGAATAATAAGCGCTCTTGCCAATGCCGTTTTAGTTGTTGAGGGTTCTTTAAACAGCGGTGCTATGCTCACTGCTAAATTTGCCATTGAACAAAATAAACCCCTTTTTGCTTTACCGGGAAATATCAATAACCGCAATGCCCAAGGACCTAATTTACTTATCAGACAGGGTGCCTCCTTAGTCAGTTCTGCCAATGACCTTTTAAAAGACCTGGGTTTAGTTACATCTGTAAAAGAACAAATGGAACTGATTCCGGAACTATCCTCCGATGAACAAACCCTCTACGATATTTTATCTTCTGCCCAGAAAGAACTTACTTTTGACGAATTTATGCTGAAAACAGGTCTCGGTTTCGGAAAACTTTCTACTATATTACTGAATTTAGAACTGAAAGGACTGGTAGCTAAAAGTAGTGGCAATTCCTATATCAAAGTGTGAAATAGCGAGATAGCGAGATAGTAAGATAGCGAGATAGTTATTAGTAATGGGGAATTTTAGGAAAAATGAAGATAATTAGGCAAGCTGTAAAAAGTTAGTAACTTTGTATTTTATTTAGCGATAGAAAGCCACAAAGGGCGATACAATAATATAGAAAGCGGCGTAAACCCTTCGTCAAATTCACTATTTAAACGGTGAGATGTTTTGACTCTCAATTTTCACCTGCCTTCAATGTAACTACATCCCACAATCTTATTCCCTTACAACCGCTCAGCGGGAAGTATCGACTCACAATTGTCACCTGCCTTCAATGTAGCTACACGCCACAATCTTATTCCCTTACAACCGCTTTTTAGCTCGTTTGCAAAACTAAAAATTATTAGTTAAAACAAAAGCGCGACCTTTACCTGTTTTTATACCGCGCATTATTTCTTGCCAAGTTGAATCTTTTATGCTGCAATAACACTTCTTTAACGCTTCTTTAACAAAGTTAAGGTATTGTTAAAGAATCGTTAAAGAGTCGTTAAAGAAGTAACTAGGCAACAGGTAGTTAGACAAAATCCACAAAGTAATTTAATAAATCAAGATAATGACCGGAGCAAAGCTTCCGCCTTTTTAATTTCATCCCGGGAAAAGCTGAGATTATCATAAGTTTACAAACAACGAAACAATCGGGTAAAGGATCTATTACCAGCTCAATTTTTTCTAAGATCTGAGCATCAAGACATTACTTTCGTCGTCCTATAGTTTTCCTCCTGATTTTTTTTATTACAAAACGATATTATTCTCTTTTTCTCTTTGTAAAATGAATTCTCTTTTCTTCTTTTTCTCTTTGTAAAATGAATTCTCTTTTCTTCTTTTTCTCTTTGTGAAATGAATTCTCTTTTCTTCTTTTTCTCTTTGTAAAATGAATTCTCTTTTCTTCTTTTTCTCTTTGCGAAAATCAAATAATATCTCTTTTCTCAAGAGCATCCACTGCGCTTCCAATATTTTCAGAATAAAAAATAAAAACGATTTTCCTTGACATAGAATCCACCTCCAAATTTTTAACTTAAAAGATAGGCACAAAAAAGGTCCAGTAACTCAGCGGTAGAGTATCTGCCTTTTAAGCAGAGAGTCGTTGGTTCGATTCCAACCTGGATCACCAGTTTGCGACCCCTTCGTCTATTGGTTAGGACTCAAGATTTTCATTCTTGCAAGAGGGGTTCAATTCCCCTAGGGGTCGCCAATTTATAGGGTAGAAATAATGAAACAATTTGTGTCCCGTTCGTCTAGTGGCCCAGGACTCGTGATTCTCAGTCACGCAACAGGGGTTCGATTCCCCTACGGGATGCCAAACATTCTATTTTGGTTCGTATTATGCTTTATAAAATAGGACAAAACATAAGAGAAAAGGATGCAAGTGGAAAACGAATTTATCAGTAAAGGTAAAATGAAAATAAGCTATCAAGTTGGAATGGATGGAGTTAAACACAGCTTCACAGTGCCTCATTATGCCTTGATTTTGATAATTGTGCTTTTGATATTTTTAGTTGTTTCTACAATTATTATGTTCACTATGGCAGGAAGTAATGCTCAACGCAATGAAGTTCTCAAGCGTTTGGAAACGGAAAATAAGGAACTGCGTGCCAAGCTTGATTTTTATACTGCTACTGTGGATTCCATCTATAAGAGATTAAATGAATTACAAATAAAAATAAAGGAAAACCCGGAAGATTATCCTACCCTGAATTTAAAGCAGGGGAAAAAGGGAGAATTTGTTTTTGAACCAGCCCTGCGCAATCAGATGGAAAACCTGGAATCAAAACTGGCTACAATTCTGGTGTTGATTTCAGAACCGGAAAAAGCAATTCCTGCTTTGCCCGCTGGAGAAAATCCTGCCGATTATATACCTTCTATTTATCCTTCCTTTGGCAGAATTTCCGACGGCTGGGGTTTGCGAGTTCATCCTATTCGTAATGAAATTGAATTCCATTATGGCCTTGATATTTCCAATGAAGCAGGAACTCCAATTTATGCTACTGCTGCGGGAACTGTTAAAACTACCGATTATGAAACAAGTTATGGTAAAAGAATAGTAATCAATCACGGAAATGGATATGAAACACTTTATGGCCATCTATACAGCTATATGGTGCGTTCAGGAGATCAAGTTATAAAAGGTCAAATTATAGGTCTGATGGGTAGTTCGGGAATTTCAACCGGTCCTCATCTACATTATGAAGTGCATAATTGCGATGTAAAAGTGAATCCTGTCGCTTATCTAAACCGTATTGATGAACCTCTCTATGCTATGCATTAAAAAAAACCGCGCCTATATTTTTACTAATCACGCACCCAGGGATATTGTTTCCCGCTATAAAAATATCCAAAAAACAGACCATATAATAGCTGTTGATAATGGCATCAAACAAATTGCTGAACTTGGATTGAAACCCCTTATTCTTATTGGAGATATGGATTCCATTGAACCCGAAATGCTGAAAAAATATTGTAATATCCTTTCCCTCCAGCATCCCACAGAAAAAAATGAGACAGATACAGAACTGGCATTGGATTGGTGTTTAGATCAAAAATGCTATAGCGAAATAATTATCTGCAATGATATGCAAGGTCGCTTTGATCACGCCTTGGCTATTGCTATAAATTTATTAAAGCTAAAAAGTCCTGTCGGAGAAAAGATTTCCTACCCTGTTCCCTACAGGATTGAAAGTGAAAACCAGTCCATTTTTATTCTGCCGGATAATATAGAATTTAACAATTGCCAGGGAAAATTGCTTTCCCTTATTCCTCTTTCGGAAAAAGTTGTTTTCTCTTGTTCTCAAAACCTGAAATATCCTCTGAATGACCTGATAATAAGGGACTATCAATCCAGGGGAATCAGCAATATTATAACTGCTTCCTCAGCAGGCATTATAAAAACAGAAGGAATTTGCCTGGCAGTTCTGGAAGGTTGACCTCCTGGTCAACCATCTTCTTCCGGAAGGTTGATGTCCCCGTCAACCATATTTTTCCGGAAGGTTAACCTCCAGGTCAACCAATATAAACGACGAGGACTTCGTTTTTCCAGGAAGGTTGACCTCCCGGTCAACCAATATAAACGACGAGGACTTCGTTTTTCCGGCAATCAAACATCCAAGATTTGTTCTATTTCTACTTCTTCCACAGGTAATTCCTGAACCTTATCCAGACGCTTTTCTATTTGCCTGCTGCGGTAACTTGCTTTTTCAATATTATTTGATGCTTCCTGCAGTTTCTTTTGGGTTTGATCCAAAATAGTCCCAAATTTGCCAAATTCCTGTTTGATAGAAGCCAGTATTTTCCAGACCTCAGAGGTCTTTTTCTGAATTGCCAAAGTGCGAAAACCCACTTGTAAACTGTTAATTACTGCGGCAGTAGTAGTTGGACCACAAATGATAACATGATTATCCCGCATAATAGTTTCAAAAAGTCCAGGAATTCTTAAAACTTCAGCATAAAGACCCTCAAAAGGTAGAAACAGCATTCCGAAATCAGTAGTAACTGGTGGATTGATATATTTATCACATATATCTTTAGCACAACTTTTTATCCTTTGAATCATACTTTTTCGGGCACTTTCCACAGCTGCTAAATCTCCAGAATCATAAGCATTCATAATATTTTGATAGTCCGCTATAGGAAACTTGGCATCTATGGGCAGAAATACAAATTCTTCTTTTTCTGAATTACCAGGCAGGCGAATAGCAAATTCTACATTTTCATCACGGTTTTTATTCGGTCGGAAGTTTTTCTCATACTGTTCGGGAGTTAATATATCTTCCAGTAAATTCGCTAACTGAATTTCACCTAAAACACCCTGTCTTTTGACATTGGTAAGTGCTTTTTTCAGGTCTCCAACTCCATTTGCCAAACTTTGCATTTCGCCCATACTTTTATGCACTAGTTCCAAACGCTCACTAACCTGCTTAAAACTTTCCCCCAAACGCTTTTCCAGGGTTTCGTGCAATTTTTCATCTACCGTTTGACGCATTTGTTCCAGTTTGGTTTCGTTATTTTGACGAATCTGTTCCATTTTGGTTTCCAGGTTTTTACGCGATGTTTCTGCTTCCTGTTGTTGTGTATTTATCAGGTCAGTCATTCTGCGGCTAAAATTTTCAGAAAGGTCATTCAGGGCTTTTTTCAGTTCTTCCCTGTTTGTGGCAGAATCGTTATTAAGCTGTTGTTTTAAAGCATTAAAGGAATTATTCAGTTCTTCCCTGCTGGCAGTGCTTTGTTTGATTAATACATCATTTTGTGCTTTAATAGAATCATTAAGTTCCTTACGATTTTCGGCACTGATATTTAAAAGTTCAGTGCGTAACCTGCCCATTTCTTCCCGATTATAACGTTCAAAGGTTTCAAAGGCACCTTTCAATTCACTGATATTTCCGTTTTCCTTTCCTCTATGCCTTTGGGAAAGTAAGATAAATAAATTTAAGATAGCAAGCAGGATAGCTACAATAATAAGAACATAAACTAAAATCATTTTTCTTGCCCCTCCTTAAGGTAACATCCTAAGCAAAAAATATAACGAACCGATTAGTGTAACATCTGTATTACTGTCGGGATCAATCAGAATCGGTTGATACTTTTCATTTATGGAAAGCAAGATGATCATCTTTTGGGCATCATCCAAAACCAAACGCTTTAAAGTTATTCCTCCATCAATACGCACCGCACAAATCTTGCCTGTAAGTTCATGCCATTCATTAGAATAACGGATTAACACCAGATCCTGATTTCTAATATCAGGTTCCATACTGCGTCCATTAACTCTTAAAGCTACAAAGTTATTCAAAGCACCATTTATCAAGGAACGACGCACTGTTATAACATCTAGTAATGGGCCATAATTTTCCATTGGTTCACCTGCGGCAATTTCTCCACTAACCGGAATTTCTACTGTATCGGAATCCATTAAATCTAAGCGTGCCTGAACAATTTCTTCCAAACGGTCATTTAAAAGTTTCTGAAAATTATCCCAGGAACCGTTTTGAGGAGAGGTATCATTAGCAGTATTAAACATTTTCCCAACTCCTGTTATTAACCAATGCAGATTCACATTATAGTTCACAACCAATTCCATAAGTGTTTCCAGAGAAGGATTAGTTCTGCCACTTTCCATTTGAGATATGGCTGAAGGATTTATCTTTAAGACCTTGGCTAAATCAACCTGTTTGATTCCCAATACTTGACGAATCTGTTTAAGGCGTTCTCCAATCATTATTATCTCCTTCTGATGTTAGCAATACTTAGAATGAAGTATATTTAACATCCGAAACTATAATTATTAGTATCACTAAATCTGTCAAGGTAAATTGCGAGATGGTGAAACAGCGAGATAGCAAAAAAGCGAGATGGCGAGATGGAAGATGGAAACCAGTTCATCATCAATTGCCAATTATCTTTTTTAGAAGGGAAATTCTTTTGTATATTCTGCGAAATGGGCATTCAGTCCTTTGCCAACAAGATATGATCTGATTCTTGATAAATCTTCAAATAAATCTGCGTAATCTTCGTGTTTCATTCTTTTCGGTGTTTTCGGTGGCTAAAATAAAATCTGCCCAAAACAAAAAACGGGTATCCGAAGACACCCGTTTTTTTAAGGACTGCGCTATTGTTTATTAGCTGATAAACTACTTGCCAACTGGGGTAGTAGTTGTAGGTGTTTGGCTCTGTTCAGGAGCTACAGTTGTATCAGGAGCAGGAGTAGTTTCTTCAACAGGAGCTACTTCTTCCTGGGGTTCTTCTGCTTTCTGTTTGCAGCCAGTAACCAATGTGCTGATCAGCAACATAGCGAGCAAGGTGATTAAGAGAACTTTCTTCATTGATTCCTCCATAAGCAAATTCCCTTTCGGGTACTTAGGTTTTTTTCTTTTTTTTGATTTGTTTTGGCAAGACATATAAAAATTTGCCGGTTCTATTGAAGGTCTGATAGAGCTTAAACTCTTATCTATCCTTCACACAGTCCTTAGTCACATCTATATACTTAGTTATTGGAGCCATCATTTTTAAATACCAAAATCTTGGCAAGTATTTTTTTTAGAAAGCTACATCCAAGCCTAGATGAATCATCCCGGAATTAAGATTGGCAAAGTGTTTATCTCTATAACCAAGAGCATATTCCAATCCTAAAATTCCTAAGCGTGTATTTATTTTTATTCCGAAACCGAGACCAAAGAGATCGGTCTTTAGCTTATTTTTTTCTCTACCTAAAAATCCCTGATCAAAGAGGACATAAATATATGAATCAGGATTGAGACGATAGCGCAATTCATAGTTGATCCAGGCAAGACGAAAAGAGCTGAATTCATCTTCATAATAACCTCGTAAAGTTCCATAGCCCCCCATTTTATATTGTTGCCAGAGCTCTACATTTCTATTTTCCAGATTACGAATTTCTACACCTATAAAACCTACAAAGCGATTTTTAACAGGGATATAGCTCTTTACACCTGCTTCGGTAGCTCCATATAAATGTTTTGTCAGATTGCTTCCTGTTAAACGGTAGAGCAATTTCATTTCCATACCTTTATAGGGATTTACGCCGCCTGCGTAATTGCTGTAATTCCAAAAAGCACCTACACTTTGTGCCTTTTCTTTATTTATAATAGCAGGTCTTCTGGAACCAGGAGTTAATGATTCACTAGCCAATTCAATACCCAAGCTGTGTTTCAGCATTTGATAATAGACCTCTAAAATACCTCGGGTTTTTATCCAGGTGGAATCCTGTTGAGCTCTATAGAGTTCAAAATCTCCAGCAACAGGAATTCCCGGAATTCCTGATTCATGATAAGATAAAGAAAGTTCACTATTGGAAGTTGGAATTTGTTTCCAGAAGAGTTTTATAGCACGGTCGGTACCCCAAAGATTTAAAAATTGTAAACGGATTTGACCTGAGAGTTTGAATTCCTCATTACTCCGATTCATTCCTAAAACGCCTTCCAGATAAGTCATTTTGCTTTCTTCTATATTTATCAGCAAGGTATTTTCATTAATTGGTTCCACATTGCAATCGCGGATATAATTCTTACGCCGGATGTTTTCTTCTGCCTGAGTTAAGACCTCAGGAGTTACCAATTCTATGTTTTCCAAGCCGGAAAGATGCAACAGTGTTTTTTCTTTTGTAACTTTATTCCCCCTAAAAACATAGTTCTTTACGCGCAGTGGTTTCCCTTCATCAATTCCAATATATGCAGTCAATGCCTCTTCTAAAACCAAAGAATCCAGTTCAACTTTAGCAAAGAGATAACCTCTGTTGTTATATAATGAAAGGGTTTGTTGCATAATTCTGGAAAGCTGGTCTAAACGATAATTTTTTTCCTGCGAAAGAAGAAGAAGTTGAAAGAGTTTTGCTTCACTGAAATACTGCATACCCTGAAAGCGGATTTTAACCTCATCGGAAGGTGCTTTTTCCTGAATACTGAAAAGCAGGGAAACAGTTCCAGTTTCATCTGGAATCAGTTCCGGAGAAGAAATCCAAATAAAGTATCTGCCTTTATTCTGCAAATATTTATACAAATTGGAAGTAGCATTGGAAACAAGTTCCGGGTTGTATTCCAGTCCTTTTTGCAAACCGCTGGCTTTAATAAGTTCTGTTTCTTCTATTCCGGAAATTCCCTGAAAGTTAATAGCTCCAATATTTATCGCAAAAAGCGGCAAAAAAGAAAGGCAGAAAAAGAGAGTAAAAAAACAGTGCCTGCTCTGAAAAAAGACCACCCTTTATTCCCTATCCGCTTTTAAAACAGCAAGAAATGCCTCTTGAGGAACAGAAACCGAACCAATTTCCTTCATCTTTTTTTTGCCCTCTTTTTGTTTTTCCAGCAGCTTTCTTTTGCGGGAAACATCACCTCCGTAGCATTTTGCCAAAACATCCTTCCGTAAAGGATTAATAGTGCTGCGAGCAATAATTTTTCCGCCAATTGCTGCCTGCAAAGCAATCTTGAAAAGATGTTTCGGAATAACTTCTGCAAGGGTTTCAGTTACACTTTTTCCCCAATTGTATGCCTTATCCTGGTGGCAGATAAAGCTCATGGCATCAACCTTTTCTCCGTTTATCAGGATATCCACTTTCACCACATTGGCTTCTCTGTAATCCTTAAAAGTATAATCTAAAGAAGCATAACCTCGGCTAACCGTTTTCAGTTTATCATAAAAATCAAAGATAATCTCAATTAACGGCAGTTCATAATGCAAGGCGACCCTTTTTTCATCTATATACTGAATGTTTTTTTGAATACCTCTACGTTCCTGAACCAATTTCAGCACATTGCCAATATAATCCGTAGGTAAAATTATTTCCGCATCCATAAAGGGTTCCATAATGCTTTCAAGAGTGGAGGGATCAGGAAAATCAACAGGATTATTTATTTGCAGTTCTTCTCCGCTTTTTAATTTAATCAAAAAACGCACACTGGGGGTTGTAGCCATAATAGGAAGATTATATTCCCGCAGCAGACGTTCTTTCACAATTTCCAAATGCAGCATTCCCAAAAAACCGCAACGAAATCCATAACCCAAAGCGGCAGAACTTTCCTTTTCATAAACAAGAGAGGCATCGTTCAATTTCAGCTTGGCTATGGATTCCACCAAATTTTCATAGTCCTCTCCATTGATAGGAAAAATACTGCTATAGACCATTGGTTTGGGTTCTCTGAAACCTGGAAGGGGATTTTCACAACCACCTTTGGCTACAGTTATTGTATCACCTACTCTGGCATCAGCAACTTCTTTAATATTAGCAATTATATAACCTGCTTCGCCACAGGTAAGTTCAGTTTGCGGAGAAAATTTTAAGCCCAAATAACCGATTTCTTCAATTTCATATTCCCTTGCTGTAGAAAAAAGCTTTATCTTATCTCCTTTTTGTAATTGACCCTCAAAAACCCGGACTAAAACAACTACACCCCGATACATATCAAAATAGGAATCAAAAATCAATGCTCTGGGAGCAGTTTCAGGATTTCCTTTAGGAGCAGGTAAACGAGTTACAATAACATCTAAAAGGTCTTGAACTCCTTCACCAGTTTTAGCGCTAACTTTGATTATTTCTTCTGGCAGGCAACCTAAAATTTCGCACAAATCATTTTCCGTGCCTTCAATATCTGCTTTGGGCAAGTCAATTTTATTGATTACAGGCAATATTTCCAGGTTGTTATCTAAAGCTAAATAAAGATTGCTCATTGTTTGTGCTTCAATTCCTTGAGCAGCATCCACTAAAAGAACAGCTCCTTCACAAGATGCCAAAGCACGCGAGACCTCATAAGAAAAATCTACATGACCAGGAGTATCAATCAGGTTTAAAACATAATCTTGACCCTGATAGTTATATACCATTCGGATAGCATGACTTTTAATCGTGATACCTTTTTCGCGTTCCAAATCCATACTATCCAAAACCTGAGAGACATCAGTTCCTTTGCCGATAATATGTGTCTCTTCCAAAAATCTATCTGCCAAAGTAGATTTTCCGTGATCAATATGAGCCACAATGCAGAAATTGCGGATAAATTCTTCTTTCATTCTATTTCCTTAATTTGTATCAAGTTAACCTGTATTCCCGGTGTGCGGAATATTGAATTCCAAAAATACCTGCCTTGTCTTTTTGTCAATTATCCTTTTGGAAACAGCTCATTTATAAAAAACCGGAATGGCAGATGTCTAAAACATAAATTTATTTAGAAACATACAGTTTCTTTGGCAAATCGGAATTTACCAACTCCTTATCCCGATTTTTTCCTCTTATTCTCTTTGTAAAAATAAAATCTCGGTGTCTTCGGTGGTTCAAAATTACTCTTTTCCTCTTTTTCTCTTTGTAAAAAAATCTCGGTGTCTTCGGTGGCTCAAAATTACTCTTTTCCTCTTATTCTCTTTGTAAAAAAAATCTCGGTGTCTTCGGTGGTTCAAAAATTACTCTTTTCCTCTTTTTCTCTTTGTAAAAAAATCTCGGTGTCTTCGGTGGTTCAAAAATTACTCTTTTCCTCTTTTTCTCTTTGTAAAAAAATCTCGGTGTCTTCGGTGGCTAAAAAATTTTTCTCCTTGTTAAATAAGAAATTAGCACTCTTTTCAAAGGACTGCTAATTTTTTTCTTGCTTTTTTTGAAAACCTGATTATTATAATTAGTGAACGATAAAATGAACATGGAGGTTCAAAATGAAAGTCGTACCATATCGCAAAACAAACGAATTGAGACCGATGAGCAATATGCTCAGCTTATTCGACGAATTCTTCAATCGTTTCTATGAAGAAGAAGGAGAGGAAGATAATTTCCGGGCTATGGCAATTGATATTGTGGAGAATGATAAAGATTACCAAATTCTAGCAAATCTGCCCGGATTTAAGAAAGACGATGTCAAAATTAGCATGCATGATAATCAATTAATGATTGAAGCTAATAAAGATGTAACCAAAGAAGAGACCAAGGGCACAGTATACCGCTGTGAAAGATACAGTGGTAGCTATCGCCGTAACCTCTTGCTTCCTGAAAATGTTGAGGCAAGCAAAATCTCAGCCAAGATGGAAGATGGGGTGCTGAAACTAACGATTCCGAAAAAGGAACCCTCTCCTAAAAAAGAAATCACCATAGAATAAGCATTTATGGTGTAACAGACTACAGGATTGCACTGAGAAGTGCAATCCTGTTTTTTTTATTGGGCAGTGAGCAGGCGGAAACTCCGCAATTTCTCTTCTAATTTATTAGTTAATTAAAGATTCATTACCGTTTGAAGTCAGGAGTCATTTGTGCCTCTAAAACTATCACTTGTGAAATAACTTTCGGGGCACATAGAACTTATGACGATAAAGCAATGAAAAGTGAAGAATAGTATTTTAGGGACGCTGTATAGATTAATATCATTGTTACGCCCTCAGGAGCTTTAAGGTATCTCAACCCTCTAAACTCTCTCAACTTTCTCAACCTCTTTTTCTTTCTTATTTGCATTGCTTACTCATTACCTACCCATTACGGATGGCATCCGTATTGGGTGAGCAATGGGTAAGCAATGCTACTTAGGAAAGAAACATTTAAATACAGCCGGGAACTAAACAATTCCAGACAGTTTTTACTGTTAAGTTTGGATAAAAATGGATGTTAACTAACTATCCAAACAGCAAATTGCTTTTTGCTGCTACTTGGTGCACTCCAATAATTTTGAAAGTGAATTCATAGTTATAGGTGTTATTTTCAATAATCACGGGAAGTTGAATTTTCATTTCTTTGCCGTTGAATCTAACTGCCTTTTTGTATTCTGTGGGCAGAAGAGGAGTGCGCACATAAACCCCTAAAAGGGTAGAAGGATTGGTATGATCAGCAGAGTAGATTATTTCCGTAATATTAGTTCGGGGAGCTATTGTGCTTGGTGATTGGGGTTTATCTTTTTCCGAATCAGGGGTACTGGAAATCAATAAGCGATGGCCTATATTATCATAATCCAGATATAATCCCTTTTCCCAGTCCAGAATAATATTTTTATCCGAGGCATTGTATAAGGTAAGTTCAAAGCCATTCTCGGAAGCATACCAGATGGTGTGCATAAATTCGTCATCATAGTGGAAACGCAATTTATCTACCAGCGTAGTATCAGCCACAGGAGCTTTACTACGTGTAGTTTCATTTCCGCCTCTACTAACTTTCGTAAGGGCGATGTCATATTTTGTAACAAGTTTGGTCGCCTGCTCATCACCGGTTGTGGCACAAGCGGTAAGCAGCAAGAGAATAATAGCTAAGGGCATAAATAAATAAGCTATTTTCATTTTAACTCCTTTTTCTTTGTGTTTATAATTTACTTTCTTAAGAGCAGACAGTAATCTGTCCAGCTTCTATTACTAAAAATCTGTTTAACAGTTATTTTCAGAAACGATATCAATTATCATTGCCTAAAAAATTATTTGGCAGTGCGTGTCCAGGTATCAGTTCTGCCTAAAGTAGGGGTAGCGATAAAGTAACGAATATTAATAGTGTTATTATTAACTAATTCAATAGTAGCGGAATAGGTTTTTCCGCTATGGGGGTCATAGAGTTTACCGGATTTGTATTTGGTGCTGCTTTCCGGAACAAGTCCAGTTAAAATAACCAGCTCCAATAAAGGTCTTTCCTGCAATTTTTTATCAGGATTATTACTGTCCTTTCGGGGTTTGTCATTTTTGTCATTGGGCTCTTTCAGCCAAATAATCTTACCGGCGAAAGTGCTGTCTGCGTTTTCATAAATCTCTATTTTCATAGATTTATCACTAGTTAACCAATAGCCGATAAGGCGGTTTGTTTCCTCTTTGCCTAAAAGCAAGGTAGGAATGTATAAAACCAGAGCCAACCCGATAATTAAATATTTCTTCATCTTTAAGCTCCCTGGCTATAAAATTCCGCATCGCCGGTAAATAAAATCCACATTCCGAAGATAGCGTTCATAAGAAAATATATCCCGAATTTTACTTTCCGCAAGGGCAGAAGTTATTTCCTTATTTGCCAAAACATTATCCAAAAAATTACTGCTCGTTTCCCGGGATTTCATTGCTTCCTGCTGCACCAGGGAATAGGCATTTTCGCGGGTTAAACCGCTTTGGACAAGATGCAAAAGCAATGCTTGAGAAAAGACAAGTCCTTTAGTAAGTTCCAGGTTTTTTCGCATATTTTCGGGAAAAACCACCAGATTTTCTATCAGGGAACAGGTTTTATCCAGCATATAGTGAATCAAAATGCAGGAATCAGGCAAAATAATACGCTCCACACTGGAATGGGAAATATCGCGTTCATGCCATAAAGCGTTATTCTCCATAGAGCTTATAGCATTGGAACGCAAAATTCTTGCCAAACCGCAAAGCTGTTCACTAACGATAGGATTGCGTTTATGCGGCATTGCAGAAGAACCCTTTTGCCCTTTGGAAAAGTTCTCTTCCACTTCTTGCACTTCAGTTCTTTGCAAATGCCTTATTTCTAAAGCTATTTTTTCTATGCCGGAAGCAATTAAAGCTAAAACGGAAAGAAAAAAAGCATATCTATCTCTTTGAATAACTTGCGTGGAAACATTTGCGGGATGCAAATCCAGATATTTGCAAGCCAGTTCTTCAATTTCCGGACTTAAGTGAGCAAAATTACCTACAGCACCAGAAAATTTACCTACGCTAACTTCCTCTATTGCTTCGTTCAAGCGCTTTATATTACGCCCAACTTCTTCAAACCAAAGGGCAAACTTTAAGCCGAAGGAAGTCGGTTCTGCATGAATTCCATGCGAACGACCCATACAAATTGTGTTTTTATACTGCCTAGCTTTCAGTTTAAGAATTTCTGCTAAGCGACTTAATTCCGCCAAAATAAGCTCCCCGCTGCTTTTTAATTGCATCCCTGTAGCAGTATCTAAAACATCGGAAGAGGTCATACCAAAATGGAGCCAACGGGAGGCAGGACCTATATTTTCCCCTACATTGGTTAAAAAAGCGATTACATCATGCCTGGTAATCTGTTCCAGTTCGTCAATTCTATTAGTATCAAAATCGGCTTTCGCATTAATTATTTCCCAGTCGGCTTTAGGAATAATCCCTTTTTCAAACATTGCTCTGGCGGCTGCTAATTCAACTTCCAGCCAGCATTCATAACGATTTTCTACTGTCCAAATTCTTTCCATTTCGGGTTTGGAATAACGTGGAATCATTTTTGTCCTTCTTTTTTATATTGCAGAAATTCCTTCAACAGAGATTCCAAATTCAAATTATTTAGTCCTTTTAAGGTATCTTCCGTAAAGGAAAGTTCAGGTTTGGGCAGAGGAATAATTTGAGGTTGGACATATTCAATTTTATCAAAACTCATTCTCAGAGCAATGTTATCTATGCTGGTTACAACTAATTCGGAGAGATCTCCCCGGCTATTGTATAGAGCCTGAATCCTGGTCTGGTTTTCTTTCTCCGAAATACTGTCTAAAAGGTAGTCCTTATTGAAATTGATAGTAACTCCATTCAATTCCAGTTTCTTATTTTTAATAATTCTTTCCCCGTAAAGTGCAATCAGGGAATCGGTATTGGCAGATAATTTTAAGCTCTGTAAAGGAGCAGTGTGTGTGAAGTCCAAAAGCTCCAGCATTGGTATAAAAGGAGATTTAACCGCCACATAATCTCCCAGATACATAGTCAGTAACGGTTCTCCTGCTGAACCTAAAAGCCCGCCGTCAAAAAGATCAAAGCGTAATTGACTACCATTTTTAGCGGCACTGAACATTTTACGAATAGCTAAGCTTTTATAAGAGACCTCTGCTATGCCCTGGCTATCAAAACTTTCCCATTTTTTCAGTTGTTGGCGTAATTTTTCTTCTTCGCTTTTACCTTTGGGTGCTGCACAGGCAGAAATGATAATAGCAGTGATAATTAGAACAGCTATTAATGCTTTCTTCATTATTAACCTCAATAATATTATCGTTCAAAAACGGATGGAAAGCAAATTAAATGTGAGGATTTTGTGTTTTTTTGCGGCGGGCATTGATTTTGTAAAAACCCCAGATAGCTGCAATAATCATTATTAAGCTGAGGAATTGACCGATACTCATAAAACCGAAAATATAACCAAAACGGGTATAAAAATCAATATCATCGGGTTCGCGCACAAATTCTATTAAAAACCTGAAAATCCCATATAAACCAATAAAACTCCAGAATACCAGCCCTTCTTTTTTCAGCTTTTTCAGCAGAAAATAAGATACTACAAACATCACAATGCCTTCCAGAAAAAGTTCATAGAGCTGAGTAGGATGGCGAGGTAAATTATCTGCTCCGGGAAAAATCATTCCCCAAGGTAAATGTGTGGGCTTTCCCCATAATTCGCCATTGATGAAATTACCTAAACGTCCCAGTCCTAAACCTATGGCTACAATAGGAATAGCGGAATCTGCAAGAGCATAAAAATTCAGCTTATGCTTATGACAATAAATCAGCCCGGCAATAATTACCCCTAAAGCACCTCCATGAAAGCTCATTCCTCCTTCCCAAACGGCAAAAATCAATAAGGGATGAGAAATGTAATAGCCCAGATTGTAAAAAAGAATATAACCCAAACGTCCGCCTAATATAACACCCAGCATAACATAAAAGATGATGGATTCGTATTGCTCTCTGGTAAGCTTGATGTTTCTCTTTTTTAAAAACGGCTTGTATAAAAAGAACGCAAGAATAAAACTAAGCACATAAAAAAAGCCATACCAACGAATATGCAGATTTAACCCTCCAATGCTAAAACTAACAATATCAGGGTTTATTTCTGGATATTTAATCATCTCTTAGTTAAGTCCACTAAACGCTGTACAATTAGTTCCACTGCTTCATCACTATTTCCCTCAAACTTTTCCACCTGCTTTTCGTGATGAGGAGAAAAAATATTCAGCACCTGTGTTGGAGAACCGTTCAGTCCTGTTTCTTTTTCATCCAGCCCCAAAGCGTCACAATTCCAAACAGTTAGCGGAACTGTTTTAGCATTGCGTTTTCCTCTTAAAGAAGGTAAACGGGGAACATTGATTTCTTTCACTACGGAAATTAAAGCTGGAAGCTGCATTGAAACACGGTCAAAACCATCTTCCAGCAAGCGTTCTACTACTGCCTGTTGTTCATCAAAGGATTCTATTTTGCGGACAAAACAGGTCTGCGGAATATTCAAATGAGCTGCAATGCCGGGTCCTACCTGAGCTGTATCGCCATCAATTGCCTGTTGCCCTGTTAAAATAAGAGTAAAGTCCCCTATTTTTTTGATAGCGGCAGCCAAGGTTAAACTCGTAGCATAAGTATCAGCTCCAGCAAAACGCCTGTCCGAAAGTAAAATTATATTGTCTACACCTAAGGAAACTGCTTCGCGTAAAGTTGTCTCACATTGATTGGGACCCATACTAATAGCTGTAACAGTTCCGCCATATTTTTCTTTTAAGCGCACCGCTTCTTCAATAGCATAAGCATCAAAAGGGTTAAGAATACTTTCTACACCTTCCCGGATTAAGGTATTTGTTTTGGGGTCAATTTTGATTTCAGTGGTGCCGGGAACTTGTTTAATACAAACAATAAAGTGCATATTTCTATTTCCTTTAACGGTAATAAAAGTCAGTTATGGTTTTACATACATATAATTTCTGTTCTTCTGTAAGCTCAGGATAAATTGGAAGTGAAAGAACTTTATCCGCCATTTCTTCTGCTACAGATAAATCTCCTTTATGATAACCAAGTGAACTGAAACATTCCTGTAAATGTAAAGGTAAAGGATAATAAACAGCACAGCCGATTTCCTTTTCTTTTAAGTATGCCATCAGTTTATCCCTTTTTTCACAAACAAGAGTATATTGATTATATATGCTTACTGCTTTGGGGTCTATATGGGGAAGGCGTATTCCGGGAACATTTTTCAAGTGTTCATTGTAAAAATCAGCATTGGCACGCCTTTTTTTACTCCAAGAATCCAGAAAGTCCAGTTTAACACTTAAAACAGCTGCCTGCAAAGTATCTAAGCGGCTATTTAAACCAACCCATTGATGATAGTATTTGGGATTTTCTCCATGGACTCTCAATTGTCGTAATTTAAATGCATAATCATCATTATTAGTTAAACACATTCCTGCATCACCCATAGCACCTAAATTCTTGGAAGGGAAAAAAGATAGAATTCCAATATCTCCAAAAGAACAGCTCATTTTTCCGTTCCAAGTACAACCTATACCCTGAGCGTTATCTTCAATAACATACAAATTGTATTTACGAGCAATAGCCATAATAGAATCCATATCGGCACATTGACCGAACAGATGAACCGGCAGAATTGCCCTGGTTTTTTCTGTTATAGCCGATTCTATTTTTTCAGTATCCAAATTGAAAGTGAGAGGGTCTATATCCACAAAAACAGGAGTAGCATTATTACGCCAGATAGAAGAAGCAGTGGCAAAAAAACTGAAGGGAGTAGTTATTACTTCATCACCTTTTCCAATTCCCAAGGCTTTAACAGCTAAAACGAGAGCATCTGTTCCGGAAGCACAACCTACTGCATTTTTAATCCCCAGGTAGTTAGCCATTTTATCTTCAAATTCCTTCACTTGGGGTCCCATAATATATTGGTGTTCAGCAAAAACCCTTTCCAGTGCCTTTCTAATTTCCAGCATCAATGGTTCGTATTGTGCCTGTAAATCCAGCATTGGAACTTTCATTCTTTCTCCTTTAGTTCCTGGTAAAAGTTCTAATACCCAAAATGATAGTTACAACAGAAGAAGTAAGCGTTACAATATCTTTTACATCTGTCCACATAGACCTGTCTGTTTGAGCAGGAACAAAAATGGTATCACCAGCTCTGATAGCGACATTTTTTCCGGGCTTAACCCAATTTCCACTATTTCCACGAATAATTCTACCTTTCCCTGTTTTCCGGTTATTAGTATAACCACCCGCGGCCTGAATATAATAATCCCAGTCCTTTCCTTCCACCCAGGAAATCATACCTGGATTTTTAACCTGACCGCTAACCCAAACCATATCAATTTTTTCGGGGATATAAATACGGTCGCCATCAAGCAGATATGGATTTGCCTCTTTGCCTTCACTATTTATCATTTTAACAGGGTCTATACTGTATTTTCCTTTCAGTTGCATTAAGTTATTGCGTAAATAGGAATATTCCAAGGGGGTCATATCACTCATACTTCTCTGCATCAGCAATTCCAGATAGGGGTCTGGCTCAGCACTGATATTTTCATTGTAATAGACCATTGATTTTATATCTCCGCGTTTAGTGCATCCTCCTGCTTGTTGCAGAATTTCATATAAGGTAGTATTGGCATCAATAACATATTCACCAGGGTTTTTAACCTGACCGTAGATTTTAATTCTTTGCCTGGTTCTAATTTCAGAATCACTGAATATTAGAATTCGGTCATCTGCTTTTAACGGTAAATCCCAAAAAGCAGGATTGGCTTTCAGATCATAATTTAAAACATCATAATCAATTCTGTTTTCTTTATAGCGGTAGAGTTGAACTTTAGAAATATCGGCATCAAAAGTAAAGCCGAGAGACAAATCAATTATTGTGCCAAGTTTATCACCTTCAACAAATTCCAGTTCACCAGGCAAATTTATCCCTCCGCTAATAGAGATAAAATACTTAATTGCAGGAACAAAAACTACATCGCCATCTTTAAGAAAAGGGTTCTGACTGATATCACCCAAACGGTAAAACTTCATCAAATCGTAGGTCTCTATTTTTCCGGAGCGGGTTATTTGAATACTGCGCAGACCCTGATTATTCTCCAAGGTTATTATATTTTCTTTTTCTTTTTCAGGATTTGGAGGACTCAATAATTCAGCCGGTTTAGGAACCACAACACTTTTTTCCTGTAATATTTGTGTCTTTTCTACTTTCTCCAGCGTGGCTATTTTATTTAGCAATAAAAGATCGGAAAGACGGTTTACAGGGGTCATTTGATAAACCCCAGGGTTTTCTACATAGCCCGTTAAGCTTACCGAAATAGGGATTATTTCTTCCGTTGGGGTAGGATTTAGAGCTGAAAGAAAGCTCAAGCTCATTAAGAGAATCAGCAATAATCTACTTTTCATAATATTCAATTATCCTGCTAATGATATCGTCTAATTTCTGTTTGGGTTCCCAGCCAATGAAATTTTTTATTTTTGTTAAATCCGGTTGCCGATGCATCATATCCTCAAAACCCTCTTCAAAAGCATCCTCATATCTCATATATTCAATACGGGATTTGCTGTGGCACATATCTTTAACCTTTTTTGCCAAATCAGTTATAGAAATGGATTCCGTTGTTCCAACATTGAAAATTTCACCAGCACATTCAGGAGTGTTCATTAATTTTATAAAAGCATCCACAACATCTGAAACATCTGCAAAACAACGTGTCTGCTCTCCTGAACCATAAATCAACAGTGGCTGATTAAGTAAAGCAGCTTTAATAAATTTGGGTAGCACCATTCCATATTGTCCTGTCTGCCTGGGGCCTACTGTATTAAAACAACGAACTATTACTACCGGTAGTTTTTTCTCGCGAAAGAAAGCCAGAGCTAAAAATTCATCTATTGCTTTACTGCAACCATAACCCCACCGACTGATATGAGTTGAACCAAGTAAACGGTCATCTGTTTCCGAAAAGGGTATTTGTTCATTTTTACCGTAAATTTCACTGGTGGAAGCGATAAGTGCCTTTGCTTTATATTTATTACACAGTTCCAGAACATTATCGGTACCCATAATATTTGTTTTCAGGGATAAAAGAGGATTTTCAATAATATATTTTACACCCACGGCAGCAGCTAAATGATACACCTTTTCCACATTACTAATCAATTTTTCTAAAAGTTCACGATTTAGAACACTACCAATAGTTAAGTGAAAATTGGGTTTATCTTTAAAGGACTCTATGTTTTCCAGACGACCTGTGGAAAGGTTATCTATCACAAAAACTTCGTTTCCTTCCTGCAATAGCTTTTCTGCTAAATGGGAACCGATAAATCCGGCTCCACCTGTAATCAGAATTTTCATATTTTCTCCATCCTGCAAAGCTCATTATAGAACAAATAATGAACTATCAAGCATAAGGTTTTGGGCTTAGAATTTTGTCAATGAGAAATTGGAAATTTTACCAAGAGAAAAAGGGGAAAAGAGGTTTTTTATAAAGAGAGAAAAAAAAGAGTGAGATGAAAGTAGACACAAAAATCAGGAATTAAAATTGTCCGTTAAAACTATATAAATTAAACACTAATAATGAAGCAGGGAAAAATATTATACATCCTTTCTGTATTTTCGGGGGGTGAAAAATCCTCGTCCTTCAATCTTTTTTTCGGTGTCCCCGGTGTAAAAAAACAGTTAACAGGAATGATATTTGCTTATCTTATATAATGTAGATATACTAAAGGAGATTTAGATGAAAAAGTTTTTGCTGCTAATTTTTGCCCTACTGTCTTTAAGCTTTTTATGTGCAGTTTCCAATTATCTAATCGGTTTACCGGTATCAGAACTATCTTTATCTAAAGAAGAAAAAACACTACGCGAAGCAGTTCAAGACCTTTCTGAGAGTGATTTGGAAATATATTATTACAACGATTTCTATGTTATTGCCGGTTCCAACAGGGATAATTATCCAGGAGCTATAAAACTGGGAACTCTAACAAGCGGAAAGTTCTATTTAATAACTATTGGCGATAGATACCCAAAGTTTGATTTTTCCACTGCAGGAGAGGTCTTATTGGAAATGGGTTCAGTTGTATTAATTAAAACCGATCAAGATGAAATCCAACTTCGGCAGAGGATTCAAAACCCTTTTGTCCCTTTACTTTTAGAACCAATGCATTTTCCTGAACCTATTTCTTTCCCGTCAGCAATTACTTCTCTGCGGACTGATATAGAAGATATGATTAGTGATATTTCGGCTGATAGCGTTTTATATTTTATTCAAGCCCTGCAGAATTTTTCTACGCGTTATGCTTTAGCTGATAACCATTTAGCTGTTGCCAACTGGATCAAATCCCAATTCCAGCGTTTTGGGATTAGTAATGCAAACCTGAATAGCTTCAATTGGAATGAAACTACTCAATATGATGTGGTAGCAACAATTCCGGGAACTTTATATCCCGATACTTATATTATCGTAGGTGGTCATCATGATTCCATAACTTACGATAATCCTTTTGTTTTTGCTCCCGGAGCAGATGATAATGCCAGTGGTACAGTTGCCGCTTTAGAAATGGCAAGAGTAATGATGGCAAATAATTATCAACCCAAATGTTCTATTCGTTTTGTTACTTTTGCCGCTGAAGAATTCGGGCTTTGGGGCTCATGGTATTATGCCACTATGGCAGATCAGACAAATATGAATATCCGGTTAATGCTAAATCACGATATGATAGCCAACACAAGTCCCAATCCCAATGATCCAAGAGTTTTATTAATGCCCTATGATGGTTTCATAGCTCAGACGGATTATGCAGCAATGTTAACTTTTCAATATACAAGTTTGCAACCTGTTTATGGTTATCTTAATTCTGCCAGCAGTGATAGTCATTCATTCTGGCAACACGGTTTTCCGGTTGTTTATTTCCAGGAGTATAACTTTTCTCCCGTCTATCATAGTAATAATGATACCGTTACCAATCTTGATCCTATTTATTGTGCTGAAGTAATTCGTGCTTCAACTGCTGTAACTGTAAGTTTTGCTACTATGCTATCTCCACCTGTAAATCTTACAGCTCAGGATGAAGGAACGGGAAATAGTGTTCATCTTTCCTGGAGTCCTGTTCTTGATCCCGATTTTTCGCATTATCATATTTCCTGGGGAATAACACAGAATAACTATACTAATTCTCAAACTACAACGAATAACCAAATCAGCATTAGCGGATTAAATACAGGACAGCTGTATTACTTTGCCGTATCTTCAGTTGATTTTTCCGGCATTGAAAGCTATTCTATTACAACTCAGTGTATTCCCATGTTAATACCTCAAACACCTGTCAACTTTACAGATTATCCATTACCGGATGTAGTTCAGCTTATCTGGGCGGCAAATACGGAGCTTGATTTAGCGGGTTATAAATTATACCGTTCTTTGAATAGTTCTGAAACGGGAGCACTTATTGCTACTTTGCCTCCAAGTGCAAGCAGTTATATTGACCCTAATGTTCAGGGTGGTGAATTTTATTATTACTATTTTCTGTGTGCTTTTGATAATGATAATAACAGCAGTTCTTTTACCCCGGCTCTCAAAACCAGACCTTTAAGTATGAACTGCGGTCTTTTAATTATTGATGAAACGGCAGATTTGAGCGGAAGCAGTCCTTTTCAGCTAACTGATGAAGCAGTAGATAACTTTTATGACCAATTATTAGAAGGTTTATGGAATCCTGCTCATTTTGATTTGGCTGATTTTACAGAGGACTTACGATTGTGTGATATTGGTATTTATTCCGTAATCATCTGGCATAGTAACGATTTTTCAGATATGACTTATCCCTATCAAGTTCAAGCAGCTTTAAAGAACTATATTTATTATGGAGGTAAAGTTCTTTTCAGTGTTTTTCATCCAGGACTGGCTTTTGAACTGAATGCAGATTATCCTGCTGTTTTTTCCGAAGATACATTTATTAATGAAGTTTTAGGTATCAGCGGAATAGATTACACTATCCAAGCCCGATTCAATAAAGCAGAAAGTGTTTATCCGGGCTATCTGGATATTCAGGTTGACCCCGATAAAGTTCCTGTTTCTTTTAATGGACACCTTTATCAGATAGAAGCATTAAGCACAAATGCTCAAGCCGTTCCTGTTTATCATTATGCCTCTGCTTATGAGAATAATTCACCTCAGGGAGTTCTGAACGGTGGAGCGGTAGGAGTTCAAAACACTTATTTTTCAGGCAAAACGGTAACCTTTAGCTTTCCTCTTTACTATATGGATTTTAACCAAAGCCGTCAAGTTGTGCATTACATTATAGAGAACTATTTTGGCTTACCGGACACGGTAGCAGATGAGGTCAATAATCCCGTTCCAGAAATTTCCCTCTTGCCTAATCAACCGAATCCTTTTTCTGCTTCTACCCAAATAAATATCCTCTGTAAAAATAACAACGCCCCTTTGGAAGTGAAGATTTATAACCTAAAGGGACAGCTGGTAAAAACCCTTTTTCAGGCAATTCCGAATGAAAAAAATACTCTTTACTGGGAAGGTAATGATAACGCTGGTAAAAAAGTAAGCTCGGGTATCTATTTTATTAAGGCACAACAAGGTAAAAACATTCAAACCCGGAAAATACTGCTGCTGAAGTAATATCCATAATAGCTAATAACTTTTAGGACTTATTACTGTCTGCTTTACCTGAATTAAATTGCAATAATTTATTCCAGTTTATTATACCTTTGTCGCAAAAGTCCTGAATAAACTCTGCAGTAAAACTATTGATTAGTTTAGCGTATTCTGCATAGAAATTATCATTTTTCTCTTTAGCTTTATAGCTTAGAGGAATAATAATTTTTGTATACATCTCTTCATCACCGGAAATAAACTCCCAAAAACGCTGTCCACAGAGTTTATAGTAAGAACCCTTATCCGGTTTATCATCTTTTCCGTAACAGCAACCGTTTATTGCAATCACTGTTGTTTCTTTATTATTGGAACGAATAATTCTGGCAGCTCTATTAAAATCATCTATCATTTTTGCCGTTTGACGACTATTACCCCAATTAGGACCCGATTTTATGGAGACAATATAGCGTTTGTTTTCCTTATTAAATTCCAAATCTATGCCTGGAGAAGATGATTTCACTCCACCATAAATCATTCCACAAATATAGATAGCTAAAGTTTCCAGAAATTCACCAAACATCGTTTCTTCGGCAGAAGATAAGTGAGCATCCAGAATGTTTTTTATTAATTCCCCAGCATTAAGAATATTTTTTGCTCTAAACAGATACGAATTTTTATGTTTTAATATATTTGCCAGCTTCAAATTACTGATATTTATAATTCTGTTGTTAGGAAAAATTTCAATATGCGTTTCTACATATTCCATCAAGATATTTTCATCAATCACGAATAACCTCGCTTAAAACAAAATTTGTTGCTGATTTTGAATTTTACCCAAAACTAAGTTATAATATTCAGGATTTATATCTATTCCAATTGCTTTTCTCCCCATATTCAAAGCAGCAAAAATTGCAGTTCCCGAACCCATAAAAGGGTCTAAAACCACATCATCCGGTCTTGTAAACAGCTTTATAAACCATTCCGGTAGAGCGTAAGGGAAGGTTGCACTATGATTTTTATTACCACATTCAGTAGCTAAGTGTAAAACATTTGTAGGATAGACCTTATCTTTACCCACCCAGTTAGATACATTTTTACCAAATCCGCTGCCTACTTTGGAGGTCTCTCTAATTTTATCGGTATTGCTTAAGTTGGAAAGTCGCTTTTCTGCCCAGTCACCTATGGGTATCATTACTTCTTCTTGATACATCTTAAAAAATTTGTTTTTATTGAATTGTAATAATCTTTCCCAGGCATCCCGAAATCTGTTAGGCCATTTTCCCGGGTAGCAATTCTTTTTATGCCAGATAAATTCTTCTGTCCAAAGCCATCCCTGTTTTCTCATATTCAAAATCAATTCTATTACATAAGTATGTCTTTCGCCGTTAACTACTTTTTCTTTAATATTCAGGATGAATGTTCCCGTGGGTTTTAGAATTCTTAATAGTTCTTGTGTTACGGGTAGAAACCATTCATTATATTCATCCGGTTTTATACCCCCGTAGGTATTAGTCCTGCTGTCTGCGTAAGGAGGTGATGTTACTACTAAATCAATCGACTCTTTTTCAATCTTTTGCAGAATTTCCAGAGCATTACCAAGGTATAATTCATAGTCATTATTGTTCATAAAGTCACTTCACCTCCTCACTTATAATATAATCACTTTTACATATTTTCCCAAAACCCGTCAAGAAGAAAAAAGTCAAGCCGGGAGGAACCACAGCTTGCTTTATTATTATTTTCAGATTTATCCTAAAGTAGCAACCATCACTGCCTTAATAGTATGCATTCTGTTTTCGGCTTCATCAAAAACAACGGAATGAGTTCCTTCAAAGACCTCATCGGAAACTTCCATACTCGTTAAACCGAATTTTTCGTATATTTCTTTGCCGATTTTGGTTTTCAAATCGTGAAAGGCAGGCAGGCAGTGCA
This sequence comes from Candidatus Cloacimonas sp., assembly GCA_023227825.1. Taxonomy (GTDB): domain Bacteria; phylum Cloacimonadota; class Cloacimonadia; order Cloacimonadales; family Cloacimonadaceae; genus Cloacimonas. The sequence continues at coordinate 235,227 of JALOCJ010000001.1, read as the reverse complement.
TAAATATAGTAGTGCTTTTTCCTGTTTTTTTCAGCATTTCATTGTTTACCTGATAGGGTTTTAGCAGGTTAATTCTTTGTTCCCAAACGCTATCCGGCTCACCCATAGAGACCCAAACATCGGTATAAAGGACATCTGCATTCTTCACTCCTTCATCAATATTGTCTGTTAGAGTGATTTTGGCACCGGTTTCCTGAGCAACTTCCAGGCATCTATTAACTAAATTTTGGTCGGGAAAAAGCGTTTTGGGAGCCACAATCCGAAAATCCATTCCGGTTTTGCAAGCACCAATCATCAAAGCATTTGCCATATTATTGCGTCCATCTCCGCAATAAACAAACACCATTTCGTTCAGGGGTTTGTTTATATATTCCAATGCAGTTAAAAAATCAGCCAGAACTTGAGTAGGATGATCCTGATCAGTTAAACCATTCCAAACCGGAACACCGGCATATTTTGCCAGTTCTTCTACAATTTCCTGTCCGAATCCGCGGTATTCAATACCATCATACATTCTGCCTAAAACCCTTGCTGTATCGGCAACGGATTCTTTTTTGCCTAGTTGTGAGCCGGTAGGACCTAAATAAGTTGTGTGAGCACCTTGGTCTAAAGCTGCAACTTCAAAAGCGCAACGGGTGCGAGTGCTGTCTTTTTCAAAAATTAAAGCAATGTTTTTCCCTTTTAATTTTTGCTGTTCTGTGCCGGCATATTTGGCTTTTTTTAGCTGGAGAGAAAGATCAAGCAGATATTGAATTTCCTTCGGAGTAAAATCCATCAGGGTAAGAAAGTTACGATTTTTAAGGTTGAAAGACATTTTGGTCTCCTTTATATTATTTTTGAATTTAATTTATTTTTATATATGATTTCTCTTACTGCAGACAGATTTCTGTCACTTAAAAAAAACACATAACAAACATATTCAGATTGTAACCTCTTTTTAAAATTACAACCTGACTGTCAATAAGTTTCTCTTTTTTGCGGGTGCAAAACTATGTCTTGGCACTTTTTTACCCGAAATCAAAGTAAGAATACAGGTAACCTAATTATTTTGCGGACAAAATGGGAGGAAATATACCGGACAAGAGATTCCCTTATGCTTCCCGTATCGTGATATGGGAATGATACGGGAATCATATTGCCTGCACAACTTCTATAAGCAATGTTTGATTAGTTGCGATCAGCATATTTTATAGCACCCAATTTTATGCCTAAGATTTGTCACCACCTCCTCAATTTTGTCACTCTCTATATAAGTGAGAACCCCAAAAGGAGTAAAAAAAATGAAAGTTAATTTTCAATATGGACTGGCTGGCTACACCGGAAAAGCTGATGGACTGGTGTTTTGTTATGATAGAAGTTCCGGTATTGTTTATGCCCGGAAGAGAGTTTATCCCCGATTAACTGCTGAAAATGCCAGAATTGGTAATATTTCTCACAACATATTTGCCCTGAAACCTGCGGAAGAATACAAGGATGATTTACGACTCTATTTAATGCGTTACAACGGATTACGGGAAAATAGTCCCAAACATCTGCGCTCTTGGGTAAATTTATATCATCGCTTAATGGCAAATATGGCTAAAATGAACCCAGAAATAGACCTGAAAACCATCACTCGCCAGCAGATATATCAGGAAAATTTGCCCTGCATAAGCGTAAAAAATGCTGTTGAAGCAGGTATTCTTCCTCCCGTAAAGGGCTATGAAAGAATGACTGCTTTAATCTAACGGAAAAACGATGTCCCCGTCCCGGAAAAACGATGTCCCCGTCGTGGAAAAACGACGTCCCCGTCGTTTATTAAAAATCTACCTACCTATTTATCCTTAAATTTACTATTTCAATTCATTTTCTTATTTAGGGTTGACGAGGATGTCAACCATCCGGTGGTTTGGGTTGACCAGGATGTCAACGATCCGGAGCAAAAAATGATTGACGATAAATGCGGTTAGAAAAAACAAGAAAAGAACTGGTCTGTGTTTAGAGAAGAAAATAAGTTGCAGGATATACCGCTCAAAAAGGTATAAATAAATGTATCGCTTAAAAAGACATAGACGAGGAAAAGGAAAGAACAAAGCGAAATAGAGGAAAAATGAAAGTTATAACAGTGATAATAATGCTATTGCCATTACTTCTGGCAGCTCAAAGTTACACTTTGGAAGAACTGATAACTTATGGCTTGGAAAACAGTTTTAGCGTGCAAAAGAGCTATCTGAGTTCTCAGAGTTCCCAATCAATGTTGAATACTTCCAAATGGAATTTATTGCCTGATGCTTCCGTTAACGGAGGAATAAAGAAGGATTTTGACCCTGCTGTGGAAACTGATGATGTAACCAGTTCCGCAGGATTTTCCTTAAGTAAGACCATCAGTTTGAACGATGCTGCCTACTTCAATTATCTGTATGCCTCTTTGGATACAAAAACAGCAAATATGCAGTTGGAACAAACCCGCAAGACATATGCCTATAATGTTTTCAGTGCCTATTTAAAAGTGCTCAGTTCACAAAAGCAAAGAAGTTCTCTGGAAGAAAATTTACAGATTCAAACGAGGGTTTGGGAACAAAGCAAAATCCTTTTGCAATTAGGCAAAACCACTCCCTTTGAGGTAAAGCAGAATGAAATTGCGGTTTTAAATTCTAATATCTCTTTAATGCAACTGGATAATACAATTGCCAATGCTCGCAAGGAACTTTTTGCTCTCGTCCAAATGCAGGATGAAAGTTATCCTCTAACAGAGCTTGAATTGAATATCCGGAAAGAGATTCCTGAGTTTAGGACAGATAAGAATATAGACATCAATATCCTCAATCAGGAACTGAACCGTCTTAATCTGCAATTAAAACAAAACAAACTAGATGATTTTCCCCGCTTTAATCTTGCTTACAATTTAGACCGTTCCGTGAGTGGTGCGGATTTTGATTTTGACCGTTATAATACCAATCACGGCATATCTCTTACTCTTAGCTACCCCCTCTTCAATATTTTTGAAAATTCCGAAAGCAGAACCAGAACCAAAATCAGCAGACAACTTTCCCAAGTGACAATGGAAGAAAAAAAAGATCAATTACAGCGTGATTACGACAGTGCTTTAAGAGAATTGCAATACTTAAAACGAATGAATGAACTTTACAGCGAACAACTGGCTCAATCCAGAGAACAAATTACCCAGGCGGAAGAACGTTATCGCTTGGGACTTATTGAACTTCTGGAACTGGATAAAACCCGAACCAACTTTATTGAAACAGACATCTCCTATAATAATAACCTCTATTCTATTATTGCCAAACAGGAAGAAATAAACTATCTTCTTTCTGAACCCCTGTTAGGAAAATGGTAAGGTAAATTCTATATATATAATTGATAAGGAATACCAATGAAAAAATACCTTAAGTATATCATCATAATTGCGCTTATTCTTATTGCTATAATCGTTATAAGCACTTTACGCAAAGCCAGAAACAAACCCGAATTCAGAACCACAACTCCCTCTTTTGGCAATATCAGAGAAGTTGTTACCGCTACAGGTTCCCTAAATCCCTATGTTTTAGTTAGCGTTGGCACCGAAGTTAGCGGGAAAATAGATAAACTATATAAGGACTTCAATGATCCTGTGAAAAAAGGAGAATTACTGGCAAAACTGGATACAGAAATCCTTTCCACCAATCTGGAAGCCGCAAAAGCTGATTTAGCAAAGGCAAAAACCGCTTTAGAACAGGCAAAACTGGATTATGATCTGCAGGCAGAATTGCTGGAAAAAAAGATGACTCCCGAATATGATGCTAAAAAGGCACTCTTTGCTTATCAGACAGCTCAACAAAATTTTAATAATGCTCAGCTCACCTTACAGCGTGCTCAAAAGAATCTTGCAAATGCCTATATCACCAGTCCTATAAATGGAATTGTGGTTTCCCGCGATGTTGATGAGGGACAAACAGTTGCTGCCAGTATGAGTTCTCCCACTTTATTCAAAATAGCTAATAACCTTGATCAAATGCAGATTTCTGCAAATGTGGATGAAGCCGATATCGGAAAAATAAAAGTTGGCTTACCTGTAGAATTTAGTGTTGATGCTTATCCCAGCGAAAATTTTTTCGGTAATGTGAAACAAATTCGCCTGAATCCTACAACGGAATCCAATGTGGTCTCCTATAGTGTGATTATTGATGCTGCCAATCCGGAACAAAAACTCCTTCCTGGTATGACTACTAATGTAACTATCATCATTCAATCCCGGGAAAATGTGCTGCGCATATCTGAAACGGCTATCCGTTTCAAGCCCAGTAAAGAAATATGGGAACAACTTGGTTATAAATGGAGTGACGACCTTTTACAAAATGCCCAAAAAGAAGCTTATGCTTCACTGGCTAAAACAAAATCTATACCTGCAAAAACTGATACCGCTAATTTCAGCCCCAAGAAATCCGCTAAAACAAAACAGGAATTCAGTTCAACTAAAGTAAGTTCTTCAGGTAAAGCAGCTCTTGTATGGGTACTGGAAAATAATCAACCCAAACCTAAAGGAATTAGAACCGGCATTTCCGAAAGTGGATATATTGAAGTTATAGAAGGTCTTTCCGGCAATGAAACAATTATCACCAGTGTAAATTCTAAAAGTAGCTCCGAAACCAATAATGGAAATCAGGGTGGTCCTGGAATGAGGCGCTTCTAAAATGCCAAATCTGCTGATTAGAACAGAGAATTTAACCAAAATATATCAAATGGGAGAAGTTCAGGTGCACGCTCTCAGAGGTGTTTCCCTCCAAATTAAAGAAGGTGAATTCGCAGCTATTATGGGTGCCAGCGGCAGTGGAAAAACAACTTTGATGAATCTTCTCGGCTGCCTTGATTTGCCAACAAGCGGTGAATATTACATTAATGATATAGGAATTCACGAAATAACTCCCGCAGAGCTTACCAAAATTCGTAATCAGATGATTGGTTATGTCTTTCAAAACTTTTATTTGTTACCGCGCACAACGGCTTTGGAAAATGTAGAACTCCCCTTGCTGTATAGAAATAAAATGTCCCATCACCAGAGAAATCAAAAGGCAATGGAAGCTCTTGTTACGGTTAATATAGCAGATAGAGCAAAACACTATCCCAATCAACTTTCCGGTGGACAACAACAAAGAGTTGCCATTGCCCGTGCTATTGTGAATGATCCTGTTTTTCTTCTTGCCGATGAGCCAACCGGAAATTTGGATACCAGAACCAGCTTGGAAGTGATGACTATTTTTCAGGAGTTGCATAAAAGCGGAAAAACCATTCTGCTGGTTACCCATGAACACGATATTGCAAAGTATGCTCAGCGTCTGATAACTTTTCGTGATGGACGCATAATAGCTGATGTGGAAAATCATAATTATCATAATGCTGCTTATGATTTAGCCAATCTGCCTAAACTTCCCGGAGATGAAGAATGAGTATAGCAGGAATTATTCGCATTGCTTTCAAATCACTTGCCCGTAATAAAACCAGAACCTTTTTAACGATGCTGGGCATAATTATCGGCGTGGCAGCAGTTATAACAATGCTTGCTATCGGACAAGGTGCCAAAAAGATTGTAGAAGACCAGATTTCTTCAATGGGAACCAATGTGCTGATGGTAACTGTAAATTTTACGCGTAGTTCAACCAATGTGCGTCAGGCAGCTGGGAGTGGAAGTTTACTGGAACTTGATGATGTTTTTGCTATTCGTTCTCAGGTTGAAGGTGCTTTGTATGTCTCACCTGTTTATAACAGCTTTGCCCAATTGAAATTTGAATCCCAAAATTGGAGAACCGGCATTATGGGTGTAGATACCGATTATTTCTATATTCGTAATATGAATCCTGAACAGGGAGAATTGTTTTTTGACAGCGATGTGGAAAATGGAAATAAGGTCTGCGTGATAGGTAAAACAGTAGCTGAAAATCTCTTTGGTGATCTGGACCCTGTAGGACAAATAATCCGTATTCGGAATATACCTTTCACCGTTAAAGGCGTGATGGAATCTAAAGGACAAAATGTAATGGGGGCGGATCAGGATGATAGTGTTTGGGCACCTTACACAACTGTCTATACTCGTTTGCTGGGTAGAAGGTGGAGAAATATGATGATCATTGTTTCTGCGGTCTCCAAAGATAAAATATTGGAAGTGCAACAGGATATTCTTGATCTTTTACAAAGCAGACATAGAGGAACTACCAGCGAAGAATTTTTAGTCCGGTCACAAACAGATATTGCTGAAACAGCCAGTAAGGTCTCCGATACAATGACTTTTCTTTTGGCAAGCATTGCGGGTATTTCTCTGTTGGTTGGGGGAATAGGTATTATGAATATAATGCTGGTTTCAGTTACAGAGCGGATAAAAGAAATTGGTATCAGGATGGCTGTGGGAGCAGGAAAAAGAGATGTTCTGTTACAGTTCATTATAGAAGCGGTTACGATTAGTATTTTAGGTGGTTTTATAGGTATCCTTCTGGGTTTTGGGGCTTCCAAAATTGTAGGTAATGCAATGAAATGGAGCGTTGTAGTTACACCTTTTTCTATTCTGTTAGCGGTTGGATTTTCTATGGCTATAGGTATCTTCTTCGGTTGGTATCCTGCTTCCAAAGCGGCAAACCTGAATTTAATAGATGCCTTACGCTATGAATAGCATTTTCTGAGAAAGCGATAAATATTCTCTGGAGGGAAATCCCTTACAACTGAATATAACTTTTATCAAAACAAATTAAGCCATCCTAAAATAATATTTTACTTGACGAATCTCAGCTAAATAGAATCATAGAAAAAAACGAAAGGAGACATAAAATGGCTGTCAAAATTGATAAAGAGACCTGTATCGGATGTGCTGCCTGCATTGATGTTTGCCCTGTTTCTGCTTTAAAAATGGTAAATGAAAAAGCAGAATGTGACGGGTCACTTTGCATTGATTGCGGAGCTTGCATTGATACCTGCCCTGTTCAGGCAATTTCACAATAATTGATTTCCCAATAGTTTTAGCTGAAGAAAGTGGCAAAGCGAAGTGTTTACTACCGCTTTGCCACAGTTATTTAATTACTTAAGGTAATAATTCTTTATTTTAGGGTGCGGTTTTTCTTAAAAGGGAATTCGGCAGTCCCAAACCTGTAAGGAGGTGATTAAAATGAAACGCATAGCTCTTATGTTTAGTATTACAACCCTTCTTTCCTTATGTTTTGCCATTCAGGTGAGTGGAAACCAAAACGGAATTTGGACTCCTGTAAACAATCCTTATGAAGTAATTGGAGCAATAACTGTTCCCGCAAACGATTCTTTAATTATTCAAGCAGGGGTGGAAGTTCATCTTTTGGGCTCCTATCAAATTACTGTTCAGGGGATTTTGAATGCTTATGGAACGGAAGCAGATAGTATCCGAATCTTAAATATGCAGGCAAATCCTACTGCTCTTTGGCCCGGTTTGCGGTTTGAGAATTTACAGCATCCCAGTCATTTGAATTATGTCTATATGGAATATGCTACTTATGGTGTGCAAACTATAAATTCACCTATTGCTATCTCTCATTGTCATATAAATCTTTGTGAAAAGGGTATAGATTTTTTTGGTATAGGTTCTGCAGTTCCTTTGCCTAATGTAGTGGAGTATTGTTTAATTGAAAACTGCAGTCATAACGCTATTCTTATCACTTCCAACAGCAATGCTTACATTAGATATAACGAAATTTGCTATAATGGAACGGGACCTCAATTTCGGGCAGCTATTCAAATGGGCAATCAATCCGGTGTAAATCAATGCAATCCTAATATCTTATATAATCATATCCATCACAATTACAAGCAGGGAATTTCTGCCTGGGATATTGCTTCATCGGGTTCTATCAATCCTCAAATTTTGAATAACATCATTGAATATAACTACACTGGTATTTATCTGTTGCAGGCATCAGGTTATGTAGCAGATAATCAAATCAACAGTAATTATATTTTAGGGGATATGAATTCCGGAGCAGGAGTAATGGTTTCAGGAATAACTTCCATCCCTTATTTTGAAAGAAACCATATTGAAGGTAATTATACCGGTTTTTACATTACCAATAATGGTAAGCCAATTTTGGGAGATCTGACTATGAACCATATTTGGGCTCAAGGCGAAAACACTATTATCAACAATATTGATGCCAATAATCACAATAATTCTATATATTGTGATACCTATCCCGATGCCGGTTTTATTATTATGGCGGAAAATAATTATTGGGGTTTGGCTACAGCAGCAGAAATTGCCCAAACCATCAATGACCACAATGATAATGTAGCTTTGCCAACAGTGGATTTTGAGCCCTTTATAAGCCCCGTACAAAATACAACTATTATTGGCAGTTATACTTATAATGGCACAGCCCAAATTGATGCAGCACGCCTGGAACTGATTACTGTATCCGAAAGTAATATTCAAGTTACAGTTCCTCTTTCAGAACTTACTTTTTCTATTGAAACGGATATAAATGCAGATTTTTATGCCCAGGTTGTTTTAACCGAAACGGGAACAGGAAAAGAATTCTATGGTTGTGCCGGCGGCTATCTCAATCCTACTGTTTTTTCACCCAATCCTGGAAATTCAGTAAATATCGGGATGATTGAAGTTACAGATAGTCCTCTTGCTCGTTATGAATATGTAGGAGAGCCAATTCAAGAGAATAGTTTAACGCTACATCCCTTATTAACGGGCAGGGGTTTATACAGCTATGATAAATTGGACTGGGTTTATGCTGCAGGTGACTATCTATACCTGAAAAGAAACATTTGGCGAACTCCCGCAGGGGAAGTGGTTACAGAACTGCCTTTGGGAACCGTTTATAAAAAATATTTGAATTTTAACGCCGGAGACAGCTGGCAGCAGACCGAAGTTAGCTATCCAGGAAATATTATTGTAACTACCGAAGTGCATGTTAATAATTGCGTTACGGAATATTCTGCCCCTCCTTTTTTACTTTTTACCCGGAAGGACTCCGCTGGAAATGTTGTAGATAAATGGCTGAAAGGTCTGGAAGAAAAAATTTTCCACTACCAAGATCATTATAACATAGCAACGGAAAACATAATTTATCTTCCGGGTAATAATGACCCTCTAACTGCAGGTAATGTTACTCTATTTATGCCTGAACCGATTAGTGAAATTCCTTCTTATCTTGCCTTTGATCCCGATATTGATATTCATCTTCAACTTTTTTGGCAGGCACCGGCACCGGGAAATTACAGCTGGACTCACTATCGGATATATAAAAACGATGTTTTTTTAGATGAAATTCCTTTTTTCCAAAGCGATTATATTGTTACGAACTTTAATCCTCAAATTACTACTTACTTTTATGTAACTGCTACAGATGGAATAAATGAATCAGAACCAAGCAACTCTGTTACAGTATTTTATGTGGGTAATGAAGACCATATTCAGAAACCTATTGGCGTAGATGTATATCCCAATCCGGTTAGTTTTATATCGGGCTCGGTTCTGAAAGTGGAAGTTAAAAATGCAGAAAATAGCTCTGCTATAGTGGAAATTTATAACCTGAAAGGGCAATTGGTATGTAGAAAAAACCTGCAGGAAGAAAAGACATTTCTCTGGAACGGAATAGATAACAGAGGCAAACGCAGTTCTTCAGGCATTTATTTCCTGAAGATAAAGGTTAAAGGAGAAAAACCCGTTTTGCGGAAAATTATTGTTCTCTAAGTAAATCTTGATACTTTTGAGGATAAAGAAGGAATAGCAAGTTCTTTAAGTTGCTATCCCTTCTTTTATTTTCAGCTATCTTCTGTTATGTAATTTGTGCTATCTGCGAGTGCTTCTCCTATTCCGGAAACATATATACAGTAAGCAGGGATTTATCAAAAACATAATACTGTTTAGCGGTTTTGGTGATTGCTTTCTTATTCAATTTATCGTAGAGGGCGGGATAATCCAGAAAACAATCAATCGGCAAGTTGTGAGAAATATTCTCACTCATATTATTTACCCAATATCTATTGGATTTGATGTTTTCTTCATACTTTTTATGCAGAGTAGTTTTGGTGGATTCTATGTATTTGTCTGCAAAAAGTCCGTTTTTCAAGCTATCCAAAGTGGCAAAGGTAGCGGCATTCAATTCCCTGGCTCTATCAGGATTGCAGCCCATCCAAGTGAAAGTGAAAATGCCGGGTTCAGGCATATAGTCGTAATAGCTTTGAATTTCTACAACATAAGCTCCGCTCATATTTTCGCGGACATTTTCCCTCAGTTTTTCGTAAGCAATCATCTGCAGAGCAGCTTGTTGCACATTATTTTGCGGGGAAATTGATGCCTTATTGTTTGTTACATTAGATACAAAGCTGCGTTCAGTGCCTTTATTGAAGGTGATTTCTTTTTTCCCCGTAAAAGCTCTAATGCCGACATCGGTCATTTTTTCTTTTCGTCCTTTTACAGGTAAATTGGCTAAATATGTCTGACAATAGTTCTTTAACTGTTCTTCGTCAAAATTGCCCACTACATAAAAAGTGAAATCGGTGTAATCGCCAAAACGTTCCTGGAAAATATCTTTTACCTGTTTTAAAGTAATGCTATCCAGCTCTTCAGGATGCAAATTTCTTTTCAGGGGATGATTATTGAACATCAACACAAACAAAGTATCAAAAAAGGCATTGGAAGGTTCCAGTAAACGATTTTGTATCCAAGCCCGGGTTGAGGCAACAGCTGTGGAAAATGCCTCTTCGTTGAACCTGGGTGCATAATTATATTGATAGAGCAATTGGAACATCAATTCCAAATCCTGCGGAGAACAGGAACCTCTCCAGCCCTCGTAATAAGTAAAAATTGTCGGATAAACATACACAATTTTGCCTGCCAAGGATTTTTGCAAAGCAGGAGCATCAAAATTACCAAAACCGGACACATTAAAATATTGGGACATAATTTCTGCAGCTTTATAATCTTCCGGTTTCAGTTTTGCTTTTCCACCAGGACTTTGAGCAACAAGGATAACTTCATCTGCCTTAAAATCTGTTTTTTTGCTGTAAACGGTTACTCCGTTGGAAAGTTTCCACTGCTTAATTCCAGATTTGGGAAAAACCTTTTCTTTGTTAATTTTCCCAGGATGGGGAATTGTTTCCAAAAGCGGTTCATTAACGGTTATATCTTCCCAGGGCTCCAATTCTTGAGTAATTGCCTGGTGATAAATAGCCAGTAACTCTTCTTGAGAAGGATAGTTAGCTCCTGGTTTATCTGTCCCTGCTAAACTTAAAGTAAGATTTTCTGAAGTGATAACATCATCCACAATGTCATTCACTTCGCTTAAGGCAATTTCATTGATTAGCCCTTTCAGCATCTGTTCATAGAACTCAGCACTGATGATTGTATCTCCAGACATTACAGCATTCAAGAGTTCCCAAATCACATCCTCGGAATCCATTGTCGGTTTATCAGCAACCCATTTTTCTGCCTGCCTGATCATTATTTGTTTGGCTCTTTCTAATTCAGCGGATTGATAACCATATTGCCGAATACGAGCCAATTCAGTTATTAAAGTTCTGAAGGCATCTTCGCTGCGACCTTCATTGGCAATCATAATACAATCCGTAGCATTAAAGCCCTGCAACCAGTTGGCATTATACATATAGGCATAGGAAAAAGAGGGATCGGGCTGTTGACTAAGCTCTTGCAACCTTGCATTTACCATCGTGAAAAATAAATCCTGTTTCATTTCCTTATACAGAGAACCCAAATCAGTTACAGGAACTGTTTTAACCTTCCAGGTACTTCTTAACATCGTGTAGGGCTGCTCTTTATCCAAAACCGTAACCGCTCTCGGTTCAATATTATCGGGAACAGGATAACTTAAACGGGGACGTGGATTTTCTCTTTTAGGGATAACACCGAAGTATTCTTTAACCAAGCTCTCCATTTTTTGGGGGTCACAATCGCCTACAATGAAGACAGTTTCCAAATCGGGACGATACCAATCCTGATAATAACGGATTAAACTCTCCGGCTTGAAGGTCTTAAGATTCTCAATTGTGCCGATAGGATTACGCTCAGCATAACGCGAACCGGCAAATCGCACTTTATCTATTTGGTCTTGAATTCTTTTTTGTGCATTTTGTCCTAATCTCCATTCTTCCATTACAACACCTCTTTCGCGTTCAATTTCAGAGGGCTCAAAACTTACCTGCCAGGCGATATCGGATAAAATGGAAATTCCTTTTCTCATTTTAGTTTCATCGTCAGTAGGCAGTTTAAATTCATAAATTGTATAATCATAACTGGTTCCGCCGTTTAAGCCATTATGATAACCCATTCCAATAGAAGTGAGATAATCTACCATTTCGCTTCGGGGAAAGTTTTTAGTGCCGTTGAAAGCCATATGTTCTACAAAATGAGCCAGTCCGCGTTGGTCATCATCTTCCACAATACTGCCGGCATTGATGAAAAGCCGAAGTTCAAGTCGTTTTTCAGGTTTGGCATTTTGCTTGATGTAATATTTCAAGCCATTATCCAAAGTGCCGGATATTACTTCCGGGTCTTGTTGCAAAGGATAACTTGTGTATTCCGGAGGAATGATTGCTCCTAAATTTAGAATACAGCAGATAAGGATTAAACCCAGGTAGATCCTCTTCATTATTAACTCCTTGTCCTTTTATTTTGCCCCGCAAGTTTGCCCGCTTGCTTTATTCTCCATTAAAAGTAACTAAATACTGTTCATCTTTGCCTAAAATTTCTTCACTATCTACAAATGTGTAATGGGATTCATCCTGCAGGTATAATTCCACCTGATAGTAATAATTCGTTCCATAGTCCACTCGTAAAAATCTGCTTTCTCCAGGTAAAATATTATACATAACGCCTACCTGATAATAAGTTAAAGGACTATGTTGCCAAATTTCAGCTTGGGTGATTATCTGATCGGAGTTGTTTACAATCTTCACGCTGGCACGATTGGGATTAAGGTAAATACTGTATGTTTTTCCCGCTTTCACTTCAATCCAGGTAGAGTCAATGTAAATATTCTGCCCCTCATCAAATATACTGTATGTTTCCCCAACCATCCATATTTTTAGCTTCTTTTTCACTTCCCCGGTAAAAATATTTTGGGTATCCGTGTCTATATTATAGGAAACAGATTCCCCTGCAGGAATTGTCTTTTGATCCATATTATCCACTCTAATATAAGCCGGATAGGAACAATGGTTAAAAATCTGCAGCTTCCCTCCGGATTCACAAGCGGAAAACAATAACAGGATAACTGCCAAACCCGGGATTATGCAATATCTCTTTTTCATCATTTCTTCTCTTTTCTTACAATTTCTCTTTTTTATCAAACACCACCTGTGTCAAGTAAATTGTTGTTTGGTTTTAGGATGTAAAGGTAAAAAAACATCTCCCCTAATGCAAAGTGACAACGAAAATGCAAATTGTGCAGCGAAATCTGCAAACTGTCACATCGTAGGATATCCTTGCTCATCCTATCCAAGACCACTTTAGGTAGTTTTTGACAAGATTTCTGCAAATCTGATCACTGAAAATTATAAATTGTGACAGGCTTTCTGCATACCTAATTATATCAGAATATTGAAGAGGGGGATAAGACTCAGATTCACTTGAAAACATTGTTGAATACTGGCGGGCAGCAATATTACTACTTGAGCTTGATTATTTATTCTTTAGATCAAATATGATTCTAGCGGAAGATAACTGGGTTGTGAATCGGCTGTTTTTTGTAAATTTCTGATTTTTAGGAATATCAAAGAAACTCTTAATATAGACCAGCTCCGGATTCTCAGTGATTGATTGAACGATCAGTATATCATATCTGTCAGGAAATTGTAATGCTAATTTTAACTCGTTTTTTGACATCTGAAAGCCAACGGACGGGTCTTTAATAGCTTTTACCTCTACGTACCTTTTGACACCGTTAACGCTAAGGCTAATATCAAACCCCCTCCCGGCCCTTCCTTCCATGTTTATCCCTGCTTTCGACGCATTTTCAGACAACCAATCAACCCTGTCAACTCCATGTGTTGCCACCAATTGCTTATACGCCAAGTATTCAGCGATGTAACCAATTTCGCTTTTACTGTGGCCATTAAACCTGTTACTTGATCGCTTTCTTGGCTTGGGTTTAAATTGATCAGCTTTTATCCTTGAAGTAGCTCTATTAGTTATAGTGGGATTCTGCCTTTTAATCAGATCATCCAATTGTTGATTTATATCTGATATTTCTTTGTACTCAAATTCCTCACCCCCAACACGAACTTTGCTTCTTGCTGTGGCTTTTTCATTTAAATCTGCTGCTGCTTCAGTGGCAGCTTCAAACTCACCGAAGAGAAGCAATGATTTAATTTTGTTGGATTGTCGAATCACCTCGTTTAGATTAAAACTGATTTTCTCTTCCCATAATGACATATTTCGTTTTATTATTTCGTTAATATCCAACACTTCCTCAATTCCCAACTCGAATCCAAACTGCTCATAAACTGTTTGCATGAAATACTTTTCAGGATCATGGACATACTTGGGAACATCATCGGTTTTGAACAAATTTTCATACCTTGCATATATATCAAGATATTTTGTTCTACTTTCTCTATCTTTGTCTTTTAGATTACTAAAGAGGCTTGCCTTAAATACACAATCATACTTTTTCTGGATTTCAACTAATTCTATTCTAACCATACTTCTGAAATCAAGTTGAGGGTAATGACGCGACAGCCTATTAAAGTCTACGCATACAGGTTTAATAAGTTTGTACAAGTTTGCGAGTATTTGTTGGTTGTGTAACCCGATATAGGTTTCATGCTCCAATATCCAAGGTTGACTTGCTGCCTCTCCGAATGTTGCATACAAATATTGGTTTAGGTCTTCATTGTTGGTAATCGAAACATTTTCAGAGCTGTCAGTAAGGCAAGATGCAAAAAGATTCCAGAATGTAATTATCTCGTTGATGTCCCGTTTCATCTTTACTCTGGCAGTTTCTAGTTCTTTGATATAATCTAAGTCGAATAAACCCTTTAACACACTATTCCAGTTTTTCTTATCTTCGCAAACGATACGGAACATTTGATCAGAGTCGCCTTCAGTAATCGAAGCAAAGATATGTGCTATGGAATTCTTGAAGGAATACTCACCCTTGATAGATTCCCAATCCTGCATTTCGCTGTCCACAAGTATATAGAAATGGCCATTTTCCGTTATATATACTGACTCAAAAGGCTGGATGTCTATCTCAACTTGCTTGCCATTATATGTCATTTCCGCTCTAACCCTGCTCACCATAATTATTTTAGTGTTCATTAATGACCGTAAGATAGCTCCTTCAGTATCAGAATTCTGCACAATAACATATACATAGGGCTGGGCATCATACAAAAACTTTTGTAATTCTCCGTTAAGCGGATGGATTGATGGCTCATCCAATAGCTTGATCTCAACTTTTCTTAGTGGCTTCACGCCGAATAGGGCTTCAACTTTCTTGGCTCCCCTTTTATAGTCCAAATCAATCAAATTGAATTGCGATTTAATACTTTCGTTGTATCTATCGATATCAAGATACCAAGCTTCATTTACTGGAATGTATTTACTTCTCAATCCTGCTCGGCATAAAACCTTGCCATTAAGAATGAATTGTTTGTAAACGTCATCTTCAACATTGAGAGCATGTTCATCGTAGTTTAAGATTTCGCGATAAATTACTTTTGCTTTATTTCCATTGGGATCACTTATTGGGAGATTAACCAGTATCTGGTATAACGCTTTTGTGCTGAATGTCTTGATACTCATATGAACGCCAATAAGACTTAGCAGCTCATTGATCTCTTCTTCTTTAACATCCAAAATTTCCGACAATCTTGAAAAATTGACTTTCGGCTTAACTATATCTGGAGAATATTCAGCACGTATTGTATTAGCCATACAGCACTGATTCGGGGTAACCTTCCTTGTGGGGTTTTCTGAATCAACGAGAAGAGGTGTATTAGCTATTTTCCATCTAATATAGGATTTCAAGCAATGGTTATCCACATCTCTTAAATTCAATTTTTGTCCAATAGATAGGTTTAAAGATCCTTCTTGATCGTTGTCAGTTCTAAGCATCTTTTGGAGGGCTTCATCGGTTGATATCCATTCCATGAGCGTTTCAACCGTAATGGTTTTTAGTATTATGTCTAATTCGTCTACAGTCGTAAACTTGTAAGAATGTAAGTTTGAATTTAAGCCCTCCCTCTTAAGAAGATCGTTATAATCGTAAAACTTTAACTCCCCTACTGTGTATCTTTTGTAATCATAGTTTAACATTACATATTCGATAAATTTATCATGGTCAGAAACCTTGCTTGTCTGTATTAGTCTGGGTAATCCCGCAACCCCCAGCCACTTGAAGTACTTACGCAAATGATCTTTATCAATTGATTGAAGTCCATTCATCTCGGGAGTGCCAAGTATCTTGGAAGGCACTTCGCTGTAAATAATCTCCGTAAGTTTATTGGTATATTCTTCTCCAAAGTAGGCTGTGTTAGCAGTAACAACGGTCCCTGTTTTTGCGATTACTCTTACGCTCCCCACATCAACTCCAAGGGTACTTTCATCATTTGCTATAGCAGCCTGAAAAGCTTGAAAAAGAGACCTGTGCATTGCTATAACATCTTCAACAGATTCTCTATCATTATAATGATCAATAAGGGTGGTAGCAATCTCTTTAAATGAGTATCGGTGAATGTTGAAAGCCTCTTCAATCGTATCTAGTTTTTTTTGCTTTTCTATCTCTTGAGAAATACCTTCATCCAGAAAATCAATTTGAATGTCTTGGGGTAAATCATAGATGATCTTACTACCCAACGATAGAAACACTTTCTTGTTTGTATCGATATAGTCGCCCTTAGTATTAAGCATTATTGAATCATATTTAGGTAAATTAGCAAGTTCATCCTTGTAATCTTGAGCAATATGCAAGTAGAGATTAACTACAGAACTTGGGCTTAGATGCTTGACTGATTTATGTATTAGACTTAAGACATTACCAATCGGGTATTTAAATCCATTCGATTCGAGCAGTTTTTTTACAACTTTGTATGATTCTCTAAAGCTTCCATTTACAAGGTGTGTTACATCATTGCCAGAAAAGTAGGTCCATAGAGGATCTGGTAGTTCTACTGGTTTATCCTCAAAAGATATATAATCACAATTAACAGTAGGAATGATCTTAGATTTGCTTAGGCGATCCTTTAGGGCAGTGAAGAATCCCATACTCTTTACAATGGAATCGCAACCTTCCCTGTCTATGCCAATGAATCTGAGAGCAAAATCTAGTGGTCGCTTGCCACTGGTAGCTAATCTCTCCGCAGATCGACATAAAAAACCAGCCAATTCTTCAAAGATAATCCTATTTGTTTCATTTTCTATAAGATACTTTCGGTCAGGTGTTAATTCGAAACTGGCATGGATAATAATTGGGGCTGGAAATCTCACGTTGGTGCGATAAAAGGAATATAAATATTCTTCATTGTTATCTAGTTGTTCGGTGTATGCTACAGTGATAACAGCTTTTTTTATCTCCCCATCTACTTGGATTTCGAAATGATGCTCTAATAGATACCATGTTTTTGTCCTTGGTGTTTCGCTAGTATTGTCTAGGATACTTACTGTTGATTTTTTTCCTGTGGCAGTCATCTGTGACTGTCTTGATATCAATGTCTCAGAACCGTGATTGATCACTTTAATCTCAGTTAAGTTGTTAAAGAACAGCAAAGCTTCTGGTTGCATAATATCTGTTAACTGCTTTCTGACTTCATCTGCTATATTGGGTTTTAGAGAAAGCTCAATTACAGTATCATACTCAGGAAACTCATTGACTACCTCTGTCATAATTTCAGGGATTTTGAGCTTGGCAACTGGACATTTGTTACTACCCTTTTTAATATTCTGCGAGACTTTGTACATTACACCATCTTGATTTTTTATCCGATCCCAGAATTTCTTTGTTATTTCTTCCGAGAAACGAACAGAAACACCACCGCTGTTTATTGTTATCTCGTCAGCCCAGCTGAGAATTGAGCGAAACCCCAAACCTTTGTTGCCGATCAAATCCCTGTTTACTTTTGGGCTTATATTGCTGAAAAAGAGAGAATCGTAACTATTCTCTGAAAACGGTTCACCATTATTTGCTATGATTAGCTTCTCGTCGTTGAAAGAGATTAGCATATGCTTTTTCTCTGCTGATATCGCAGCAGCATCATCAGCATTTTGAATAAGTTCAAAAAACTGCCTTCCTGCGTATTCTTCTATCTTGGACTTTTCAATATTAAAATCATGAGCAATAAGTTGAGGAGATTCAATATACTGTTTCTCTGTTATGTTCAAGTATTTTTTTATATACGATGTGAGTTTTCCCATTTTTACTCAATAATTTATCTTTCACATCGTTGTAAAACGAGATGTCGCTCTTTGTATCATTAATAGTACCCTATACCGATTTCATCCAGTACATAATTGTCTTCGAAATAGTCGCCTGCCATTCCCTAATCCGCAGCTCTTCCTCAAAATTGATTACACTGCAGTTCACTTTATCCTCGCATCCTCTAAAGGGAGCATAATCCCTTCGAAACAAGCCCTGCCGGATGTAGGGTTAGACCAAAGCGGTGTTATTAGTGTCAAAGAACCGGAAATAGGCAAAAGCTGCTACAGTTCGGAAGAAGATAGCTTGTTATCCACCGGACGTTTCCACTTTGTATGTAAGACAAACTTGCATCCTTGCCCTGCATCAATCAGAATATCCTGACGCAGGGATGTCCGGCAAGCCTTTGAACTCCAGAAGGATTTAGAACGCTGTGCACTCACGATCCAGCTTTCCCTTCCCGGATAAACTGCTTTCTAATGCTGTGATAAATGAAGCTTTCCCAGAGCAAATTCATATCAAACATCAGGGTAAGTACGTTGTTTCTATCGGATTTGAGGTCTGGATGATAGTTGCATAGCAGCAGTCTGGCGATATCCATTGTTGTTATTATCAAAGGCAAATTTCCCTTTCTTATCTACGACATTGTTGAACCAACCAAAGAACAGAAATATGTCTCCAGGATTGACTCCAGTTTCTTTTTTACAGAGCATCCCAGCAGCTGCCTTATTTGTTCCGAACAAACCTCTCCAACCATTTAGACAGGGTTCAAATTTGTTGTTGGATTGGATGGTATCCTCATAGAGATCAGGATCTAAATGGACATATTCTGCCACTTGGTTATAGATCTTGGGTTCTTTTTCAAGGTCTATAAATAAAGATCCAAGATTCACTCCTAGAGGGCTGAGAGCATCATAGGTAATGGATACTTCCTGTTTATCGGTTGTGGGTATAGGAAGAGAAATCATATTCCCATCTTCAAATACTGAGCTTGGAAACCCACTGTAGGTAGAGTCAAATCCTTTACGACTTAAAATAATCTTCATAACTTAACCTCCAAGTTCCTTTGGAACTTATTTTTTTGTAAATATCTTTGTGTTTTACCACTATCAATGTTGAAACCCCAAAAGTTGGCGTCCACTCCAACTTTATTGTTTCTCTGGTTAGTTGAGGGTATCTAATATCTCTCGTTTCTCATAATCTATCTAAAGTTATCTATCAATTTCATTATTTTGATTTTATCAATCCAAGTCAAGTTATATTTCCTAAAAGAATGGGTGATAAAGGTAAAAAGTATCCCCTCAGTTGCTATAAAGCTATTGCTGGTAAATAAAGTTATCTGCTAAGTTGCAAAGTGGCATAAAAAGTTCTGCCCGGTTCAGGGACATAAGCGTGGACCATATAGTTTTCATTGCCAAGGTTTTTAATAGTGAGTGCGGGGGTAATTTGCCAGTTACCTTTTTGCCAAAGAAAGCTTATTCCGCAATCCACTAACACATAAGCAGAAATAGGGTCAATCAGATTATCAGGGGTAATCCATTGTTTTCCGGTGTAGCTATATTTTGTCCAAAAGTGAAAAATCCCCGGTTGATAATCAACTGCAAAAGAAAAGAGAACTTCAGGACGGTACATAAGTTTGGGTGCATCTGCAAAATTATAATAAGTAGTATCCTTAGCTTTCGTAAAAACAGCGGAAGCGGTAAGTTCCAATTTTTTAAGCGGTTGGCAATTACCTTCCATTTCCAGATTCCGAACTATTGCTTTCCCGATATTCATTGGTTTCCAAACGGGACCATACATTTGAACTTGTCGCCATTGTATAAGGTTTCTAATCTTATTTTGGTGAAAGGTTGCTTTTAGCGTTGCTTTAGGAATATTACCTTTTATCCAAATCTGATAACCCGTTGCCTTTTCACTTTTAAGATTCGGATTACCCAGGGTTTGGGAATCCCCTTTCCAATAAAGATCAAAAGGCGAAGGCAGAGCAAAAGAATTACCAATTGTAGCACCCGTTTCCAGATATTTTGTTCCCCAATTGCGAACGGAAAATTCCAGCCGCCCGCTAAATTCATCTTCACTCTCTATGTAGTCATAACGACCAGCCAAACCGTTATTCACAATCAGCCAGGCAAATTCCTTTTGCTGATTAAGCTTTAAGCTAAAAGCTAACTGGTTTCTAACATAATCAATCTTTCCCTGGGAAGGGTTAATTAAATCCCGATAGCGATAACGGTTATGAGAATATTCACCGTTCAAAGATGCCTGCAAAGAATTTTTATTATAGTTGAGAGATTGTTTAATTCCATAGTTATCATTTTTTTGACTGTATTTTTGGGAAAAGCCCTCAATTAAGGACTGTGTATTATCATAAACAGTATCATCGTGGATTAGCCAATTATTACTTTGCCAAGTAAAATCGCCGAAATTGGCAGAAAACCGAATTTGGGGACGCAGGGAAGAACCCTCTAAAAATGCTTTGTAATATAAATCGGCAAAATTAAGCGGACCGGGAAGTTGTCTGTGAAATAACAAATAATCAGTAGAAATGTTCATCTGCAATTTAGCCAGGTTAGTTGAATACGCACCGGAAAAAGAAAGCTGTTGTTTACTGTTATTTTTACGGATGTTTTCACTATCTTCAGGAATCAATTCTCCTTTTTGAATGGGAAAATTGTTATTGGCATTATAGGCATTCAGGCATAAGCGATAAGAATTTACAGGATTAAAACCGCTAACCGTAATTTGTTGCATTAAATAGCCATAAGAGCCGAATTCCGTTTTGCTTTCCAGATTTGTTTTTCTGGCAGCACCCTGTTTGGTAGTAATCATTATTATGCCACCAATAGCAGAAGCACCCCCATAAACACTGGCGTTATTTTTCACAATTTCAATGCTTTCTATGTTATCTACATTCAGGCGGGAAAAATCAAAGGGCTCTCCTAAAGTATTCATAGCGATACCATCAAGCAAAACTAAAGTGTGTCGGCTGATATTTCCCAGAATGCTTAATTGAGCCGTTTCACCCTTAAGCAGAGTGCCGGAACTTTGAAAAGAGGCAGTTTGTGAAATTAATTCCGAAGCACTGCTGTAATGTTTATCGGGGTCAATTTGTAAAGTTACTAGGTCTGCAGCGGCAATATTTTCTTCGCTTAAGTGCACAAAAACACGGTAGGTAGATAACTGAATCGGTTCATTTAGCAGAATAATATGTATTCCTGAAGTTGTTTTGGGTAAGGATATTACTTCCTGTAAAGACAGTGTTCGCTTTTTATAGCCCAGACGGTTTATTTGTAAAGAGTCGCTTACTTCAATGGTAAAACTGCCGTTCAGTTTGCTCAAGGTTGTTTTTTTTCCGCTAACCAAGCGCACCGATTCCAGGGGTTTATTTTCTTCATCTGTAACAATACCAGTTACCTTTATTCCGTTTAGCATTGCAAACAATGTAAACAGGAAAACGAAAACAGAAAGAAAACGGCTGAACTGCATAAGAAAAACCTTCAAGGATAAATTATATTAGGGCGTTGGGTATGCGGATTTTGCATAATATCCAGTTCTATAGCAAATAGCTCTTTCAAGGTTTCTTTTTGCATTAGAAGTTCTGGTGTTCCTGAAGCCAGAACCTTACCCTCTTTCAAAAAAATTAACCTTTCGGCATAGTTAGCTGCCAGGTTTAAGTTATGCGAAACGATTAAAACCGTTTTATTCTCCTTGCTGTGTATGGCTTTTAGCAGTTTCATTATTTCTATCTGATAATTAATATCCAATTGAGACAAACTCTCGTCCAGCAAAATAAAAGGTGTCTGCTGAACTAAAGCTCTGGCAATGAAAACCCTCTGTTTTTCACCTCCACTTATTTCGGAAAGCCAGCGGTGTTTCAGTTCCAGCAGTTTCAACTCTTCCAAAACGGAATCAACTACATCAAAATCCTCTGGACTATAGGACTGCAGCAAACCTAGATAAGGATAACGCCCCATTAAAACCGTTTCCTGAACTGTATGGTCAAATTCGGACTTGGTTTCTTGAGGTACAAAAGCCAGCTGTTTCGCTAACCAGGAGTGTTTTACACATTCTATCTCCTTGCCGAAAATTGTGATAACACCCTTTGACGGTTTCAAATAACCCATAATAGTGTAAAGTAAAGTAGATTTTCCAGCTCCGTTAGGACCTAATAGAGCACAAAATTCCCCGCTTTCAATTTGCAGGGAAATATCTTGCAAAACAGGAAAATCCTGATAACCGCAGGTTACATTCTTTAAGACAATCATCGTGCTAATAATCCGTTTAATACTATTCTTCTTTGAGCAGGATTTTTATTTGAAGCCAAATTGTCAACTTAACTTTCACCGTTTTCAGCCGGATGGTTGACCTCCTGGTCAACCATTCACACCGGAATGTTGACCTCCTGGTCAACCATTCACACCGGAATGTTGACCTCCTGGTCAACCACTTCTTGCTCTTTATTTCGTTACCGAAATGCATGCGGTAACGAAAAACCCGGGTTTCAATTGAACGACGAGGACGTCGTTCTTCCGGAAGGTTGACTCCTGGTCAACCACTTCTTGCTCTTTATTTCGTTACCGAAATGCATGCGGTAACGAAAAACCCGGGTTTCCATAAAACGACGAGGACATCGTTTTTCCGTTTGAACGACGAGGACATCGTTCTTCCGGTTAAACTTTTTTTACTTTAAGAGAAACGATTGGAATATCGTTTACCCTATCTTGCGATTGCTTTCACCCGAAAGAATTTTTTAGATTCCTGGGCTGATAACTCAAATTGCGTCTCAGTCGTGGAAGCTATTAGTTCCCAAGAACCTTCAGGTGAATTAGCAGTATAGATATCATAACCTGTAGCCCCTGAACATTCATTCCAGCTGAGAAGGCAGAGGTTATCCCCAATTTGGGTAATTTGCACCTGCGGTGGATCAAGAATTAGAGGACCCACATAAAGGTTATTGATCATAAAATCGTTATCGGCATTGGAAGTTGTAGAGCCAGCAAAAAAGGCAATTCTTTTATGTCCGGTTAAACCGTTTAAGGGAATACAAATTCTTTCTCCCCAAGGGCTAATATCATTCAGAACATAAGGCGAACCGCTATTATTCCATTCTCGCATAATATTGGCTGTGCTCCAGGAATAGCCATCGGAAATTAAAACGGCGAAGCGATCATCAATTCCAGTTAAAGTAGGAGGAGTTCCCGTCGGTGGCTGATCGCATTTAAGAAATGCCAAATCAAAATAGAGATAATCACTATCTTCATTAAACAGAAATTGAGGCGTAATCAGCCAGCCGTTAACAATATCCCAGATATTTATTCTGGCTGCTTTATCGGTTCCGGAAATATTCAGCCAGTCATCTTGTTCCCATAATGAGCTACCTACAAGTTGAATAGGGTCAACCAAATCACCTCCTCTTAGCAGCCAATCATCAGTCGGAGGAAATTCACTTCCATCAAAATTCTCCGTCCAAGGATAGGACATAATAGAAGGGTCTGCCATAGTAGTAAAACTCCAGGTAGGACAAGCAACCGCATTACCAAAACTATTACGGGGAATAACTCTCCAATAATAAGTAGTACTATATTCCAGTAAGGAAGGCAAAGTATAGGTGGTAGAAGTGGTTATCTGATTATTCATAAGATATGTAAGCGGATCAATTGTATACAAAGAGACAAGGTAATCGTCAGGATCACCTCCTCCGCTGCTCCATTTCAGATTCGTAGTTATCTCCACTCCAATTGCCTCATTGGCAGGAATAGGATTAACTGCCGGATTAGGAACTGTAGTAGCAGGTGAAATAAACCAGACATTAGGTCTGTTTTTAGTCCTTGTGCCAGAATTTGTAGGAAAAGAACTATTATTATATTTATAAGCAGCGCTATAGTTATCAGTGGAAGTGTAAGTAAATCTTGGATAGGGGCTTTGAGCTGAACCATCTCTGTTTTCCCAGAGAATTTCAATTCCATTGGCTACAGGACTACCGCCATTATATGTATATGTATATGGATTTGTCAGCTGAATAAAAACCCAGCCGGGACTTGTCCAGGAAATAGTTCCTTGAAAAGCAGCAGTTAAACTGGAAGGATTAATATATTGAGGACTGGAAGGATAATTTTCGTCATAAAACTCGCGAATATAAATCCGTTGGTCGTTAGTTATATAATTATCCAAAGTGTTTGACACCAACTGAAAGCCGATTTTGGAAATCTCAACAGTTCCCGTCATTCCAGCAGCCAATAGTTCATCTGCAGTAAAAAAGAACCTGCTCCAGCCATAGTTATAGCTGCCATTAAAAGGAACATAATTTTGATTACTTGTTCCCGTACCAATAATGTAATCCCCTGCTGTTAATAAGGACAGAGAAAACAGCAGCATTGTTAGAATTAAATATTTGCGCATTGGTTACTCCCTTATTTGAGAAGAGTTATTTTACGGGTTTCAGTAGTTTTCCCGGTTTGCATTTTTACAAAATAAATTCCGCTGCCTAAGCCACTGCCCTTATCGTCTTTACCGTCCCAAACAATACTATGTTTTCCGGGAAGCAGATTATCGGAGAGCAGGGTTTTAACTTTCTGTCCTTTAAGGTTATAGATATTGATATCTACTTTACCTGCTTTTGCCAGAGTGAAAGCTATAGTAGTTTTAGGATTAAAAGGATTCGGGTAATTTGGCATAAGCTTGCTTTGGACAAGCGGCAGATCATTTTCGTGAATAGAAGTAGGATAAACTTCAAACCAATCCATTAAATAGGAGAAGAAAGCTGAACTTTGAGCGGAATTATTCAGCTGTGAGAAATCAAAGGAAAAGTAAAAAGTCCTGAATATAGGCGTTTCAACTGCAGTAGCACAAACCCCGTGATACAAATAAGCGTGACCATCTACAGGTCCATCTTCAAATAGAAAAGCATTCACAGCTCCGATTTCAGGATAGGGAACAAGGTCTACATACCAATCCGGAACACTGCCATAAGCAAAAATACAATCCGGACTATTAGCATATACATTATATTCTGTGCCGGCATTTCCAACAGGAGAATAGGAAGTGCAAAGGATAGTTCCTTCCTGGTAACTGAAAACATCAGGACCTGCCAAACCATTAGTTCCTCCTCCACCGCCTGTGGAAACAGAATAAGTTCGGAAGTAACCATTTAGCAATTGTTTCATAGGATGGGAATTAGGTGTTCCGGCTTGGCTGAAAGCAAAGCCATCAGAGGAGAAAAACAGGTTTTTGGGGTTGTCAATTGTGCCCGAATTTAGAAAATCCATCAATTTCTGTGATAAATATAGAGTAGCAGGACTTGCAGTTCCAGTGTTGGCATAAGCCAGAATAGTAGAATAGACATCTGGAATTGTATATTCGGCATATTCTTCCCAGTTATAAATGTCGTAGTCAATATTCAAATTTTCCAGGCGTTCTATATAGACAGGTAGTTCTGTATGTTGATAATCCTGTTTTCCGCTATAGGCAAGCAAGACCGCTGTATTTTCAGACGGTAGGATTTTGAATTGAAAAACCTCTGTTGGAGCTGTTGCAGGCAAAGTTGAGCTATTATTGTTAATGTCTGCAGCCGCAAAATAGTAGCTAAAAGTATGTCCCGCAGGGATTAGCGGTAAGGCAAAATCATAGTTGCCATCACCTGTTGCTACACCATCCAAAGTATTCCAGCCCTCGCCAAAATTGTAATGCAGAGTTACATTGGCAAGTTCGGAAAGGTCCAAAACTCTTGCTGTTAAAACAGGTGACGGATTGAAAGTATTTCCCGGAGCAGTATGCGTAATGAAAGGTGCCTGGGTATCTTCTCCACTGTAAAAACTAATCGCTAAACCGTCAAAGAGTAAATTTCCCGCTGGCTCAACTCCCAAATAAACATTATCTTGCACAATTTCCCTTAAATAACAAATTCCCATCGTGGCATCAGCGCTTTGTAAAGCAATAGTAGCGCTTTTTCCATTATCGTGAGGAACATTTGCTCCGATTTGTCCTGTAGCCGTAGAATTATATTGCATCACTATTTCCCCATTTTCGTGCAAAATAACCTCAAAATCCAGAAGAGTGGAAGCTCCGGTTCCGGCATGAAACCTTACATTATGCCATTGAATTACACAATAGCGATTGGGTTCTTCTCCAAAGCTTTGAAAATAGATATCTCCACTGCCTTGATCACAATGCAGGTCATCCCAGTAAACAGCTATCAAACCTGGCATTTGTGTATATCCAGGAATGGGGTACATATAGTTAAACATATTTCCATCATTTCCCCATCCGCTATCAGGATATTCTGTATACCAATTGTTATCTGCCAACAGAATTTCTCCGTTGATATCCACATAGGCAGTAGTATAGTTTAAACCGTAGAAGGGAAAACTAAAACCAAAAGGAATGGGTTCAGAAAAGTTATCATCTCCGTTAAAAGCATTCACTCCATACATAATTGTAGAATTGCCGGTGGAACTGATATCAATCCAGTTGAAAACAGGACCGTTTTCTGCTGTGCTATCCCTATAGCGATAGCCAAAAGCATCAGGACCCCCTGTATTTACTCTTAAAATAACATTGAAGATTTGGCTGATAGTATCATTGGTGGGATTGTTATCGCTGAGGTTAATTTGAAAAGTTCCTGTATAAACACCTTCGGCACCAATGCTGAAAGAGGGAAAGACAGCTTCATAAGTTGCCTCAGGTTCCAAAACAGGATTAAAATAGGAAGCCATACTATCTACAAGAACATTCTGGCTGTTGTATACCTTGAAGCTTATTTCCAATTGGTCTTCCCACAATATTTGACCATTATTCTTTACTACCACTACAGGAGAAAAAGCAGAGTTCACATACTCATTGTTTTGGGGAGATAATATTGTTTGCAATGCCATATCCACCGTAGGTAGGGGATGCACAATAATCTGCAAAGTGTCTGTAGCTGTTAACCCGGTTATATTATCAGTAAGGGTAAAAGTAATATTTTCCGTTCCATTCCAGTTATCGCTACTGAAAGTAACAGCTAAACCTGTGGCAGAAATATATATATGTTCTGGAGTTTGCCAGGAAAGCTGAATATTATTGATATCTGTAGCTACTACATAAGGAGTAAAATCTACGGTTAAGGTTTCGCCCTGCCAGAAAGTAACACTCTCAGGCAGATTTAATTCGGGAGTTACAATTAAGGGCTGACCTATTTTCACATCATCCACAATAATTCCATAAGTAACGCACTGCCATTGGAAACCGATATAAATGTTCTGTCCCGCATAAGCTGAAAGATTATAACTTGCATATTGAAAAGCAGTACCCAAGCCCTGTAAATTCAGTATCTGGGTGCTGAAATTGCTGATGGCATTGCCGGTTGTGGAAACATAAACCTGCAAATTCTCAGTGTCAAACCAGGCACGAGTGTAGAATTTAAGAGAATCACCACTGGCAATAGATAATTGAGGAGTAATCAGCCAGTCGCAATTTTGATTGGGAAAATAGTTATCTGCAAAGGCAAAACGGGTTCCGGAATGAGCGTGGCTGGCATTTTCCAAATTACGCCAGGTCATTCCATCGCCGTCATCATAAGTAATCCAGCCCGCAGGAAGAGTAGTAATACCTTCAAAATCCTCATCTATATGCCATTGCCCGAAAGCTATAGCAGAACAGAAAAGGAGGAGACACAGGAAAAATAATTTTTTCATAATAGACCTCTTTTCTTAAATAAAGTTAAGCCGGGGATTTTCAATCTGGATGAACCATTCATTGTTTCCAGCAATATTTCCACCCACATCTCTATTACTTCCCCAATAAACACTCATAAATCCGCTGCTTTTATGCTTTAAAGCATTATTAATATTACCGCCACGGATGTTATCATTAGTTCCCAAACAGATAAGAGCAACCTTTCTGCCGTCTTTTCCTTCGGTTTCAATTGCTTTGGCTAATTGCTGTTGATTGCTTGCAGCAGAAAAAAAGGTTATTTCATTATTGACGATTTCCACTACTGGATGCAAAATTTCCTCGCCCCAAACATAAGCGCGATCACCAACTATTTTTCCCTGCATTGTATCCGGCTTGGGAATAATTAAAATTTCACCACCGGGAAGGTTAATAATAGGGGACTGAAATTCACAACTGCCAAATGAACCGCATTCAGCCCAAATATTATTGATAGCGAACTGAAATGTTTCGCCTTTGGTTTCAATTTCCACATAATTCTTGTTTACAAATTTCCGACACAAAGCGATGGTCTTAGCGCTAAGCAGCTGATAATCAATATCCAAAGCACGCCAGAATTGAACTTCACTTTCAATTGCCTGTTCGGACAGAGTATCATTTAAAAGAGAAGGCATCATTGCCAAGCGGATATTCTTTTCTTTAATAATCTTGCGTCCTTTTTCCAGCATCCGGTTTCGGATTTGAATTTTTTGGGGATCTGTAACTTCTACAGTTCGGGATTCACTATTAAGGTTCAAATAAACATCTGCTTCTTTCAGTTTTTGGTTAAAATTCTCATAGTCCGCTTGAAAAGCAATTAACGAATACTGCTCCGCCCTTGCTTGCAATTGTTCTAAGTCCTGATAAATCAAGGTAGTATAAATTCCTCTTTTTCCTGCTTCCAGCAATAATTTTTCTACTAAAGGCAAATTAAACTTGCCTGTTGTAATCAACAAATGCATCCCTTTCGTCAGTTTCAGTGCTGCATCAATCAGCTTGGCAGCAATATTATTCAAATTTATCAGATATTCCTGCTCCAAAATGCTGTTAATAATATTACGGTTATCCAATATTTTTTCGTTGGTATCCAATCCAATTGCTAAATCTAAAATATAACTGCGAGCCGTAGCTCTATAATATACCTCTTTGTTATTGTTATTTACCTCGTCTTCAAGTTTAAGCAAACCCTGGGAAAGCATTTGCGTTAAATTATAATGCATTTTCTGCTTGCTGCAGGCAAAAAGAGTGGCAAGCTGTTGACAAGTAGCCGGTGCTTTAATCAATTCTTTTAGAATATTATATTTTAAGGGACTGCCCATCTCTTTCAGCTGGGCTTGATTTTTGATTAGTTGAAGATTTTGAATCATTAAATTCATCCTTCTTGGTATTTCATATTACATAAATTACACACTTCTGTTACCGTGATATTTAGTCAAGAACTTTTTGACTATAGACCAAAATATTTTTCTGCCGTTTAAGTCAGGAGTCATTAGTGCCTTTACAATTTTATTCTTTGAGATAACTTTAACAGCACTAATAACTAATAACGACCTAAACATTGTCTCTCACTGATTACACGGATAACACAGATATATTATTTTAATTCATTATACTTTGTAGTAAAAAGTGGGCTGGAAATTAGAGAAGTCATTTATTCCGGAAAGTATCCCTCCGCTCTATGCCTTAAGCTCTTAGCTCTCATATTCTTCATTTTTCCTCACATTGACCTTGACAAAACCCGTTATCTTAAAATTTATTCCCGAAGTGCGTTGGGGCTATAGCTCAGTTGGTAGAGCGAATGGTTCGCAATCATTAGGCCAGGGGTTCGAATCCCCTTAGCTCCACCACCATTCATTTTTCCTATTAGCATTGCTTAAGCATTACCTACCCAATACGGATGGCATCCGTAATGGGTGAGCAATGAGTAGGCAATGCAATTAAGGAAGAAAACGGAACTTTCAATTTCCCTGCTAATTACGCAAAAAAAGAGGGTTGAATAAAAAACTGCATAATTTGCGTAATCGGAGCTCGCTGTAGCTCAGCATAAATCTGCGTATTTAGTGTAAATATTATATCTATGAAAACTTTATAAACTGTGAGAAATGGTCGTCTAGATAGTCGTCACGAGTCCTCACTGCCAAACAAATTAGTGGGATGTATAAAAATATTAATGGCAGTGACGACTCCTGACTTACTTAAGTCAGGAGTCATTTGTGCCTTGAGAACTTTAACCTGGGAGATAATTTTGTGGCACATATGACTCATGACGGCACTTAAGAACAATCATAAATCAAATCTGTGAAGTCATTAGAATCTGTGAAAGAAAGTCGTCACGAGTCCTCACTGCCAAACAAATTAGTGGGATGGATAAAAATATTAATGGCAGTGACGACTTCTGACTTACATACGGAAACACAGCGTCCTCCTTTTATATTTCTTGCTTATTCAAATTTTCTCTTTTCCTCTTTTTCTCTTTGTTCACAAAATCATCTCAATCCTTAGATCCTGAAATCCTCATTTCTAAAATCATATCTATGTTCTCTTTGTTCTCGGTGTAAAAAATTCTCCTTTTTTAGATTGACAGATTTTCCCTTATTACCGTATAGGAACTGATTAAAAAATAAAAGGATACTCAAACTGATGGCACGGCTTTTCGCTAAGGATTATCATAACAAATCTGACAGCTGGTATTTCAATCAGGCAATAATTGTGCTGGAGAAAGATGATTTATGGTTTTGGAAAACCCGTAATGAAGATGGCAACTATCAAATTCGCTTTTTTCCTGCTCCTTCCAAACAGGAATATTTTGCCGAATATGTAGATATTGTTTTTAATCCGGAAACCGAACTGATTGTTTCTCATAGCTGTTCTCAGTGTTATACAGATGAATCCTGTCGTCATTATCTATCCATTTTGCGTTATGCTTATTTGAATTTAAGCACCCGCATTTTTGAGGAAGAGGTAGTTGAGACCTGTGATGGTAATGCTCTTAGTGGCAATGAATTATGGCTGAATATTGCCCGTAATGCAGTTCTTTATGTGGAGGGAATTTATAATCCTGAAAGTGATAAAATCCGTTTTTATCATCAAGACCTTACTCCGCTTGAGCCGGTATTAATGGGTAAACTATACTCCCGGGAAGAAATAACCGATATTCCTCAACGCCAGATTGAATATTACACTGCCAATATGGGTGCTTTTAGAGAGGCAGACCTTCATCTTTTCTCCTTTTTAAACCAAAACCGCTGTGCCTATAGTCACAAAAACAAGTTCTGGTCAATTTACAAAAGTGATTTTGCTAAAGCCCTTTTTATTATGCAAAATTGCCATACCCGTTTTGTAATTAAAGAAACAGGGGAAGAGCTTATTTTTCAGCAACAGCCCTATCCGCTATCCTTAAGAATTGAGCCAGCTGGAACAAAGAACTATGCTTTACGGGCTGTTATTATAGATGAACTCTCTGTTTGGTTTGCCGGAAACCCTACCTGGTTGTTTTTCCGTAATCAGGTGTATAAAATCAACCTACCTTTCCGTAAAGAAGTGATAGATAATATTTTTAGCAGGGGAGAGGTTTTAACTGCCAGAGATTTGGTTTATTATCGTTGCCTGGTGCATCGTGAACTGAATGCACAAGGAATTTATCTTGATTTTGAGGAAAACATTGTGCTCCCGGAACTTGTTGATGAAATACCTGTTAAGCGTTTGCATATCAAGAAATTGGGCGATAAAATATTGATTGGCGGTTCCCTTGTTTTTTCGCAGGAAAGGGAAATTCCCCTTTCCGTTTTGCGTTTTGGTAAGCCCCTTGTTTATTCTCAATATACTTCTCCTGATAAAAATGGTAGTGCCTGGTTTCATTTAACCCCGGAGCTTTTTGCTAAAACACAGGAACTGCTGAATAAACTTCCCGAACCGGAAATGAACCGTTTGGAACAATATGCCGAATTGGTTTTTAGCGGAAAAGAAAGAATTGAACAATTGCGGACTGCTATTTTTGAACTTAGTGATCAGGATTGGGATATTCAAATTGACCCGGAATTGGGGAATTACTTTGTGGCTAAAATTCCTTTGCAGGTGGAGCTTATTGCTCGTCACGAAGAAGATATTGACTGGTTTACCTATGAAGTCCGTTACCATTATCGGGATTTGAATTTTACGCACGAAGAACTGAAACGCTTTTTCCGCAGTAAAGAGGAATTTTTGCATACCTCGGAT
Organism: Candidatus Cloacimonas sp.; assembly: GCA_023227825.1. Lineage (GTDB taxonomy): Bacteria > Cloacimonadota > Cloacimonadia > Cloacimonadales > Cloacimonadaceae > Cloacimonas. The sequence continues at coordinate 202,954 of JALOCJ010000001.1, read as the reverse complement.
GGACGCCTTGTGTTTATCAGTAATCCGCAGGTCTTTTATGAAGTGGAAGAACTCCTTTCCCGCAGTGAACATAAAACTGATCAGGTGTATCGTTCCCGAATGATGAACCTGCCCTATTATCTTAAATTGCGGGAAGATAATCCTGCCTTTAGAATGCAGGGTGATGAATGGTTAGAAGGATTTTATGAGGCGTTACTAAAAAGGCGATTGGAAGGTCCTGAAACCTTACCTCTCTATTTGCAAACCGTTTTACGCGGTTATCAAAAAGCCGGTGTTGCCTGGATTAAGATGTTGGCACATTATCACTTAAATGGTATTCTTGCCGATGAAATGGGCTTGGGAAAAACCATTCAGGCACTTTCTGCCATTTTATCTACAACTTTGGGGCAGGTCTCACTGGTAATTTGTCCTAAGACCTTGCTTTATAATTGGGCTGCGGAAATTGACAAGTTCCATACTAATATCCCTTTTGCCATTGTGGATGGTAATAAAACGACCCGGATGGAAATCCTCTCCAATCCTAATGTCCAGCTCTTTATTATGAGCTATTCTATGGTTTTGGGAGATGTTGCTTACCTGAAAAATATGGAGTTTGAATGGATTGTTCTGGATGAAGCACAAAATATTAAAAATGTTTCCGCTCAACGCACTTCCGCCATCAAAAAACTGAAAAGCAAACACCGTTTGGCTTTAACGGGAACTCCTATTGAAAATAATCTTACCGAACTTTGGTCTATATTTGATTTCCTGAACCCCGGCTATTTAGGCACTCTGAATAAATTTAAACAGAATTATCTGCCTGCTGAAGGAGAAATAACTGCCCGACTTTCTTTATCCCGAATGGTTGCCCCTTTTATGCTGCGCAGAATAAAAAAAGATGTGCTCCTGGAACTTCCGGATAAACAGGAACAAATTTCCTGGTGCAAACTAACTACCCTGCAGGAAAAACTTTACCTGCAAATTTTGGATATGGTGCATAAAAAACTCCTGCCGGAGGGAAAAGAAATGACAAGCTATATTCATATTTTAGCTGCACTTACAAAACTAAGACAGGTCTGCAATCACCCTCATCTTGCCAATGGCGATATTTTACCGGAACTGGAAGCATCCTCCAAACTGGAACAGCTTCTGGAACTGGTTACGGAAGCGACAAATGCAGGACATAAGGTCTTGATTTTCAGTCAGTTTGTCCAAATGCTGTCCATTATTCGGAAGGTCTTGGAAGCAAATTCCTTGCCCTATTGCTATCTGGATGGACAAACCAAGGATAGAGTTACTCCCATAAAAAGCTTTGAAACCAATCCCGAGATTAAACTCTTTTTAATCTCCTTGAAAGCAGGTGGAACGGGACTTAACTTAACTGCTGCAGATACCGTTATCCTATATGATCCCTGGTGGAATCCAATGGTGGAAAATCAGGCAATAGATAGAACTCACAGAATCGGACAAACACATAAGGTTCAAGTTTTTCGTCTGATTACCAAAGGCACTGTGGAAGAAAAAATCCTGCAACTGCAACAAAACAAACGCGAACTCTTTGAAACGGTTATTGAGGGTGGACAAAATGTGCTGAAGGCAATGACGAAAGAAGATATAAAGAAACTTTTTAGCTATTCGGAATAGGGTCAAGAGGTCAAGAGATCAATAGGTCTGGAGGAAAGTGAAAAGGGGAAAAGGGGAAACCCAAGGCAAGCATCGTAAAATATTTATGTCATTTCTTGAATAAAAAGTCATTTGACATTCCTGCAAAAGCAGGAATACACATAATATAAGAAAATATTATCCCTTTTCAATATGAAAATTATATTAGATAGAAAGATAGATAACAAAGAAAGTCTGTAGCCATTGTGTAGTTGGAACTTGTTGAAGTTCTGCATTTTGTCTGTTAGAACTTTTTAGTGTAGGTTTTTTTGAGGAGGAACAGCGTCCTCCGTCTACACATATTATCGTCACGATTCCGTACTGACAAACAAATATGTAAAAATATTAAAAGTTATTGAGACACAGACGACTCCTGACTTACATTGAAATTAAATTATTATCAATCACTTTACTTCTTATTATTACTACTTTCGTATTTATCAACCGTATCAAGTAGCCGTTTAGAATAATCATATATTTGTTCTAATGAATTAAGTTTATGCCTTTTCCCATACTTGTCTTCATCAAAAGTTTTTAATATTATTGTATTTTTACCTATTTCTAATCTACAAATAGGTTTTTGGATTTTGTCATCTAGCATAATTACAAAATATGACTTAGTATCTTTATAGGTAATTCTACTTAGAGCAACTCGCTTAGAAACAATGGCTTTAACTATATAGAATGCTTCTATCTCTTCAATTGTTGTATTTATCCCATCATCTTTAATTATATTGTCTTTTTCTTCCTTTTTCTTATCAGTTTCTGCTTCCTTTTCTTTAATTAGGACAGTTTTTAATCTTTCTGTAATGATATCACTAATAACTGAATTCACTGATTTTTTAACAAGCTCAGTGAATTGTTCAATGATCTTGCTTGTTAGAGGTTTAGAATAAATATTTTTTGCTAACAAACGAACCATTGGTTCACTTGGATTAATTATTTCATTATGAATCATATTCTTGAGTTCATTTGTATATTGCAATTCACTAGCAGTGCTAAGAATATTATCAATGTCAAAATAGGATTTATGGAATTTTTTTAATTCTTCAATTTGATTTTCTCTAATATCTGTAAGGTTTATCTCAAAAAATGGCTTTTCGTCCATTTTATTTGGTTCTTTCAAATCAGTATAAAAGCGATAAATAATTCCACTTGTAAGAATGCCAAACTTTGCTTTTGACACATGAAAATATCTAAGTAGTTGGCTTTCGTAAAGGTTTAACTCACTTTTCCAATGTTTACATTCAATAAGGATAATAGGTTTATTCTCTTTTAAGATGGCATAGTCAATTTTTTCTCCTTTTTTTGTCCCTATATCACATACATATTCCGGAATAACTTCAAAAGGGTTAAATATATCATATCCTAATGCCTTAATAAATGGAAGTATAAAGGCATTTTTTGTAGCTTCTTCCGTTTGAATTTGATCTTTCTGCATTTCAATTTTGTCAGCTATTTGCTTAATCTCATCCTTGAAATCCATTGGAACCTCCAATAACTTTTTTTCATCCTTTTTATCTTGAAAGATTGTGTCAACTAAAATATTATTTCTATTGGCTTTTCTTTCTCTTTAGCTTACATATTACCGTGAATATAACACATAAAATTCAAATTTAATTGTCTTAATGATGTGTAGTCGGAATTTGCTGAATCTCTGCATTTTGTCTGACAGAATTTTTTTATTGTAGTTTTTTTTTACGGAGGAACAGCGTCCTTGGTCTACACATTTTATCGTAAAAAAGGTGAAACCTGAAAAATAAATAGAGAGGGAATAGTAATATTCTTCTTTTCCCGAGGGGCTTACGCCACCCTCTACATAAATGTGTCCCCCTTTCTGGTTTTTCTACTTTCTTGTCATTTCTCTTTTTCTCTTTTCCTCTTTGTAAAAATCAAAACATTGCCTTCACGATTTCTTCCAGTTTCACCTCTCCGAAAAAGCTTTTATATTCCATATCTTTCAGCACTTCCGCTACTTTCTCAGGTTTATGTTCAATTCCGCAGAGGGCATTTTCCAGTTCGCTAATTTCGCGGTTAGTAAAAAAATCGCCGTAGATATTCACTTCTTCAATGATACCTTTATTTACCAGGAGGTAGAATTCAATTATTCCTACTTTTGTTTTAAGGGAATGGCACAAATTATAGCGGGGTGATTTGCCAAAGTTCCATTCCCAAGTATCATATTTACTGTTCATTAGAGCTTGGATTTCCTCTTTATCTCTGAGGGAAAAAGTATAATCCTGAATATCGGGATACATAGTTCTCACTTTTGCCCTAACTAAAGTGACAAAATCCTGCAAAGAAAGAGGATAAGGAAGGTGGTCGGAAACATTTGTAACTCTTGCCTGCACGGATTTTACCGCTTTATCGTTAAACTTTTCTTCTCTCGGTTTTAGAGCCGCGGTGAGGTCTGAAATATTGGAGCTGAAAAGGATAGTTCCATGCTGGAGAGTTTTTCCGAAGGCATTGGTTTTAGCGTTCCCGGAAAACTTGCAGCCATTGATAGTAAGGTCGTTTCTTCCTTCTAAAATGGCAGGAATTCCCAACTCCTGAAGGACAGCTAAAATGGGTTTGGTATAGCGTTCAAAATTACGGTTAAAATCCTCACTTTCATTCATCAAAAAGGAATAATTCAAGTTTCCTGGATCGTGAAATACAGAACCCCCACCTGTTAAACGACGCACAACCGGAATATTATGTTCCCTTACCCATTCGTAATTTATTTCTGCCAAAGTGTTTTGATGTTTACCTACAATAATACTGGGGTTGTTTATATAAAGCAAAAATACATCCTCAGGAAAGTTCTTCAGGATATATTCTTCGCAGGCAATATTGAAAGGAGCATAGTTACTGGGACTAAAAATAGAGAGCATATCTATCACCTCAAGCAAGTTTATGGGTTGCTTAATTTTCATTCGCTAAAAAGATAGTTCAAAGGAAATTTACATAACTCCAGCAGCTGTAGGAATTCCGAATTTGCCAACCCGTTTTATTGTAATTATATTGTTCAGTATTTCTTTTTATACCTCAATTTCTTCCTTATCAGAATAAACAGAGCCGATAAACTCATCATCGCTATAATTTGAAGAAAGCTAATTACGGGATGAAACCTAATATGGTCTTCCTTAATAGAAAAAAGACCTACAGGAACGCTCTGTAATCCAATACCCCCTCCTCCACTGAATCCAACTTTAACTTTTACTTTTTTCCCTTTTTCTTCTGCAGGGGAAGAGCTATTTTCTTTATCTGGTTTTTCCTTTTCTGGAGTAGTTTCATCAACACCACCACCCATACCATAAATAACTCTGGCAACCGGAATTACATAAAGATCACCTAATTTTGAGGGCTGCCCGAAAGAAAAACCACCACCCATAGTATTATTGACAATAGAGCGGATTTGTGCAAGTATTTCTTTGATTTCCATAGTTAACTCCTTTTCTTATTTTTTAATATTCCTTTCCGGAAAGGAAATTATATTCTTAAACACATTGGATTCCTGCTTGTGCGTGAATGACAAAGGGGTTTATACCTTTGCTTATAAATTATTTCATTACTAAAATCCTAACTTATTTGGTCAAGCTTTTTTCTTCTATTTCATCCTTTCTCTTCATCACCTTAGCCTGAGAGTTAGGTTAAAAATGCCTGAAAACTAAGCAAGAGGAAAACAAGAAAATTGATTATATGTCTTTCATAGATTGTTAGTTACGAGGGATATTAGATGCCCTCAAAGAATGTAATAAACAATGAGTTGGAATGGACACCAACATTTGGGACTCAACAATCTTATTTTCCCATAGACAATTTACTTGACTGAATCTACAGTTGTTGTAAAAGGCATAAAAAACAAAGAAGGATTGCTAATGTCCGAAATATTATCAATAGATATAAAACACCTTTTTTATGGTGATCAGGTCCTGCTGAATGATATAAAACTAACAGTAGAAAAAAGAGAACGAATTTTAATTACCGGAATTACCGGAAGCGGAAAAAGTTCTCTGCTTTCTACTTTTAACTTGATGAACAGAAACTATGAAGGAGAAATTCTGTTTGAAGGGAAAAATATAGTGGAATATCAACCCGAAATCTTACGTAGCAAGATTTGTATGGTGTTACAAGAGCCCTATTTGGAAGATGCCAATGTGCAAGAGGTTTTAGACCTTCCCCTTCATTACAGTTCTTTGAAACACAGGCGTTTATCTGATAGGCAGGAAAGAATTAGAAATTTGTTTACTTCATTTCAGTTGCCTTATGAATATCTAAAAAAACATACCTCTCAGCTTTCGGGTGGTGAAAAACAACGCATTGCCTTAATCAGAGTTTTGCAATTGCAACCGGATATTCTATTGCTTGATGAAATTACTTCCGCACTGGATCAAAAGACCTCAGGGATTATTTCTGAATGTATTTTTAACAATTTTGCAGGAACTGTAATTGCTATTTCCCACGATCCGCTTTGGCAAAACAAGTGGCAAAGAAATTGGGTTCTGGAAAATGGAACAATCGTAGACAGGAGGATATAAAATAATGGATATCAGCATTTATAGATTGCTGCTAGCAGCTTTACTTCTAATTTTCCCGCTTTTGATTTTTAGAACTTTGAAACTGAAATTGAGCGGTCAACTTTTTAATTCTTTCGCCAGAATGATTGTGCAACTGGCAATTATTGGCTTGATTCTACAGTTTATTTTTAACAGAGAAAATCCGTGGCTAACCTTTCTTTGGATGCTTGTTATGTTGGCAAATGCGGTTTTAACCTTGAAAGGACGGCTCAAATTTCAGAAAAAAATTCTCTTACCAGTTTTGATATTTTCACTTTTAACTACTACCCTGATTGTTATGCCTTGGCTGATAATTGTTGTTCTGCGGCCGAAACCTTTATTTACACCAATGTTTTTAATTCCTATCTATGGAATGATTTTAGGTAACAGTATGAATAATTGTGCTTTAGCTCTGGAACGCTTTGAAAGTGGTCTTTCCGAAAATTGGAAAGCATATTACACTCGTCTTTCTTTGGGTGCAAGCCAATGGGAAGCTATCCTTCCTGCTTTCAGAAAAGCAATGCAGGCAGCTCTAATGCCGGAATTGCTTACGATTGCTTCTATGGGACTGGTAACTTTGCCTGGAATGATGACCGGTCAAATTTTAGGCGGTGCCTCACCTCTGGTAGCTATTAAATACCAAATGATGATTATGATTGGTATCTTCAGCGGAGTTACGATTACCGATTATACAGCTATCAACATATATCTGAGAAAAAGGTTTGATAAGTTCTATCTTCCTAAACCATAAAACTGAAAATGAGTATAGGACAGGAAATCAAATCCGGAAAAACAACATCCGCCTGTACGTACCGGTGCTGGTGGACGAGGACGTCAACCATCCGGAAGAACGACGTCCCCGTCGTTCCACTGCCAACCGAGCTTTGCTATTGCTACCAATTTTGCGGTAACGAAATAAATCGTGAGAGGTGGGTTGACCGGGAGGTCAACCATCCTGGGTTATTTTTCTTTTTTCTCATTCAGAGAAGCAGCATAGGCAAACATCTGTTCTAAGGTTTTAAAACGATCAAACAGAGAAATAGCTTCCATCAGCTGTTTATCCTGATAAATAGTTATTTTATATGCATCTTCGTCACCATAAACTTTGCGGACAAGTTCACTTTTAATAGAAGTGCGGATAAAACTATTGGCGCTATCCACATCAGCTTGAGAGTATTTAATATCGTTTTTAGATACATAAGCCAAGAATTCGTTCATAATTCTGTTATCAATTTCGGTATTGATATCAAACTGGTGGTTATGCTGCACTAAATAGTCCACAGCAAAATTGAAGAATACATTTTTACGGCGTAATTCCACTCCGAAAAGAGTGAGGAAATCGCTTTCTACTGTAATATCAGGTTGAATTCCTCCTCCTCCGTAGACCTTACGGTTATTGGCAGTATAATAGACCTGCTGGAGGTTGGTTTCGGTTTCTTTTTTCAGGTCTTCTTCGCTAACATCTTTGCCTGTAAGTAGTTTGTCATTACTCATTTTATGAATACAGCGTCCACTTTTGATGTAATAATAGGCAGTAGTAATTTTAATTCCATTGCCGTTGGAAAGAGGAATAAGCTGTTGCACACTGCCTTTCCCGAAAGTATTTTTGCCCATAACTAAGCCCTTATCCCAATCTTGTAAGCTGCCGGCAAAAATTTCCGATGCGGATGCAGAAGCTTCATTTACAAGAACGATAATAGGATAGTTTCTTTCTTTAACATCAAATCTGGTATAGAGTTGCTTGTTTTCAGTTCTGCCTTTGGTTTCTACCACTAAACGGTTTTTCCCGATAAATTCATTAACTGTATCCACTGCCTGGTCTAAAAGTCCTCCCGGATTCCAACGCAGGTCTATAATCAAGCCCTTGACATTTTGTTTTTCCAGGTTATCAAGAGCGGCTCTTAGCTCGGTTACAGTATTTTCATTAAATTGAGTGATGCGAATGTAACCGACACCATTATCAAGTTTGAAACTATAAGGAATGCTCTTTATTTTAATGGTCTCACGGATAATTTCAAAATCTATGGGTTCAGGTAAACCGGGACGACTGATAGTAATTTTAACTTTGGTGCCTACATCACCACGCATTCTTTTAATTGCCTCATCTGTAGAAAAGCCAACTACGGAAATATCATCCACTTTGATAATTTTATCGCCGGCAGTAATTCCCATTCTATAAGCAGGAGTTCCTTCGATGGGGGAAACTACGGTTATATAGTTCCCTATTTTATCTATTTGGATACCTAAACCGCCAAAGGAACCTTTTGTAGAAGTAGTAAATTCTTTAAATTCTTCAGGAGTAAAATATGAAGTATGAGGATCAGTGGAACTAAGCATACCCTCAATAGCAGCTTTAATAAGTTCTTCATCATTCAAATCAGTTACATAATATTGCTTTAGTTTGTAAAGAACCTCACTGAAAAGCTGCACCTGAGAATATAAATTTGTGCTTTGCGGACGGTTTTGGGCATAAGCATTGGTTGCTACAACAAGTAGTAAGGCACTTAGCACCCAGATACTGATTATTGAGATCAGAGCAAGTTTCTGCTTAGGTCTATTCATTTTATTCTCCTATAAAGGGTTGCAGAGTGGAGAGAATCTGACGGTGAATAATTTCCGGTTGGCTTTCTCCATTAAGAACAATATATCTGGAAGGGTATTTATTGGCAATAGATAAAAATTGATTCCGCACTTTTTCGTGAAAACTGAGGGTTTCCTGTTCCAGGCGGTCTAAGCTGCGATTTTTAATTCTAGCAAGTCCAACTTCCACCGGAAGGTCTAAAAGAAAAGTAAGATCAGGATTTCTACCATAAGTAGAAAACCTAGTTAGAACATTAATTAGTTCTTCATCAAGCTCTCTGGCAGCTCCTTGATAGGCATAAGTGGAATCAAAATAACGATCACTGATCACTATTTTTCCTTCTGCAAGTGCAGGAAGAATCAATTCTGCAGTATGTTGTGCTCTGCTGGCACAGTAAAGCAGCAGCTCTGTTTCCGGTTTCATTTCCTTAAACTCAGGGTTGAGCAGCAAATCACGGATGGCTTCAGATATTTTTGTTCCACCCGGCTCACGAGTAGTAATATAAGGAATGCTTTTAGCTTTTAACACTTCTACAAGCATTATGATCTGCGTTGTTTTTCCGCTGCCTTCAATTCCTTCAAAGGTTATAAATAGACCTTTACTTGAAAGTGAAACCTCCGGAGTGAGATTTTCACAGTGAGAACTTACGCAGTGATTATTCTCACGATGCAAAAAAGCTCCATTAAATAATTGTGTCATGTTTATAATGTTCATCATCGCGTTCAGGATTATCCACCAGAAAATGAGCACCGCGGCTTTCTTTACGCATTAAAGCACTTTTTACTACAGCGATGGCAATTATAGCCATATTTCGTGTTTCCACTACTTCTTTGCGGACTGCATTATGCTGATAGAAGTTATTAATTTCGTTATAAATGTTTTCCAGACGGGAAAGAGCATATTTTAGTAACCGTCGGCTTCTTCTAATACCTGCATAACCCTGCATAATAGTTCCTATAATTTCGCGGTTATGACTTATTACAACCCATTCGTTTTCGTTGAATTCATCAATCACTTTCCATTCCGGAATACAGGGAAACTGAACTTCATCCAGGTTGGAAGGATGATTTCCCGCTTTATAAGCCATAACCAAAGCTTCCAGTAAAGAGTTAGATGCCAAACGGTTAGCTCCATGTAAACCACTACAGGCAACTTCTCCGGCAACAAATAAATTATGGATATCGGTGATGCCCTCAATAGTAGAAAGAACTCCTCCACAGAAATAATGAGCTGCCGGAGCTACAGGTATTGGTTCTTTGGTAAAGTCAATACCTCTGGTTTTCAACATATTATTGATAGAAGGAAAATGGCGTAATAATTGTTCTGCTGGCACATTAGTAGCATCCAGATAACAGAATTTTTCTCCTCTTTTTTTCAGTTCACTATCTATAGCCCGGGAAACAATATCCCTGGGAGCTAAATTTCCCTGAGGATGGTATTTTTCCATAAAAGTACTGCCGTCTGTTAATTTTAAAACAGCTCCTTCTCCTCTTAATGATTCACTGATTAAAAAGGTATCTCCATCCGGACTCCAGAAAGCAGTAGGATGAAATTGGACAAATTCCATATTCGCTAAACGTGCTCCTGCCAAACGAGCCATAGCCATTCCATCACCTGTTGCTACTTTGGGATTAGTATCCGGTGAATATATTTGAGCTGCACCCCCTGTAGCCATCATTGTTTTGCGGGCTTTAAAAATATCTACCCGGTTCTCTATAATATCTAAAACATAAGCACCCCAGCAGGAAATTCCGGGAATAAAACCTTCGTCCTGAACAACATGGTGTTGAGTGATGAGGTCTATAGCGATATTATATTCATAGATTTTAATATTGGGATTTTTTTGGCACCTTGTAATTAATGCTTCCATAATTTGATGGCCTGTAGAATCAGCTGCATAAGCAATTCTTCTGCGAGTGTGGCCTCCTTCCATCGTAAGGGAAAGATTTTCTAGGCAGATATCGTAATTGGGATCACGACGAGTAAAATCCGTGCCTAAATCTATAAGATATTGAATCAGTTTGGGTCCTGAAGAAATTACTTCTGTGATAACCTGACGCTTACCCAATCCTGCTCCTGCCTGATAGGTATCTTCAATATGTGCTTCAAAGGAATCCAGAGAATCTATGGCAGCAGCAATTCCCCCTTGAGCATGGTCTGTATTGCAGTCATTTAATGAACTTTTGGTTACTACTGCTACTTTTCCATATTTGGAAACCTGCAGAGCATAAATTAAACCGGCAATACCACTGCCGATAACTAAATAGTCATATTCGTAAGTCATTGAATTCTATTCCCATAACTATAGCATCCTCATCGGGATTGTTGTAATATTTTTTACGGATTCCAATCTCATAAAATCCTACTTTTTCATAAAGACGACGCGCTCTATGATTGGATAACCTCACATCCAGATAAAAACGATGAACGCCATTTTTAATCATAATTCGCATCGTTTCTGTGAGCAAATATTCTCCTAATCCTTTACCTTGAAATTCAGGTTTAACAGCAAAATTGACGATCACCATTTCCTCTTGCACACCGCTATAAAAGATGTAACCGATAACTTCATTACCATAAAGCAAAGTAAAAGCCCAAGGAAAAAGCATACTGGAAAATGCTTCGGGTGGCCAGGGATTGGAAAATACCTGCTGTTCTATTTCCTCTATAGCAGCATAATCATCCCTACAGGATAAACGGATGCAAAAAGCATTATCCATTATTTTCGCTTTGATTTTTTACATTGTTTCAGGAGCACTGATACCCATCAATTCAAAGCAGATTTGCATAACTTTTCTAACCGTATATAATAACATCAATCGTGCTTGAGAAAGAGCAGGATTTTTAACATTTACGATTTGGTACTTTTCATAATAATGATGCAGTAAAGACGCAAGCTCTTCAATGTAAGTAGTTAAGCGATGCGGTTCACGGTGCACAGCAATCAGGATTAGCAATTCAGGCAAATCAGCCATTTTTTGAATCAATGTCAATTCTTCTGGTTTAATCAGCTTTTTTACCATCTCTTTTTTGAAATGTTTAGGGTAAATCTTTTCACCGCGTGCTTTTTTGATAATACTACAAATACGAGCGTGGGCATATTGACAGTAATAAACAGGGTTTTCATTATTTTTCTGTAAGGCGAGGTCCAAATCAAAATTAAGATGCGCATTCGCTTTTCGGGCTATGAAAAAAAAGCGGGCAGCATCTTTTCCTACAACACTTATAAGGTCATCCATAGTAACAATTTTACCAGCTCGTTTACTCATTTTAATTCTTTCGCCGCTTTCAAAGATATTAACCTGCTGGAGGAAAATGAACTCCAAAATGGAATCATCATAGTTCAAAGCACGAAAGGCAGCTCTGATACGCGGAACATAACCATGATGATCAGGACCGAAGATATCTATTAATTTAGTGAAACCGCGCTGGATTTTAGTTAAATGATAAGCAACATCAGGAACAAAATAGGTAATTGAACCATCTGATTTCATTAGGACTCTGTCTTTATCGTCTCCATATTTTGTGCTGTTAAACCAGATAGCATCATCTTTTTCATAGGTACAATCGGCTTCTGTTAAATAGGAAAGGACTTCTTCTACAACTCCTTCGGCGCGCAATGTCTTTTCTGAAACCCAGCCCTCAAAAACAACACCAAATTTTTCCAGGGAATTTCTTTGCATTTCCAATAGCTCGGAAAGGGCAAATTCCTTCAAATGTTCTAAACGATCTTTTTCTGGCAACATAAAAACTCTTGTTCCTTCTAAAGCATTCAAACGGTGAGCCAAATGTTTAACATACTCTCCATGATATGCCTCATAAGGAAATTCACCTATTTTCTCGCCATGAATTTCTCGTAAACGCAATTCTAATGATTCAGCCAAAATATCAACCTGGTTTCCTGCATCGTTAATATAAAATTCTCTTGCTGGAGCATAACCTACATATTTCATTATTCTATATAGAGTATCTCCGAAAGCCGCAGCCCTGGCACTAACTATATTTAAAGGACCGGTAGGATTGGCGCTGACAAATTCCAACAGGACTTTTTCCTGATTGCCGAAATCACTTTTACCATAGTCCTCACTTTTATAAATCTCCCAAAAGACCTGCTGAAACAGGGAGGGGGAAAGAAAGAAGTTTATAAAACCAGGTCCGGCAATTTCCAACTTTTTGTATGCCTTATTCTTTTTCAGTTCTTTCACAATCTTTTCTGCCAATTGCTTTGGGTTCAATTTGTTTTCTTTACCTAAAACCAAAGCCGCATTGGTAGAATAATCTCCAAACTCAGTGTTGTTAGGAATTTCTATAGTAAATTCCTTTTCGTGGCTGAGTTTCAGATTTTCCAATGATTCAACTATATTCTGATGTAAAAGTTCTTTAATCATCTTTCATTCTCTTGCACAGGTCTCCTAACTGTTTTTGCCAGAAGCTCATCTATATTATAATAATTCCTTGTTTCGGATAAAAAAATATGCACAATCAAGTCCCCAATATCAAGCAGAACCCAATGTCCATAATCAATACCTTCCTTACTTAAAATATGCAGGTTATTCTTTTTTGCCATTTCCAGAATATAATTGGCAATAGCTTTATTATGCACATCGGCACTACCTTCACAGACAATTACGATATCTGTATAATCACATTTTTCTTGAACATTATAAATGCTTATATTTTCTGCTTTCTTCTCTTTCAGCCAGCTAATAATTACTTCCAAGCTCATATTGTTCGCCAATATTTCCTCCCTTCAATTTGCCATATACTGTTCATAGTCCCTCCCGACTATGATTTCAAAATCAGCACTGAAATATTCATTGTAAGCACTTGTCCATCTCTGAATTCCGGTCATTTTCATCAACCTTTCCAAATCTTCACTGTCGCCTTTGCGAATAACAATTATTGTCTTATCATATATTGGCTTGGTGGTTTCTGATAAACCAACCACTTCTATATTTTTATCCTTAAGAGCAAAAGCAAAATCTGCAGCCAAGTGTTCATAACCACAACCGTTTGTTACTATTACTTTTATTGCCGGAAGTTGTTCTTCGCCATATACAGATTTGCTTTCTGCACTGTCTCTTTTCCAGACAAAAAAAAGCACAACTGCCACAATAGCAATAATAACCAGAGTTATAGGCAACCAAATCTTTCTTTTTGTGGTCAACATATTGTCAGGCGGGTTGTTTGTCAAATTCAACCGGTAACCTCTTAATTTTTTATAAGTTTGGCAAATTCAGGTGCTAGTTTGTTATAAGCTGAAGCAAAGGATTCCGGAATTACTCTTTCTCCACCTATCACACTCATAAAATTACTGTCACCAACCCAGCGTGGAACTATATGAATATGTAAGTGTTCAGCAATTCCAGCTCCGGCAGCACAACCAAGATTGATGCCAATATTTATGCCATCACAGTTATAAACCTTATTCAGAATTGTTTCGGTGTTTCTTACAAGTTTAGCCATTTCCAGCCAGGTTTCTTCCTCCAGTTCCGTTAAAGTTCCACAATGTTGATAAGGAATAATCATTAAGTGACCGTTATTGTAAGGATAACGATTCAGCATCACATAGCAATTCTTTGCCCGGTGTAAAATCAGGTTTTCTTTATCGTTACCTGGATTTTGAAAACGGCACATTATACATTCATCCGGTTTTTCACCTGAAATATAATCTAATCGCCAGGGTGAATAGAGATAATGATGCACATCTTTGCTTTTATTATTCATACTGTATCTCTTCAATTATATGTGAACCGAAATCCAAAATATGGTGTTCCGGAATAATAGCATTTACTAAAATGTTATGACCTTGGAGGACGGAATCAAGGGAAACAGTACTATGTTCCAAATAACAGGAGGGACCAATCACACAACCCTGTTCCAAAGTGCTTTTGCCTTTAATAACTGTATTTTGGTGAATTTCCACATCCGGTTCAATTATAACTTCATCTCCGATATAAACACTATTTGGATTGTGTATTACCACTCCGCTATTTAACCATTTTTTCCGGATACGGTCAATATAAATATCTTCCAGGGCGGCCAATTCTTCCTGTGAATTTACTCCTGAAACCTCCATTAAATCCTCCAGAATTACATTGGAAATGGTCTTGCCTTGTTTATAAAGAACTTCTATAGTATCGGTAAGATAATATTCACCCTGCTGATTCTGATTGGAGGTTTGTTTAATAGCGCTAAATAAATCTATTGCCCGAAAACAATAGATGCCCGTGTTCCATTCCTTAATTTTTCTTTGTTCTTCGCTGGCATCTTTGTATTCTTTGATACCGCAAATTTTACCTGATGTATCTCTTAAGATGCGTCCATATTTTCCCGCGTCTTCCAACAAGGCAGTCAAAACTGTGCAGGCAGCTGCAGAATTTTTATGTTTTTCATAAATCCGGATAAGAGTTTGGGAAGTAAGCAGAGGAACATCTCCACATAAAATCAGAACATCCTGTTCGGGATCAGTGAATAATGGTTCTGTAATCATTACTGCATGACCAGTTCCCAGTTGTTCTTCCTGTTCTACAAAGTCAATTTTTTCGTTATCCTCAACTGCAGAAATAACATTATTTTTCATATAGCCAACGACTATATATATTTTTTGACAATTAGCAGATAAAGCTGTTTCCACTACTCTTTGAATCATTGGTTTATCGGCAAGCGGTAAAGTTACTTTAGCTCTTTCGGATTTCATACGCGTCCCTTTTCCTGCCGCAAGAATAATTCCTGCCAAATTATTCATAATTTTCCTCCTCGGCTACTATACTATAATATAATTCATAAATCGTTTTATGCATCACAGGATGTTTAGTATCGGGAATCAGTTCATTCAGCAAATGCAAGGCAAATTCACGATTATGTAAATCGGGATGGGGAATAATAACTTCGGGAGAGGGCTTTTCCAATGGAGTTATTCTGCTGTCCAAAACAAGGTCTCCAGCCAAAAGAATATCTATATCAATAATACGCGGTTCCCATTTTATCCTTCTTACCCGACCCATTGCTTTTTCAATATTTAGCAATCTTTCCATCAATTCCTGGGGCTGATAACTGCTTTCCACTTCCAGAACCTGATTTAGAAAATCTGGTTGATTAATTATTCCGTAGGGCTCGGTAATAATTCTTTTAGAACTGCGGAGTATTTTTATTCCAGGGTCATTTTCCAAACGCTGAATGGCAATTTCAATCTGTTTAACAGGATTATTCAGATTGGAACCAAGGCATAAATAATAAATCATTGAGCTGAGTTATCCTTCTGATTATTTCTGGTTCTGCTTAAAATAACTTCCACCGATTTTAAACTCCCTGGAATAGGAACTGAGGGCTTTTGAATACAGATAGTAAGCTTTTCCAGCAAAGGAAAATCAGCCAGTATTTTATCAGCAATAGTATTGGCACAATTTTCAAGCAGATAAAATTGCCGGCTTTCCATAATTTCCTTTATTTCAGCATAGACCTTAGTGTAATCAATAGTATCTTCCAAACGGCGAATAGTTTTATCTATAGTCGGATTGGTTTGAAGAATCACACTAACTACGAACCGTTGTCCCAAAGAACGTTCCTCTGCATTTATGCCATGGAAGCCATAAAAAACCATTTCATTCAATTTTATTTTCAAAGTTTCCTCTCAATGCGTATTTTTAACTGCTTGCCATATTTTTTATCTATGAACCGGATTATCTTGAAGGAAAGCGCCATAGCAATAAAACCAATTAAAATGGAAACAATTTCGGTTAACCACATAGCAGCAATTAAAAAGCCCGAAAACAAAAACAGTAAAGGTACTCCAAAAATCAATAACGAAGCCATAGTTCTCCCTAAGGGTGATATATCCAATTGCACTCTATCATTCACTTGTAACGGGATATGAGTAACTATTTCAAATTCTGTCGGCTCCCTTTTTTTGAAACATAAGCCCTGCATTTTACAACTGTTGCATCCGATACTGCGTTCAATTTCCACTGTAACAATGTTTCCTTCCACCTTTTTAACAATACCGCTATCTTCAATTATTTCTTCCTGCATTTTATTTATCCTGTTTTATTCGCTCAATAATGTTCGTGGTGCTAAAGCCCTGTTCATAATTCAAGGAGAGGACTTTGCCACCTTTTTTTTGCACAATATCAGCACCTACAATTTTGTCAATAGACCAATCCCCTCCTTTAACCAAAACATCAGGTTGAATAAGGTCTATCAGTTCATAAGGTGTATCCTGTTCAAAAATACAAACATAATCGACACTTTCCAATCCAGCAACAACCAAAACTCTTTCCTTTTCCGAAACAATAGGCCGCTTATTTCCCTTTAGCCGTTTTACCGAAACATCGCTATTCAGTCCTACAATTAGAACATCACCCAATGCCTTTGCCTTTTCCAGATAAAGAATATGCCCACAATGCAAAATATCAAAACAGCCATTGGTAAAAACAATCTTTTTCCCTTGCTGATGTAGTTTTTGGCTTAATTCTGCAATTTCAGTGAAAGGTATAATTTTAGTTTGGAGCATTGAAACTTTCCCAAATTTCTTCAATTGTAACGCTGACAGTTCCTTTTTTGGCTACTGCTACAGCAGCAGAATGATTGGCAATTAAGGCAGCCGTTTCAATCTGCCGATTATAAAGGTAAGCCAAAGTTAAAGCACTGATAACAGTATCCCCTGCACCGGAAACATCAAAAACCTCACGCGCAAAACTAGGAAGATGCTTAACCGGCTTGTTTTCAGAAAAAAGATACATCCCTTCACTGCCTTTGGTTACTACTAAATGTTTAATGCTCATTCTTTGCCGCAATTCTTCTGCAGACCTTTCAAAGTCATCCTGATCAGTAAATTTACTACCCAAATAGCTTTCCAGTTCACGAAAATTTGGTTTGAAGATTTCCACACCTCCGTAAGAGCTAAAATTTAAGTATTTAGGGTCAACAGCCACCATTTTTTTATATTTCAATGCCAGTTGTAACACATCAGTTATCAAATTAAAACTCAACAGACCCTTATTGTAGTCCTCAATTAAAAGGGCATCGCACAGCGGCATAATTTTAGCCAGATAGTTAAATATTTGCTTCCGGATATTGGTATCTATTTCCGTAACATCTTCTCTATCTAAACGCACTATTTGTTGGCTTACTGAACCAATTCTGGTTTTTAAAGTAGTAGGTCGGGAAGGATCAAAGAATATTCCTGCAGCAGACATTTCTCTTTTTTTCAGCAGTTCAATGATAATTTCTGCCTGTGCGTCTTTTCCGCAAACGCCAACTAAATCAACTTTAGCATTCAGCGCACTGAGATTCATAGCTACATTGGCAGCTCCTCCCAAACGGTAATCAGTTGAATTTACTTCTATAATAGGAACAGGTGCTTCCGGTGAAATGCGTTGAACTTTTCCCCAAAGATATTCATCCAGCATAATATCGCCAAGAACAATAATCCGACGATTTTGGAAACTCTTCAGAATTTCTTCAAGCTTTTCAGGTTTAATTGTATACATCAATAACACCTCCGGAAGAACGACATCCCTGTCGTTCCCAAAAACCGGAAGAACGACATCCCTGTCGTTCCAAAAAATCGGAAGAACGACATCTCTGTCGTTCATTGTTTTCATTACCATTAACTTCTGAATAACAGAATAAATAGTTAGAAGGGGTTGACGGGGACATCAACCATCCGGTATTTATGGTTGACGGGGACATCAACCTTCCAGGCTTATTTGTAGACATCAGGAACTCCTAGAGGATAATTACCATCAAAACAGGCATAACAATAATTTTCCGGGCATTGCACACAGTTTTGCAGATCACTTAAAGCTAAATGATTTAATGTATCAACACCTGTAATTTCACGAATTTCTTCAAGGGTTCTACGGTTGGCAACCAATTCCTGGGTGGTGGGAGTATCAATTCCATAATAGCAACTGTGTTTAATTTGGGGACTGCCAATTCTTAAGTGAATTTCTGTTGCACCTGCATCTTTAATTAATTTCACGATTTTACGAATTGTTGTTCCGCGCACGATACTATCATCAATCAGCACAATTCTTTTTCCGGTAAAGAAATTAGGGAGAACATTAAATTTCTGGCGCACGCTTTCATCTCGGATTGCCTGTTCCGGTCTGATAAAAGTTCTACCTATATAGTGATTACGAATTAAGCCCAAAGAAAGAGGGATGCCATTTTGATTGGCATAACCCAAACCGATGAAATTGGATGAATCAGGAACGGGAACTACCAAATCAGGATTTAGTCCTTCATCTTGCAGAGCTAAAGCGGCACCAATCTTTTCCCTCACGGCATAAACATTTTCCCCAAAGTGGAAACTATCGGGACGAGAAAAATATATCTGTTCAAAGATACAGTGTTTTTCGCAATTACCTTCCCGATAGAGATTGGGATCATTATTTAAGACCTCTGTTGTGCCTTCACTTACTTTAATAATTCCAGCTGGAGGAACTTCTTTTCTATTCTGCACACCCAAAGTATCCAAAGCACAACTTTCGGAAGCAACTATTACAGTTCCTTCTGGTGTTTTACCCCAAATCATAGGTCTGATACTATAAGGATCACGAAACATATAAAGTTCTGTAGGAGTGCAGAGAACACTGGAATAGGCACCTTTAATATCCCTCATCAAATTTCGGATAGCATCTCCGATGTTTTCTTTGTAGTGTAATATACGGTAGGTAATATATTTAACCAGCAGTTCGCCATCGTTGTCACTTTTAAAATAGACCTTCTCATTTTCCAGCATTTTTCGCACTTGAGCATAGTTGACAATATCACCATTAGAAGCAAGAGCATAACAAGGTCCCGAAAGGGTTTCTACTAAATGGGGTTGAGTGTTAAATTCCGTGGCACTGCCTTTTGTAGGATAACGCACATGGCCGATAGCTATTTTTCCGGGAAGTGCATTAAGCTGTTCCTCATAAAAAACCTCTTTCACTAAACCCATCTTTTTGTGTAAACGAATAAGCAAACCATCACTAACTGCCATTCCACAACTTTCCTGTCCTCTATGTTGTTCTGCAAAAAGTCCTACAGCAGCAAGACGAGCAGCGTTATCGTTTCCGAAAACGCCAATTATTCCACACATTTTTTGTTTAATTTCCTTTTTTCGTAAATTTCAGTTTGGGTTCTGTCTTGTTTAGCAGGCGTTCCAGATTACTTTTGTGTTTGGCTATAATCATCAAAACCACAATCGTTACCAAAAGCAAAGTGGCATAATCTGCACTTCCGGCTTTTAGTAATAAACCAAAACAGTGCAATTGAAAAACTAATGCAGCACAAATAGAAGCTACAGATACATAGCGGAAAACAGCTACAACTATTATAAAAGTCAGCAAGGCGGTCAGCAAACTTAAAGGTGTCAGGGCTAAAAAAGCTCCAGCCGCAGTAGCAACACCTTTACCCCCTTTAAAACTTAAATATAGCGGAAAGATATGTCCTAAAATTACAAATAATGCAGTTAAAGCTATAAAAGGACTTCCCTTTTCCAGAAGTGATATAGCTAAGATAACAGGTATAAAACCTTTTGTCATATCTAACAGTAAAACAATCAGTCCGGTAACAGTTCCAAAAGTTCTTAAAGCATTAGTAGCACCTATATTGCCACTGCCTTCGTTACGAATATCTTTGTGGTAAAATATCTTACCGGCGATTAAACCTACAGGAATACTTCCCCAAAGATAGGCAAAAAGTAACATAATCCAGGGCAGAAAATTACTGAAGCTCAATGTTAACCTCGTCTTTTTTGCGTCCCTTAAAAATGAGTTTGATACTAACTCCTTCAAATTTGAACATTTCACGCAATTGATTATGAAGATAACGACGATAATTTTCCGTTATTAGAGAAGGAGTATTACAAAAGAATATAAAGGTAGGTGGTTTCACAGCTGCCTGTGTTATATAGTATATTTTTATATGTTTTCCACTGGGATGAGTAGGTGGTCTGTGCATAATAACTGTTTCCATAAAACGATTAAGTTCCGAAGTAGAAATCCGTTTTTCGCTTTCCTCTTCAATTTTAGCTACTGTTTCCATAATTTTATGGATGCGTTGAGTGGTTTTTGCAGAAATAAAAAGGACGGGGGCAAATTGCAGAAAGGGCATCTGGAAATGCAATTCCTTCAGATACTTATTGATAGTATTGGTTTCTTTTTCTATTAAATCCCATTTATTATAGACAACCATAATTTCTTTCATTTTGCGTTTAGCATAACTGGCAATTTTCATATCCTGAACGCTAATTTCTTCATCTGCAGTGAGAACTAAAACTACAATGTCACATCTGTCTATAGATTCAATTGTTCTTAAAGTAGAAAAATATTCCACTCCATAATTAACTCTGGTTTTTCTTCTCAGTCCTGCCGTATCAATTAAAATATAATCCTTATTATGATAGCGGAAAGGACTGTCTATAGAATCTCTGGTAGTTCCTGGAATTTCAGTTACAATCAATTTCGGATTACCTAAAAGCAAATTCACAATAGAACTTTTGCCTACATTGGGTTTTCCGACAACAGCAATGCGTGTAGCAGACGATTTTTCCTCAAGTTGAAAAATGGATTGTGTTCCAGGAATGAGTTCCATTACAGCATCTAAAAAATCACCTGTATTACGTCCCTGGGAAGCGGAAATAGGAATAGCATCACCAAAACCAAGCTGCAGGAAATCATAAACCTCCCATTCGTATTTTTCATTATCAGCTTTATTGGCAACCAGCATAACCTTATCTTTATGCGGATAAAGTATTTTAGCAATTTCCTTGTCAATATCTGTGGTGCCGGTTTGAGCATCCACCATAAATAAAATTAAATCACTTTCTTCAATTGCTAACATTACCTGATGCTGAACCATTTTTTCTATGGTTTCAGTGCTGTTAAAAACAATACCACCTGTATCTACCAGTTTAAATATCTTGCCGTTCCATTCCACATCTTCATATTTACGGTCTCGGGTAATTCCTGCTTCAAAATCAACTATAGCTGAACGCTTACGGCATAAGCGATTAAAAAGTGTGGATTTTCCTACATTAGGACGACCCACGATGGAAACGATATATTTTCTCATTGTTTTTTTAAGGTTTATAGTGTCGTAATACCAGAGTGCGGAAGTTCTGAAGTCATTAGAATAGAGATTTGCAAGTTAGTTAGTTACCGCATCGGTTTTCAGATCTTTTTTGAGACCGGAAAGCTGAGACCGAATTAAATTTATCTGCTTAAAAACATTATTTGTTTTATCTTCATTAAGATAACCTAATCTTTTGGCTATTTCTATTTGTGCCTCTAATCTTGCCAGTTTACCTGAAACAATATCCATAAAAATCTTATATTCTTTATCATTTTCGGTTTCTGCTCCATTTGCTATATTGGAAGTAATAGAAACAGCTGTTTGTGCAATATCCTGAGCTAAACCGAATTTTTCTTCTTCCGGCAGCTCTTTAGCTAATTCATAAACATTTGCTGCTAAGTGCATACCTTTCTTCCATATATCAAGGTCTCTATAGGTCTTCATTTCTCTTCTCCTGTGCTTAATTAACTTTAATATTTTCTTTACATTGAATAATAAAACCAATTTCTGTAGTGCTGCATTTTGTCAATACTCATCTCTCAACATCAAATCAGGATTGGCATTCCCATATTTTTTTGCAGGAGCATTATTTTCATTTGATACTGGTTGTTACATTCTGCTAAGCTTAATTTTCGTTTATACCGGATAATAAAGTTAATGCATACTGAAATAACTTCAGCTATTCTGTAGTATATGAATTCTTTAGACATAGAAATATCTTCTTTTTTTTTATATTTCAGGGAATCCAACAGCGAATTTGGCAATATACTTTTTAGCTATATAGCTGAAAAACAATGCTAAAGCAATGAGAGCATTAATATTTTTAATAACATATCTAACTATACAACAGTGTGTTAAAACTTATCCACAGCATTTTTTTTGGGGGAATGCCTGGCAATTGTAAGATAAAACAAAATATACTATTGCTGTCTCCTATCCTCCTTTCCTAAAGCTATTAATCTAGCGTTTATCATACCTTAATCAAGCGTTTATTATTAACGCTTGATTAAGGTTAGATTAACACTTGATTTATGCTCTCAATATAGGGCGAAAAGCGGTGTCTGAGTTGAGTCCAAAATATTGATGTAAATTCCAACTCATTTTTTTATAGAAACTTGACAATTTTTCTTTCACGAATTCGGTGGTTTCATTCTGTATTACTAATATGGTGGTCTCCTAATGTTTAATTGATCCCGTAATTGTGAGACCGCCATTTTTGTAATGTCTTTTATTTCAAATTATTATAATAGTTTTCTGCCCAATAATTGACTTATCCACATCGTTTTTTTATGGGAATGCCTTAGAAAAATAAGCTCTCACAGATTTAAATGATTACACTGATTAGGATTATAAGGGAGGGGAATAATGGTTGAGAGGGTTGAGAAGGTTTAGAGGGATGAGACCACAGGATGGTTGATGTCCTCGTCAACCACTTTTTCCGGAAGGTTGACGTCCCCGTCAACCACTACTTTCGCTTTATTTCCTTACTGATATTTTTTTTGTAACGAAAATGCCTTGTCAATTATGAACGACGAGGACATCGTTCTTCCGGAAGGTTGACGTCCCTGTCAACCCCAAAAAACGGAAGGTTGATGTCCCCGTCAACCACCTCTTCCAATTTATTTTAAGATCAGCTTGCGGGTATAATTACTGGAATCAACTTGAAAAGATAGAAGATAAACTCCGGCAGATAATTTATTGCCTTTGTTATCTTTACCGTCCCAATTCCGGCTAATGCTTCCTTTGGCATATCCGCTTGCTTGATAAACCATTTCTCCTTTAATATTGTAAATTGACAGTTTATAGTTTTGGGGATTATCTTTAATAGTAAGCTCTATAGTAGTGCTACCGGTAAAAGGATTGGGATAAACATTTTGAATACCGGTTACAAGAGGTGTATTCAAATCATCCTCAATAGCAGTAGAGATCTCATAATAGGCAGAAGTTGTCAAACTGGGTAGCCAGTCAGTTTTATATGCCTTAGCTTTAAGTAATGTATCCTGAGTTATATTCACCGGAGTTGCATAGAGAATTGAATTCTCATCGGGTTCGGTTCCATCCAGAGTGTAGTGAATTGCTGCTCCCGCCAGAAAACAAATGATGTTAACATCCACTGCATTAAGATAGGAACCTGCAGGAGGATAAAAAACAGGAGCTGGAACTGTTCCTGTGATGATATAGGTTTCACTCGCAATATTACTGGGTAACCAATACTCTTTAAATGCTTTAGCTCGGATTTCGGTGGTGCTATTCAAATTCAGATGAAGAGGATTATAATAGAGAGAAGATGCTTCTGTAGGGTCTGTTCCATTAAGGGTATAGCGAATTTGAGCTCCTGGTGTAGCACAAGTGATAGTTACATCCTGGGCTGTTTGATAGGTTCCGCCTAGGGGGAAAAATGTAGGAGTAGCAGCAGTTTGAATAGAACCTGCATAAATCGGAAATAAATTATTGGGCCAGGAACCGATTATTCCGTTAACTTCACTTATGACAGTGGGAATAGACCCAAGTATTTGTTGTTCACTATAATCCCATACTTTGAAGGATATGATTTCTCCATTCACTTCAGTATAGACCTGGAGCAAACAACCTGGTGTTCCATTTATAATAGAGATATTTCCCTTTCCCCTTAATTGTTCTACACCATCAACGGTAACAAAAGCAGACAAAATATCATCTCCGGTAGCAGGTAATCCGGAAATACTAATTTTTGCCATAACTGTCATACTTCCAGTTAAAACTACAGGTTCACCCCAAGGATCGGTAACTAAAATTTGTCCAGCAGTTATTTGATACAAATTATTAGGATAGCTGCCAACGATGCCATTAACTTCTGAAGATAGGGTTTGAGAGGCATTAAATACAGTTTGGGCACTTTCATCCCAAATTTTGAAAGTTATTATCTCGCCATTTGTTTCGGTATAAATCTGGATAAGGCATCCGGATAAAGCTCCAAACACTTGAATAAATGCTTTTCCCCGCAATTGTAGTGTTCCATTTACATTTACGAAGGCAGCTAAAACATCATTATTAGCAGCGGGACTGTCATTTATAAACACTTGAGCCATAACGGTCATACTGCCGGATAAAATTTCCGGTTCGCCCCAAGGGTCAACAGCATATATTGCTCCTGTGCATAAAATTAGGAGTAAGAGAAGAATAATTTTCAGTTTCATTATTCCATCCTGATTTATTTTAATACCATCAGTTTTATGCTTTGAGTTCTGTCTTTAGAATGCATTTTACACAAATAGACACCGGAGGCAACTCTTCTACCGTTTTCATCTGTGCCGTTCCACAAAATATTATGCTGACCGGATTCCAGTTCATCCTGCAGTAGAGTAGTAATTTTCTGCCCTCGTAAATTGTATATTTCTATTTGAACGGGCTGTTTTTCTTTACCTACATTCAGGGTAATGGAAGTAGAAGCTGAAAAAGGATTGGGATAGGCAGAAACAAGTCCCGTAACTATTTCCGGTGTTTGATTGGGAGCTTGAGTTAAAGTATAATAGATTCCATTGCTATAATCACCTGTTATCTCTCCTGGCTCACTACTCAGATTGGGCTGTAATTGTATAATTTCCTGGCTGTTTTTCTTGAGGAGTTGGAATTCAATTATTTCACCCGGGCTATCCGTAAAGATATTGATATAAGTTCCTAAAATGCCATTATTGCTGATCAGAGCAGCCAATCCTCTTAATTCTCCATTAACTAAAGCAGCCAGTTGATCACCGACAGAAGCAAAATTACCTAAAGAACATAAGACCGTTTGACTGTTTGTCTTTTGTATTGGAGTTCCCCATTTGGCACAGGAAAGAATATTCTGGGGAGCTTGTTCTTCTTTGAGGGGATACGCATAAAACAAAATACCCGGATATATCATTTTTATCCAGTAAGCTCTTCCAGGACTTAGAACAGAAAGAGTACTGAAAGGATTATTAGGTTCAAAAACCCCTTCCACTCCTTTCACCTGAATATAATTTCCCGCTAAGCTGATTAGAGCAGAGCTGATATTCATAGGATTGGGAAGAATATAACCAATTAAATTCCAGCCCGCACTTAAATATATGGGAGTTGTAAGATCCACAGGTATTCCGGTTACAGATAATACACAAGAACTGTTTACTTTTACAAAGACACCTTTGCCATCTGTTAATTGCGTTAAAGTATTATAGGGATTACCAGGAATAAAAACTCCTTCAGGAGATTTAATCATCTCTACATAAGCCATTATCCCGGAAAAGATATCTGTTATTGCCATACTGTTGGGATGCACATTAAGCGAAACCATATTCCAACCAGTATTCAAAGAAATATTTTGGGGCTGAGTGGACACCGCATTTAGCCAGAAAAGATTATCGGGCCAGCTGCCAATTACTCCATTTACCTGACTGGCAAGGGTTTCTGTAATATTCAAGACCCGATCGGTACTGGCATCCCAAACCTTGAAATAAACAGTTTCACCGTTGGTTTCAGTATAAACCTGCATCAAACAACCCGCAATACCATTAATAATCTGAACGGCTTCCTTTCCGCGTAATTGAGGAGTTTCATTTACATTAACAAAGGCAGCTACTACATCACCTGCTGCAGCCGTTTGACCGTCAATAAGCACTCCTGCCATAACAGTCATACTGCTACTGAGAACAATTGGCTGTCCAAAAGGATCTTCCGGTGGTTCTTCCGCAGGAAAAACAATCTGCAATTCGGTAAACATTACTTGTCCTCCATCATTTACAGTACCAACTCCAGGACTGAGAACATAAGCACCCCAGGTATAATCATTGTAAAACATTAAGCCCAATTTTCCTACTTTCCGGTTACCCTGCATTCCTACATACTTCACTTTGTTGGCAGGATAAACCCACATTGGCTTTAGTCCAGCAAATTGAGGTGTTTCAATGTTGTTTAGTTTGATAGGTTCACTCCAGTGATTGCCATTATCTGAAGAGACGGAAATCCAGATTTCAGGAGTATTTGCCCAGGCAGCATAGTCGGCATCTCCATCTGCATTATACCACTTTGCCCGGGCACAATTTTGCCAAACCATTGCTAACATTCCTTCCCCGTTACCTTCAGTAACTTTCATATTATTGCAATGGAAAAACATAGCATTATCATGAGCAGTATCATCCCAATAAGGAAATTCCCAGCTTTTGTAAATTTTTGGCTGCCAAGTTCCAGTATACGGGTCTTGAACAAATTCTGCTTCTCCCCAAGGTGGTTCATTATCCCAAGGTTGATAATGCTCATCTATATGGTTAGTTGAATTTATATGGGGCCAGATATCATTAATTCTGAACTGAGAATCTTCCGGAAGAGAAGGATCAAAGATAATTTCTTTGGGTAATTGTAAATCAGGAAACCAATAACCATCATTAGTAATCATTCTCCAAACAGCAGGGAAATGAATACGACCCAAATCGTCAACAGTAGCATTTAAATGACCCGAAGCAGAAGAAAACAATTCCCAGGAAAGTTCATTATCTCCGTAAGGTTGATTGCTTGGGTTTTTGAACCAACCTGTTGTATCAGTAGGACTGGAATTAGGATTCCAGGAAGGTAAATTACCCCAACTACTAATCCTGGTCCAGGTTCCTTGTCCATAATTTCCACATTTGAAAACATCTACATCCGGCTCAATAATAGCGGTTGTTCCATCGGCTTGCCTAGCAAAATGAAAACCGGCATAATAAAGGTTCCCGGCATTATCTGCTGTTAAGGAATGGAAAGGTCTACGCCACTGAACATCAACATTCCATTGATTCATTTCCGGAATGGAGGTATAAGACCAGGTAAAAGGAATACCAATTTCTATTTGGGCAGTATCAAAATCAGCATAAGCAATTATAGGATTTTCAGAGGGACCGTAAGTATGAGTAACTGAGTTTCTGGCAATTACATAGATTCTTCGTTTATTGGGAAAAGGAGAAGGACCAATTACAGCAGTAGGCCAAATAAATTCATTATCAGTTGTAGCTGAGACGGTTATCGGATTATCTATAACCGTTTCCGGGTCTAAAAACAATCCGTAAATGCCATAATAAAACTGATCCACAGTAAATTGCACTTCATTTTCAATATCAGTATCAGCATTACAATGCCAGGCATAAAATGGTTTTCCTGAAACCGGATCTACTACCACGGTGCCATATCCTTCATTACTTACTTCTATTGTAATCTCGTTATTTATGATAACATTACCATTAGCATCAAGATAAGCATAAAATATACGACGGGTTCCCGTAGCAGTTCTACGTCCATGATAGGTTAAAAAATATCCACCGCCTGCCACATTATCAGGAATCACTTGAACCGGCATCCCGTTGTAACTTCCTATCATATAATCATAATAAGAAGTTAGTAACGAAATAGGAGTTCGGGTAAAAGTAAATTCCGGAACTGTTCGGGCGCTCGGTATAAATTTTTTATAGACAGGGGTTTCCATTGCCTTCTTGTTGTTTGGAGTAGGAATCATTTCCTGTGCCATTAACACAGAAGAAAGCATTAAGATACATAGAGAAAGGACGATAATTTGGATTTTCATTTTTCCTCCTTATGGTTATAAAGCCAATTCAAATAGAATAAATTGATTAAAAAATAACATTAAAGTAACACACTTTAGGTGTATTTGAAGAGGGGAAAATTTTTCCTTTGCTTCATACTCCTTATCATAACTCATTATCTCTCCTTCATTTGCCTACAGATTTTGTTTATTACCAGGGAGGGAATTTTTTCTGAGGTAAACAAACAATTTCTTTGTGAAGAAACATTCAAAATATGTCCAGAGATTTTCCCTTCTCTCAGTTTGCATTTAGAAAAAACCTTGCAAGAAAGATATTTTTAATTTCTTCACCCGACTAAAAATAATATAAACCAATTCCAAGAATTGTCAAGGTGCTTTTTTGTTTGCTGAAAAAGTATACCTAACTGATATTAAAACTTATCACTTAGGTTTATACCGGGGTTCATCTTTTCACTATTTCCCTTTTCCACTTGATTAATCAACTTATTATAAGATATATTAGCAACTCCAAAGTTCTATTTGCCAAAACCGTTAAATTGTTTATTTTTATTTTATAAGCTGTGGCGCAAGAGGAGGAAAAATTATGAATAAGGCATTTTGCGAAAAGCTTTCAACTCTTAGCATAGAGGGCACTGCTGAAGAAATAGTGCAGCGCTTCATAGGTCATCTCAAATATGATTTGGGTAAAGATGAATTTTCAGCTTCTCCTTATGATTGTTATGTAAGTTTTGCCTCGGCAGTGAAGGATATTCTTTTAGACCGTTGGCTTATCACTCAACCGCAAGAATATGCATTGCAACGGAAAAGGGTCTATTATTTATCGCTGGAATATTTAATTGGTCGCTCTTTAGGCAATGCCATTCTCAATCTTGATATTCAGCAACAAAGTATTAAAGCCCTTACGGATATGGGTTTTGACCTTTCTCTGCTGAGTGAATTGGAATGGGATGCAGGTTTGGGAAATGGAGGTTTAGGTCGTCTTGCTGCCTGTTTTCTGGATTCTATGGCAACTTTGAAAATCCCTGCTTACGGTTATGGTATTCGCTATGAATATGGCATTTTCTTTCAGCATATTGTTAACGGGGAACAAGTTGAAACACCTGATAACTGGTTACGATATGGTTCTGTTTGGGAAATTGCACATCCTGCCCGTCTTTTTCCTGTTTATTTTGGAGGCATAGTGAAAGAAGAAATTGGCGATAACGGCAGCAAAAAAATGCGGTGGTTTCCCGAGGAAACAGTGATGGCTATGGCTTATGACTATTTAGTGCCCGGGTTTCAAAACTGCTATGTAAATACTTTACGCTTATGGAGCGCCAAAAGCAGCCGTGAATTTAACTTGGCATATTTTAACGAGGGTGATTATATGCAGGCAGTAGCAGAAAAGAATCATAGTGAAATGATTTCCAAAGTGCTCTATCCTAATGATAACAAAATGCAGGGAAAGGAATTGCGTTTGCGACAGGAGTATTTTTTTGTAAGCGCTACTCTGCAGGATATTTTACGCCGGTTTCTGAAAAAAGAAAATGATTTACGCAAACTTCCTGAAAAAGCTGCTATTCAGCTGAACGATACTCATCCAGCTATTGCTGTTGCCGAATTGATGAGAATTTTAGGGGATGAAAAAAACTTGCCCTGGGAAACTGCCTGGGAAATTACTCAAAGTTGTTTAGCTTTTACGAATCATACAATTTTGCCTGAAGCGCTGGAAAAATGGCAGGTTCTTCTTTTTGAAAAGTTGTTACCCCGGCATTTACAAATTATTTATGAAATCAATGAGCATTTTCTTTCAACTTTAAGGATTACAGGTTTATACGATGATGATTTTATTCGGCGGGTTTCCTTGATTGAAGAAGAGCCCGTAAAAAGTATTCGTATGGCAAATTTGGCTATAGTTGGCTCACATAGTATAAACGGGGTCTCCGAATTGCATACCGAGATTTTAAAACACTTAGTTTTTAAAGATTTTTATACTCTCTGGCAGGAAAAATTCAATAATCAAACCAATGGCATAACACCGCGCAGATGGTTGCTGCTTTGTAATCCCCAATTATGTGAATTGCTTACCCAGGCAATCGGTTCATCCTGGAAAAAGGACTTGAAAGAACTTACAAAACTGAATAAATATAAGAATGACAGCACTTTTCTGGAAGACCTGGGAGAAGTTAAAAGGCAAAACAAACTGGCATTCTGCAAGTATTATGAAGACCTGCATAAACGCAAGCTGAATCCTGAATCTATCTTTGATTTTCAGGCAAAACGCATTCATGAATATAAACGCCAGCTTTTGAATGCCTTGGGTATTATCCATCTGATAAATCAAATTCGCGACGGACAAACTCCCTATCCTCAAAGTTTCTTCTTTGCCGGAAAAGCAGCTCCCGGTTACTTTATTGCCAAACTAATCATCCGTTTTATTTGTGCTATCGGTGATTACATTGAAAAGGATAAAGAGCTCTCCCGCTACTTAAGTGTTATATTTTTACCCAATTATCGGGTAACTTTGGCAGAAAGAATTATGCCCCCGGCAGAAATTTCCCGCCAAATATCCCTTGCCGGAACTGAAGCTTCCGGAACAGGAAATATGAAATTTGCCCTCAATGGAGCTCTTACTATCGGAACTTTGGATGGTGCCAATATAGAAATTCGGGATGCAGTTGGAGAGGAAAATTTCTTCCTCTTCGGGATGACAGCTGCCGAAGTGAAAAATTTGAAGGAAAGCGGTTACCATCCTTATGAAATGATGCACCAAAATGAAAACATCAAGCGTATCTTTGATTTTATTGCCTCCGACGAACTGAATCCTTTAAATCCAGGACTGTTTTCTCCGCTAACTGATTTACTTCTGTATCAGGGAGATAAATATTGCCTGATAGCTGATTTACCTGATTTTATCAGGGTTAATGCTGAAGCCGTAAAGGGTTATAAAGATAAACAACAATGGAATAGAATGTCCTTAGCTAATATCGCCAATATGGGAAAATTCTCTTCCGACGAGGCCATAAAAGGATATGCAAAAGACATTTGGGGGGTTTGGAAAGAAAAAGATTAAACCGCCAATTCCACTGACTTGCTATTTGGTTATAGGGAGGAGAGGAAAAGGATTTGCGGGATATTAGGGTAAATAAGTAGCTGTCTATTCTTCTTTTTATCCTAACGCTATTCCTATAACCGCTGCTCCAATTAGCAGATAGAAAGGATTGAGCTTAAATTTCCAGCTCGCTATAAAAGATGCAGTAAACACCAAAACGGAAAAGAGGTCACGAAAGGCATCTCCTGCTATCATTATAAAAGCTGCAGCAATTAACCCTAAGGATAAAAGACGCAGTTTCCTGAAAATATTCTTGAACCAGGGTTGATTTTTAAGTTTGATATAGGTTAATGTTATCAGCGTCATCACAATCAATGAAGGGAAAATAACCCCTAAAGTAGAAATGACGGAACCTAAAAAACCCCCTTTTTGATAGCCGATAAAAGTAGCTGCATTAATTGCTATAGGACCTGGCGTCATTTGTGAAATAGCTACAATATCCATAAATTGGGAATTTGTAAGCCAGGCATTTTTTAACACAACCTCCTGATTGATCATTGCCAAAATGGCATATCCGCCTCCAAAACTGAAAAGCCCAATCTTGAAAAAAGTCCGGAAAAGCTCAAAATAAATCATCATTTCTGTTTTTTTAATCCCTGATAGACAGCAAAGGCAATTGTGATGAGAATTAAATACACAGGACTTATTTTTAGAAAGCCAACTAAAACAGCAACGCTTAAAGGAAACCAACAATTGGAAAGAGTTAATCCACTTTGTTTGCTCATCTGAATTAACGGAACTGCTATTAAAGCTACAACTGCAGGACGCAAGGAATGAAATGCCTTTTGCACTAAAGTAACTTCGGCAAACTGCTGAAACAGCATAGCTATTATAAGGATAGTTATAAATGAGGGCAAAATTGTAGCTAAAACAGCAGTTGCCATACCTTTACCTTTTGCCAGATGGAAACCGATATAAATACTGAGGTTGATAGCTATAGGTCCCGGACAACTTTGAGCAGCAGAAAGTCCATCCAGAAATTCATCTTCAGTAAGCCAGTTATTTTTTTGGCAGACCTCTCTTCTGATTAAAGGAATCATTGCATAAGCACCGCCAATTGTAAAAGCGCCTATTTTGAAGAAGGTAATAAATATTTTAAGAATCATCTTCAATGGTTACTGATATAATCTTTTACTAAAGCTACAAGTTCTGTTACTAAAGAGGTTTCAGGCACTTTTTTCAAGACCTTGCCTTCTGCAAAAATTAATCCTTCTTTTATACCTCCCGCAATGCCAAAATCTGCTTCTTTTGCTTCTCCGGGTCCGTTAACAGCACAACCCATTACGGCAATTGTTAAAGGATGATTAATATAAGGTTCAAGTGCCTTTTCCACTTCCGTAGCCAATTTTATCAGGTCTATTCCTGTTCTTCCACAAGTGGGACAGGAAATGATATTCAGCCCATTGCGTAAGCCCAAAGCAGTTAATATTTCTTTGGCAACTTTCACTTCCTGAACGGGATTATCAGTTAAAGAAACTCTAATTGTATCTCCGATGCCTTCTTCCAAAAGGATTCCCATAGCAATAGAACTTTTTATGGAACCCCGGAAAATAGTTCCGGCTTCAGTAACTCCAAGATGTAAAGGATAATTACAGGCATTGCTTAAAAGACGGTAACTTTCCAATGTTAAAGGAATTGAAGATGCCTTCACAGAGACCTTAATTTCGTAGTAATTTAGCTCTTCCAATATTCTTATATGCCGTAAAGCCGATTCTACCATTGATTTTGCGCTAACTCCATATTTTTGGAGTAAATCCTTAGGCAGGGAACCGCTATTTACTCCAATACGGATAGGAATATTTCTTTCTCCGGCTGCAGCAACTAAGGCTTTAACACCTTCAATTTTGCCGATGTTACCAGGATTGATCCGCAGCCCGTCAACACCATTTTCTATAGCGGCAAGGGCTAAACGGTAATTAAAATGAATATCTGCCACCAAAGGAGCTTTAGCCATTATTTTCAATTCTTTTATTGCTTTTGCATCATCTAAATCCATAACGGCACAACGAATTATGTCACAACCAACGGATTCCAGTTCCTGAATTTGTTTTATGGCATTTTCCAGGTTTGCAGTTTTTACTGAAAGCATTGATTGAATGCTTACAGGTGCACCTCCACCTATAGGAATATTTCCTAAATGAATAAGCCGTGTATGTTTACGCTTTATTTCCTGCATTTTGTTCTCACCTTGCTTGTTACTGTTATTTTAGAGAATTAGAAGATTTTGTGCATACAAATGTTCATTTTGTAGCATTAAAAAAGGGTGCAGTTTTAATCTCTCAACAAAATCTGCAAGTAACTGTAAAGAGGGATATTCTGTGTAAAAATGTCCCGCATCAATAAGAGGAATTTTACTCTCCAGAAAACTGTGATAAGAAATATCTCCAGTGATAAAAACATCGGCATAATTTTGGGCAACTGAAATCAGAGAACTACCACTACCTCCACAAACAGCTATCCTGCTGATATTTTTATATAGTTCACAATTGGCTGTCCAGAGTTTAACCTGAGAACAATTTAAACGCTCTTTAACTAAAATAGCCAAGTCCTGAAGATTTATTGCGGCGTTGTATTTACAAATCAGACCCAATCCATAAGCCGGATTTGGATTCATAACCTCATAATGATAAATTAAGGGTGTTTCATAGGGATGATTTTGACGAATTGCATCTAAGACCTCATTTAAGCGAAACCCCTCACAACAAAATTGCAGACAGGTTTCCGCAATATGATCTTTAACACCGCTATCTTTATAGGGCTTAGCATTTTTTGCAGCTTTGTAATAACCTTCGGAGTTCTGTTTGTTTGCACAATTGTAATAGTTTCCTTTTTTTCCGGCTCCAGCATTCCAAGCTGATTGCATAATTTTTTCCGCATCTTCAATTGGGCAATAAACCACTATAATATAGTTAGTTGTCCCTGTTTCCGAACTTAATGAACCAATTACTTCCAAACCAAGTTTTTGGGCTAAACTATGATTTACACTTTTTTCAGCAACATCCAGATTCGTATGCAGAGAAATTATGGAAAGGTTATTTTTGATAATTTCAAGATAGAGAGGATTTGTTATATTTTTAAGCTGACCGAAAATCAAAGGATGATGGCTTAAAATCAGTTGACATCCATTTTCTAATGCTTTTTGGACAGCCGTTTGCGTTACATCCAAGGTTATGTAAACATTTTCCACTTCACTGTTTATGTCACCTATCTGTAAACCGGAATTATCCCAGGAAAAAGCTAATCCCAAGGGAGCAAATTCTTCTATTTGTTTCATTATTTCAATTATTTTCATAGCGATTCCTCATTTTGCTGATATAAAAACAGATAAACTAAAAATGCATATCCCGTCAAGCAGTATCTGTTGATTTAATTTTAAATAAAGAGAGAAAGAGGATGTTTTAACAAAGAGAAAAAGAGGAAAAGAGGATTTTTTAACAAAGAGGGAAAGAGAAAAGTCAGGAGTCGTCACTGCTGAAATAATTCATACCCTATTCTCAAATTCGTTTAGCAGTGAGGACTCGTGACGACAGAATGCAGAATAAGTATGATCAAATATGAAAGAAAGAATATTGATATCATTTCTTGAATACAAGTTCTTTGTCCTTCCTGCAATAGCTGGAATCCAGTTTAGTTTTGAAAAATAACTGCATTTTCAATATAGTAACTATATTTTCACCGTTCACCTTTCACCGTTCACCTTTCACCCTTCACCCTTCACCCTTCACCATTCACCATTCACCGTTCACCCTTCACCCTTCACCGTTTTAATTTTTTGCACAATTCCTTCTCCGCAGTTTCTGCAAATATCATATTTAGAACGATTTATCAATACTTCTTTGCGCATTTTTTGCATCTTTTCTCCACACCAAAGTTCCGAGAAACTGTGTTCCTGGATATTACCTATTTTAATACTGCCGTTTTTATCGTAGCAGCAGATATTCATTTCACCGTCCCAATTTATAACTGGTTGTGTCCATAAACGCCTGCAGCGATTTTTTACTTTGGTTTTCAAAGTAAAAATATTACCCTCTTGGAGATAGCGACTGTATTTATGATTGGAAGGTAAAAAAGTTATATCTTCAGAACTGTATATCTGTGCTGTTTTGAATTCCAGTTTATCAATCTTCAGTTCCTTTGCCATTTTTTGAACTTCTTCAATTTCATTTTCGTTATGTTTCATAATTAAAAACTGCCAAACGATATAGGGCTTGCTGCTATGTAATTTTTCTTTTATATGCACCAAGTCCTGCATATTTTTCAGCACAAGTTCAAAATTACCGTTAATCCTATATTTATTGTAGGTCTCTGCGGTAATTCCATCCATAGAAATAATGATTTTATGCAAACCGCTTTTCACAATGCGTTCAATATTTAGTTCCAAACTGGCATTAGTAGAGGTCATAGTATAAAATTTTTTCTTAGCAGCAAATTCCAGCATTGCATAAAAATCAGGATTCAGAAAGGGTTCACCTTGATTCCATAAAATCAGCATACCAATTTTATCTTGAACTTCCCTGCATATTTTTTTGAAAAGAGGTAAAGACATCATACCCTTTGGACGAAGCAGTTTTCCATTTCCGGTTAAACATAAGGGACAGTGTAAATTGCAAATATTTGTCGGCTCCACCATCAAAATCGGAGGATAAAAATGCACCAATGGTTTCCGTAAAGCAAGCGACAAACCGTAATTACAAACAATTCCACAGGTCTGCCCTAAACGCTGTTTTGGCAAAAATGCCTTAGCCAAAGCAATATAATCTGTATTCATAATTTTCCTTTTACTTAAACGGGCCAAAGAGTCAAGAAAAAAAAGAGAAAACAAAGAATAAGATTATTACACATAAAACATATATTATGTTCTCAAGAAGTTATCCTAATAAAAATTTTGAATAAATGAGATAATTATCCAGGTTGTGTTTTTATCTCTCACAGATTTCACTGATAACACAGATAAAAATGAAGTATGAATTGAAGTGAGAAAATGAAATTGTGAGATAGTAAGATAGAAGTAAGGAGTCATTTGTGCTTTGATAACTTTCTCCTTTGAAATAACTTTTGGGGCATCTATGACTTATGACGACAATTTCAGAATGGAAAATAGTGTTTTTTGAATTCTGTATAGATTAAGTTTTTTTACTATTTAATAATCCCTAAAATCCCTTTAATCCTGTTCATCCTGGACCTATTAAATCTTCTTAATCCTTACATCCTAAAATCCTCGTTTCTAAAATCAAATCTGTGTAATCCGTGAGAGTTTTTTTGTATGTGGTTTTTCTAGTTATCCGGGTGTTTGTTTATGCTAACCTTTTATAAACGCAATCACAAATCATCTTTCCGGATGAGTTGATGATGTGCTAATGATGAGTGGATGAAGGGTTATCAGTAAGCAGGATGGAGGAAAAGAGAGATGTTTCAAATAGGGGAAAGGGAGATTAAAATGGGTCTTGGGAAAAAATTTATAGCGGTAATAGATAAAAATAACTTGCCAATTTTATTGCTGTGAAAAAGAAGGAAATAAGGGAAAAAAGTGGAGAAGATGAAATTTTATTAAAAATCCTTATTACGAGAAATTAAGCCGATGAAAGACAAAAGGATAGCAAGATATGACAGCGAATGCTTTTCTATTCGGAGATGATAAACAGGATATTTCAGTGGCAAAGCGGAATTTGCTACTCCCTTTTCCCACAATGCAAAGAGAAGAATAAATGTTTAAGAGAGTTTTAATAACCGTTATTTTGCTGGCAGCAGGGATATGTTCTGCTTTGGAGAGTACATATATTGAGACGCAGAATTATGGTTCAGCAGTCAGCAGAATAGTTATAGGTTTATATGGAACAGGAGCTTATAAGGTTGAACAGGGTAATAATTTTGTAGAGATAAAGTTAGATAATTCCGATGTCAGTAAACTGAATATTTCTATTCCTGCAGGGGGGTTGCTAAAAAGTATAGAACAATTTGGCGATAAAATAATTATAGCTATTTCCTGTCCGTTCTGTTTGGAACAGATGATTTTGGATTCACCCCGGCGTTTAGTTCTGGATATTATTGTTGCTCAACCGGATAAACAACAAAAATTGGAAATAGCAGATTTCTATACTTCTACCGGAAAATTGAATAGTGCTGATAGAATTTACGGTCAACTACATCATAAATATCCTGAAGATCACGAGATATTGTATAAATGGGTTTTGTTATTAAAACAAAGAGGTAGCAGCCGTCTAAAAGATGTAGCAGCAAAAATTCCGCAAAATTCAGAGTATTATCCTTTGGCACAACAAATTGTTAAAGGGAACTACAGAGACAAAACAACGCTCATCTATCCTGAAGGAAAAACGAAAAATGCCTGCAAAATAAGTTCCACAGGAGAAAAGACAACGACAGAATCCATATATATTATTCCTGAAACTCAGCAGGAAACAAAGCAACCTTCTAAACCCGATAAAGTTAAGAAATTATATAGCACAAAATGGATTCGCCGGATTATGCTGATTATCATCCTAATTTTGCTGTTGATTTTAATTTATCACTTCATTGCAAATATTAGCAGGAAGAAAAGGAAAACAGCATACAATATCAATATTGAGCCGGAAAGTAAAGAAAAAATTCCCCCTGAGGAAAATAAAACTTTCTTTCTTATGGTTTGTCGTTTGCTTGATTTTGGCTGGACAAACAGTGAAATTGCCCGAGAATTAAAAATATCTGAGGAGGAAGTGGAACGCCTGGTGCAATTGTGTCATCAGGATGAATCCCGTTAAAATATGGCTACCAGAATATGTTTGGCTATCCTGTTGCTTTTTTGTTCATTTTTACCTGCTTTGCGTTTAATACCGAATTCTGCCTTTGCTCCGGAAATTCAGGAAGGTCTAAAACCGAGTTTATTAAGTTATCCCCAACGCGCTAAAGAAGATAGTATCTCTATTTATAGTAATGGATTATACCTTCCTTTTGTCTCGCGTTCCAGTGTAGGTAACGCTGTCCTTGATATTTGTCGTTTGGGAAATGCCAACTATTCTTTATTGAGTTATCAAAGTCCTGATTATAAATTGAGAGGGGAACTGAATTTTATTGGGGGTTTGGAACCGGTTAAAAAGGATGAAAGTTACAGCTTTCTCTATAGAGGGTGGCTGTTGAAATCGCAATATGGAAAACACATAGAAATGAATACTAAATGGTGGAATGGAATTTTTAAGGGTGATCAGAAAGCAGCAAAAAATTCTTGGCTGGTGGATGGTTACAGCAATACTACCGATGAAAAATTGAATATTGATAATCTTAGCGGTGATATCAGCTATAATGCCAAGAACTTAACTTTGGCTTTAGGACGCGGAAAATTTCCTGTAGGTAATTCTATTAGCGGAAATATCATTTTGAATGATAAGGTGAATGATTACGGTTATATTTTGGCTGAAGGTAAAACAGGCATTTTCAGTATTTCTTTTTTACACGCATCTTTAATGGCAGATAGCACTTACAAGATATATGATGATCATTATTACAACAACAAGAATTATCCCGATAAATACCTGGCTTTACATCAATTCGGCTTTCATCCTTGTTCTAATTTGCATTTCTTCCTGGGTGAAGAAATAATCTACGGTAACCGTTCACCGGAAATTAACTACTTTTTGCCCAATGCTTTCTGGCGGGCAATTGAGCATAACCTTTGGGATAGAGATAATGTAATGATTTATGCCGGGGGTTCTTATCGTCCTGTGCAACCTTTATTCCTTTATGCTCAAGTTCTTATAGATGAATTTAGTTCCGGCAAACTTTTCAGTGATTGGTGGGGAAATAAATATGCTTTACAGGGTGGAATGCGTTGGAATCTGCCTTTTGCTTTACCGGAAAGTCCTTCTGCTGATATAACTACAGAACTTACAGCTGTCCGTCCTTTCACCTATACTCACTATTTGAATCATACGATGTTTTCTACTGATGGCAGACCTCTGGGCTATCCTAAGGGTTCAAATCTGGTAGATGTATCTTGTCTTTTGCGTTTGCCCTGTAAAGATATTTTTCTTTGGCAGGGAGGTGTATCTTATTGTAAACAGGGAAGTTTTGGTAGTGACTGGAGGCGAAATTACCATATTGACTTTCCTTCAGCTGAGGCAATGGATAATGGAACAGCAACCTGGTTTCAAGGAACAAAAACAGAAACTATTACCCTGAAAAGTAATATACTTATAGATATTTTTGCGCATCACCGTTTTCTGCTGGGTTTGGAAATCAGTCACATTGATAATTGGCAAAAAACCTTCTATTCTGCCTGGCAGTTTATTTATTAGAGGTTTAATTATGAGAGTAATTGACCGCTTGGAATTTCCGAAACGCTATAAACCAAAACAGTTTATCCTGATTATTGTTGTTGTTCTTGTTATTCTGGGAATTTTTATTCAACGCTCCGGTATCAGAAGAAATGCGTCCAAAATTCAAATCAGTGATGTTAGCATCAGCAATTTTGGCAATCAATTTATAGAATTGGAATACACGCTTGCCAATACAGGTAAAAGTGATCAGGAAATTGCTTTAATAGCAAGAGTTTGGGATGTGGAAGGAGAAGAAATTGCCAGCTCTTTATTTAGCGTTCAAGTTCAGGCAAATAGTAAAAGCAAACGAACTAAAATGCTGGATAAACTGAATCGGGCTTTAAAAGAAGGGGAAAGACCATATAAAGCTGAAATATCACTCTATATAAGACATGTGCCATAACCTGATATGTAAGTAAAGACACCTTACTGCCGAAATTTATTTTACGCTACCAACAAAATAGTTTGGCAGTGAGGACTCGTGAAGGAAGAATTAAGAATTAAAGTAGACATAAGTTATAAGCACCAATGAAGATATCATAAAAAATAAAATTGTGAATGAAGGTATTGACTTCTGACTTAAATAAAAGAACCTGAAGATGGAGATAAAATGTAAATGGAGGCAAACAGAAAAGCACCTGCTCCTTTTGTTTTACCGGTTTTGTTTTGGACTGTCGGTATTATCCTGGCTAAATGTTTGCAGCCGGAAATAAATTTGCAGTTAATAATAGCCGGTGGGTTGACAATTGCCGCTATCTTTATGCGCAAGACACGCCAAATTTTACTGCTGTTATTGTTTCTGTTTTTAGGTATGCTGCGTTTATCTTTAATCCAACAAGATAGTTCGCAGCTGGAAATATTACTGCGGGAAAAGGAACCCCTTCAGCAGGAAATCACTTTTAATGTTACAAGGGTCTTTTCTGTGGACGAAAAGCGTTATGCAGTAGAACTGGATTCCCTTGCCTCTTATCCTCTAAAAGAAAGAATTATTCTGTCCTCCAGCGAAAAGTTAATTCCAGGCAGAACTTATAGTTTATTGGCAGAAATTTATCCCTTAATCCGCGATCCTATTCTGGATATTTATCCTAATCGTTATTCCGCAGTTGCTTATCAATTGGGCAAGGCACAGGAATTTCCCAACCTGGAAGTTAGTGCTTTAACCGGCAAATTGCGTTATATACTGCTAAGTTCTCTGGATGCCAAATTGGGAGAAGATTCAGATTGGGCAAAAGCATTGCTCTTTGGTGAATCAGGTTTAAAGCAGGAATATATCACTCAGCTTACCGGAGCAGGAATTATACATTTAATAGTTGTAAGTGGAATGCATATCTGGTTCATTTATTTGATTCTGGTTTCGCTGTTAAGGATGTTTTTTAAACGGGAAATAGCAGAATTTCTTTTTTTGCCGTTAATTTTACTTTATGCGGCACTCAATAACTGGGCTCCTTCCGTAACTCGTTCTATTATTATGATTTCAGTAGTTATTTTAGCACGCTGGCTGCAAAGTCCTGTTTCGGGAGCTCAAACATTGGCACTATCCTTGTTTATTATAACTCTCTTAAGTCCTTTACAGTTGTTTAATATAGGACTCCAGCTTTCTTTTGTTTCGGTGCTGGTTATTTTTTACGGTTTGCCAAATTTTAAGTTATTCTCCAAGGATAAATTATTGAGCAAACCCTTTTATAAAGTGCTTAATGACTTACAGGACGGTATTTTACTTTCGGCGCTTATTTCTATAGCAATAACTCCTTTCACGCTGTATTATTTTGGCACTGCTTCTCTAAATGGAATAATTGGCAATACATTAGGCATTCCACTTAGTGGAATATTGTTACCGTTATCTTTCATAGTGCTGATTTTTCCTCAGGGCTGGTATTTAACAAAAATATTTGTATTAGTTTACAAAGCAGTTAATACTCTTTGGATACATTGGATGCAGTTTTGTTATAATTTACCATTTTCCCTATCTGCTAATTACTTATCTCTTTTTCAGGCATTAGCTTTGGCAATTGTTATTTTGTGGGGATTTTTCCTTATTCGCGGTAAATTTAAAATTGCTTTGCAAGCCCTAATTCCTATGTCCCTGTTGGTTACAGGTTTTATACTGATTCCTACTTTACAAAAAGGGGAGACAAGTTTGTATATTTTTAATTGTGGGGTAGGTGATTGCGCTCTAATTCGTTTTGCTAATGGTGAAACAATGCTGATTGATACAGGTGGAACAAAAAAGAAAGGATTTTCGGAAAATTTTATGAGCAAAAGCGATTATTCTGAAGAAAATTGGTTCAGTAAGAACTTACTTCCCTGGCTTGGCAAAAAAGGTATCTCCAAAATTGACTATCTTGTTCTTACGCATTTACATAGCGATCATTGTGGAGGTCTGATAACGCTGCTAAATCATAAAAGAGTAGGGCATATTTTTGTTAGCGATGAAAGCATAAAACAGGAATTCTGGAACTATGCGTCTAAACAGAAATACTTCAAAACTGCTCAAATACATACTGTTACCGATACTTGTTCATTCTTTACGGGCAAGGCGAAATTGAAGTTTCTGCATCCCGATAAATCCTATCATCCCTTGAACGAAAATAATGCTTCTCTGGTCTGCCGTTTAGATACACAAAAAGAACGCTTTCTTTTTACGGGCGATATTGAAGCAGAGGCAGAAAATTATCTGGTAGATAACTATGCTCAAGAATTGAAAGCGGACTTTTTAAAAATCCCTCATCACGGTTCACGCAGTTCCAGTTCGTCTGAATTTTTACAGGCAGTTAATCCTCAAGAGGTCTGGATAACTGCTTCTCGTAGAAATAGTTATCACTTTCCCCATCCTGAAACAATAAAGCGTTTACAGAAGCAGCAGTGCCAAATTCTGTTAACTGGAAACGGAACGATCAGAAAAATGATTGACAGCATAAGTAACTAATATAAAATGCCTTTAAAAGGATGAAAAAAAATGCAACGGAATGTGAAAGAAGCACTGTTATTAGATAAACTTTTTGCCTTGCTGGAAACAAATGGTGAAATGATGGAAACAGTAAAACACCAGAAACTGAAGAAAAAGCACTACAGCATTGAAGAATTGCAAACTCAAAACCGGAATACTGAAAGTTTACTAAAGACAATAAAAAAAAGTAAGGCAGTAGAAGCAAAGTTAGAAGGAATTTTCAATGAAATGCCTGTTTTGCCTATAAAGTATTTGAAGACCTCAGAGCGTTTGGAACTAAATGAACTTTTTGAGATAAAATCCTTCCTGTTCAGTTACTTGCATTTGCAGGAATTATTAAAAGAACATAAACTGAATAGCCAACATCCTTTGCCGGATATGCAAAAAATGTTTTCTCTGCTTGATCCTGAAGGTAACAAACTACCTACTTTTCGGATTTATCCTTCCTATTCTCCTGTTTTAAAGAAACTTACTCAAAAACAGTTTAATATTGCCACTCGTTTGAAAGAAACACGACAGAAGGACTTAGAGAAAGCCAAAAAAGAGCTGCAAATACCTACTTTGAAAGAAGAATTTACTCTTTCCCGAAATCGTCAAGAACAACTGGAGGCAATTTTAGCATCCCAATATTTTATTGTGGTTTCGGAAGGACTGGTAAATTATAATTTCCGCTTGGCTGATTCTAAAGCAGCAGCTGATTTGAAAGCTGAACTGCTTCAACTCTCAATGGAGCTGACGGAAGAGGAAAATAAAATTCTAAGCTCTCTTACAACTCAAATACAAAATGCCTTTAGTAATTTTGAACTTGCCTATAACAGTGCCGAAGAGTATGCTTGGGATTTTTGCCTGGCTAAATTTGCTTTTCATCATAAATGTTGCCTGCCAACTATAACTCATTCTTTTGAGTGTATTTATCTTTCCGAAGCGGTTAATTTGCCGCTGAAACTTTTTCTGGAAGCACTGCAACGTCAATACCAACCCCTAAATATTGAAATGCGCAAAAAGGATAATTTGATAACAGGACCTAATATGGGTGGCAAAAGCACAGCTTTAATAACTATAGGGCAGATGTGCATTTTGGCTTCAATAGGAATACCTTTGCCGGCAAAAAATGCTAAATTACCTCTATTTGATGAGGTTTATTACAATCACGATTCGGGAGAAAACAGTGAGACACTAAGTTCTTTTGCCCGGGAAGTTGTCTCTTTGTCTAATATATTACAGCGCAAAGGGAAAAAACTTATTTTACTGGATGAATTTGCCAAAGGAACCAATCCTGAAGAAGGAGAGGCAATTTGTGTAGCAACATTAAAATATCTAATAAATAGTGATAATACTATCATTTCTGCCACTCATTTCAGTGCTCCGACAGAACTTTCAGGTTTGGCTCATTTTACTATCAAAGGAATTGATGAACTAAGCTTTAAGCGTTTGGAAAAAATGCAGGATAGCAGTTTAGAAACACGCCTGGCTCTTCTTTCTGCAGCAATGGATTATTCTCTTTTACCTGTTTCTGAAAAGACAGCACCTCCTAAATGTGCCATTCGTATTGCAGGAATTTTAGGTTTACCTGCTGAAATATTAGAACAACTATATCAGGAAAAAGATGCCAAAAGTTAGCTCTCAACAAGTTCTTGAACTGGCATTAGAAATTGGACGCATTATTTTGCAAAGCGGAGGAACAACAAACCGCGTAGAATTAATGATGAAAAAGGTCTGCAACTGTTTTGGCTACCCTGAAACAGAATCTTATGTAACTCCCACAGGTATTTTTATCAGCATCAAGGATGAAAACGGCAATATTTTTACCAGTATCAAAAGGATTGAAAACCGCCGCATAGACCTGGGGAAAATAACTCGCATTAGTAAAATGGTGAACTGTATGGAAGTGAAACCACTTTCCGAACAGGAACTGCAGCAACAACTTGTTAATTTTACTGAGGAACTGAAAAAAATAGATAATGATAATCCTTGGAGTCCCTGGATAAGAGACCTCTGTGGAGGGGCTACAAGTGGTTTTTTCTGTTTACTTTTTGGCGGTTCTTGGATGGAATTTGCTGTTGCTTTTTTCATTGGCACAGTCGTTACTTTTAGCTTAAAATATCTAGAGAGATTAGCTTTTAATAACTTTTTGCTGAATGCCATAGCAGCAGCGCTGATTGTTTTGCTAGCAAAAACATTGGATATTTTTATACCTTACATTCGTTTGGATAATATTATAATTGGTGGTATAATGTTACTTGTTCCCGGACTTTCTATTACTAATGCCATTCGTGATACAATGAGTGGA
The DNA here is from genome assembly GCA_023227825.1 of Candidatus Cloacimonas sp. Classification (GTDB taxonomy): domain Bacteria; phylum Cloacimonadota; class Cloacimonadia; order Cloacimonadales; family Cloacimonadaceae; genus Cloacimonas. The sequence continues at coordinate 157,969 of JALOCJ010000001.1, read as the reverse complement.
GACCTTGTTGCCGGAACAGCTAGAGCTGTAGAAGCACTATTTATTACGGTAGGAATCGTAGCAGGAAGTGCTTCAATGCTTAAAATTTGGTCAATGTGTGGTTTTTAATGCAGCCCTTTGATACTTTAACCTTAATGCAATTTATTTGGGCTTTTCTGGCTATTTTAGGTTTTTCCATTCGTTCCAACTTAAAAGGAATCAGGATAATTTTTACTGCTTTAAGTGGGGGACTTTGTTGGGCTTTTTATTTAGTAACTTTGTATTACAGCAAGTCAATGCTTTTTTCAGTGTTTGTAGCCATAATTCTAGTGTGCATTTATTCAGAAATAGTAGCACCACATTTAAAAACACCGGTTTCTGTATTTGTAACCTGTGCTATTATTCCTTTAGTTCCAGGAAGAGGTCTCTTTAATTCTATGCAATTATACATTGCTGGAGATAATCTGAATGCTTCCAAAACCATTTTACAGACCCTGCTTATTGCCGGAACCATTTCTATTGCCATTGCTCTGGTCTCTTCGGTAACCAATTTAATAAACAAACTTATGAACAGATTTTAGGAGGCAAAAAAAATGTATAAATCAGTTAAACAACAATTACTGGAGCAAAGAATCTTGAAACTGCTTACTGAAAAGGCACTTAAAACAGCTGAATGGCTTTTTGCCAATTCGGAACTTCAAGCACATCAAGAATATGCCAATATTGTATCTATTAAGCGTTTGGGCTATAATGATCACGGTCCTGTGCATATGCGGAAAGCAACTTTGAACGCTATTAAAATGTTCAATTTGCTCCATCAGTCAGGTATTAAAATGAATCTGGAAAAAGAAGAAGTAGGAACTGCAGACGATTCACTTACAGCTGTAATTTTAGCTTCTTTACTGCATGATTTGGGAATGGCTATAACTCGCGAATCACATGAATTGCTTTCTATTCAACTGGCTATTCCTTATATAGATACTGTTCTGAACATATTACATACGGAAAATGAGAGTATCCTAAAAACCGCTATCCGTTCTCTTACTATTGAAGGTATTTTTGGTCATATGGCAACCCACAAAATTCATTCCCTGGAGGCAGGTTTGGTTTTAATTGGAGATGGAAGTGATATGGAAAAAGGCAGAGCCAGAATTCCTACTATACTTTCTTCCCAAACAAGAGTTGGAGATATTCACAGGACTTCTGCTTCCGCTATTCAAAAAGTGAAGATTTTTAAGGGACAGGAAAAGCCCATCAATATTACCGTGGAAATGAATGCCTCGGTAGGTTTTTTCCAGGTGGAAGAGGTCTTTTTTCCCAAAATAAATATCAGTCCTGTAAAACCTTATATTGAACTTTATGCAGGAGTTACTGATAGAGAGATGCTCAGGTATTTGTAAAAAATGAAAAGTGATAAAAGGAATTTGGAATGAGGACAATAAAACATTTTTATGGACAAGCTATAAATAATGATTATAGCGTCCTGTGTTAGTAAAAAATCAGGAGGGTTACTATAGGGCAATGAAAGTAATGTCTTGATGCTCAGATATTAGAAAAAATTGAGAGGGTATAAGATACTTTACCTGATGGTCTTGGAGTTCATAAACCTATGATAGTAGCAGCTTTTTCCTGAATGAAATTACAAGACAGAAGCTATGCTCTTTTCATCATCTTGATTTATTAAATTACTTTGTGGACTTAGTATAAATGCCTGTTGCTTAATCACTTATTTAATGCTCCCGTAACGCTGCCGTAACACTTCCGTAACACTTCCTTAACGGCCGTTAGGGAATCGTTAAAGGAGTGTTAAAGCTGTCTAAAAGAATCAACTTGGCAGGGAATAATACGCTGTCTAAAAACAGGTAAAGGTCTCGCCAATTGCAAGCTAATTTACTGCCATATAGAATAAATTTTTTATGTTGGACACTATCAATTATGAAAAGGCAATAAATGAAAAAAAAGCAGGGCAAAGTCATTCTTCGCCAACTCCTTTTCTCTATTAATATTATTTCCTTTTATAGTATGGAAGTTATATTGCATAGACATCTCCTGATTGCTGTTTTTGCAGAAATCTACATCAGACAGGAAAATATTTATGCCTTATAAAGGGGAAAACAGTATTAATCCTATTCATCTCAAACCTATTATTAAAAATTATCCGGTGAATCTGCAGCAAACAAAAAGGGCCTACAAACCTTGCCTACAGACCCTATTCCTACTTTCCAAAAACCCCGAATACAGAGATTCGTATTTCTGAAATGCAGAGATTATGCCAAATCGGATAACAAATATAAGACCTTGATAATTATAATAGTTATGCAAATAGAGAAAAGAAGTATAGGGTATAATTTACCACAGTTAAAAATGAGTAATATTGATTAGCTGAAGGTATTTTAGAGCTGAAGTTATTGAAATTCCAAAGATTGGATTAGCTAACGGGTAGGCAGGGTAATTTTCAGAGCGGATATCTTTTTGAAAAGATTGGATTTATCCATCTGTAAATGGTATGCTGCCTGGCGTATATTGTAATTATAAATCCTTAAAACATTTTCTATATATGCCTTCTCAAAACTGGTAATTGCTTTTCGTAAAGAGCCATACTCGCGATCGCTAAGATCGCTTTCGGAGGGTGTGGTAAAATCTACCATAGTCAAATGGTCATTTTTAGAAAAAACTACCGCTCTTTCCACTGCATTTTTCAATTCGCGAACATTTCCTTCCCATTTTTGTTCACAAAGCCAGGAAACAGCAGAAGGGCTAATTGGTTTGGGGGGAATATCATTCCGGGTGCAGAATTCATTCATAAAATACTCTGCCAGAACAGGGATATCTTCAATCCGTTTTCTTAACGGGGGAATGTTTATTTCAATCGTATTTAAGCGATAGAAAAGGTCTTTCCGAAAGAGTTTTTCTTCGGTAAGTTTTTCCAGGTTCTGGTTTGTAGCGCTGATAATGCGGGTATTAACTTTTTGGACTTTACCGCCAATTTTCTGAATTTCGTTTTCGGAGACCACGCGTAAAAGTTTTGCCTGAACTTCAAGAGGGAGCTGACTTATTTCATCCATAAAGAGAGAATTCTGATCAGCAAATTCAAAATAGCCCCGATGCGCTTTTACTGCACCTGTAAAAGAACCGCTTTCATAGCCGAAAAGCTCCGCTTCAAAAAGTTCTTTGGGAATGGAAGCACAGTTTATGCTGACCAGATTTTTTTCACCATATTTGCTTAAACGATGAACAGCTCTGGCAGCAAGTTCTTTTCCTGCACCCGTTTCACCTGTAATTAAAACGGGACAGTCAAACCTGGCAGCTTTACAGATATCGTCATAGATTTTTTGCATAACGGCAGAGTTACCTTGCATACCAATTGCAGCTAAGCGTAAACTGTGCATTTGTTTTTTTGTTACGATACCGTCATAGATTCGTTCCAAACGCAAGAGCAGATGGGTTGTATCTATTGGTTTTTCAATAAAATCCATTGCTCCATTTTTTATTGCTTTTACGGCATCGGGAATATGTCCGCTACCGGAAATCATTAAAACAGGCAAATCAGGATAATTTTCGCGCACTTTGTCTAATAAACTAAAGCCGTCATAAAGAGCGGGAAAACACATATCCAGCATCATAATATCATAATTATTTTTTTGTAAAAGGGTTTCAGTTGCTTCAATATTGGAAGAGCAATCCACAGCATAGCCGTTTTTCCTTAAAAAATCGGAAGTTAGCTGGAGGAAAACAAGATCGTCATCTGCCAAAAGGATGCTAATTTCTAACATCAGAAGCTCCTTTTAACCAGATACTGACAACCGTGCCAACATTTTCTTCACTTTGAATGTTCATCAGCCCTCCCATAGAATCAATTATTTTTTTAGTTTCGGGAATGCCGATACCGGTTCCCGATTGATTGGTAGTAAAAAATGGTTTCCAGATATCTTCCAGGTATTTTGCCGGAATACCTTTACCCGTATCTTCAATTTCAATTAGCACTCTCAATTGACCTTGGGGAGATGAAGCAAGTGGAAATTCCTTTATACTGATATGTAAAGTTCCTCCTTCAGGCATTGCATCCAAGGCATTATTAACAATATTAGTGAGCGCTTCTTCAAAACGAATGGGCTCAATATTGGCAGAAATTGAAGTCAGCGACCAGTTTTTAATTAATTTGATATTTTCGGGAAATTGAATTTTTGCCAGGCAGTGTTCAATGGAAGGGATGATATCCTGCAGTTCCAATTGATAATCCTGGAGTTCTGTAAAGCGTTGAAAGGAATGAGTAAAGACCCGAACTTTATCTATTTCAGAATGGATAATTTGATAATATTTGTTACGGGTGGGGTCTGTATCTGCATTCAGAGTTTCCAAAGCGAGCAAAATATTGGTTATATGCCGGCGTACATGATGAGAAAGACGACGAGCTGTTTCTGCCCATTCAATTTTATCCTGAATTTCACTTTCTTCAGTATAGGGGCGAATAACAATAGAAAAAAGCTTTTTACAGGTTGAATTGCGGATAAAGTAAACCTGAAAAACCCGGCTTTGAGGATTTTGTTTTAAGGTTCCAATATAACTTCCGGTCCTCAATTTTTCTCTACAGAATTCCTGAAAAGGTTTAGCTAATGCAGGAAAGATATCGTTCAGGTTTTTATTATTTAGGGTGCCGAAATCATTGGCAAGCTCATTGATTTTGAAATTATAGTGCTTGATAATGCCTTTTTTGTTTACTGTTAAAATACCTTGTTCCCAGCTGTCTATCAGTTTCAGAACGGCTTTTCTACGATAAATATTGCTGATAATTAAAATAATACAGAGTAGGGCAACCAGAACAAACAAATAAAGAGCATAATTTTGCAGGAGAGATAGTAAAATAACAAATGGGGAAAGGGGGGTATATTCATAATAATTGATCTGTTTATTGGTTCCCGCTACAAGCATTGGATTTGTCTCAAATCCGGTTTTTACAATATTTGCACCATAAATTATAGTATCCGGGAAAGGATTTTTTATTCTTGCGCAGCGGTAATAATTTTTATCCAGAATTTCCAGTGAGCCATCTTTCTTTTGCAAAAACAATTCCTTGTTGCCATCCCTATCCAGGTCTCCAATATCCCAAATTTGACTAACAAAGTCCCTATAGTTATGTTTTACAGGCATTAAATCCGCGTCCAGAATCAATAATCCCGACTTAGTATCTACCAAATGAAGATAATAATCAGAAGTGCTACCCATCTTTTGTAAAAAATGAGCATACTGTTTTGCTTCCAAAGTTGAAGGAAGTTCCAGAGTTCGGTTTTTGATTAGCCGTTTACCATTCCAGTTAAATACCGAGGCAATATTAAAGTGTTTTTCGCTTCCCCAGGTGCAGTTTACGGCATATATTTCTTTTATTCCATCCTGATTTACATCTGCTGTATCAAGACAAATTCTGCCATAACCGTTAAATTCGCGTTCTTTATATAAAACCTCTCCTTTTGCAGAAAGAACAATAATCCAACCACTACTGTCGTCAACATCATTGATAATTTCATCAGTATTTTTCAAAGCATCATTAGAGACAATAATTTCTTTGCTGCCATCACCATCAAAATCATCCCATAAAACACTCCTGGGATTGCAAGGTAAATCATAACGCCATTTAATAGAACCGGTTTCAAAATCGTATAAAATTAGTCCCCTTGGTTTAGCAGTAAAAAAATCAATTAATTTACAAAGCAGTTCCATTTTTCCGTCATTATCTATGTCCTCCAGAAAAATGGGATAAATAGAACCGTTATAAATATAGTCAACCCTGCCTTTTGCTCTGTCAGTCCGTTCTAAAGAGGAAAAATATTTGTTCTCTCTTTGCAGGGGAATTTGCCAGATATATTTTACCCCCATTAAATAAAGTGAATCGGAATCGTTACTGCTGATAAATAGCCATCGGTCATTATTTCTTTTATCAATAAGGGTGTTCAGAGCGATAATTTTATTCGGGAGATTGATTTGGGAGATAGTTTTGCCTTTAATATCTTGAACCAGGATAAAATATGTATGCTCATTATATTGAGAATGACAAATAAAGAAATCTTCACTTTCATCTTTCAAACCAGCTGTTATCCAACCATTTAAGGGAACAGTATACTGAGTCATTTCCTTGAGTGTAAATTGACGGGTATCAATTTCGCGGGTTAGCCAGCAGCTACCACATAAGAAAAGGCAAATAATCCCAAAAACTATCGTTCTATTCATTTTCCTACCAATAAAATATATAATTTTCTTTATGATCACAAATAGAATATTCTGTCAAGGGAAAAATTCAATTGGCATTTACTGTTTCAGTCCTGTTGCGTAATCTGCCTTTATGATGTATTCCAATAATGACGATAGAAGTTAATATCCCTTCTATCATATAGTTAGGTTAGATAAATGGCTTATTGTATAGAAGTGCAGAAAACTCCCTCACATCAATTATTGGAATAGAGGGAGAATTTATTATTTTATAATTATCCTAATCCGCTGGTTTAAATATCTGGATCGCCCGGAAATTCTGTTTCGTCCAGGGCAGATAAGAAGAGCTCGTAGAATTTATCCGCTAAAATATTAAATAAATTCTCATCTTCAATGGGATAAAAAGTAACAATATCTCCTGATTCTATCATTTGAAAGATTTCATAAGTATTTTCATCTTCAGGGGATAAAGCAATATAAAGTTTATCCTCATACTCAATATGCCCAATAGGAATATAATTTTGGATAGAACCATCTTCGCTTTCTACGGGAATAATAAATTGCTCATTCTGACATTCTTCGTCACAGATATGTGTATCTGCAGGACGGGTTTCGTTTTTTTCATTAGGTGTCATTGGAAGTTCCTTATTTATATTTTAGTCATAATTTGGAATGTATATTTTCTGGCAAGCTAAATCTTTGTTTTTAAGGCAAGCAGATATAGACAGCAGTAAAAAAGGAATAGAAAATTGATTGACGGTTTTAAGCCCTGTATTTTTTAAGATAAATAAAATAAAATTAACATTCTGGAGGAAAAATGAAATATCGTGTGCTCGCGATAAATCCCGGTTCAACATCAACTAAAATTGCTGTTTATGATGACAGCACTCCCGTTTTTGAAAAGACCTTACGCCACGATCCTGAAGAATTAAATCAATTTGGTGAGCTTTTTAATCAGACGGATTTTCGTAAGACATTGGTTATGGAAGCGATGGAAGAAAATAATGTCCATCCCCAAAGTTTAAATGCAGTAGTTGGCAGAGGTGGTTTAGTTCGTCCTGTAAGTGGAGGAACATGGAAAGTAAATGAAGCAATGTTACGAGATTTGAAAGATATAACAATTTGGGGAAGAAGCCATGCTTCCAATTTAGGTGCCTTTTTGGCAAAAGCAGTTGCAGAACCACTTGGCATTCCCTATTTTATAGTTGATCCGGTAGCAACAGATGAAATGGAGGATATTGCGCGCTTGTCAGGCATTCCTGAAATTGAACATAAAAGTTTGTTTCATGCGTTAAATATCCGCTATATTTGTCGTTTATTAGCAGAAAAACTGGGGAAAAGCTTAAATGCAGTAAATTTAATTGGAGTGCACCTGGGAGGTGGAATTTCCGTTGCTGCAATAAAAAACGGAAGAGTGGTGGATGTTAATAACGCTCTTTTAGGGACGGGACCCTTTTCTCCTCAAAGAGCCGGCTCACTTCCCATCGGTGATTTGATAGAAATGTGCTATTCAGGGAAATACACAAAAAAAGAACTTACTACTTATCTTTCCAAAAGTGCAGGACTTATGGCTTATTTAGGAACCGATAGCGGAATTGAAGTTGGTAAAAGAGTTGCAGCAGGTGACCCAAAAGCTAAACTTGTTTTAGATGCAATGTGCTACAGAATATCTAAGGAAATAGGTTCCTGTGCTGCAGTGCTTGCGGGAAAAGTAGATGGGATTTATCTTAGCGGTGGTTTGGTATATAACGATTATATAGTGAATTTCATTAAAGAACATACTAAATTTATTGCTCCTATATACCTGTATCCCGGTGAAAAAGAAATGGAAGCACTCTGCCAAGGTGGATTAAGAGTTCTGAATGGAACCGAAGAAGCAAAGGAATATCCTTATTGAAATATTTCCTGGTTATCTTTCTGCTTACTATCGGCATTTTCCTAAATGCTGAAAATTGGACTGTCCTTGTTTATATGGCTGCCGATAATAATTTGGCACAAATGGGCAGATTAGATATTAATTCTATGGAAAGTGTTGCCCAACCTGCGAATTTGAACTTAATTGTTCAAGCTGATTTTCCCGAAGGAGCAAAACGCTATAGAATTCAACAGGATAATTCGGAACAGATAACTTCGCCGATTTTAGCCAATTTGGGTAATATTAATAGTGGCGATCCCAATACTTTGAACAATTACATAAAATGGGGTTTCAACCGCTATCCTGCTCAGCGCAAAATGTTGATTATCTGGTCTCATGGGGATAGTTGGTATAAAGCTAACACAGGCAAATGGATTTGTCCTGATGATAATGCTCAAGACCTGATTAGTGTTTCCGGAGGAGAACTGGTTTTAGCACTATCCGATATTCCTCATTTGGATATTTTATTATTTGATGCTTGTAGTATGCAATGTATTGAAGTGATTAATGAAATTCAATCCTTTGCAGATTATATAATCGGTTCAGAAGACCTTGTTCCCCAATATGGTTTTCCTTATGAAGATATTATTCCCCTTTTTGAGAGTGACTTTGATCAACTTTTAACGCAGATTCCCGAGCTCTATGTTTCTTCCTATTTGCCGGGTCAAGGTATAAATCCCGGTGGAGCTCTTTGGACTGTTACCTGTTCAGTAGTTAAAACAGAAATAATGCCTCAGTTTATGCAACAAATTAAAAATTTTGCCGTAAGCCAAAGATTTCTTGCCTCTAAATATTTTACTATTCGCAATTCCTGTTATTCTATGAATACAGGACTTGCAGATGTTGATATCAGAGATTTTTTGGAAAGAGCACAAATAGTTTGGGATAGCGGAATACAAAATTTGCTCTCTCTCTGGAATTCTATGGTTATCAGCAGTTGTTTTACCAATCCTGAAGAAACGGGAAATATAGGAACTGCAGCAATTTGGTTTCCAGACAGCAGATTTAATTTTGAAAACGGTTGGAGACAATATTACAAGCTGGATTTTTCTCGCTCACGATGGCTCAGTTTTGTAAATTCCGCTATCGGAAATGATACTTTTCCTCCTGAAAAACCTATGCTGCTTTCCCAAAACCTGATTTATAATACCTTGCAAATTTCTCTGCAGGCAGGTCCTGATCCTGATTCCCTTTACTATGAAATAATTAAAGATGGGGGTGAGCATTCTCAATATTTTTATACCAGTCCCGATAATTCTGTGTTTACGATTATGCTGCAAATTTCCCAAGCTGGAACATATCAAATAAGAGCTATTGACCAAAGTGGAAACAAAAGCGAACCTTTAACCGGAAATTATACCTATTCTGAACCCCGGGCATCAATAATAATTAACCCTAATCCTGTTTCCGGAACCTCTCTCGCTGTTTTAAGGTGGTGGGCAAGTGAAGAACTTTCAGGTAAAATTCAACTGGAGATTTATAACCTGAGAGGTCAAAAAGTGATGAATAGATATTTGGGAGAAGTGATTTCAGGTGAAGGAAATTTCCTGCTTTCTGCAGAACCGAAATTTAGAACTCTACCCTCGGGTGTATATATTTTAAGATTGTATATGGGAAACAGGAAATTTACAAAAAAGCTGACTATCTTATACTAAAATTATGCGCTTGGGTCTCATGTGGATAACCTGTGGATAAATTTTGTGGAAAAGCTTCTACAAATTATAACAGCCATTATTTCCAGACAGTTAATAAATTATAGTTATCCACAGTGCTTGTGGATAAGTCCCTATCTGATTAAAAATGAGAGAATTTGGAATGCAGAATAGTTGATGATGAAAAATATTACCTTTCTCCAACTGAGTAATGAACGCCTGCGCTATCTTGCTAAACTGAAACAGAAGAAATATCGTTTGCAGGAAGATCTGGTAATTGTTGAAGGAAAAAGAACACTAGAACAGCTTTTTGCCTGGGGTATTAAACCCAGGGAACTATATATTGTGGAAGGCGAACCAACTGTTTCAGCAGAGATAAATTATACAGTTTCGGGGCAGAGAATGAAACGACTTTGTGATTCTGAACAGCCGCAAAAAATAGCAGGACTGTTTTCCTTACCTAAACCCCGGAAAATAGCTTTTCAGAAAGCATTTTATTTGGACAATATAAGCGATCCTGGTAATTTGGGAACAATTTTCAGAATTGCTTCTGCCTTCAATATTAACAGTTTAATTCTTTCACCTGATAATTGTGAAATTAGCTCTCCTAAAGTTATTCGTGCCTCTTTGGGAGCTGTTTATCAAGTTCCATTTGTCTTTTGTAAAGTGGAAAATCTGCAGGAATTTAATGCGCATATTTTCGCTTTGGATGCCAAAGGGAAATTAACTCTTTCCCGTTTTGAACCCCCTTTTGAACCATATATAGTTGCTTTGGGAAATGAAGCTAAAGGTCTTTCTGAGGAAATTTTGCAGATAGCTGAAAAAATAATCTCCATTCCTATGCTGGGGAAAATGGAATCCTTGAATGTATCTGCCGCTGCATCTATTTTAGCGTATTTCCTTAGTCAGAACTAATCTCATTTTATTTCAAAGTAGAAAAAAAAATAATTTGCACTTGACAAATTTATAATTATATTTCCAAGTGGAATTGTGTGATAGAAGGAGTATGATAATGGAATATTTCCAGGATGAAAGGAATTTATTTTTACCCCAAATCAATTCCTTAGGGTTGTGCTGCAAAATAAAGATACCATTGAAGAGAACTGTTATCTATAAATATGAAACCTGGATTGGTATTTTAATAAAGGAGGAAGGTTGACATCCCTGTCAACCACCTTATAAATATAAGACCCGGATAGGTGTCTTAATAAAGGAGAAACAAAAATGAAACAACTACCAAAACTTCTCGCAGTGATACTGTTACTTGTAATTATCAGTTCCTGCACGATGAACAAACCGATTTGCGCTACCTCTAACCCATTGGGCGAAAAACAAGGTGTTTATTCACAAATCAGTATATTGGGTATTCCTCCTATAGCTAATAAAAATGCTGCTATTGCCAAGGCAGCGGAAAATGGTGGAATAACTAATATTTCTACAGTTGATTATAACACTACCTTTCTTTTCTTCCTGATTAAATATGAAACCATAGTAACAGGAAATTGATGCTGTCGGGCTGTTCCAAGAGAATTAGTATTTTTTATTTTGTTCCTGCTTTCAGTTAGTTTGATATTTTCAGGAAACGGAACAATACTTTGAACTGAAGAAAATGAAGCGTAAACGGGAACTTTATGGTTGCCTGAAGGATGTTTTACTGTAAGAAAAGGTTAGTAATAAGATAATTGTAACTTTGGTTTGTACACCATAGAGGCAAAAGTGTTTTTTGCGAAAGGAGGATCTATGTTTTAGGTGTATTGTTTTTTATTGAAACCGCGCTTCCTTTTTGTTAATAATTATGTGGTTTTCTGCTTTTACAGGAATGACTAATTACTTTTCATTCTAAAAATGATATTAAATGAGGAATTGACAAAAAAGGGGAGATGCAGGACTTGGTAACAGGAATATTTTTCTTAAGGGAGGATAAAGGATGCTGAATATTGTAAATCAGAAAACGGGCTGGATAGAAGTAATTTGTGGAAGTATGTTCAGTGGTAAAACGGAAGAATTGATTCGGAGAATCAGACGTGCCGAATATGCTAAACAAAAAGTGCTGGTTTTTAAGCCGGTTATTGATAATCGTTACGATGCGAATAACATTGTTTCTCATTCACAAATGCAGGCACCTTCAATTCCGATTGCTTCTCCTGGAGAAATTTACAGCTATCTGGATGATGATGTAAAAATAATAGCTATTGATGAAGCACAATTTTTTGAATCCTCCATAGTTGGTATTTGTAATGATTTGGCAGACAGGGGTTATAGAGTTATTGTAGCCGGTTTGGATCAGGATTATAAGGGAGAACCTTTTGGCAGTATGCCTCAACTAATGGCAGTGGCAGAATATGTTACTAAAAATTTAGCTATTTGTGTGATTTGCGGAAATCCTGCCAATAGAACTCAACGCACAATTCATAAGGATGAACAAATTCTGGTTGGTTCCACAGAAGCTTATGAAGCTCGTTGCAGAAATTGTCATGAGGTTTTGGATTGATATATACAACCAGTTTAACAGGTTCCATAATACTGTTTGCTATTCGCATTATTCAGATCTATAATATTTTAATCATAGCGAGGGTATTTGCTTCCTGGATAGTCAGGAATCCGTATAATCGTGTATACCACTTTCTAATAACTATTACGGAACCGGTTTTAGGTCTAATCCGTCGTATTTTACCTCCGCTAATGGGTTTGGATTTATCACCGATAATTGCCTTTTTTCTACTTGATTTATTATCGCGGCTTTTAGCTTCGTTAATGTAAGATGGAGGAGTTTATGCCCCTATTTCCTTTGGATATAAGACATCAGGAGTTTTCCACTGCAATGTTTGGTTACAGCAAAAAAGAAGTGCGTGCTTTTTTAGACCAGGTTGCTTCAGAGGTTGAGGCATTTCAAAAACAGCTGGAAAGAGAACTGGCGCGTCAGGAACAAAAACAAAATGAAGTGAAACAAGAAGCTTTGCAAGCCGGAAATGTTGTAGAAGAATTAAAAAGACGAGAAGAATTGATTAGTAGAACCCTTGTTTTTGCAGAAAAAACTAAAGCAGATATTATTGCCAACGCTCGTAAGGAAGCAGAAAATATCATTAAAGAAGCAGACCTGAAAGCTAAGCGAGCTATCCAGGAAGCAAAACAATATTTAAGTGTTTTGGAACATCAATATCTGCAATTAAAGGAACAGAAAAGACAGTTCCTGATTCAGTTTAAGGTGGAGCTGCAAAGCTTTCAGGATAGAATAAGCAAAGACCCTCTTTTAAGTAAAGACAGTGAATTAAGGTTAGATAGCGAATTTCATCAAATAAAAGAAGAATTTGTTCCCCAACCAGAACATACTGAAACCCCAACAGAAAAGAGCAAATAAATGAGCAGTTACAAAAATACCTCTGCCTGGCTGAAAACCAAATTACCTAAAGAGCCCGAAATTGCAGTTATTTTAGGAACGGGATTGAGTAAGTCAGCAGAAGCATATCCAATACTTTATTCTATAACTTATAATCAAATACCTGGCTTTGTTCAAAGCACGGCTCCCACTCATAAAGGAAACTTGTTATTGTGTGAAGTTGAGGGAGTTCCTGTTCTTTTTTTGCAGGGACGTTTTCATTATTATGAGGGCTATTCAATGCAGGAAGTTGTTTTTCCGGTTAGAGTTTTATCAGCATTAGGAATAAAGATCTTAATAGTTACTAATGCTTCCGGAAGTTTGAGAAAAGAACTGGAACCAGGAACAATTGTGCAACTGCAGGATCATATTAACTTTATGGGTACTAATCCCTTAATAGGAATGAATGATGATGACTTTGGTGAAAGATTTCCTTCCTTGAATAATCCCTACGATCCTGAACTATGTTTGCTGGCAGATGAAGTAGCTTTAGATTTGGGAATTAAAACAGCTAAAGGTGTTTATATAGCAGTTACAGGACCTTCTTTAGAAACGAAAGCTGAGTGTTTCGCTTTTGCTTCCTGGGGAGCGGACCTTGTTGGAATGTCTACAGTTCCGGAAGTAATAACAGCACGCCATTCAGGGCTTAAAGTTCTTGGCTATTCAATAGTGACTAACTATAGTAATCTGTTTCATAATTTAGCACATAGTCAGGAAGAAATCCAAAGAATTGCTGATAAATCAGGAAAACTTCTACAAAAGTTAATAGCAGAATTGATTTTAAGGTTAACAAGGACTTTTTCATTGACATCATAATTGGTATTATAATATTTGAATAATTTTATTTTTGGAAGTTCAACACCAAAGGAGAATATAATGGCAACGAAGAAGTTACCGCCTGAAAAATTGAAACATTACGAAGAAGTTATTCGGGCTGAATTACAGGAAAGCATTGCCTATATTGATAGCATCAATAAAGAACAAAGTTTGGGTGCTCGTGAAAGCAGTGGTGACCTTTCCAGTTATGCTTTTCATCAAGCAGATCAGGGTTCAGATACTAACCTTATGGAACAGACAGTTATGATGCTGGAAACTGAGAGAGAAAAAATTCGGCAGCTTAATGAAGCACTCCAAAGAATAGCTGATGGAACCTATGGTATTTGTGAATTTTGCGGTGAATTTATCCAAGAAACCCGCTTGGAAATTATTCCTTACGCTACCTGCTGTGTTGCCTGCAAAGAGAAAAACGAAGATAAAAAAAGGCGGCAAAAGCGTTGAAACAACCTCGGACACAGTTAAAAACAGCTCCTGCTTATGTTATTATGCTCCTAATTTTGGTTTTGGATCAATTAACCAAAACTTTGGTGCGGGTAAATATGGAATTATATGAAATTATTCCTATTTTACAGGATTTATTTAGCGATACATTTATTTTGGTTAGAGTCCAAAATAGTGGTGCTGCTTTTTCCTTTGGTTTTGGCAGTGATTTAATAAACAGGATATTTTTCATCTGTGTAACGGTTTTAGTGGTAGGTATTATTATTTATTTATTACATTATGCTCAGCATAAGATTCAGGTTATTGCTTTCGGTTTGGTTTTAGGTGGAGCTTTGGGTAATTTGATAGACCGGGTTTTATTTGGACCAGTAACGGACTTTTTCTCTATGGATTTTCCCGATTTTATTATGGAACGTTTTCCCGTGTTTAACATAGCAGACAGTTCAATTTTTATTGGTGTAGTTTTGCTGCTCATTGATATGCTGTTTATCAAAGATAAGCCAAGCCCTCTTCCCGAAACAACAGACAAGATAGAAATCAGTGAAATTAATATGGAGCTATAAATGAAGAATTATCTTCTTTCCTTTCTGGCAATTTTCCTGGTAGTAGGAATATCAGCTCAGACAGTTCTTACCTGTCACGACATTCAATATACTACCGATCCCTCAGGCAATTCACCTTACTATAATCAAACAGTTACTGTTCAAGGAATCGTAACTCATATAATTCCCAATTCTGCTTTTTATATTGCAGATGCGGAAGGAGGTGAATGGAGCGGGCTTTATGTTTATCATAGAAATACTAGCAATGTTGTTAGTTTAGGAGATCTGGTTCAGCTTACCGGATCGGTTGATGAATATTATAATTTAACTGAATTTGTCAATGTAAGCGCTTATGAAATAATTTCACAGGGAAATCCTCTGCCGCCATTTCTGGAATTATCTACAGCAGATATACCTTCCGGAACTAATCATCCGGAAAATGAAAAGTATGAAGGTGTATTGGTCAGATTTCAGGATGTTACAATTAAGTCCACTCCAGATGGTTACGGCCAATTTTTAATAGCAGACAGCAGCAATATTTGGGCAATGGTAGATAATGGATTATATTCTATACCGGCGAGTTCCATTGTTATTGGTGAGATTTGGTATATTATTCAAGGAATTGTAGATTTTCACAGCAGTGCCGGGTATAAACTGAATCCTCGTAATGCCAGTGATATGATTAAGCAGGATACCATAGAGAATTCCATAATAAAAATTGTAAGAACCGATCCTACAACTGATCCAGCTCTGAATACAGATATCTCTATGAGTTTAATTAGCACTAAAATTAAGTCCGAATGGGGAGTGATGAGTTATTCTGTTACTTTCAAAGTTAATCCCGCTGAGCTTATTTTTTCGGGATTGGAGATTGATAGCACTTTAACCTATGAAATGCCTGATTTTAATATTAGTGCCGGTGGAGATACTATTAGTTGGACTTATTTTTCTCAGGACGGAATAATATATCCAAACAATGATGCCCTGTTAATTAAAATTTTGGTGAGACCTCTTGTTTATGGAGAACACATAATTGACCTTATCTCTTTCAAATATAATGAAACGGAAGTTAATAACCTGATTGACGGTTCGGTTATAACTAAGATTCAGAAAAAAATTGCCTATCTGAATATTAACCAACAAGGAGATAAGAAAAATATCTTTAATCCGGAGAGGGGAGAGGAAATTATAATCAGCTACGGAACCAAAACCGGCTATCTTTCCAAGGCAATTATCAGAATTTATGATGTACAGGGTCGTTTGGTTTACACACCTGTGCATAAAAATATAACTTCTGCAACTGGAATTGAAGAATATAAATGGAATGGACGCGACTCTAATTTGAAATTACTAACTCCTGGTTTGTATTACTGTCATTTGGAGGTTACCGATCGCAGTAGCGGTGATAAAGATAATACTGTTCAGCCCATTGTTATTAAAAGCGCTTTGAAGTGAGGTTTATAATGAAAAAATTTTTGTTTATCTGTCTGCTTCTAATACAGTCCGCATTACTTTTAGCTGTGTTTGATGATTATCAACCCTCTGCCATAGCCAGGGGAATGGGTGGTGCTTATACAGCTGTTTCCAAAGATGCCAATGCTATATTTTTCAATCCTGCCGGGCTGATTAATACTGCTTTTAGTGCAAAACTTAGCTTTTCTCAACTCTACAATCAGGACTTCAGTGAATTGAAAACTGTGGCTTTGGGTTATAAACTTCCTAAAAATCTGGGAACAGTAGCTATTGGAGCAAAAGCAATGGATGTGGATTTTGAGGATGTAAATCTGATGAGTGAACAGGTTTATAGTTTGGCACACAGTTTCTATTTATTGCAGGATATCCATTCGCAAATTTCTTTCGGTTATACTGGCAATTTTTATCGCTTAAGTATGGATGGTGAAGATGACGATACTGCTTTGGGCATTGATTTGGGTGCCCTGGCAGTTTTGCATACCAGAACTCATATTGCCTTTGCTGTTACCAATATCAATAAAGCCAAAATGGGAGATGAAAATCAGATAGACCTGCCCAGTAAAATGGCTTTGGGAATTGCTTATATTCCTTATGAGAAAGTGACTACTTCTATAGAAGTGAAAAAGGACTTTGCCAAAGAAACTGAATTTATGGGGGGAGTGGAAGCACATTTATTAGAACCCTTAGCTATTCGTTTCGGTGTCCATCAAAATCCTGCTACTTATAACGCCGGTTTAAGCATCTATATTCAGAATTTGGAATTGGATTATTCCTTTACTTATCATAGTGTCCTACCGGCAACACACTATTTTTCTTTGGGTTATAATTTCCAATGAGAGTAAGTATGAAAGCAACAAAATTTATTCCCGCCTTTATTCCTGTCGTCCTTGAATTGTTCTCTATCGTTAAACGTAATGCCAAACACGATCAAAATATCAGAAAAAAAGATCGGACTGCAGAAAAAATTGGTTCCCTGGAGCATTTACTGGTTCGCCTGGAAAAGAAAGTTCAACAAAACAGGGAAATATACATCAAGAGCTTTAACAAAATTAAAATTTGGCTGGCAATTAATTCCCTGCTCCTTATAGCTATCCTTGTTAAACTGTTTATCGGATAGAATGAAAAATTAAGAATGCTGAATGAACAGCTGAGGAAAACTGTAAATAATTCTCTGTGATAGAGACAATTACATTGTTTTTAAGGCAGATATAATTTTCCTGCTTTTACGGAACCTTAATTCAGTTACCTTATTGCTTGGTACAAATTCAATTCTCTAACAACCTCGTAAAACTTCCATAGTTCCTTTACAGGGTTTTTACAGAAATATTACCTGGTTATAATATAGTTTTCTAAATGATAAGGCATAAATATTTTCCTTTCTGAGGTGGATTCCTGTAAAAACAGTAGTCCAGAAAAGTTTATGTGATATATTTATTATACTTTAAAGGAAACAATGTTAGGAGAAAAAAGTAAGTGGCGAAGAAAGCATTTTCTAAACCTGTTTTTTTCTATTGCCTGTTCATAATTTATAGTGTCCCCAATTAAAAATTTACTTTAGGTTGAAATAACTTAGCTTGCAATTTGCGCAACATTTTCCTATTTTATGCTGCGCATTATTACCTACCAAGTTGAATCTTTTATGCTGCCTTAACATATCTTTAACGATTCCTTAACGAAGTTAATGTATTGTTAAAGAATCGTTAAAGAGTCGTTAAAGAAATGACCAGGTAACAGGTAATTAAACTAAGGCCACAAAGTTATTTTATAAAACAAGATAATAACAGGTGCATTGCTTCTTTCTTGTAATTTCATTCAGTAAAAAAGCTGGAACTATTATATGTCTACGAACCAAGGGACTAGGTAGTAAAGTATTTATTGCTAGCTTAATATGTTCTAATCTTAGCATTAAGATATTACTATCGTCGTTCTATGGTTTTCCTTTGGATTTTTTTAGCACAGGAGGATATAATCATTATTTATGGCTTATCAATAAAATTGTTGTATAATTTATGGCAATAACAGGATGCAATTCAGCAATGCTGTAAGAAATGATTGACAGAATAGGGCATAAAAATATTTAGTGTTTTGTGTGCGCCCTTAGCTCAATTGGATAGAGCATCTGACTACGGATCAGAAGGTTGGGGGTTCGACTCCCTTAGGGCGTGCCATTTTTTTCTTGCCAGCACTTGCTGGCTTTTTTTTGTGGAATAATTATGGCTATGAAACGCAGAATCAAGAACAGATGGAATAATATTATCCTGATTTTCAGGATGATGTTGCGTTACTGGCATTATATGCTTGCCGGTTTTGTATGTATGTTACTTTTTGCTCTTTTTAATGGAGTGAGCGTAACTTTAGTAATTCCAGTGTTTGATTATGTTTTCAAGCCGGATAAAGTCAATTTATTATACACTGATTTCAGCAGTTTTCTTGTGGCTTTAGGAGAGATGCTAAAACAGCATATTAGTTCTTCCGGTGGTTTTTTCCCGGCAATTCAAAATTATGGTGCCTTATGGGAAGATGCTAAAATGCTGATGTTGCAAACGGACTCTCTATCTTTATTGTATTTATTATGTATAGCGGTTTTTCTTATTATCCTGTTTAAGAATATCTTTTATTTGCTGCATAAGGTCCTTTTCAATTCCGTAAGGGGCAGAACTATTCGCGATATACGCAATTATATGTTTTCCCGCTATTTAAATCAGTCCCTAACTTTTTTCAGTCGTCATCGCGTTGGTGATGCTATTGTTCGTATGGTTGGTGATGTAGAAATCGTTA
This sequence comes from Candidatus Cloacimonas sp., assembly GCA_023227825.1. Lineage (GTDB taxonomy): Bacteria > Cloacimonadota > Cloacimonadia > Cloacimonadales > Cloacimonadaceae > Cloacimonas. The sequence continues at coordinate 138,775 of JALOCJ010000001.1, read as the reverse complement.
GTGAACAGTTAATTAATTCCTTTGTGAATGTTATTCGGGAAGTGATAACGGTGCTTGTTTTTGCCCGAATAGCATATTTATTAAATCCTGTTCTACTTCTTTACAGCATTATTATTTTGCCGGTTTTTTCATTTACAATAGGTCTTTTAGGCAAGAAAATAAAAAAATATTCCAAGCGCATTCAGGAACAACTTTCTAATCTTTTTTCCAGTGTGGAAGAAGTGTTGAACAGTATGAAAATTGTGCAGGTATTCAGACACGAGAACTATGAAAAGAAAAATTTTGAAACCATCAACCAGAAACATTATCGGATGTGGTTTAAGGCACAATATTACGGAACATTAAATACTCCTATATCAGAATTGAACACTGCAATTACCGGCATAATAGTAATCATTATTGGCGGGAATATGATCCTTACTCCTGGCAGTAGTTTTACTTTAGGTGATTTTACTGCTTTCCTTTTTGCTTTGTTTTCTATGCTGCACCCCCTAAAAGTGATTACTCAGGTCTATACTGATATTCGTAAAGCTCTGGTTTCTCTGGATAGAATTGGCTTAGTGCTAAATCAGGAATCCCGCATTCAAGATAAACCCGATGCTATAGCTAAAGATACATTTGATAAAGAAATAACTTTTGAAAATGTAACCTTTGGCTACAAAGAAAATAAACCCGTGCTCAAGAATTTTAATTTAACTATTCCTAAAGGCAGTAAAGTTGCCTTTGTCGGCTCCAGTGGAGGTGGAAAAACAACTATTGCCAACCTGATGAATCGCCTCTATGATGTCTCTTCCGGGGCAATTAAAATAGATGGAATAGACATACGCGATATTAAGTTGGATAATTTACGAAAGTTCTATGGAGTTGTAACTCAGGATTCCATCCTCTTTTCCAAATCTATTAAAGAAAATATTGCTTACGGCAGCCAAGAAGAAGTTAGCGATGAACAAATCATAAAAGCTGCCCAAATTGCTAATGCAGAAGAATTTATCAATGAATTGCCCAATACCTATAACGAAGTACTTGGCAGTAAAGGTTCGGATTTGTCAGGTGGGCAAAAACAACGACTTTGTATAGCACGTGCCATTGTTGGAGACCCTCCCATTTTAATTTTTGACGAAGCAACTTCCGCTCTGGATACGGAATCGGAACAAAAAGTGCAACAGGCAATTGATAAAGCAACCCAAAACAGAACAGTTATCTTGATTGCTCATCGGCTTTCTACAATTTTGAAGGCGGATAATATAGTAGTTTTGGAAAGAGGGAAAATTGTAGGTATGGGTACACATCAGGAATTGATTCAAAACTGTTCCCGCTATCAACATCTTTATAATCTGCAGCAGGGTAAATAAGTTAACAAGTGGAAGACAGAATGGAGAAAAAACAATGAAAATTAGTGGCTTTTCCTTTGCGCGCAACGGCATAAAATTATACTATCCGGTAATTGAATCTATATTAAGCATTTTGCCAATTTGTGATGAATTTGTAATCGCAGTAGGGAAAAGTGATTCTGATGATGAAACAAGGGAACGCATTTTGGCATTAAATGAACCCAAAATCAAAATTATTGATACAGAATGGGAACCCAAATTGTTTCAAAAGGGAGTTATAAATGCATGGCAAACTGATATTGCCAAAAATGAATGCCAAGGCGACTGGCTTTTTTATCTGCAGGCAGATGAAGTTGTTCACGAAAAATATTTACCCGTAATTAAGAAACGCTGTGAAGAACTGCTAAACGATAAGGAAATAGAAGGTTTACTCTTTGCCTATAAACATTTTTGGGGCGACTATTTTCACTATCAAAACGGGCATGGCTGGTATCCTTTTGAAATTCGTATTATCCGCAATGACCCTCATATCCATTCTTATCAGAGTGCTCAATCCTTTCGCTATTTTGAATATTATGATAATCCCCGCCAGGAAACAGGAACCCGAAAATTAAAAGTTGCCAAAGTGGAAGCAGAAATTTATCATTACGGTTGGGTTCGCCCTCCCCAATTAATGCAAAATAAACGCCGAGCTTTAGATTCTGTACATTGGGGAAAAGAAAAAGCAGATGCCTATTATAACAAAGCTCCACAATATTTTGATTACGGACCTCTTTCTCAATTGGCTGTTTTTAAGGGAACTCACCCTTTGGTAATGCAAAATATGATTGCTAATTTCAACTGGCAGGATAAATTGCAACTGACAGGTAAACCCAATCCTTATCGGGAACCGCATAAACACGAGATGTTCAAATACCGCTTTTTAACTTTTATAGAAAAACACTTTAATGGCAGCAAACAAATCGGAACATTTAAAAATTATATCTTAGTGAAACGATGAGTATAAGCTTAATCATTCCTGTATATAACTATCTGGATTTGTTGGAAAAATGCCTGTTTTCAGTTTACCGGCAAAGTGTGCTACCCGATGAAATTATCCTTACCGATGATGGCTCCGATGATGATATTATCTGCTTTTTTAATAGTCAAAAATTGAAGACAGACATACCCATTATTTTAATCAGACAAGAACATCAAAATTTCCGTTTGGCAAGAGCAAGAAATAATGGTATTTATGTTAGCAAAGGAGAAATTTTGGTTTTTCTGGATCAGGATATAGTTATTCCCAAAGATTATCTGAAAAGTATCAAGGCAAATCTGACTAAAGGTAAATTTCTTAGTGGCTATCCTATTCGTCTGAATAAAGAGCAGACAGAAAAATTAACTTTTGGGTTAATAGAGAAAAATGACTGGAGCACTATTTTAACCAAAGAACAAAGGGAAAAGATAGAAAAACAATATAGAAAGGACTATTTATCCTATATGGCTTTTCGTTATTTACACATTGGACAACATGGAGCAAAATTACGAGGTGGTATTTCAGCTATTTTTAAAAGTGACTTAGAATTAATTAACGGTTATGATGAAAACTATATTGGTTGGGGGAATGAAGATGATGATTTGGGGAGACGCTTACAGGCATTAGGCAGATCAGGTTACAATTTTGTCCGTTCTCAAATTCCTCTTCACCTGTATCATACGCATTATCACAATCAAGGTGAAAGAAAAAATGCCAATTATAGCGAACGCTGTAAAAAAAAGATTTCACATAGAAATTATAAGTGCCAAAAAGGATTAAATTCTGGTCGTAACGATTTAGAGATATTGGTATGAATAGCTTAGAGCGAGTATTAGGGTATCCTTTTTTTTATACGGGGGTTTTAGCCGATAAGATGTTAAATTGGAATAATCCCGGTTCCCTGTTTTTTTTCTTCCCACATTATCATACTGGTGGCGCTGAGCAGGTTCATCTAGACATTTTGCGTATTTTTGCAGACCAAAAACCTTTTATTATAATTACCAATAATTCTCGTAATAAAACCCATTATCAGGCGATGCAAGATACCGGAAGATTGATTGAAATATATAAATACTTTAATAACGCAAACCGCTTTATAGTTAAGAATTTCTTCTATGGATTTCTGGCTTCAATGATAAACAGGCATCCCAAATCAGTAGTGATTTCAGCTAACAGCACCATTTTCTATGAACTATGTTATTATTTGAATGAGAGTTATATTATTGATATTCTGCATGGCCTTTTTGGAATAAATAACAAACACTGGATTCAAGCAACTCCCAAAATCAATAAAAGAATAGTTGTCTCTCAAGCGGTTTACACTTCAGTTAAAAACATCTATATAGATAATGGCTTTGCAGATAAATATGATGATCGTTTGAAAATAATTCACAATGCTGTTCCTATGTGTGATTTGAATATTGCCAAAGATTTAAATGCTCCTCTTAAAATTGTCTTTATTGCACGCAATTCAAAAGAAAAGCGATTCCATTTATATCAACAAATTGCTCTAAAGGTTATTCAAGAGCTTCCAGGGACAATATTTTATTGTATTGGAAATTACGATAACACCCAACCTATAGTGAATTTGGGCGAAATTTGTGACAGGCAAAAGTTATATCAAACCATAAAGGACTTTCATATTCTAATTCTATGTTCCATTTCCGAGGGTTTTGGTTTGGTAATTTCTGAAGGGATGACTTGTGGTCTGGTTCCGCTGGCTACTGATGTAGGGGGAGTAAGAGAGACATTTCAAGATGGAATTAGCGGTTTTTTAATTAAAGCTGAAAATGAAGAAGAGATAATAGCAGAGTTTATTGCTGATATAAAGAAGCTTGATACTAACAGGGAATTGTTAAAACTAATGAGTAATTCAGCCAGGGAATATGTTCAAGAGAACATTAACTATGAGCGTTTTAAAGCTGAATACACCAAAGTGGTTGAAGAAGGCAAAAACCGATAAATGGAATCCCTTTCGGCAGTTCTGATTGTAAAAAACGAGGAACAAAATATTGCCCGCTGTTTAAAATCTATTTCTTGGGTGGAGGAAATAGTTGTGTTGGATACCGGTTCCACCGATGAAACAGTGAATATTTGCAAGAATTTTGGTGCTAAAGTTTATTATTTGGATCAATGGGAGGGTTTTGGAAAAGCCAAACAGCAAGCAGTAGACCTTGCTACTTTTGACTGGATTTTGTCTATTGATGCTGATGAAGAAATTAGCCCTGAACTGCAAAAAGAGCTGCAGGAACTTAAAAATAGAGGGTTTGATAACTTTGCCTGGAGGTTAAAAAGAAGATCATATTATTTGGGCAAGCCCATCCATTATTGCGGTTGGCAAAATGATGCTCCCTTGAGGATATTTAACCGCAAGCAGGGTAGATTTAGTGAAAAGCTTGTTCACGAAGGAGTTCAGACCTCAGAAAAAGTTAAGACCTGTAAACATTATCTATATCATTATACAAGTCCTACAGTGGAAGTGCATTTTGCTAAAATGCGTTTGTATGGAGAATTAAGTGCCCAACAGCTTTATGCTCAAGGCAAAAGAGCTAACGAATTTATAGCATTTGTTAGAGGCATTTTTAAATTTATCAAAATGTATCTCTTCCAACTTGGTTTTCTGGATGGTGTCAAGGGCTTTTTGTTATGTAAAAATTCCGCATGGGGTGTTTGGAACCGCTATCATCTTTTGGGGAAAATGAAAAAATGAAGGTTCTTCATATTGATGCGGAAAAATATTGGAGGGGTGGTCAGCAGCAGGCAGTTTACCTTTATGAAGGTATGTTGAAAAGTGGTTATCAATGTGGTTTTGTCTGCTGTCCCGGTTCTCAGTTACAACAATATTTTGAAACAAGCCAGCTAAATTATCATTGTCTTGCATTTAGAAGTGAATTAGATATTATTTCAGCTTTCAAGTTAGCTCTTCTTTGCCGTCGTTATTCTTATAATATTTTACAGTTACATAGCAGTCATTCTCTCAGTTGGGGTCTTTTAGCAAAATTATTTTATCCGAACTTAAAACTTGTAGCAACCAGAAGAGTTGACTTTCCGATAGGAAAAAATCCTTTGTCTGCTTTTAAATACAAAACCAAAGCAGTTAATAAAATTGTTGCCGTTTCGGATAATATTCGTAGGGTTCTAATTAATTGCGGTGTAGCTGCAGAAAAAATTGCAGTTATTCATAGTGGTATAGATTTGGCTAAATTTGATAGAGCTCAAGTTCCGGAAAACTTTTATAAAACCTGGAATATACCTGCAGAGAGTATTATTGTTGGAACTGTAGCTGCTTTTGCAGGACACAAGGACTACCCCAATTTTCTGAAAGCTGCTTCTCTTGCAGTAAAAGAAAATCCAGACCTTTTTTTTATGGCTGTAGGAGGTGGAAATTTACTGCCGGAAATGCAAAATCTTGCTTATGAATTAGGTTTAGGAGGTCACATCGCTTTCACAGGTTTTCAAAAAGACATTGGACAATTTCTAAAGGCATTTGATATCTTTGTTTTAGCTTCCTGTCTGGAAGGGCTTGGGACTTCTGTTTTAGAAGCAATGTGTGTTGGACTTCCCGTTATCGGGACGAAAGCAGGAGGTATTGGAGAAATGATAACTAACGGAGAAAACGGTTTACTTGTTTCTCCTAAAAATCCGATTGAACTATCTCAAGCTATTTTAACTTTGGCACAAAACCCGTTGCTGAGAGAAGAATATGGTAGCAACGCATTGAACAGTGTGCAAAAATTTAGTAAAGACCAGATGATAGATAAATACCTGGAACTATATACTTCACTATGAAAGAGCCACCCAACATATTGATTGTGCAGACAGCTTTTATTGGAGATGTGATATTGATTACACCTTTAATAAGAGCTACAGCGGAATTGTATCCCCAGGCAAAAATAGATGTGATGGTTGTTTCTGAGGCAGCCATTCTAATAAAAAACAACCCTTATGTGAAGGAAGTAATAGTAGATGAAAAGCGGAAAAATGTTTTGCTATCTACCTTGCAACTAATCAAGCAGATTAAAAGAAAGCATTATGACCTGGTTATTTCTCCTCATAGTTCTTTTAGGACTCATTTAATATTATACTTAAGCAAAATTCCTGAACGCATTGGTTTTAACCGGGGCTCTGCTAAATGGATGTTGACCAAAAGAATAGAGCATCCTGTAGGCCCGCATAAAATAGTTAAAAACTTAGGATTATTAAAGCCCTTAAGTGATAGGGAATTTGATCTGCAAACAGAGCTTTTTCCATCGGATAAAGATAAACAGAAAGCTGAAATATTACTTCAACCTTTATCCGGAAAAACTATCATAGCTGTAGCTCCTGGCTCAATCTGGCAGACCAAATGCTGGCTACTAAAGTCCTATATAACACTCTGCCGTAAACTGATAGATAGTAGTTACGGGATTGTTTTAATTGGAGGGGAAAGCGATAAACTGCTATGTGCTGAAATAGAAGATGCCATAGGAAAAGATAATGCTAATCTAATTAATCTTGCGGGAGTTACTAATTTACTGGAAAGTGCGGCTGTAATAAAAAAGTGCTCTTTAATGATTTGTAATGATAGTGGGGCGATGCATATTGCCAATGCTATGCAAATTAGGGTTTTTGCCTTTTTCGGTCCCACAGTTCAGCGTTTCGGCTATTATCCTTATAGGCATGGAGACAGGGTTTTTGAAGTAGACCTTGAATGTAGACCCTGTGGCAGTCATGGCAGTAAAAAATGCCCGCAAAAACATCATAATTGTATGCAAAAGATAGAAGTAGAGCCAGTTTTTGCAGCAGTAAAATCTACTTTGGGATAGGAGATATTATGGTTTTTCTGATAGATGCGCATTGTCATTTGGCAAATTTGGCGGGAGTAATGTCTGTTTTGCCTTTAATAGCAGAAGCGGAAAAACAGGGAATTCACTTTTGGCTTTCTTCTGTGCTTGCCAAAACAGAAATTTCTTGGCATCAAAAAAACCCCGATAAACGCGTTGCTTACAGTGCCGGAATTCATCCTAACTATGAGGAATGTGATTTGGAGCTGAAGGATATTGAAGAACTCTGCATAAAGAAAAAGATTTGGGCAATCGGAGAAATCGGACTGGATAGAAACAATCCTGATTTTGCAGGGCAACTAAAGACATTTATTGCTCAGCTGGAACTTGCCAAACAATACAATCTGCCTGTTGTTTTACATCTTGTAGGGCATACCAGCGAAGCATATAAAATCCTGAAACAATATAATCTGCACTATCTTGTTCATAGTTATGCAGGTTCCTTACAGGGCTTTAAAGAACTTTTACATTTGAAATCCCTTTTTACAATTTCCGAGCGGTTATTAAAAAGGGATAAGAAAGAACTTCTAACCGCTATGATAGATAGTAACCGCTATTTTTTTGAGACAGATATAACGCGGGAATATGTAAAAAAGGGAGAAGTTAATCCTCTTTTACGCTTAATTTCTCTTGTTTCTTCTGTAGCTGTTCTTTCAGGAATTAAGAAAGAACAATTAATAACACGACAACAAAAAAACTTTCACAGCTATGAACAAAGCGGATTTTTATAGAACTGAACTTTTAGTCGGACAGCAAGGAAGCCATAAATTAGCCCAAACCTCAGTGGCAGTTATTGGTTTGGGAGGGGTTGGTTCTTATTCTGCAGAAGCTTTAGCCCGTTCTGGAATCGGGAAATTTATTCTGATTGATTTTGATGTAATTGAGCCCACAAATATCAACAGGCAGATATTAGCGTTGCAATCAACCATTGGCAAGCCCAAAGTAGAATTAATGCAACAGCGGATTCTGGATATCAATCCTAAGGCAGAAGTGATTATCTATCAGGAAGTTCTGGATGGAAATAATCAGGAAAGATTACTTGAGGGAGCAGAATATTGTGTGGATGCTATTGATAGTTTGAGTGCCAAGATTGGCTTATTGGAATTCTTGCTTAAAAATGAACGCAAATTTATCAGTGTAATGGGAGCAGGAAATCGGTTAGACCCTTCTCAAGTTCATATTTCTACAATTGATAAAAGCCATAATTGTCCTTTAGCCAGAAGAGTAAGAAAGCTATTAAACAAAAAGGGTATCAGAGGACATTTTCCCTGTGTATATTCTTCCGAGTTACCTCTTATTCCGGAAAATGATGTTTCCATTGAAGATAGTATTACTAAAGACAGGCAAAGAAAAGTTATCGGTTCTATCAGTTATTTGCCTGCTGTAATGGGATTGATGGCTGCGGCTTATGTAATAAGATCAATTCTGGAAGGTTGATGTTCTTGTAAACCAAATTAGCCAAAAGTTATGAACAATGCAAAGAGGTAATTTACAACCTCATTATTTCTGGTTGTCATGAGTCCTCACTGCCAAACGAATTTGTAAATAGTGTAAAAGTTATTTCGGCAGTGACGACTCCTGACTTACAGTTATTTCGGCAGTGACGACTCCTGACTTACAGTTATTTCAGCAGAGACGACTCCTGACTTACAGTTATTTCGGCAGTGACGACTCCGGACTTATATGAACGACGAGGACATCGTTCTTCCGGGATCAAAGTGTTGAGCAAATTGATATGCCTGAGGGGTGTCTATATCTATCCACTGATTTGCTTTATTTAAGGTAATTGCTTTTATGCGTTTTAGTGGTATAAGTTCTGTAACAGCATTGCTGATAGATTCCTTTCCTTTAGCCATTGCCTTTTCTACAGCTATAAAGAAATCCGGTTCCAAACGGAAAATTCCACAATCAAGAGCATTGTAAGTAGTCAGTTCTTTGCCGATAGCAATTATGTAATCATTTTCTGTCTGCACTTTTGTGGCGTCATCCAGATCAAAGTTTTCCGCTATAAAAGGGTCAACTAAAAGCAGGTTAATTCTTTCCGGGAATTCAGCTATCTTTTTCAATGCTTCTACTTTTACAAGGTGATCGGACATAGAGAGGAGAAAGGGTTCATCCTGTATATAATCCTTTACTTTATAAACCGAAAGGGCATTTCCTTTATTCCAATCAAGGTTTTCTGCAAAAGTTACAGGTAAAGCGGGAGGATTTTTCTGCAGGTAATCAATTATATAGTTCTTCTTAAAACCGACAACCATTATCAGTTCTGTAATTCCTGCCTCTTTCAGGTGTTCAATAATAGTGGATAGGATAGTTCCGTTTTGATAGGGAAGCAGTGTTTTCGGGACTTGCTTTGTAGTTTTCCAGAGGCGACTCCCAATTCCAGCAGCAATTATTACTCCTTTCAAAATTTACACTCCATTTTCGTGACCTCCTTCAGAGTAAAGTTCTTCCATTTTTTCTACAAAGCGGATACTGGCTTTTCCGTCCAAACCATAGAAATACTTTTGGCGGTATTCATCTGCTTTAGCAATCATATCCAAAGTAGGGTTGAGGGCTGTAGAAATTGCTTCAGGAAGTTGTTTTCCTTTTTGGATATGGGGAAAAGCACCTTTTAAAAATTCCCGATTATCAATTTCCAGCAGGGGTTGACCGTCCGTATGATTAAGTTTATCGCAAGCAAGATCATAAACAATACCGAATTTATTCAGGGCAATAAAATCAAAAACCGTGCTGGATGCTTCACTGATTACAGTATCAGCGGCAGCATAATAAGGAACAATATTAAATTCCGTAAAAGGCAAAAGCACTGAATGAGGATATTTTTGTACCCGTTTTTCAAAAATACGATGTTGTTTATGCGGTGCATATTTTCCCATCCAGCTGTAAGGATGAAGTTTAATTATCAGATTATAGTTTCTGGTTTGTTCAAAGATGTCATCTTTAATTTCATACATACAGGTTGGTTTATAAGTCGGAGCAAAGAGGACTGTTTTTTTAGCGGGATCAAGATTCCAGCGTTTTAATACCTCATCTCTGTTAAATTTACCCTGAAAATAGTAATCCAGTTTGGGCAAGCCGATTAAATGGACTTCGCTTTTTCCTAAGTAAGGGCATTTTAACAAGGATTCAACTCTGTGTGGTCCTTCCACAAAAATCTGGTATTTAACCCCGGGAGAACGAGCCAAGTTACGGTAAAGTATATTTTTAATGCCTGTTCCGTGATTCAGAAAAATCAGCAGCGTTTTACCATAATCCTTTGCATTGCGAAGAGTATCCCCTGAAATAACGATATCAAAGCCCCTAGTCTCGTTAGTAAAACGGTAGCCAAGTTTTTTCCAGTCCTCAATAATCTTGTTCCGATAAGGAAATTCAAGGAAGAAATACTTGATTTTTTCCATATCCAAAGAGAACCAGACATCGTATTTATCGTTATTCAGCAGGAGGTCTATAATAGGATCAAAGGCGGACTTATGATAGGCATAGCCAATTCTGAAAAGGAGTTTTATCTTCTTCATTGCCATTTAGAACTGTTTTAATAATTAAAATAAGTATGGAGACAAGCTCCATACAGTTATTTTACATTTCGTTATAATACTCCAAACCCAGATGCGTAATCAGGTCTTCTTTCATCATATAGCGCAAAGTATTTTTCATTTTCATTTGCTGAATGAATAGATCGTTTTCAGGATAAAGCCCAGGAGCCGTCATAGGGGATTTCCAATAGAAAGATAGCCATTCTTGAACTCCGAACATATTACAACGCTGTGCCAAATCCATAAAGAGAATTAAATCCAGCAAAACAGGAGCAGCAAGAATGCTATCTCTACACAGGAAATTGATTTTAATCTGCATCGGATAACCGAGCCAGCCAAAAATATCAATATTATCCCAGCTTTCTTTATTATCGCCACGCGGAGGATAATAATTGATACGGACTTTATGATAGAGGTCTTTATAGAGCTGAGGATATTTTTCCGGTTCCAGAATTGTTTCTAGGACAGAAAGTTTGCTAACTTCTTTGGTCTTAAAACTTTCGGGGTCATCAAGAACTTCCCCGTCTCTATTTCCTAAAATATTTGTAGAAAACCAACCGTGAATACCAATCATTCTGGCTTTAAGCCCTGGAGCGATGATTGTTTTCATCAGGGTTTGACCGGTTTTAAAATCCTTACCGCCAATGGGAACTTTTTTCTCTTCTGCCAGTTTTCTAAAAGCCGGAATTTCCAGATTTAAATTTGGAGCGCCATTGATAAAAGGAATTCCCATCTGCAAAGCGGCATAAGCATAAATCATTGAAGGAGCGATTGCCGGATGATTATCCCGCAAACCCTGTTCAAAACTTTCCAGAGTATTATGCACCGGGTCGGCTTCCAAATAGACCTCAGTGGAAGCAGCCCAAGCCATAACTAACCGACTGCAATTTTTTTCTTCTTTAAAGCGTTTTATATCTTCTATCAGTTGCTGAGCTAAATCCATTTTATTATTGCCGGTTTTAACATAAGTGCCATGTAATTTTTTCACATAGTTATTATTGAAGACCGCCTTTTGGGGCTTCAGAGAACGCAATTCCGGTTCAATTTTATCCAGCAGCTCTTTTTCCAGAACTCCCGCTTTTAATGCTGCTTCATAAGCATCATTAGGGAAAATATCCCAAGCCATAAATTCCAAGTCCTGCAAATTAGCGAGCGGAACAAAGTCCTTTATTAACGGGGTTCTATTTTCTGTCCTTTTACCTAAACGGATAGTAGACATTTGTGTAACCGAACCAAAAGGTTCTGCAATGCCTTTTTTAATTGCTTGAACACCTGCGACAAAAGTTGTGCTGACAGCACCTAAACCGACTAATAAAACGCCAAGTTTACCTTCTGCCTGTTTGATATCATTACCTCTAAGCATTTTTTCTCCTTTTTAGTTACTAATTTTTATCCAGTAATTATATAAATGCGTTGGTGTCAAGCACAAAACAAGAAAAAAAATTTAAGGGAAAGATTTCTAGGAAGAGTGCAAGAAATCGTTTTAGTTTTATAATATAATGAAAAAAAGTAAAATAGAACTTCTTCCTTAATTGCATTACCTACCCATTGCTCACCCATTACGGATGCCATCCGTAATGGGTGAGCAATGGGTAAGTAATGCTTCCTACTGAAAAAGCTTGACGGAATATTTTGGAAATTACATAATGCAATTAAAAGAAAGTTTAATTGTGAGGAAAGAATGAATGCCGAAGTGATTATCGTTAATATAAGCCATTTAGTTACCCTTGCCTATAATAACACGCCACACTATGGGAAAGAAATGGAAGAAAGCGCTATCATAACCGATGCAGGGATAGCTGTTAAAGGTGGTAATATTATTGAAATAAACGATAGTAAAGCGATTAGAGATAAATATTTAGCTCCCGAAATTATAGATGCAGAGGGAAAAATTGGCACTCCTGGTTTTGTGGATTGTCATACTCATCCCGTTTTTATTCACACTCGCGAAGATGAATTTGCGTTGCGTTTACAGGGTAAAAGTTATGTGGAAATTTCCCGGGCAGGGGGTGGCATTTTAAAAACGATTCAAACTACAAGAAATGCAGATGAGGACTTACTTTTGGAATTGGCTAAAAAACGCATCCTGAAAATGATGCAGTTAGGGACTACAACCCTTGAAGCGAAAAGCGGTTACGGATTGAACACCCCAAGTGAATTGAAGCAATTACGGGTTATCAAACGCTTACAGGAAGAACTCCCGATTGATATTGTTCCCACTTTTTTAGGGGCGCATGAATTTCCTGCAGAATATAGAAATAATCATTCCGGCTATGTAGAACTTCTTTGTAAGGAAATGATTCCTGCTATTGCGGAACAAGGAATAGCGGAATTTTGTGATATTTTTACGGAAGCACATACTTTCAACCTTGAGGACTCGCGCAAAATCCTTTCCTGTGCAAGAGAATACGGACTCAAATTAAAAATGCATTGTGATGAAATTGAACCTCTTGGCGGTGCAGAACTTGCTGCAGAAATGAAATGTGTTTCTGCAGACCATTTAGGTTCTGCCAGTGAAAGAGGCATTGAGGCACTTAAAAAAGCAGGAGTGATACCTGTTTTACTGCCTGCAACTTTATTTTCTTTACAGAGCAAAACCTACGCTAATGCCCGTCTGATGATGGATATGGGACTTCCTGTTGCCATAGCTACGGACTTTAATCCGGGAAGTTGTAATTGTGACAGTATGCAGTTTACTATGTCTCTTGCCTGTTTACAAATGGGATTAACGCCTCCTGCTTCTTTATGTGCAGCTACTTTAAATGCTGCTTATGCATTAGATAGAGGTAAGCAAATCGGTTCTCTGGAGGCAGGAAAAAAGGCAGATATTATTCTTTGGGACATTCCAGGTATTAATTTTATTCCCTATCATTTGGGCTCTTCATATGTTGACCGCGTGCTAAAATGCGGGAAAACTATTTATAAGGCAAATTAAATGCTGGAGACATCTCTAAACAGCTATCAGATAATTAAAACCGTTCATAGTTCTTTAAGGTTTTCTCTCTATCAGGCAAAACAAATAGAAACCGGACATATTGTTTTAATTAAAACACCTGATACACAACGAGTTAACGATGCACAATTGAAACAAGATTTGATTAACGAAGCCAATACTCATCTTAAACTTAAGCTGCCACAAATCAGACAGGTCTATGAAATCAGAGAAGAAAAGGGAACTGCTTATTTGATTGGAGAATACATAGAAGGAATGTCTCTTTCTGCTTATCTGAAGATAAATTCTAAGCTGCTTTCCCGGGAACAAATATTTTCCTGGTTAAAAGAAATTTTAGAGGCACTTTCCTATGCTCATAAACAGGACTGTGTGCACTTGAATTTGAATCCTTATAATCTTATTGTTGATAATTCTGGAGATATGCATATTATTGGTTTCGGAAAAAATCGGGATGCCTATAAAACGGCTAATGAAAAAAATGGCACCTATCATCCACTTTTATACCTTGCTCCGGAACTTTTCCAGGCAGGAATTGCGCTTCCTCAATCCGATCTATTTTCTTTTGCTGTAATCGCTTATCAACTACTTTGCGGAGTTGTGCCCTGGAGAATTGATCTGCAACTGAGCCCGGAAAAACAAAAACAGCAATCCCTTTGCCGGGCTGTTATTATGCCGGAAATTTTACAAAAAGAAGTTCCGGATTGGCTATTTGCCGCTTTATTGCAATGCTTGAAACTTGATCCTCATCAGCGATTGGCAAATGCTGAAGAACTTATAAAGGTATTTCACGAACAGGAAAATTGGCTGCCGGAAGAAATTGATAAAGTTGAAAAGGTAGAGGAGGTTGAGGAGGTTGAGAGGGTTGAAAAGGTTGAGGAGGTTGAGAACATTGAGGAAGTTGAAATAGTTGAGGAGATTGAAAGTGCTGAGAAAATTGAGAAAAAAGAAGAAACAGAAAAAAAGAAGTTACCTGATTCCAATTTGGCAAGCTTCAATAGTGAATTTGGCAGCCCCAAATCCCAACCTCCCAAAGTTCCTCCTTATGAAGTAAAAGAAACAATCAAATTAAAAAAGACCTTTAAAGTGCTTATCTGGCTATCTCTTATCATAATTCTGTTTATTATGATTAAATATATTGCTTTTGGTAACCGAACCGAATTTACTACCGTAACAGACAGCACTCAAGTGGAAATTCCGGAAGAACCACTAACCGATAATCTGCCTATTGCAATGGTTTTGGTTCCAGCAGATACTTTAGTGATGGGGAATATTTCTCCCGCAGCAGAAGATGATGAATTTCCTCTTTTAACTATTGGTATTCCTGCCTTTTATATCAGCATCAGGGAAATCAGTCAGGCAGAATGGATGATGGTTTTTCCTAAAAATCCTGCTCACAGTAAAGATCCTGAATTGCCTGTGGAAAATGTTAATTTTTATGATATAATTGACTTTTGCAATCAGAAAAGTGTTCTGGACGGTTTTGAGCCCTGCTACGATTATTACGATGATGAAGTGGTCTGCAATTTTTCTGCTAATGGCTATCGTTTACCTACAGAAGCTGAATGGGAATTTGCTGCTAAAAGCGGAAAAAGAAATGATTTCTTCGTTTATAGCGGATCAGATAAGGCAGATGAAGTTGGTTGGTATAATGAAAATAGCGCTGCTCAAAGTCATCCATCGGGACAAAAAAAACCAAATCAACTGGGAATTTATGATTTGAGCGGAAACATTTTTGAATGGGTCTGGAATTGGTATGCACCTTACAGCATCCGCAATGGGGACCTTTATGAAGGACCGGATAAAGGAACCGATAAAGTTATTAGAGGCGGTTCCTGGTATCATAACGCTTCTGAAATGAGAGTTACTAACCGCAATTTTACCAAGCCCTATACTAAAAATGGCTATCTTGGTTTCCGTGTGGCGAGGTCTTATAACCCTCGTTAAAACACAATTACTATATTCTGACTGGTTCCTATAGCTGGAGCTTTTTTTAAGGAAATGTAACAGTATAAGGCAGTTACCTGAAACAATAAAGGAAAAATACATATTTTCAATACTCTGCAAAAAACGGGAAATGCCTTTCTTCCTTTTTACATTGACAACAACAGCACAATTACGGAATTGGCTTTTTATATTGTAAAATAGATATTATATCTGCTTGAGGATGGAATAATAAATCTTCGGATTACTCAGAAAATAATATTGGAGAAAAGTGATGAGTAAAAATTACAAAACAGCAATAACTCCTACCCGGGAAGAAAACTATGCTGAATGGTATCAACAAGTAATAAAAGCAGCTGATATGGCTGAAAATAGTGAAGTGCGTGGTTGTATGGTTATAAAACCCTGGGGCTATGCAATTTGGGAAAATATTCAGCGTGCACTGGATAAAATGTTTCGGGAAACAGGACATCGGAATGCCTATTTTCCTATTTTTATTCCGAAAAGTTTTTTGGAAAAAGAAGCGGAACATATAGAAGGTTTTGCCAAAGAATGTGCTGTTGTAACGCATAGTAAATTAGAAGCAGACGGAAAAGGCGGATTAAAACTTGCCGGAGAACTTACCGAACCCTACATTGTTCGTCCTACCAGTGAAACCATTATTGGTGCTTCTTTTGCCAAATGGGTAAATTCCTATCGCGATTTGCCTCTCCTGATCAATCAATGGGCTAATATTGTCCGCTGGGAAATGCGCACGCGTCTTTTTTTACGCACTACGGAATTTCTTTGGCAGGAAGGACATACAGTGCATGAAACAGAAAAAGAGGCAAA
Organism: Candidatus Cloacimonas sp.; assembly: GCA_023227825.1. Classification (GTDB taxonomy): domain Bacteria; phylum Cloacimonadota; class Cloacimonadia; order Cloacimonadales; family Cloacimonadaceae; genus Cloacimonas. The sequence goes on along the minus strand of JALOCJ010000001.1, from coordinate 122,342 downwards.
AGAAGAGACCTTAAAAATGCTCAATATATACGCTGCTTTTGCTCGTGAATATCTTGCTCTGCCGGTTATTCAAGGTGAAAAAACGGAAAGCGAAAAATTTCCCGGAGCCGTTACAACATATTGTATTGAAGCAATGATGCAGGATAGAAAAGCATTGCAATCCGGAACTTCTCATTTTCTGGGTCAAAACTTTGCCAAGGCATCCGAAATCAGATTCCAAAACCGCAAAGGTGAAATAGAATATGCCTGGACTACTTCCTGGGGTGTTTCTACGCGTTTAATAGGAGCTATCATTATGGCTCATAGTGACGATAACGGACTGGTTTTGCCTCCGAAAATTGCTCCATCCCATATTGCTGTTATTCCTATTTATAGAGATGCAGAAGAAAAAAAGCAGGTGATGACTTTTGCTGAAAAGATTCAAAACAGCTTGAAAGGATTATATTTGGATGATGTTCCCCTATATACTGAATTGGATACAAGAGATATGACGAGCAGTGAAAGAAACTGGTATTGGATAAAAAAAGGCATCCCTTTGCGTCTGGAAATAGGTCCTCGCGATATTGTTAAAGATTCTGTTATGCTTGCCAGACGCGATAAAGAACCAAAAGAAAAACATTCCGTTAATATTGATAATTTAGCTGATTATATCCTTAATACCCTAACAGAAATACAAATGGGCTATTATCAAAAAGCTTTAGATTTTAAGAATAAATGGACAATAGATATTAACGATAAGGAAGAATTCTATCGTTTCTTTACTCCTGAAAATATTGAAGAACCTGAAATAAGCGGTGGTTTTGCTAATTCCTACTGGTGTGGAAATCCATCTTGCGAAGAAAAAATAAAAGAAGACCTGAAAGTTACTATCCGATGCATTCCTTTTGCAGCAAAAGAAGAAAGCGGAAAATGTATCTGCTGTGGTAAACCTTCCACACGGAGAGTAATTTTTGCCAAAGCATACTAAAATGAACTGCGCCATTATAACTATCGGTAACGAAATCTTGATGGGTAAAACTATCAATACAAACTTGGCATATTTGGGTTCGGAACTTGCCAAACAAGGAATTTCTGTTGAATATGCCCTTACGGTAAAAGATGAACTAAACGCTATAAAACAGGCATTGAAAGATACCTGGGGAAAATATAAAATAGTTATAACTACCGGTGGGTTGGGTCCTACGGAAGATGATTTAACCAAATCTGCAATTTCCGATTTCTTTGGTAAAAAGCAACACTGGGACGAAAATATATGGGAACATATTCAAAAAATGTTTGCCTTCAGGAAAATGCCATTACCTGAAACCAATCGCTCTCAAGCTATGGTTCCCGATGACTTTATACCTTTAAGAAATAACTTGGGAACGGCTCCCGGATTATTTTATCAGGAAGGGGAATTTTTGTTCTTTGCTCTCCAAGGTGTTCCTTCGGAGATGAAACATACTTTTGAAACTCAAATCAAAGATATTATAACGAAAAATTGTCCCAATGCCAAGCCATTATTTATAAAAACATTAAGAACTTATAGTATAGCTGAATCCCGATTGGCGGAGTTATTTACTCTTTCTGATTTGCCGAAAGGTGTTTCTTTAGCTTGGCTTCCTCAAATTGGAAGGGTGGACTTGCGTTTCTATGGAACCGATGCCAAAAAAGTTGAGGAAGCGGTTAATAAAGCTCTACTCATTATTAAACCTTATGTTTGGGGCTATGATGACGAAAGCCCCGCAGAAATTTTATTAGCTCTTCTGTTGAAAAATTTCTACACTTTAAGTGTTGCAGAATCCTGTTCAGGTGGCTTGGTTCAAAAGCTGATAACAGATATTCCTGGTTCCTCTAACTCCTTTTTGGGTGGTGTTATAGCTTATTCTAACTCCTTAAAAAAAAATCTGCTGAAGGTGTCTGAAACTATTTTAGAAACAGAAGGAGCAGTTAGCGAATCCTGTGCCTTGCAAATGGCTGAAGGAATAAAGTTATTGACAAAATCTACCTGTTCAATTTCAGTTACCGGGATAGCAGGTCCTAATGGTGGGACTGCAGAAAAACCTGTAGGAATGGTGTGTTTTGGCTTTATAGCCGCTGAGAAACATTGGTCTAAAAAACAATTCTTTACCGGGGATAGGGAAATTATCCGTATAAAAGCAGCTGATTTTGCTATCCTTACTTTAATTCAACACTTACAAGGCAGGAATAATAATTGAATATCTTAGTAATCGGCAGCGGAGGCAGAGAACATTCTATTGCAGAGTGCTTTGCTAAAAGCAAACAGGTAAAAAGGGTAATTGTAGCTCCTGGGAATGCAGGAATTGCACTTAAATATGAATGTGCAAATCTGCAAACACAGGAAGAGATATTCAATTTTTGCGCTCAGAATTTAATTGACCTCGTGTTTGTCGGACCCGAAAAACCCATAGCAGATGGTTTAGCGGACTATTTAAATGAGAAGGGAGTTGCTGTTATTGCTCCCGTTAAATTTGCTGCTCAATTAGAGAGTAGTAAGATATTTGCCAAGAATCTGATGCAAGAAAAAGGCATTCCTACTGCCGAATACAGAATAACTAAAACCATTCCTCAGGCATTAGAACAAATTGACTACTTTGGCTTTCCGACAGTTATTAAAACTGATGGATTAGCAGGAGGAAAAGGAGTTTTCGTTGTTAAAAATCGTGCTGAGGCACAAGAGGCACTGAAAAAAATTCACTTTAGCGAAAAAGGAGTTATTGTAGAAGAATTTTTACGGGGTTGGGAGGTCTCTTTATTTGCCATTACTGATGGCTGGGAGTTTCAAACTACAATTTTTGCTCAGGATCATAAACAACTTTATGCTGGAGACCAAGGTCCTAACACAGGTGGTATGGGTTCTTACGCTCCGGTTCCTGAGGCAGAGAAATATCGGAATCAGATTGAAGCAGAAATTATTCATCCTGTTCTTTCCGCAATGCGTGAATCAGGAAATCTTTATAAGGGAATTCTCTATTGCGGACTGATGATTACTAAAGAAGGACCGAAAGTAATGGAATTTAATTGCCGCTTAGGGGATCCTGAAGCACAGGTTGTTTTACCTTTGCTGGAGACGGATTTTGTGGAAATCTGCCAAGCCATTTTACAAGGTGAGATAAATTTGGTTGAATTAAAATTCTCCAATAAAACAGCATTAGCTGTTGTTCTGGCTTCGGAGGGTTATCCTTTTGCTTATAAAAAAGGGTTTCCCCTTTCTTTGCCAGCAAACCTTTCTGGAATTTATTTCTCTGGAGTGGAAAAAGGGAAAAAGGGACTTGTGACTTCAGGTGGGCGTGTTTTATGTGCAGTTGGAATAGGAAAAGATTTAACTGAAGCCAGGGAGAAAGCATACAGCATAGTTCAACAGATTATCTTTGAAAACAAAATCTTTCGCCAAGATATTGGATTACGAAAAAATACCTTTTATGACAATGGAGATAGCTAATATTATGACAATATATTCTAATTTACTGGTGCATAACCTTTCCCTGAAAAATGCTTGCAGGAGGATTTTATTCTTCTGTCTTAGCGTTTGCCTACCTGCTATAATGATAGCAGAGCCGATAACTCTTGTTTCCGAAAGTCAGGACATTCTTTCTCTCAATTTTGAGCTTCCTGACTATGAATTAACCAAAGTAACAGTAAAGGGACAAACCTGGGACAAAATTATTTGTAGTGATGGCTCTTTTTACGGTAATGAGGGTTTTCCTGGATTGATAATGTTTTCTACGGCTATTGCAGTTCCCGTAGATGGTGATTACAGTTTCAACATTGAAAGCAGTGAAGCCAAAACGCTGAAGAATATAAATATCATCCCTGCGCCAACTCTGGTAATGGAAGGTGAGGAACCAAGCTATAATATTCAACCTAACTACAGGGCTTATGCCAATAGTGAACTCTACCCGGTTTCTATTGTCCAGAAAGGTGAACCTGCTTTTGTTGGAAACCGCAAGTTCATTCCTTTGCTGATTTATCCTTTTCAATATAGAGCACAAAGCAAAGAGTTGGTTGTGCACCCCAAAATGTCTATAACTATCTATATAAGCGGGATAAAAAACACAACTAAAAACTGGCAGCTGAATCCGAATCCTCTGGATAATGCAGACCCATCCTTTTTCCTGAATGAAAATAGCTCTAAAACTTGGCGTTTAGAGAAGAAACCTGATGCCCATTACGAAGCTCCTAAAAACGGTAGTTCCTCCATTAACGAAATCCAGCTGATTGTAGATAAAGAGGGAATTTATAAGGTCAGCTATCATTACCTGACGGATTATATAAATATGGTGGCTGATTCTTTACAGATAATTATGAACTGGACTCCTGCCAATGTAGACCCGCGTTATTTGGAATTAAGCGATGAATATGGTCAGGTGCCGATTCACTTTATTGGCGAAAATGACGGTGTCTTTAATGAAAATGACTATTTTGAGTTCTATGGGGATAAACATAAAGGTGACACTTCCTATATGGATGATTATACAGGCGAAAATGTATATACCCTGAAGTTGATTGATCACTATGGAGCAAGAATGGCTGTAGAAAATGGTGGCTTGATTGAATCTAATCACTTAAACTATATTGTTCCCGATGCTTATGAGGATACTGTTCACTTTGAAGAACAACTGGTTAGTGATAAATTAGGTCGGGGTTGGAATACAATGTCTCCAACTTTCTACCGGGAAGATGTTTGGTTCTGGCGAAAAATAAATGCTCCTAATCTGGAAATTGTCCCCGTAGAACTGCAATATCCTAAGGATACTACTACCCGTTTTGCTTCCGCTAAAGTTTGTTTAATGGGATTAACTTATTCGGAAACCCTAACTTCAGGTCAATATGATCACGAGGCATCCATTCGTTTGAATCAGGCAATGATTAATTCGCACACCTGGATTGGCCAAACCGAACAAATCTTTGTTAACCAAAATCCTGTTTCTAACACCTTTTTAAGGCATGGAATAAATAATTTCTATATCGCTCTTTCCGGTAATACTGTAATGACTGATAAAGAGCAGGTAATGCTGGATTGGGCTGAAATTAAATACTGGCGTGAATATAAAACAGATCAGGATTATATCAAATTTACCAAGCCCTCCAATCGGCCTGGTGGATTATATCAATTTGAAGTTAGTGGTTTTAGCAATTCATCTATTTCGGTCTACAAGATCGGTTCCAGTGTATTCAATTCTACTCAAATAGAACCATTTAATATTAATGGTGATGCACCGTGGACAGTTACCATCCAGGATAGCGTGTCATCCGATGCAGTCAGGTATCTTGCTGTAACGGAAAATAAGAAAAATATCCCTAAAGCAATACGCCTCAATTTCCCCAGCGATTTAAAAAATCCGAATAACAGTGCTGATGTAATTGTTATTACTCCCTGGCAGTTTACTTCTGTAGAAGGAACTTTGCAACTGAAATCCTTATGGGAATCCGAAGGGCATACAGTAAAAATCGTTGATATTCAGGATATCTATGATGAATTTAATGCTGGAATTACGGGTGCAGAACCAATCAAGGACTTTCTTCGTTATGCTTATAATAATTGGAGTTTTCCCCAATTAAGTCAGGTTATTCTTCTGGGTGAAGGAGTTGATGATACCAGGGATAACAGTCCTTCCAGGATATATAATCTCATTCCGGTTAAAAAGACCTGGACTTATAAACATGGCGCTACAGCAAGTGACCCCTGGTATGGTTGTATTGTAGGAACCGATATTATTCCCGATATATCTGTTGCTCGAATCAGTATCTGGAAAGAACAACAAATTCTGGATTATGCTGCTAAAGCAATTGCCTATCGCAACAATCTTCAAACCTCACGCCTTTGGAACAGTCACTTAACTTTCACTTCCGGAGGGAAAATAACTGACAATAACGATATCTTTGCTCAACAATCGGAACGCATAATCCGAAAGACCATTCCTGAGGAATATAGAGTAACGAGGGTCTATACTTCCACGCAGACAGTAAGCTCCGATTACTTTGGTGGAACTTTTAACCTGAAAGATGCTATCAATTCCGGAACTCAATATGTTCAATTTATGGGTCACGGTGGCGGTAGAATTTGGGCGGATTATAACCTTTTCAATTTTAACGATGTAGCAACTCTTAACAATCAGACCTATCCGGTTGTTCTTTCGCTTGCTTGTTATGCTTCAGCTTTTGACACAAACGGAATGGCTTCTATCAGTGAGGCATTGGTTTTGCAACCGGAAAAAGGAGCTATTGGAACTGCTGGTTTTACTGGTCTGGGTTATTTAGACCATGACGAAACCTGGGGTTTGGCATATTGCGAAGCATTATTTTGCCATAATTTTGATAATATCGGTTTAGCAAATATCTATGCTTTAGCTCGCTTTTACACTACAACCTATTCGCCAGCAGCTATCTATGCTCTTATTAACGGTTTTGCCTATTTAGGCGATCCTTTAATCAAATTGAAAAAGCCCATAAAAGATATACCCGTATTTGCAGATAACTATATACTGAACCCGGAAGATACTTTAAGTGTTAATGCAACCTTCCCTGTTGGTGTTAATGCTGCCCGCTTGTTTATTATGAAGGAGAGCGGAAAGATTGTAAATGTTCCTTACGATTTACCGGTTTTGCCTAATGGTAATTGGTCAGCTACTTATGTTAATACAAATCCTTCAGTCAATAATTATACCCGCAAAATTATGGTTGGCGGGTATTCCACTACTGATGAATATATCGGGCTTTCTCAATATAGTGTTGGCAGACCTAATATTATGCATCACCATCTTAGTCCTGCAGAACCTGCCTGGTCGGATTCTGTTTTATTTACTGCTAAGGTCTCCAGTAATTTACCCATTACAAATATTATCTGCAAGGTCAGGACAGATAGTGTTTCTACTGAAATTAACTGGGTTCAATTTCCAATGCAGAGGTCTGAAACAGACAGCACATTATATGTAACCGCAAATTATCTCGGGAAATATCCTACCGGCAAAGAGATATTCTTCAAGTATGTTATGGAGACCGAAAAAGGTATTTCTGAGAGTTTCCTGGAAAATTACATCGTCCGCGGTCCCGATTTGGTTTTGAAAGATATTAAACTAGAACAAGAGGGAAATTCTCTGGTCTTAAAAGTTTTGGGAACAAATATCGGTAACGCTGCTTCTATAACTACGGACTTAAAGTTATATACCGGAACAAGTGAAAATAACCTCATACTGTTTTCAACTCAAGATTATTTACCTTTAGAGGTGGGAGAACTAAGGTGGAACAGCATTTCTCTTGCCGGTTTGCCCAATGCTAATCTATTTCTGGAAGCAAGAGTTAATACTACGAACGCTTTTCCTGAATGGCATTTCTTTATTAATACCAATAACTATATCCGTTTGCAGGTTCCGATGAACTATTTTCTGGTAGATAGCTCCAGCTCTACTTATAGTAGTATAGATAATAACCTTCAATGTTCAATACCTCAAGGTCTTGTTCCTGCAGGTAGTCAGGTTCTTTTTGCTATAAATACTTTAGAGGCATTACCTCCTCTCAATCAACCTGATGTCCAAAATATTTTGCTGAATGCTCCTGATGGATTTAGCGGAAATCAACATTCCATTCCGTATGAAATAATTTTTTTGGGAACGGGAATTACTGATTCTTTAGGTGTTTTAAACGGAGGAAAATTACTTACCTTAACTTTTAATTATAGTGCTATTGATTCCTTAACCCAATATCAGGAAAACGCTAATAACTTTAGAATATATCGCTATAACTCAAAATTCCAAAAATGGACTCTGATTGGGGGCTTTGTTGATGGGGCTCAAAATAAAGTCCGATTTGAGGTTAATCGCACAGGTATCTATAGCATTTTTCGCAACACAGATTTTACTCCTCCAACCGTAGATGTGAATGTTGAGGACCAGGAATTTACTGTAGGTGGATATATTGCCGGCAATGGAGTTATCTCACTTTTGCTTTCCGATGCTAACGGAATAGATATTATTGATAATTCAGTGTCCTTGTCTTTGGATGGTTTCCCCATTCCGGAAGAGGATTATGTAATCTCCATCAATCTGGAAAATATTAACCGCATTCCTATTAAATATCAATTATCCTTAGGACGCGGAATTCACGAATTGAAAGTGGAATGCCGTGATTTAAACGGTTTTCCTGCCTCCCGCGATATTCAATTTATTGTTAATGACAAGTTTGATGTTATAAACCTGGCAAATTATCCGAATCCTGTTTTGGGAGCTGGAGGCGAAGGTGCAGCCATTAACCCTATCAACGAAGGCAGAACTCGATTCACTTATGTGCTCACCGACGGTGCTGATGAAGTTACTATTAAGGTCTATACTATTAGCGGACGCCTGGTTAAAACCTTTAAAAATCTTCCAGTCGGGGTTGGTTATCATGAATATCCCCGTACAGTATATGGCTGGGATTGCAAAGATGAAAGTGGTTACACTCTGGCAAATGGAGTTTACTTTTATCGGATTATTGCTAAAAAAGGCAGTAAGACCATTGAGAAAACCCAAAAAATGGCAATTCTGAATTAAGGAGAGCAAAATGAAAAAAATATATACCCTCTTCACTCTTACCCTTATATGCTTAACTCCACTTTTTGCAGGTCGTTATGCAGGTGATTTTATGATGATTGGTTCCGGAGTGCGTGCTTTAGGTATGGGAGGAGCTTTTGTCTCTATTGCAGATGATGGTTCTGCAATTTATTGGAACTCTGCTGGTTTAAGTTATAATACGGATTCAGAGGTTTCCGCTATGCATTGTTTCCTTTACAATAATCTTGCCTCCTACGACTTTATAACTTATGCTCAACCTTTGCCCAATGATGTAACAATCTGTTTGAATGTTACCCGTTTAACAGTTAGTGACATTCCCCATTTTGATGAAAAGTATCTCATCGGCACTAATGTAGACCAGCGGATAAATAATAGCTTATATCACTTGCCTGGTGTTCCCGATAGTAAATTCTCCAGCTACGATGATCTCTATCAATTCGCTTTTTCTAAAAAAATTCATTATGATGCCAATATGGGGTGGATGTTTTTTGCTGTTCCTTTTGATTTCGGCTTTGGGGGAACGGTTAAACTTATAAAAAGGTCTATTTGGGATAGAACCGGAACAGGCACCGGGATAGATATTGGTTTTAAAGCAAAGACCGATCTTGCTGTTATTTTCGATTGGGAAGAACTGGGAAGTTTACAATTTGGTATCAATTTTCAAGATATTGGGGGAACAGATATCACTTGGGATACTCCCAGTAAGATTAGTGACGAAGTTCTCTTTAATACTAAAACCGGTTTAGCTGTAATTCAACCCTTGCCTAAACTGAAATCCACAGTTACCTTAGCTTATGACTATGATTATGTGTATGAAGGAACTAACCATTTTGGCTTGGACTGGGAATATGATAAAAAGGGTAGTTTACGCCTTGGTTATTATGATAATAGTTTCAGTGCCGGTGCTACAATAAAACTTTACGGGGTTATGCTTGATTATGCGCTCATCACAAATCCTATCGGATTAAGCAACCGTTTGGGATTAAGGGTTAGATTTTAAGGAGTTTAAAATGCGCAAGATATTTATTTTAACAACACTCCTATTACTCACTTTGCTCTTTTCCTGTTCAGGAGATGATCCTCCCGAAAAAGATAAAATTCCTCCTACTACACCTAAACTAATTGCTCACCTTGGAGATACAGGTGATGATCCAATTATTGTAGATGGAGTGACGATTTCTCTAAATGATGATAATAATGGTATAGATGCTGTGCCGGATGGAAACTGGATAAAAATTCCCTGGAAAAAATTTGTAGATAATGATTTAAGCCATGTAAAGGTATATCGCTATTCTGAATCCAATCCCGAACCTGTATTAATTAACACAGTTCCTGCTTCAGAAGATTACTATCTGGATCAAAGTCCATTAGTGGAACGAGAATGGTACTATTACTATATTGAACTCTACGATGCCAGTGGCAACTTCAGCATCTCCGATACAGTTTCCTACGCTATTTTAGCGAAAAGTATTCTCAGTTCCCCTACTGAGGGTGAAACTATAAATCAGGATACTGAAATATTATATTGGGAAAGAGGTGACAGCCAAACAACACAATTTCGGGTTTTGCTTTGGGATAATGAAACAGGAGATTTGGTCTTTAACTTTCCTTATTTTTATACTCCGAATGAAGAATTTCCTCAACCTCCGGAATTTCCTTTTCCCCGTTTAAATCCCCGACCCCCAAGTGGTAAGGTTTTTCGTTGGCGTATTGATGCCTTTGATGACGATCCGGAACATAATTTGAAAATGGGTTCTGAATCACATGAGCGAACCCTGATAATTCAATAGGAATAACTGTTCAACCTTGAAAAAACATATAATATCAGGTCTGGACATATATGAAGTTACAGAAAAATCTTGACTTGAACTGTGATATTAAAAATGTTACCCAAACTAAAAAGAGAGGATAATGTGAAGAAAACACTGTTAGTGCTTCTACTCATCAGCGTTGCTATAGTTTTATTCAGCCAGCAGACGATTAATTTTACCCCCTCATCTAATATCTCTGCTTATACTTATGAAGGAATCCGCAGCGGGGTGGAAAAGCTGAAGATGAATAATTATATCTTAGGACAGGTTTATAAACCTGGCTTATATACTGTTCCTGACGATACCGATTTTTTAACCCTGCTTTCTTTAGCCGGGGGACCCAGAGAAGATGCCAAACTTACCAAAATTAGAATTGTGCGTCCCTCGTCTGAAGGTGAAAAAGTTATCTGGGTAAATTTTAAGAAATATCTGGAGACAGGTGATCCTACCCTCATTCCGGAATTAAAACCAGGTGACACAATAGTTGTTTCAGGAACCATCTTCTATGCTGTTTCTAAAGTAGCAAGTTTCCTCTCTGATATCACTGTAGCCCTGGGTGTTTATAATATAGTAACCGGCTTTAAATAAGGAGAATATTCTATGCTGGAAAATGAAAATAATCAAGTGCCCGTTCAAGAAGAAATAAAACTTTCCGATTATTTTAGAATAATACTGCAATATCGCTATCTAATAATCCTAATTTTCTTGGTGGTTTTAGTTAGTACTGTCTATTACACAGCTCGTTTACCCAAAATTTATTCTGCCTCTACCAGAATTTTACTGGAAGATGCCAATAAACAAAGTGATTTGATGTTTCTTTCTACAGGCGGTTTAGGGAAAAACACTTTAAATAACCAGATTGAGTTGATTCGCAGTAAACCCATAATGAACCTTGCCTGGGAAATTATGAAAAAATATCCCGATTGGGATACCTTTCCTGCCAGTCAGGCAGCTGATCCTGCCTCTACTTTAAATAAAATGAATGTTGAATCAAAACGGGAAACAGATGTTCTCACTATTAGCTTTGAATCTACTAATCCTACGGAAGCAATGGCAGCTGTAAATTCCATCGCAGAAGCAATTCAACAACAAAATACTCAATATGCCCGTCTGGAATTTACTACTATTCGTGAATTTCTGGAAACCCAACTGGATGCTATTTCCCGTCGTCTGCAAAGTTCTGAAAATGATTTACGCGAATTTAAGAATCTGAATAAGCTTACTCAATTGACGGAAGAGACAAACAAGCTCATTGAACAGGCATCGGATGTAGAAGCAGAATATGAAGCAGCGTTAACTGATCAAGCAGTAAAAGCTAAATCTTTGGACTTGCTTAACCGACAACTACAGGAACAGGATTCTCTGCTTGTGAATGTGGATAATATTATTAAAACACCTTATATCAATGAACTGAGAAAGCAAATTGTAGATACTCAATCCTTAATCACCAAATTAGTTACAAAAAATGAATATCCCTTGGATCATCCTCAAATTCAACTTCTCTATCGTGAAATTGAAAATGCTAAGGAAAAATTAGACCAGGAAATCAGAAAGCTGGTAAATTTATCTGTAACTGATGATCCCTTAAAAACAAGAAGTGATCTTTTAACCAGAATTGTCCAGGCAAATATTGAAATGGAAATGGCTCGTGCCAGAGTTGACGGCTTAGAACAAACAAAAGAGATGTATAATCAACGCTTGATTGCTATTCCCAATACTGAACTGGAACTAGCAAGATTAACTAGGAACCTGATGTTGGATGAGAAAATTCACAGTATGATGATGGAAAAGTATGAAGATGCTAAAATTGCTGAACAGGCAAAAATTGGAAATATCCGCATCATTGACTATGCAGAACGACCTACTGTTCCTATTAAACCACGAGTTTCTATGAATATTCTAGTTGGTGTAATTTTAGGGCTGGGTTTAGGAATTGGAGCCGCATTTTTGGTTCATTCTCTGGATACTAAATTACGAACTTTGGAAGATATGGAAAATTATGTCCGTTTACCTATTGCCGGAACTATTCCAGTTATTCGTGAATCCGAATCTAAGCTGCAGGAATTTAATGATATGATTAATACCGCAACAGGTGAAAACCGGGAACAACTTACCCGTTCTATGCATTTTGTGATGATGCAACTGGTTTCACATTATGCTCCTAAGTCACCTATTGCTGAAGCATATAGAACTCTACGAACCAATATCTTAGCCCATAAAGGTGAAAGTAGCGTTGCTATTCTGATTACTTCTTCCGGTCCTAAAGAAGGTAAATCTACCTCAATTGCTAACTTAGCTGTTACTTTTGCGCAGATGAATAGTAAAGTGATTTTGGTGGATATGGACTTACGCCGTCCTACTTTGCATAATAAATTTGATCTGGAAAAGGAAAATGGCACCAGCGATTTCCTGATTGATCCTGAAGTTGCTGTTGATCAAGTTATTAAACCATCCGGTATTCCTAATCTGGATGTTATTACCAGTGGGTTTATTCCTCCCAATCCTTCTGAATTAATTGCTTCTCCAAGAACCGATGTTCTGCTGGAAGAACTTAAATCCCGTTACGACTTCGTTCTTGTGGATTCTCCACCTTTAATTGCTGTTACGGATGCTCTTATTTTAACCAAAAAAGTAGATATGACCTATCTTGTTGTCCGTTGTGGTTTTACTGATAAAGGCATCATCAAACGCACCAAAGAATTGATGGAAAATATTGAAGGTAGAATAGACGGTATTATTGTGAATGGTATCTATGTCCAGAAGTATTACAGTAAACAGAATTATTACTATTATTACTACTATTATTATTACTATTACGGCGAAGAAGTGCCCCAAAAGCAAAAGAGGAATGTTAACCGCTTCCTACGCAAAAATAAATCTATTTCTTGAGCTAATAGGCAAGCTCCCTAATAACTATCATCAGGTCAATACTATACTGTGTAGTATTGACCTGTTTGATTTGTTGAACTATGAACTCCTAGAATCCCCTGAAATAATCCTTACCTGCAATATTCCCTCTCTGGTTTCAACATCTAATCTTGTATATAAGGTTGCTTCCTGTTTAAAAGAACAATTTAATATTCCTGCCGGTATTAAAATTCACTTAGAGAAGCATATTCCTGTTTCTGCAGGACTGGGAGGAGGAAGTAGTAATGCCGCTAATTGTATTCTGGCTTTGAATGAAATCTGGCAGCTGAATTTATCCAGGACAAAAATGCATAAAATTGCTTCTCAGTTTGGCAGTGACATCAATTTCTTTCTGGAAGGAGGAACAGCTAAAGGAGAAAACAGGGGAGAAATAATTATAAAACTTCCTCCTATCTTGTTGAATAATATCCTGTTAGTTAATCCCGGTTTGGAACTTTCCAGCGCAGAAGCTTATAAACTTGCCGCTCTTCCTAAAAAGCAGGAACAACTTAAATTTGATCCTTCCAACCTAATCGGCTCCTGCTTCAATCGTCTGGAAAGCGGTATCAGAAGTGCTTATCCTGTAATTGACAATATTATCAATACAATCAGTAATTTTGGAGCCAAAATAGCTATGATGAGTGGAAGTGGCTCTACCTGTTTTGGAATATTTGATAGTAAAGATGATTTGATAGCTTGTCAGCAATATTTTGACCAAAAAGGTTTCTGGACTTATGCTACTAAAACAATAAATATCTCTCCTAGATAATACAGAGTTATGATTCTCAGTTCTCTATTTTCCCTTCTTAATTCCTTCCACCTGCAAGGGTTTTCGTTATGGAAAAATCCTGTCCACAAAAAACGAGTTGTGAAATACCGTTATTTTCCAGAGGGTAATTCCTTTGCGGTTTTAAAAAGACAATATCTGCTTCTTTTCCTGTTTCTATAGAACCGATTTTACTCTCTAAACCAAGCAGTTTGGCACTACCTAATGTTATATGATAGAGTGCCTTAGCAGGTAAAACAGGATAACTGCTTTGTCGGTAATTCATCATCTTTGTATGATGCAGCATATTTAAAGAAGTTCCAGCTCCTACATCACTACCAAGACCATATTCAATGCCTGCATTCTCAATCTTTTGCAAAGGAAATTCTCCACTTTTCAAGAAAAAATTGGAATCAGGACAATGCGCTATTTTACATTTATTTTCAGCTAATATTTGTAATTCTTCATTACTTAGATGGATACAATGTGCGAAAATACTGTGTTGAGTAAGTAAACCTGCCTTTTGATAAACTTCTGTATAATTCTTTAAACCGAAGATTTCCTTCACCAGCTCTATTTCTTCCTTATTTTCCGAAAGATGGGTCTGAATCCAGGCATTATGTTCTACTGCATATTTAGCAACTTCTTTCATCAGTTTCAGGGAACAAGTTGGGGCAAAACGAGGCGTAAATATATAATCCAGATCAGTGTTTTTTCCGTGCCATTTTTCATAGAGCAGGATACTGTCTTCCAGTGTTTTATTGCTGTCTTGTTTAAGGTTTTCGGGGCAGTTCATATCCATCATCGTCATTCCGATTAAAGCTTTAATTCCCGTTTCTTTTGCAATTTCAAAGGCAATATCACAAGCAGTAAAATAGGGTGCAGTATAAATTACGCAAGTCGTAGTTCCTGCTTTCCGCATTGCAGAAAAAAACTCTCGGCTCAGCTTTTCTGCATATGCCATATTTTTTGAGCGTTCCTCTTCAGGAAAGACATATTTATTCAGCCAGGGCAGTAAAGCCGGTTCGTAAAATCCCCTAATGTAGTATTGGCTTAAATGTGTATGTAAATCAATAAATCCGGGTAGAGCATATTCATTAGACCTGTCTTCATCTAGTATACCTTGAAATTCAGGTAAAGGTATGATAGCAGATATTTTACTCTCTGAAATGCTAATAACCTGTTTCGGCAAAAATTGTATCTCTTCAGGAGAGACAGGATTAACGATGTTACAAAGGATGTTTTTCATTGTTCAACTTTCCTGATCTTGATTACTTTTGCTTTACCAATACCAAAATGCAATTCCGGAGCATTTTGAGAACCGGTTCCTTTAGTACTGCAAAGTTCTCGTATAAGGGTTTGTTTTTTATGAAAAGGTCTTTTTAGGGTTATTTCTACTCTGGTTCCGAAAGCAGGACTATTGGGAACCTGGGCAAAATTCTCTATTCTATTTTCCAATAAAACAAGATCATTTTTCCAATAGGGCTTAATAAGAATACTTTTATTCCGGGTAATTGTATTATTATGTAATATTTTAGCTCCGTTTGCACTACCAACAACGAGGTCCGGAAAACCATCTCTATCCAAATCTGCACAGGCATTTCCCCAACCATTATAAACCCTAGCTCCAGCAAGCCAGGTAACATCTTCAAAAGTACCATTGCCTTTATTATGATAAAGATAGCTGCGTTCATTCTCATAAACGGAAGTGATAAACAAATCCAAATAGCCATCATTATCAGCATCAAAGAAAAGGGGATCGCTGTGCAATTCATCATATTTGATTCCTGCTTGATCAGTTACATTAGTAAACTGCCAATAGTAAATAGTGTCCTTTTCCACCACTTTATAGGTTATGCCATCATTCCTCAGCAACATACTTATATCAGAAATATCTATATAACGGGGATGTGCAAGGTTAGCTACAAACAAATCCAAATCGCCATCATTATCAAAATCACCCCAATCAGCTCCAATACTGTGACCATAATATCCGTTTTTATAAGTTCCAGCTATGCCGTAAAGAGCGGCTACATCTACAAAAAGAGTATCTATCTGTTTCCAGCAGAAATTACGACTCAAACGGTAGTTGGTTACATAAATTTCCTGTTTTCCGTCATTATCAAAATCAGCTGCAGCAACTCCTCTTCCAGGTAAGCCAGGATTATCAGTATAATAGGGTTCGCGAAACCCATAGACCTCACTTTTATCTGAAAAATAGCCACTCTCATTTTCCCAGAAAAAATCTGGAAAGCCGCACCGTTTTTGCCAGATTTCATAATTAGCAGAATAGAGAGAGGGGTAACCATTTCGGGTTATATCAATCCAGGCAACTGCTTCTGTTGGATAGGTATCATCAATATCCCCGGCTCGCTCATTAACATTTACAAACTTCACATTATCATTATTTTTCAACAGCTGGTCGCCTCTTCCATCTGTAGAATGACTGTAAGCAACCAAATCTAAAAGTCCATCTTTATTAAAATCAGCATAAATACCTCCGCTGCTATTCAAATTAGCCAAACCAGCACTGTCTGTAACCTCAGTAAACTTTATTTTCCCTTCATTTCTATAGAGGTATTTGCCGTTAAACAGAATATCTGTAAAACCGTCTGAATTATAATCCGCCAAAGCAACTCGCATATAACCTTTATTGTAAAGACCGGCATTTTCGCTTTTATCTTCAAAACGGATTCCCTTATAATTCATCATATTTCGCATCCATTGTAACGGTTCTTCCTTTATTTTAAGGTCGGTATGCAGTTTAATAATCAGTGCCATTGCTTCCACATCATATCTATTACGCGGTGAACCTGAAATTAAACATCGGGTAAGATGTTCTGCGGCTTTTTGTTTATCAGTTTTCTTTCCGGTTAAAAGAAGTGCTTTTGCCATCCAGAAATGTTTTTCTGCCTGTTCACCACGATTGTTGTTACTGAAATTAACTTGAGCTAATATATCAAGCAGTTCCTTTTGTTGTTTCAGTTTATTTTTCTCCAGCACCGGAATATCCAATTCATCACCAAAAAATCCGTAGGGCTCAATTATCTGATAAAACAGCAATTTTGCCTGTTGTTGTAACACCCTTGTTTTCCAATCCTCAGCGCTATAAACATCGTAAAGTAGGGTTTGTTCGCAATCTGAATCTGCCAATACCAAATATTGTTCTGCTAGTTCCAGTAGGTTTTCTTCACCTTCAAAGTCCTTTCTGAAAGTAGGAGAGAGCAAAAACAGAGAAGCAATATAAGCAGAAACAGGGTCTGTATTATTCCTTTGTGGCAGTGCTTTTATCAATCCCTGCCAATTTTTCCGGTTGGCAAAATGGTATAGCTTATAATATAAAGCAATTGAACGATAGCGGGAATGGGGATATTTTATTTCAAATTCATCCAGCAAATTCAAAGCGAGAGAATCGTTATACTCAATGCTTATTTCATCAATCAAATCCTTAGCCATTGCCTCAATAATACTATTATACTTTTTGGTTTCAGCAATTTTGGCAAAAAGCTCCTCTTCACTGCATTTTTTTGTATAGTAAAGCCAAACAGACCTGTCCAGGGAATCAGTTATAGCTTCAGTAATAGCATTATAGTCATTATAGAAGGTTAAGGAATCAATCTCTTCCGTTTCACATAAGATCAGCCATTGTAAAGCATCTTCCAGCGAGTTGTAATTTAGGGCTAAACGCTTATGGCATTGTTTTGCCAATTCCGGTAAGTTTGCTCTATGGGCATAATTCAAAACCGTTTTCAGGTCTTCTTCATCTCCCTTCATAGCTTTTGCCTGAATTATTGCGTTGTATTTATTCAGAATCTGGAATTGTTCCTTATCGCATAAAAAACCGATTTCATCATTGGTAATTGCATAACAGCTGAAGGTAAGCAGAATAAAGAAAAACAAATTTATGTATCTCATTTTTGTTCCTACAATTGTTCCATTAAACTTTGGATATCTTCATAGCTAAAATTATATTCTTTATGGCAATAGAGGCAAACAGGTTTTATACCTTCCTTAAGTGATTGCAGTTCATCTTTTCCCAAAAGCAATAATGCTTTACTGAATTGTTCATAGCTGCAATTACAACGATAGGCAATTTCTTTTTCTTCGTTAATTTGCCACTGTAGTTCCTTAAAAACAAAGCGGGAAAGAATTTCGGGAATTGATAATCCCATATCCATCAAATCGCTAAGGTTAGGAGTTTGTGCTATATTTTCATAAATCACATCCGCTATTTTTTTATCTGCATAAGGCAGTTGTTGAATAATAAAACCGCCTGCAGAACGCACTTTTGCTTCTTTATCAATTAATATTCCCAAATTTACTACTGTAGGTATCTGTTCGGATTGTTGAAAGTAGTAAGCCAGGTCTTCGGCAATTTCTCCGCTGATAAGTTCAATTGAACTAAAGTAAGATCTAGTTCCTTTTCTATCTCTGCTGATAGTTAAAGTTCCTTTTCCGATTGATTTGCCGACATTGAAGTTATCTTCTTTGGTTTCATAAAAAAGATGGGGATTTTTTGTATAGCCACGCAGAAAACCGTTTTGAGTGCAGATTACGATTGCACCTTGAAAATCACCTTCACAATCTATTCTCATTGTAATTTCACTTTCCTCTTCTTTCAAATCCCAGGAAAGCATTGCAGTTGCCGAAATCATTCTACCTGAAAGCAAAGTTGCAATTGGAGAAAGGTCTTGTAAATCACGCATTGTTTGCACACAATTAGTACTATTAACGGCAAAAACGCGAAAATTATTATGATGAACTGTCCCCCGTAAAATGTAATCTTTAGTCATCAATCCATTCCTTGTTTATTGTTGTTCCAGGGTAGTAGTGAAGTAAAATTTCGTTATATTTTGTTCCTTTTCTTGCCATTCGTAAAGCTCCCACCTGACACATTCCGACACCATGTCCTGCTCCTCTACCTTTAATTTTTATAGTTTGTTGGGGTATAATTATTACTATCTCCTTAGCTATCCGGTAAGGACCTTCAATATAAAAGAAGGAAGAAAGCAGGTTTCCAAAAACCTGACGGATTTGATATTCGCTATTTAAGAAAATTGTATCATTGCCAATCAGTTTTATTTTAGTAATCCGTCCTGAATAACCACGCTGAATGATTTCAATCCTGTTTATGGAAGTTAAACCTGCATTTGTTGCTAATTGATTATAGGAAATTGATTTATTCCAGGAAAGTGCACCGCGTTCCCAGGAACTCATTTCTCCTTCTGCCAAATGTTTATCAATCCACTCGCGAGCATCTTTTTCTTTGCTTAAATCATAGGAATTAACTTTATTAATACAGGAGACACCTTTTAAATAGTTAATTGGTTTACCGTTCCAGATAATATCGGCTGCTTCTGTTTTTCCTCCACAGCAACTATGATAGGTTGTCTCTGCAAGATTTCCGTTGAAAAACAAGACCTCTGGGGAACATTCATAAATTGCTTGCAGGATTTGTTCATTCAATAAATATTTTCCTCTATACACTTGGCAGTGAGTAGAATTGCACAAATCGTAACCATCAGCTTTATGTTTGTTATTTAAGAGCAGATTTAGAGCCTGAGTTCTGGCAGCAACTATTTGTGCTTTAAGGGCTTCCGCGGGAGCATTATCACCAATTTCATTTTGAACCACTCCGGCAAGATAATTCTCCAAAGGTAGAAATTGATTTAGGACAATCTTTTTTTTCACTGTTTTCAGGATAAAATCTCCGCTATAAGCATAACTATCACTGTTGAAACTAAGTTCTGCCTCAGAATGTATTTTCAGAGGTGTTTCCATATAGCATATATTTCCCGTAGGATCTTGAATCTGAACAGTGGAATTAAGCACTTGGACTTCTTTGATTTTATCAATAGGGATGCCTTGTTTTAAGGCATATTGTTTTGCCTCTTCTTCGCTAGTAAAACTTTCCGGTAGAAAGTGTTGCAGTTCTTTTTTAATCTTCAAGCGAGAGTTTTCCCAGGCAAAAAAATCCCGCACCACAGCGTTCTCATCTTCTTTTGCCTTATAAACAACCTCTGTAAAGTCCAAAATAGCATAATGAACAAGAGTTTCTGGATTCATAATGTTAATTGTAATGGAGGACTCAAATTTGCGGGATATCAGTCCATCCTTTTCCGCAACAGTTATATTGGTATTTTTCCCTTTGGGGGTAATAGTTAGCTGAGGAGAAGCAGTTAAATTGATTTCCAGATAGAGTTCACCGTTTACAAATTGAGCTCCTGCCAGCATTGTAGAACAAAGCAACAGCAATAATAACAGGAATTTAGGTTTCATCTTTTGTTTACAGTTTATTGAACAACCGAACCGGGAATTCCTTCTCCATCGGGAATTAAAAGCTGTAATTTTCCGTTGGAATCGGCAGCCAGAATCATTCCCCGGGATATTATTCCTCTAATTTTTCGTGGTTCCAGATTCACCAGTATTAAAACTGTTTTGCCAATTACATCTTTCGGTTCGTAATCAACTGCAATTCCGGCAATTAGTTCGCGTTGTTCAATGCCGATATCCACTTTTAGTTTTAACAGCTTATCTGTTTGAGGGACTTTTTCTGCGGTTAATACTTTAGCTAAGCGCAAATCCAATTTGGCAAAGTCATCATAGTTGATTATATTTTTTAGGGGAGCTATTTCCGGAGTGTCAAATTCTGCTTTGCCAAGTTCTGAGACCTTTGATTGTGAGTGCAGTTTGGCAATTTGTGCTGCAATTTCTTTATCTTCTATTTTATGAAAAAGCGGTTTGATTTCGTTTAACGCAATGTCCCCAGATAAATTATATGCTTCGCTGAACTTAAAGCTTTCACTTAAGTTCATCATTTTTCTTAAGCCTAGCATAGACCTTGGCAGAACAGGACTAAAAGCAATGGAAATTTTAGCCAGTAAATTAGCACAAACATAAAGAGTTTCGTTAGTTGCATCCCGATTTTCTTTCAGCTGAGCCCAGGGCTTGCTTTCGTCAAAATAGCGGTTTCCCAACCTGGCTATATCCATTATCAGGCGAGTATTTTTCTTCACTTGATAGTCCAGATAATTTTCTTCAATTTCTTTTAAGATGTTATCTGCCTCAGCTATTGTTTTGTTAGCGGGTTCACTTAACGCGCAGGAAGTTATTTTTCCCTCAAAATTTTTATGAGCAAAGGCAAAAACCCGGTTGGCAAGATTGCCCAAGGTATTATTCAAGTCGCCGTTTATTTTATTCTGAAAATCCTTAAAACTGAAATCGGAATCCTGCCTTTCCGGAGCATTAACTGCCAGATAATAACGCAGATATTCACCGTCAAAGTCCTGCAGAAATTCATCTACCCAAATTGCCCAATTTTTACTGGTAGATATTTTTTCCCCTTCCAGATTCATAAACTCATTGGCAGGAATATCATAAGGTAGGCAATAGGGAGCATCCTGACCCATCAACATAGAGGGCCATATTATAGAATGGAAAATTATGTTATCCTTTCCAATAAAATGAATTAGCCGAGTTTCAGGGTTTAACCAATAGTCCTTCCATTTTTCCGGCTGACCTTTTTTTTCTGCCCATTCTACAGTAGAAGAAATATAACCTATGGGAGCGTCAAACCAAACATACAGAACTTTGCCTTTTGCTTCGGGAAGAGGAACAGGAATTCCCCAGGATAAATCCCTGGTAACAGAACGTTCAACTAAACCCTGGTCCAGCAAACCCAGAATAAAATTCAGCACATTTTCTTTCCAATAGTCCTTTGTGGATAGCCACCGTTTTAGTTTTTCGCGAAATCCTTCCAGCTGCAAAAACCAGTGCTTGGTCTCTTTAATTACAGGAGTTGAGCCGCAAATTTTACATTTTGGCTCTATCAAAGTTGTAGTATCATAAATTTGA
This sequence comes from Candidatus Cloacimonas sp., assembly GCA_023227825.1. Lineage (GTDB taxonomy): Bacteria > Cloacimonadota > Cloacimonadia > Cloacimonadales > Cloacimonadaceae > Cloacimonas. Next base: position 100,455 of record JALOCJ010000001.1, on the reverse strand, counting down.
CCGCATTTATCACACTGATCACCTCGTGCACCGTCAAAACCGCAAAGCGGACAAATTCCTTCTACATATCTATCAGGGAGAAAGCGTTTGTCTTTTTCGCAATAAAACTGGAGCGTGTTGTTGGGCTTGATATAACCCTTATTATATAATTGCAGAAAGAATTCTCTGGCAAGCTTATGATGAGGTGGACGGGAAGTTCCGCTGAAATTATCAAATTCAATACCTATACCGTCAAATGCTTTTTTAATGCTCTTATGATAATAATTTACTACTTCCTGAGGAGTAATTCCTTCTTTATCAGCCGTTATGGATATTGGAGTGCCATGTTCATCCGTTCCACAAATATAAATAACATCTTCACCCTTCAAACGCAAGTAACGAACAAAAATATCTGCCGGTAAATAGGCACCTGCTAAATGTCCGATATGTAATTTTCCATTAGCATAAGGAAGGGCACTGGTAACTAAATATCTCATACTGGTTCCTCAATGTAAATTTTATGCAGGGTTTTTACTGCTACGGAACAATTTTGGTCCAGCAATAAAAGTTCTATGCTCTGTTCGTTGTTAAAGCTACGCAGAATGTTAAAATTTTGGCAGTTTTCCATTAAAGTTGCTAAAAAAGCCGGGTCGTGACCTAAGCCCAATCCGATGAGATTTACAAAGGCAAAACCGTCTTTTTTGCTGATTGGTTTTATTTCTCTTTCCTGCAGAAAATAGTCCACTTCCGTTTCATATTTGCTTTCTATAAAAAGTTCCAGAAGACCTTCGTTAACAAAGCTTTTGTAGATTTCGTAATACCAGACACTGAGAGTTTTTAGAACCTTTTCCTCAAGCGGCAGAGTATAACGCAATAAGGCATTTTTATGGGCAATAGCAGTTACCTTATGTTCTTCCATAATATTTTCCTCATTATTTTCTGTCTTTTTATTGGTTATCAACGAACCGGGAGCAAAAGTGAAAGATGATTTTACTTCCACCTCTACACCATATTTAAGGGCATATTCCACAGCCCGGGGATGCAAGACCTTAGAGCCATTGTAACTAAGAGTTAACATTAGCTCAGGACTGATTTGCCTTAATAATTTCGGCTTTTCCACAAGCTTGGGATCGGCAGTAAAAACACCATCCACATCAGTAAAAATTTCACATTTATCTGCCTTTAAATAACAAGCTAAAGCTACTGCAGAAGTATCAGAACCGCCACGTCCCAAAGTAGTTATTTCTTTGCCGGTGCTAACACCTTGAAAACCTGCTACGATAACAACTTTTCCCTTTTCCAGTTCTTCCTGTATGCGAAAGGCATTCACTTTCAAAATCCGGGCGTTACCATGTTTTTCATCGGTTATAATTCCACTTTGAGAACCGGTAAATGAGATGGAAGGAATTCCTTCTTCCATTAAAGCTAACGACAATAAACTCATACTGATCCGTTCACCTGCTGTCAATAACATATCCAATTCCCGACGCGAGGGATGCTGAGATATCCCGTAAGCTAAAGAAAAAAGTTCATCCGTTGTTTTTGCCATTGCAGAAACAACTAAAACAAGACCTTCTCCTTTATGGTATTCACTGGTTAATCTATGAGCTATGTTTCGGATTAAATCAATGTTACCAACTGAAGTTCCGCCGAATTTTTTCACTATTATTGCCATATCTTTCTTTATTTAATGATTTGACCTTGCTGTCAAGAAAAAAAATCTCGCTTGCCTATAAGCATTGCTTATGCATTACGGACTCATTACGGATGCCATCCGTAATGGGTAAGCAATGGGTAGGCAATGCAAGTAAGGAAGGATGGGGGGAAACGGGATAATACCTTGTAATAAAAACAGTTATCAATTTTAACATATTTCCAGTAGAACGATGTCCCCGTCGTTCAATGTTAACAAAGCATTTTCCTTAGCTCTTGCCTTTCAGTAAAGAAAGGAAGTGCAAGAATTAGTTGACGAAGAAGTCAACCTTCCGATGTTGCCTTTCGGGCTTAGCCCAAATCTCAACACTCTAAACCTTCTCAACCCTCTCAACCTTTTCAACCCTCACAACCTTATCAACCCATAAACCCCTTTCCTTCTTTATTTTAAGAGAAGCATTTTTTTCATACAGGAATAGTTTTTACTTTCCAGAATATAGAAATACATTCCGGAAGCAACATTGCGATTGTTACTATCTTTTCCGTTCCAAACAATTTGATGCATTCCTGAAGGCAGAATTTCATCTATCAGCTTTTTCACCAGTTGTCCTTTAATGTTATATACATAAAGTTTAGCAGGAGCTGTTTCTTGCAAAGTAAATCTGATATTTGTTTCCGGATTGAAAGGATTGGGATAATTATTGAGCAATTTTGTAACCAGGGGAGGATGCAAAGGGTCTTCATTATTTGTTATATAATTGAAGTGCAAAATCTCAGAAGGCACACTGCTACCCTCAGAATAAACGCAGACCACATAAAAATAATAATCCGTGCCCAATTCTTCTAATGTTTCAGCATAAACAGGTAAATTGGTAATTCCTGCTAAAGCAAAAGCTCCAGCATTAATTCTACGATAAATTTCATAGTGCATTAAAGGAAATTCAGGTTCAGAAGGTGGATTCCAAATAAGATTTAAAACACTATCAGCTACATTATATGAAATTCCTGAAACGGGAGCAAAATAAGCCAGATAAAAATCCTGTTGAGCAGAAGGATTTGCCAAAGAAATCGTAACCTCTACAGAATTGGAATCCTGATAGCCATCTGCAAATGCTGATAAGGAATGCACACCAATAGGAAGATAGAAGGTATAATGCCCTTCAACATCAGGATGAGTAATCCAGGAATTAGAATTTTGCACATTTACTTTACTAAAATCAATATCGGGATTTCCACTTGTTACAGTTCCGAAAACCTTTCCTGCAAATTCAACAAAACCTGTAGTGCGAACATCATCAATAAACCATCCATCTCCTGTAACACCACTATCACTGGCAAAAGTGAAACGGAATTGAACACTCTGATTGGCATAAATTGAAAGATTGAAACGGGCAAAAACCCATCCGCCGCTGTTTCCATCATATCCCGGTCCATTTAAAACACCTAAATTAGAAGCAGGATAACCACCTTCCGGAGTAATCAAAGTCCAGGTTGCTCCCCCGTTTGTAGAAATTTTAACATTACCTCCATCATAATTTACTTCAGTATTGAAATAATGCCAAAACTCCAACATAAAATTGTTGCCGATATAAACACTCGGAGTAGTAAGCTGGTAATTAGCATTATTAGGATAAGGACCATTCAAGCGTGTTCCCCAAACTTTAGTTCCGGAATGAGCTCCAGCAACAGTGGAAACACCCCATTCCCAACCATTGGATGAAGGATTGGGAACAAAATTTCCGTTATTGTTTTCAAAATCAGCATTCATTCCTGTAGTGCCAACACTTAAGACCAATTGCTCATTATGGATAGTTGTTAAATCAGCCAAATATGTTAAATAAAAAGTAAGATTATTTCCTACAATCACATTTGGCGAAATTGTTATATTGTATACTGCCTGACTTATTCCTCCTGCAGGTAATGAAGAAATGATGCAGGAACTGTTATGAATAGTAACAAATTCCGAAAGACAAGTGATTGTTCCGCTTATATTAGTAGCAGAAACAGGAGTATTATTGGCAAAATTGATAATCAAATCCAGCGTTTCACCCGGGTCAATAAGCCCGTTTCCATTTCCCAAAATACAATCATTCATATACATTCCGCTATATTGTATATCAGGTTTATGAACAGTTATATAAACAGGAAAATCCCAGATGTTACCTGAAATGCTGATATGCAAATTGATCAGGATTTCAGCTCCAGCGGGACAATTGGCATCAATTTGAAGAGTAATTGGAGTATTATTTATCTCTGTTGAATCTCCTGAAATGTTACTGTAAGTGCTATAAGCATTCATAAGAACAACATATTCGCTGGAGCAAAAAGCACTTAATTGAACTTGTGTTGCCGGGCTTAATCCTATATTCATTAGCTCAATACCTAGTTCAACTGTCTCTCCTGATTCTATTATGTGGTTAAAGTTGGAATCATTGATGATAACTTCATTCAATATCAGAAAGGGTGATTCATATAAAACGGGAGCTGTAGTAATCAGCAGTGCAGAAGAATTTGTTATGGGAGCCGCTGCATTGGCATATTGATTGTTAAAAGTATATTCCAAACCAACGGTATTGGTATGATCTTTTATTCCGACAGTGCAGAAATTACCATGAGTAGGAGAGTATCCTCCCTGACCTATATCAACATTATTAAAATCCTGATACTGAAATTTAACCATTCCCTGCCCCATTGATGTAGGATAGAAAACAGGATCATAAAAAATAACTTCAAAGGTCTCCAGAGAAGAACGGTTGTAACCATTGCGCATTTTGTAATATTCTATAATAAATCTATGATTTTGGCTATCGTAATATTTGTATATCCCAGCATCATTTATCAAACAAAGGTCATCCCAGAAAGGAGCAAGCATAGGAGAGGGTCCATAGCCACCAGGAAGATGATAGTTCCGAAATTCACCATTTTCGGTAACCCCCATTACAATAAAACCATTTACGCAAACAGTAATTTGATTGTAGTCAATACCATAAAAAGGAAAAGTGAAAGGCAAATCTATTTGCTGTAAAGTAATCGCCCCTGTTTGATCTCCTTCATCAAAATCAGAGCCAGGATCATAAAAAGTGGTTATTTTTGTTCCCGCTCCCCCTAGGGAAGGATTGATTTCTATCCATTCATAAACAGGACAGTCAGGATAAGCAGTATCGGTTATATCATAAATAAAATAGCCATAAGCATCGGGTCCTAAAGGTGTGTGAGCATTAACCTGTCCTATCTGAATATTGAACTCGGCATATTGATCAAAGCCCCATTCGTTATAGAGATGTAAACGCAAAGGCATTTGCATTCCAGGAATCAATAAAGGTCTGGCAAAAACAGTAAAACCTTCCACAGTATTGCCCAAACTGTTACCCAAAATAGAGCCGACATAAGATGTAGAATCCGAAACCGTCAGCAGATCGTTTAAAGAAGATAATTCGGCATATACATCAAACACAGGAGCTATAGAATTATTTTTAATAGTTAAGGAAAGAAAACCGGCTTCACCCGGGTCAAGAATATTATTACTTCCTGCAGTAATCGTATAATTGTGAACAAGCAGAAAGGCATTATAGATAACAGTATGAAAAACAAAAGAATAAACATTCTGGTCAGCAGTTGTTAATGCCAAAGTAAAACGCACACTATGCTGAGGAGGCAAATTGTTTACTATACTGAAAGTGAAAACAGAATTAGACCAAAGCGTAGCATTACTGCTAATTGCTCCAAAACTGCTTTCAGAATTCAAAATAGTAATATAAGGATCATCAGATGAGAGAATGGCAGTTGTTGCCGGAACAGTTGCTGAAGTTGTATTTTTAATTTCCAGGCTTAGAGCTATGGTTTCTCCAGCAGTGGCAAAACTATCGCCATTACCGTAACTTCCGTTAGTGCCATCATCAAAAATTATTTTGTTTAAATAAACCAGTGAACCCGTAGGGTCTATGGTTACTACTTTTTGGAAGGGCTTAAAATTATGCCTGGAAACAGTAACAGTCAGCTCATTTAACATTCCTCCGGAAATATTGATAGTCGCTTTTCCTTCGCTATCTGTAAAAACTTTACCAACTATAATATTCTGGGCAGAACTGTAAAGTGTTACACAGGCATTTTCCACTCCTGTTCCTGAGGAATCTGTAACCTCTACATCTAAGAGATTGCTACCCAAAGGTAAAACATCTGCACAAGCAAGATTAAAGACATTGGGAATTTGAGTAAAGACCTCTACTGTAGGGTCTCCCATTAAATTACACCAATGAGCAAAATAATTTGCTTCATTGTCGTGAACAGAACCATAGACCTGTTTAATGTATATTTTGGCATTTAACAGTGCTTCACCCATACTGCGCATTCCGTAAGTAAAAATCCCGTCATAAATTCCAGCATTTAAACAATTGTTAAAAGTAGTATGAGTACCACTTGTAGACATTCCAATTGCTGTTATTGCTCCTGCAGGGGCTGCCGAAGTTCCTAAACGAATTAAGTCCTCAGAAGTAGCATTGTCATTTTCAAAATTGCCGGTGCTGCAGGTAAGAATTGTAGAATGAGGTAGCTTATTGCCATTAATTAAACTTCCGGAAGGGCTCCAACCACTCATACCAATCCAGCCGCGATAATTAAAAAAAGCAACTCCCTGATTGAAACCGCTATTGATATAAGAAGCAAAGCCGCTGGAATAATTTTCCAGAAAAGTATAATCGGGATTAGTTCTTTTTGCAATTTCTTTGATGAATTTATTTATATAGATGGTAGAAATTCCACTTGAACTGGTGTCTCCTATCAGCAACATTTTATTCAGCCAGGCACCTGCATTTCCTGATACATTTATATTCTTTTCCACAGCGTAAATTTTGGTAAACAGCACATCCAGCTGACTAAGGTTTTCTGCTGAGATTCTACCGATAAAAGCATCACCCAAATAGTCATTTCCGGCTAAAAAAGTATAGGGATAGTCCCCTTCACCTCCATAACCTGAAAACTGTTCTGTATATGTAGGAATGGTGTAGCTGCCGTTTGTATCACCTAAAAGGATAATAAAATCGGGACGCGTAGAAACATTATCATATTGGGATTGAATGTAATTATGTATCGCTTGTGTAGAACTTCCACCGGTTTCAAGAGTGCTTACTATATTTACTTCATAGCCCTTCTGCCTTTTCCAGGCAACAAATTCATTCAATTTGGCAATAAAGACAGCATCCGTATTATTGCCGTAAATAAGCAATACTCTTGCAGGTTGAGGAGCCAATACAGCATCACGGTAATAAGCAAAATTGGCAATCATTGATTCATAGAGATTGGTGAACGCATAAGAATAGCCATTGTAATCAGCCATTTCATTTATTCCCGGTCTATCTTTAATTTCTATTTCAACTTCCATCTGTTTTTGAATTTTCAGTTCCTGTGTCTCTGCTATATATTGAACCGGATTAAGAGTAATCTGCACTACCCTGAAATCACGCATTATTTGGGGCTGACTATAGCTGTAACTATTTGCAGGATATAAAGAAGCACTGCTATAAACAGTTTTGTTATAGTCATTTGCGGTTTCCTGATCTTTGGTTGCAAAAACTGGTTTGGGTACCAAACCTTGTTTCGTAATAACTTCGCCACCGGTAACTTTTATTTCTATATCTCCTTTAGGGGGAATAGCAATCCAGGCAGAAAAAACAGGCAATTCAGGAAAACCTGTTTCGGCTGTAACACTTGCACCTTGCATACTTAGGGCTTTAAAGTTGCTGTTGTTGATGTCTTCAATCTGCAATTCAGGAACCTGTAACTGCAGATTTATTTTGTCTGCATTTTGAGAAACTACTGAAAGGGATTTCTCTTCCGGTATAAATGTTTCTGCCAATAACACATTGAACAAACACAGCAGAATTAAAATAGCGATTTTAATTATTTTCATTTTCGTTAACCTTTATTCAGCATAAATTAAAAAGAACCTGAAGTTAATCTTAAAACTAACTTCAGGTTCTTTCCCATATGCTTGTCTCTTTTCATTTAGTTACTTTATCTCGTAGATAAGAATACCCTGATCGCGGGCTCCGACTACTAATTTATCATCCATAAATTTAACTGTATTCGTATAACCGCAGGAAGTTAAATGCTGCAACAATTGCGGTTTTGAGGGAACACTAATATCAAAAAGATAAATGCCGCCTCCTCCGGAAGAAAGAGCAAGTTTATTACCTGAAACAGCTAAAGCAGTTGCATAACCTGTTGTATCAAAAGTAGACAGTAATACTGGAGAGGCAGGATTGCTTACATCTACAACCTGCAAACCACATTGCCTGCTTGCTACATAAGCTATATTATCACTAAGTTCAACTTTTTGAGCTTCTCCGCTTAAATGAATATAGCCAACGGGATGATGGTCATTACGATCATAAATATATAAGCCAAGCTGTTCTGCGGCAATATAAATGTAATTTGCGCTTAACTTAAAGCCGGCTGCCGCTCCCGGAGAAATTGTAAATACATTGCTGTTAAAGATAGTTCCGTCATAGTAATCATATTTGAAACTTCCCGCAGCACAATAGGCACAAACCATTTTATAAGTTCCCTGAGAAAAAGGAACAGGAGTTATAGCAAAGCCATCCAGGTCTTTTATATTACTTGTTCCCCCAATAAAATCCAGCATATAAACAAGGGAATCAGGATCACTGGTGTTAATTACTCTTATAGCATCTGTTGCTTCTGTATCTACTAAAAACATAAAGTTATGCTCCGGAACTACAGCTACTTTCTTAATTCTGCCTAAAATCTTCTGGCTGCCATCTGCAGCCCAAAATTCTGTTATCCACCTAATTTGATAGTTGCTTCTATTAATTCGGGACATTCCACCCTGGTCTTGTGCCACATAAATATAGTTCTCATCAATCTTAATATCCAGAGGATTACCCACAACAGGTAAAGCATATTTCAAAGTTAGCCATTCCTCTTCCTGATATTCAGTATTTCTTTTGGCGCATGAACTTATCACTATCAACACGATAATCGCCAGAGTTATTATATAACCTTTAGGCATTCGGTTCCTCCCCTGCCTTTTTCTTCTTTATCTATGAAATAAAGCAAAAAGCATTCCGAAATTAAGAACTAAAATAGCAATCAGCATAAAAAGAACTCTCTGCTTTTCACAGAGAGTTCTATTTTCTGCAGGGTTGGATATTACTATGTCATCATTTTGGCTATATCGCTATCCGCATCGGTAATTTGCTGCAAACCAAAAGTATCAGAAATCACTTTTGCTACATTAGGAGAAAGAAATCCGGGTAAAGTAGGGCCTAAAATAATATTCTTAAATCCCAAAGAAAGCAAAGCCAGAAGGACAGCTACAGCTTTTTGTTCATACCAGGCAAGATCAAAAGAGAGGGGCAATTTATTTACATCATCCAAACCAAATGCCTCTTTCAACTTTAAAGCAATAACTGCCAGAGAATAGGAATCATTGCATTGTCCGGCATCCAAAACCCTTGGAATTCCGTTAATATCACCTAAGGGAAGTTTTATATAACGATATTTGGCACATCCGGCTGTTAGTATAACAGCATCTTCAGGCAATTTTTCTGCTACTTCAGTAAAATATTTCCTGCTTGGCATTCTTCCATCACAGCCAGCCATAACCACAAAGCGTTTTATAGCTCCACTCTTAACTGCATCCACTATTTTATCTGCCAGTCCTAAAACAGTTGAATGAGCAAAACCTCCAATAATTTCTCCGTTCTCAATTTCTTTAGGGGGGTGGCATTTTAAAGCTCTTTCAATTACCGGACTAAAATCCTTTTCTTTACCTTTTTCTCTATCCGGAATATGCACTGCTTTTGGATAATTTACTGTTCCGGTAGTAAATAAACGATCCAGATAACTACTATCCTTGCGTAAAGGAACCAGGCAATTAGTTGTCATTAAAATAGCACCGTTAAAGTTTTCAAAGTCCTCCAGTTGATGCCACCAGGAATCACCATAATTACCTATAAAATGTTTATATTTCTTAAAAGCAGGATAATAATGGGCAGGTAGCATTTCTCCATGAGTGTAAATATCAACACCTTTACCTTCTGTTTGTTTCAATAGTTCTTCCAAGTCCTTCAAATCATGACCGCTAACTAATATTCCAGGGTTATTGCGGACACCAAGTTTTACTTTTGTGGGTTCCGGATTCCCGTAGGTCTTAGTATTTGCTTCATCCAATTTAGCCATAACTTTAACGGCATTTTCTCCTGTCTTTAAAACCAAATTTACCAGTTGATCAATAGTCAAACTATCATCCAAAGTAGCAGCCAGACCTTCCATAATAAACTTGTTTACATCATCATCCTGATAGCCCAAAACAGCCGCGTGTTCACCGTAAGCGCAAATACCTTTAATACCGTAAATAATTGTCTCACGCAAAGAACGGATGTCCTCATTCTCTGTTCTGAGCACTCCAACCTTTTTAGCAAATTCATCATATTCATCTTTTTTCAGTTGAAAAGTAACTGCTTCCGGACAGGTCTCACATTTACCTGCCATCAAGTTACAGAGTTCATTTTTCCGCTTATCTCTCAAAGTAAGAGCTGCTGCAATTGTGTCTCTGATATTTTCTTCATCCCAATTTACATTGGTAATGGTTTTAAACAAAGCGTTCATCACAAAAACCGAATCTTCCGGATAATATCTACCCTTATCCTGAAGCTTTACAGAAACATAAGCCAGACCCTTTATGCCATAAATCAACAGATCGAACAAATTGGCAAGGGTTTCACTTTTTCCACAAACCCCGCGCATTGTGCATCCAAGGTTACGGGATGTTTCCTGACATTGATAACAGAACATACTCATTTTTTCTCCTTTTTATGGTTTTGGCATTTTTATTACTAATAATCGCAAGTTCGTATCCCCTTCGTTAAGAACACCGTGGGGAATGTTTTTTGGACTTTCAATCAGGGTATCCACAGGAAAGCTTTGTTTCTCTTCTCCAATTTCCAATGTAGCTGTTCCTTCCAATACATAGAAAGCTACATTCACAGGAGTGATATGTTTCTTTAAATGAGCCCCGGGAGCTAAATTTAGATGCACTATTTCTCCTTCGGGTGCCTCATAGATTTTAGAACCCCGAATGCCATTGGCATTAACTTTGGGCTCAACATCATGCCAAGTTCTACTTTTCATTTTTTTCTCCTTATTGTTTTGTTTCTATAAGTTTCATTATTGTCTCTAATAGGTCCGAACCCTCTTTTTTCAGGTCAAAAGCACAATCACTTAAATTCCATTGAGTAACTGTAAACCGCATTGATCCCACAATAATTCTGAATAATTGAGTCGGCGATAAGTCATTTCTAATTTTGCCTTCCTGTTGTGCTTGAAGAATATAATTTTCTACTGCTTGTTTGTGTTTATGCATAATACACTGAAACTGACCCTTAAAAGTAGGATCATTCTTAAATAACTCTTCAGAAAACATCACTTTTGCCAAGTTTGGATGTTTACTAAAAAGAATATACCTATCCTCTACAAAATGTCGGATACTTTCCAAAGGGGAATAATTTGCTCCTCTAATTTCCTGTAAAACCTTGTTTGACAGCTCTTCAAAATAACCCAAAATCGTTGTTACTAAATCCCTTTTGCTTTTAAAATGTCTGTAAAGCGCTGCTTCTGTTACCCCTATTTGGGTTGCCAGATTCTTGGTGGTTAGCTTTTCATAACCTTGATTAGCAATTATGAGGATTGCCGTCTTTAATATATCTTTCTGTCTCTCTGTAAGTTCCATTATATATTTCCTATGTAAGTAAGTATTCACTAACTAACATAATCAAGTCCACTCTGATGTCAAGAAAAAAGTTGGAAAAGTCCAGAGGGGTCAAGAGGTCAAGAAGTCAAGAGGTCGAGAGGTCAAGAGGTCAAGAGGTCAAGAGGTCAAGAAGTCAAGAAGTCAAGAGGTCGAGAGGTCAAGAGGTCAAGAAGTCAAGAAGTCAAGAGGTCGAGAGGTCAAGAGGTCAAGAGGTTAATGAAAAGATGAAACACTACCTATAATAAAAAATCAGGATAGTTAATATTAAGTCCAATATGCAATGTCAATGGCAATCTAAAATGATACAGAATACAATTTACATCTCTTTGTAAAATAAAATCTTGGTGTTTTCGGTGTCCTCGGTGGCTAAACTTTCTCCCTTTCTCTCTTTTTCTCTTTGTAAAATCATCTCTTTCTCTCTTTTTCTCTTTGTAAAATAAAATCTCGGTGTTTTCGGTGTTTTCGGTGGCTAAACTTTCTCTCTTTCTCTCTTTTTCTCTTTGTAAAATCATCTCTTTCTCTCTTTTTCTCTTTGTAAAATAAAATCTTGGTGTTTTCGGTGTCCTCGGTGGCTAAACTTTCTCTGTTTCTCTTATTCTCTTTGTAAAATCATCTCTTTCTCTCTTTTTTCTCTTTGTAAAATAAAATCTCGGTGTTTTCGGTGTCCTCGGTGGCTAAACTTTCTCTGTTTCTCTCTTTGTAAAGTCCTCTCATTTTCTAAATCTTTTCTCCGTGTCCTCAGTGTTCTTCGTGTCCTCAGTGTAAACAAACCTGCGGGAAACCTCATAAAATGGATTTGCCAATTGACTTTGTCACCTTAATATATTATTAGAGGAAAACAAATGCGTCCGGACAAAAAAATCTTAAGAGAGTTGCTTTCTACGGAAGGCAAAGAAAACCTGCAGGCATTATATAATAAAGCTTATGATGTAAAAAAACAGTATGTGGGAACTACTGTTTACCTGCGTGGTTTAATAGAGCTGAGTAATATCTGCTCCAAAAATTGCTATTACTGCGGTATCCGTAGTGGCAATAAAGAACTCACGCGTTATCAGATCAGTTATGAAGAGGCAATTGCAGAGGCAAAATTATGTCTGCAAATGCATTATGGTTCGATTGTTATTCAGGCAGGTGAACGAGAAGACAGAACTTGGATTGAATTTATCACAAAGCTCATCAAAGGAATCAAAGAACTTTCCGAGGGTAAATTGGGAATTACTTTATCCCTTGGAGAACAGAAGTTAGAGGTCTATCAGCAATGGTTTGAAGCGGGAGCACATCGTTATCTGTTGCGCATTGAAACCTCCAATAAAGAATTGTACAGGTCATTGCATCCTGTTAATCATAGTTTTGAAAAACGCTTAAAATGCCTGAATCTGATTCAGGAATGTGGTTATCAGGTTGGTACAGGAGTAATGATTGGTTTGCCGGGACAGACAATTGATGATTTAGCCAATGATATCCTCTTTTTTTATGATTTGGATGTTGATATGTTAGGAATGGGACCCTTTATTCCTCATCATAATACACCTTTGAAGTATCTAGCAGAAAGTTTTAGTCCACTTGAAGCATTAACAATGGGACTAAAAATGATTGCTGCCTGCCGCATAGCTCTTAAAGATATTAATATTGCCTCTACTACTGCTTTACAGGCACTTCATTCAGAAGGTAGAGAAATGGGATTAAAAGCAGGAGCGAATGTTTTAATGCCTAATATAACTGATACCAAATACAGAGAGGGTTATCAGCTTTACGAGGGAAAACCTGGTTTGAATGAGACCGCTTTGCAATTTCAAAAACAATTGGAGAAACGCATTTTTGCCCTTGGTGAAACAATCGGCTACGATGAATGGGGTGATTCGAAGCACTACCAAAAAAAGAAGAATTAAAAAATGAATGTGAAGTGTCCCGTGTGCAAAAAAATCTTTTCCTTGACGGATACACCTTATTCTAAGAAAAAGAACAAAAACATAAAATAAGGAGTTATTTATGCTTCCTGGTGGAAAAAATATGCAGCAACTAATGAAACAAGCCCAGAAGATGCAGGCAGAAATAATGAAACAACAAGAAGAACTGGCAAAAACAGTATATACTGCTTCTTCGGGTGGAGGAATGGTAACTATTGAAATGAACGGTCAGTTTGAAGTTATTTCCCTGAAAATAGACCCTCAGGTTGTTGATCCTGAAGATGTAGAAATGTTGGAAGACCTTATTTTAGCTGCTATTCAAGAAGTTATCAACAAAGTGAATGAAGCATCCAACAGTGTAATGAGTAAAGTTACGGGCGGAATTAATATTCCCGGTTTGGGTTAAATGCTTTTTTCTGAAAATCTGGAACGTTTGATTCAGAGCTTTAATCGTTTTCCAGGGATTGGGCGAAAAACAGCTCAGCGTATTGCCTGGTTTTTAGTATCGCAGGATAAAAACTTTGCCTTGAGCTTAGCGGAAACTATAACGACTACCGTTGAGAGTTTTAAAACCTGCAGTCAATGTAATATGCTTTCCGAAAGTGATCCTTGTCCTTTTTGTACCTCTCAAGACCGTTCAGACAGCCATCTTTGCGTGGTAGAAAACAGTTCCGACATCCAGATAATTGAAACGATGAATGAATTTAAGGGCAGGTACTTTGTTTTAGGACATCTGCTTTCTCCTCTGGATGGCTACGGACCTGAACAAATTAACTCTGCTATGTTATTAGAGAGAATTGAAAATCTTCATCCGAGTGAAGTTATTTTAGCCCTAAAACCTTCTGCTGAAGGTGAAGCCACAATTCATTATCTTTGGGAACTGCTTAAAGATAAAGGAATTTGTATTACCCGTCTTTCAACCGGAATTCCTTTCGGAGGAGACCTGGAATACAGTAACTTAAATACTTTAGCCAATGCCTGGAAACGCAGATATACAGTTCAGTAATTATGTTTACAGGAATCATTGAAGCAACTGAAAAAATTGTTACTCAACAGACAATAAGCGGAAAAAAGCTGATAACTATTTCCCGACCTGTTATTTTTGATGACCTGAAAATTGGTTGCAGTATTGCCTGTGACGGAATTTGCCTTACAGTTATTCAGTTTGAGGATAAGACATTTACAGTGGAAATTATGGCTGAAACCCTTACCAAAACTTCAGCAAAAAAATGGTTCAACGGTAAAATATTAAATCTGGAAAGAGCTTTAAAACTAAACTCCCGCTTGGATGGGCACTTTGTTCAAGGTCACATTGACGGAGAATTACGCATTATTTCTCGTTTAAAAATAGAAAACACAGATTATTTGCGTTTGGAACTTCTTCAGCGGGATAGAAATCTAATTGTTCCTCAAGGTGCAATTGCTATTAATGGAGTTAGTTTAACTATAGCAGAAATACGCAGTAATTTTTTCAGTGTTGCCTTAATCGGTCATACTTTAACGCATACAAACCTGGGAACAATAAAAACTGGCGAAACGGTCAATGTGGAGTATGATATCTTAAGTAAGTATGTTTTAGCGCAGATTCCGGAAGGTTGACATCCCGGTCAACCAAAATTGAAGAATAATGCTATAGCCACAATGGATAAAATTTATGAAATTAAATAAAACCTTTATCTGCCTGTTATATCTCCTGATTATTGTTTTTCTCATCAGCGGATGTGGCAACAAACGCAGCCCTACCGGAGGTCCTCAGGATATTGATAAACCGGTAGTTCTGGAGAGTTCTCCAGCAGAATTTGGGGACATATCTTCCGGAGTTATTGAGATTTCTTTTTCTAAACCAATGGAAAGAGCTACCTTAGCCAATTCTATTTACATTTATCCTCCTGTCCAAAACAAGAAAATAACGCTGGATGGCGCCAATCTTAAAATCCATATTAAGGAGCCCTTAAAACCCGATACTAATTATTTTATTACTTTAACCAAGCGCCTTAAGGACTTGCGTGGCAACACATTGGAAAAAAATCAAACCCTTATTTTCCGTAATGGAAAACTTGCTACTCAGCGCATAGCCGGGACAATTACTTATGAAGAACCAACTGATAAAGGTTTGCCTTTGGAGCTAACTCTTTTATCTGCCGATTCTTTATTGGTTTTAAGTGGAGTTTTACAAGGGGGTGCTTATGCTATTGACAATTTGAATGCCCAGAAACATATACTGAGAACCTATATAGATAAAAGTTTTAATGGTCGTTACGATTTTGGCAGTGAACCGTTTTTTGAAGGAATTACTGCCGGTTCTTCTTTCTCAACACTCAATTTTACAATGGCTTACAGCGATACAACGCGAGCTAAAATATCTAATGTGAATGTTCTCCACAACCGCGAACTGCAAGTTATTCTCACTGAAGATATAAAGAGCTATGATGAACTAATCGTCCAGACAAACAATTCTCCTTTACCTATTGCCTATCAATTGATAGAAGGAAATATAATCAATTTATTGACTGCTAAAATGGACAGCACAGAATACACCTTAACTTTAACGGAATTGAAAGATAAAAAAGGTAACCTCAGTGATAAACTGGAAACTAAATTTAAAGTTAGACCTGTAGCCGATACTTTAGCTCCTAAAATCACTTTTACAAATCCCAGAAACGGTGCTTCAGTAAACACACTTTTGCCTATTCTGGAAATCCATTTCAGTGAAATTATTCCTAAAGGCAATATCCAAGTTAAATTGCTCTGCGGAAATCAGGAAATATCTCTTAAACATTTATCGGAAACGGGACGCATTCATCGCTTTCAGCCCTCAAAAGAATTGGATAATTATAAAAGTCATCTGCTGATAATAACTTCCGAAACAACCGATTTCAGCGGCAATCACCTCAAAAATAATTACGAATTGCAGTTCCTCCCCCTGCTGAGAAAATAGATTGCAGGATAAAAGAACCAGGATAAACAGAATTAAAATGATTTTCAGGTTTTTATAATTTCAGGTTTAGAAAGTTGAGAGGATTTAGATAGTGTAGGTGGTGGAAAGGGTTTGATCCAAGTTTAACCTTATATCTGTTTTTATTACAATTAATTGTGCTTTTTTCTTTTCTTCCTTAGTTGCATTACCTACCCATTGCCTACCCATTACGGATGCCATCCGTAATGGGTAGGCAATGGGTAGGTAATGCTACTTGGAGTAGTAACTTCCCAAAGTGTAATCGGAGGACGCCAATCCTCTGCAAGAATAAAATATAATATTCGGATTCCGAAAAGGGTTATCCGGAAGCTAAAAATCAATTAATCAGTACCCCTTTATGATTTATCTATAAAAAAAATTATATAAGTAGTTAAAAGGAGAAAAAAATATTCTGCTCAGCAAAATTACAAGCGGTTAACTGATATAAAAGAAAATGCCTTTACTATCATCAGATAAGTAAAGGCATTTAACATTTCAATATTGTTAGAAAGAGCTTACCATCTGAGATGAGCAAATGCTTTGTTTGCTTCAGCCATTTTATGGGTATCTTCTCTTTTCTTAATGGAAGCACCTTCTTTTTTATAAGCGGCAAGGAGTTCGGCGGCAAGTTTTTCGGTCATTGTCTTTTCACTTCTTGAACGTGCATTGGCAATAATCCAGCGGAAAGCTAATGCCTTACCGTTTTTTTCATTTACCTCAAGAGGAATTTGATAGGTTGCTCCTCCTACGCGTCGGGAAACAACTTTAACTAAAGGGCGAACATTATCCAAAGCGGTTTTGAAGACAACAAGGGGATCTTCTTTCGTCTTCGCAGCTATAATATCAAAAGCTCCGTACACAATTTTTTCAGCGATACTTTTTTTGCCTTTAACCATCAGGCAATTCATAAATTTAGTAACGGTAATATCGTTGTATTTAGGATCGGGAAGGACTTCCCGGACAACAGCTTTATGTTTTCTGGGCATAACTTCAATCCTCCCTTTATGTTACGCTTTTAGTTTTGGGGCGTTTTGTTCCATATTTGGAACGTGATATTTCGCGTTTTTCTACTCCGGCAGAATCAAGTGCTCCGCGAACTATATGATAACGAACACCGGGGAGGTCTTTAACGCGTCCTCCGCGAACTAAAACGATAGAGTGTTCCTGTAAGTTATGACCTTCACCGGGAATATATGCTGTAACTTCAAATCCATTTACAAGACGGACACGAGCTACTTTTCTGAGAGCTGAATTAGGTTTTTTGGGCGTTGTTGTATAAACCCGAGTACAAACTCCGCGCCTTTGCGGACATTCCATAAGCGCCCTGTTTTTTCTTTTCTTTTCAACTTCAGCTCTTCCTTTACGGACTAATTGGTTGATTGTTGGCACTGATTTTCTCCTTTTCTATATTTTTAGTGTTTTAAATTATTTTTAGAAATCAAGGTAATCACCGCTTTCTTCCTGTTCTAAACGGTGGGCAAATTCATCAATAATCTGGGCAACAGTTTTACCTTCGTTAACTGCCTTTTTAATCATATTGTTATAGAGCTTGGTTCCGGTTCCGACAGGAATTCTGTGACCGATAATAATGCTTTCTTTCAAGCCCTCAAGATGATCAACTCTACCTTCAATAGCTGCCTTGGTTAGCACTTTTGTGGTTTCCTGGAAGGAAGCGGCAGAAAGCCAGCTCTAGGATAAGAGAGAGGTTTTTGTGATACCTAAAAGCAATTGTTCAAATTGAGCAGGTGTTTTGCCAAATTCAATTGCTTCACGGTTTTCTTTCTCTACCAGAACTTTATCAACAATATCACCCTGCAGGAAACTGGTGCTGCCGCTATCTGTAATTCTAACCTTTTTAAACATCTGACGGATAATAACGCTTAAATGTTTATCGTCAATTTTCACACCTTGCTTGCGATAAATCTCCTGAACTTCATTTAGAATCAAAATTTGAGCTTCAATAACACCTTTCACTAACATATCATGAGGGTCAAGAGGACCGTCAGAAAGCGCATCTCCACTTTCTACATAGTCACCCTGATGCACTATAATTCGTTTTCCTGAGGGAATTATATACCTTCTACCTGCAAGGGGTTGATGCATTGTAACGGTATCACCTGTTTCTACAATACTTTCTTGTTCCGGAGGAACAGCATAAAGTTTACCGCAAAGAGGTGTTCCTTTTTTAACAGATTCGCCTTCTTTAACCAGAATTTGCAAACCCTTAGGCACAGGATATTGAACCGGTTTCTGATTGCGTTTGGCAACCTGAATAATCTTCTTGCGGTTATTCTCAATTATACTTACCTTTCCATCATTTTCACTATAGACAGCTTTGTCGGAAAGAACAGCAATATACTGATTTTTATCTTCATCATAAAAGACGGAAACCTTTCCGTCACAAGGAGCGAAAAGTCCGTTCGGTGGGGTAACAAAAATATCGCGTCCGGTCTTCTTTAAGCCACCAATAGTAACAATTCCATCAATATCAGAAATTTTTGCCTTATCTTTAGGAACGCGTGCTTCAAAAAGGTCTTGCACGCGAGGTAAACCACCTGTGATATCTCGTTGTTTAATTGTCATTCGGGATGTTTGACCTAAAATATCACCAATATGGACAAAGCTGCCATCTTCCACGCGCACAATTAGTCCTGTAGGTAAAGGTATTAAACGCACTGTTCCGTCTTCACCTACAATTCTGAATTGAGGTTGTTTTCTGCGATCCTTGGATTCAATGATGGTAAGTTCGCGAGCCATAGTGATATCATTGTATTCTTCTTTATAGGTTATGTCTTTAATAAAATTCTCATAATGCAAAACACCCCTGGCTGTAGAAATAAGAGGATTATTGAATTGGTCCCAAGAAAGAAGTTTTGTATCTTTAGCTACTTTTTGACCATCCTGAACATGAACAGTAGCTGCATATTCCACTTTAAATTCTTCCAAAACCTTATTTTCGTCATTTTCATCCACAATTAAAATTTTGCCTAAATAGCTTACGGATATAAGCTGATTTTCGGTATTAGTAACTGTATTCATCCTGTCAAATTTTACAATTCCATCATTAGAAGCAACAACTTCTGCCAGTTCGGTAGCTGTTGAAGCAGCTCCTCCAATGTGGAAAGTTCTCAGCGTTAATTGTGTTCCCGGTTCTCCAATACTTTGAGCTGCAATAATTCCAACAGGATCACCAATAGTAGCAGGTTTTTGAGTAGCAAGATTGCGACCATAACATTTAGCGCAAATTCCTTTCTCTGCTTCACAGGTAAGAATGCTGCGCACATGAACAGAAATCAGACCGTGATTTTGAATGGTTCTTGACATTTTATTACTGATTTCTTCACCTGCAGAAACTAACACTCTACCTGTGATAGGACTTACGATATCATCAACTGCTGTTCTTCCCTGAATGCGTTCTGCCAGGGTTTGCACAATTTCATTGCCTTCTTTTAATGCAGTCATATTTACACCCCTAGTGGTTCCGCAATCATCCATTGTGATAATAGCATTTTGAGCCACATCTACTAAACGGCGTGTAAGATATCCTGCATCTGCTGTTTTAAGTGCTGTATCAGCTAATCCCTTACGAGCTCCATGAGTGGAAACAAAATATTCAAGAACAGTAAGTCCTTCTTTAAAATTACTTTTAATCGGGGTTTCAATAACATCTGCACCACCTGTAGAACCAATTTTAGTCGGTTTATCCATTAAACCACGCATTCCACCCAATTGTTTAATCTGGTCTTTACTACCGCGTGCTCCCGATTTATACATCAAATAAATAGAATTTAAACCATGTCTTGTTTGAGAAAGTTCTTCCATCATTTCGTCTGTAACACGCACTGTTGCTTTCTTCCATTGATCTACAACTCGTCCAAATCTTTCATTTTCCGTTATTCCACCTTTCTGATGCAAATCGGTTATTTTTTTTACTTCTGCTTCAGATTGAGCAATGATTTCAGCTTTACGCTCGGGAACTACGATATCCGCAAAACTGAAAGTTACTCCTGCACGTGTGGCATAATGGAAACCAAGCTCTTTAACCTGATCCAGAATTTGAGCTGTTCGCCACTGACCCACTGCATCAAAACAAAGCATAGCTAAATCATTTAATTTTCCTTTGTCATAGACGATGTTTTGAAAACCGACTTCCGGAGGCATAATCTGATTGAAAATAACCCTTCCTACAGTTGTAACGATATATTCAGATTCCAATTTCAAGCGGATCCAAGTATGCAGGTCTAAATTGCGTTCATAAACTGTCTCACCTTTGGAACTGCAAAATTGTTCTTCTGCTTCATAAGCAGCTATAACTTCATCGGGGCTGTAAAAATGACGCAGTTTTTCTATTTCCCCGGGAGGCGGTGTCTCTTCCATTGTTAGATAATAACAACCCAAAACGATATCCTGATTGGCTGCCATTGCTAAACGTCCATTTGCCGGTAATAATAAATTTCGGGTAGAAAGCATCAGGACTCTGGCTTCAATTTGTGATTCTATAGACAGAGGAATATAAACACCCATTTGGTCACCATCAAAATCAGCATTAAAAGGAACACAGACCATAGGATGCAGTTGAATGGCTTTATTATCTGTTAAAACAGGCATAAATGCCTGAATACCTAAACGGTGAAGAGTGGGAGCTCTGTTTAACAAAACCGGATAATCTTTGATTACTTCTTCCAAAATTGACCATATCTCGGGCTGTTTTTTCTCAATTAGTTTCTTGGCATTTTTAACTTTATCTACTTCTCCAATTTTCTGCAGTTTTTCAATAAGATATGGTTTAAAGAGCTCTACTGCCATTTCTTTGGGAAGTCCGCACTGATAAAGTTTAAGTTCAGGACCAACTGTAATTACGCTACGTCCTGAGTAATCCACTCGTTTGCCTAAAAGATTTTGCCGGAAACGTCCCTGCTTTCCTTTAAGCTGATCAGTTAGTGACTTTAAAGGTCTGTTGCCTCTTCCTCTTACTGGACGAGCTTTTCTGCTATTATCAATAAGAGCATCAACTGCTTCCTGGAGCATTCTTTTTTCATTACGAAGGATAACTTCCGGTGCACGGATTTCCAATAACGCTTTCAGACGGTTGTTTCTGGTGATAACTCTTCTGTATAAATCGTTAAAATCAGCAGTAGCAAAGCGTCCACCTTCTAAAGGAACTAAAGGTCTTAAGGTTGGAGGTAAAACAGGTAATGTCTCCAAAATCATATCTTCAGGACGATTACCGCTTTTTATAAAAGCATCTACTATTTTTAATTTATTGATTAGCTTCTGTTTGCGTAAAGCTGATTCTTCAAATTTAAGGCGCGTTCTGAGGTCAAGTGCTTCATTTTTTAGGTTGATACGTTTAAGCAATTCCCGGATTGCCTCTCCCCCCATAAGAGCCAGAAAGTTATCTGCTACCTTATCTTTAATCTCATAATATTCATCAACTTCCAGAAGCTCCATTTTTTCAAAAGGACTATCTCCCGGATCAATTACAATGAAGGACTCGTAGTAAAGCACTCTTTCCAGGTCTTTAACCGTCATATCAAGTAAGGTGCCAATTTTGCTGGGGGCACTTTTCACAAACCAGATATGCGCAATTGGAACTGCCAAATCTATGTGTCCCATACGCGTTCTGCGAACTCTGGAAGTGGTTACAAGCACTCCACATCTATCACAAACGGTCCCCTGAAAGCGTTTCTTTTTATATTTTCCGCAGGCGCATTCATAATCTCTTTCAGGACCAAAGATTCTTTCACAAAATAAACCATCTTTCTCAGGTTTGAGAGTGCGGTAATTTAAAGTATCGGGTTTTGTAACTTCTCCATACGACCATTCATTTCTGATAGTTTCAGGAGAGGCAATTTTAATGCGCACTGAATCATATTCATTGGGTTTGATATCGTGTTTACTTTCTTTTAACATTTTCTCTCCTCTTCTACCTGTTCCCTTCTTCTTTGATAAATTCAATATCAAAGCCCAGCGATTTCAGCTCACTTATAAGAACATTAAAGGATTCAGGAACCCCTGGAGGAGGTGGATTATCACCACGAGTGATAGCTTTAAAAGCATTATTGCGTCCATCTACATCGTCACTTTTGATGGTAAGCATCTCTTCCAAAACACTGGCAGCTCCATAAGCTTCCAAAGCCCAAACTTCCATTTCTCCCAAACGCTGACCTCCATGTTGAGCTTTTCCACCCAAAGGTTGTTGTGTAATAAGAGAATAGGGTCCCGTGGAACGAGCATGCATTTTATCCGCTACAAGATGATTCAATTTCATCATATAAATAATGCCAATGGTCACTCTTTCTTTAAACGGTTCACCAGATTTACCATCATAGAGAACTGTTTTTCCATCTTCCGGAAGTCCTGCTTTGCGTAATTCAGAAACAATATCCTCATTAGACGCACCATCAAAAATAGGGGTTTCTACTTCAAAACCAAGTGTCTTAGCAGCCCAACCCAGATGGGTTTCCATTATTTGTCCTATATTCATTCGGGAAGGAACGCCCAAAGGATTTAACACAATATCCAGGGGGGTTCCATCTTCCATAAAAGGCATATCTTCAATTGGAGCGATAATTGAAATCACACCCTTATTTCCATGACGACCTGCCATTTTATCGCCTACTTCAATCTTGCGTTTTTTAGCAACATATACTTTAACCATTTTCCGCACACCATATTGAAGTTCATCTCCATGCTTAATCCTTTCGCGAGATTTTTTATAGATATTATCGCTTTGTTCCAGGGACTGCTTTATTTTCAGGACAATCTGTGAATAGATATAATCGTTTACTTCTCTATCTTCAACCAGTTCAACATTCAGATCCAGCTTTTTGAAGTTTATTCGCTTTAAATCCTGTTTCGTTATCTTTTTTCCGGGTGCTATAAAAGGAATATTAGTTTTTTCATCCCAAATATTTTTAGCAATTTGTCCCACTAAAACTGCAGAGAGTTTTTCTTCCTTAAATTCTTCAATTTTACTGCGACGCAATGCTAATTCTTCCTTTAGTTTCTCTATCTTATCTTCATTTTCTTCTTCTAAATCACTACCTTCTTCCAAACGGGAAAAGACCTTCACATCAATAACCACGCCCTCCATTCCGGGTTTGGCTTTTAAGGAACTATTGGTAAAATCACCGGCGCGATCTCCAAATAGTGCTCGCATTAAATTTTCTTCCGGTGAAGGATCAATTTCTACACTCTTGGGAGTAACCTTACCTACAATTATGTCTCCTGCATGAATCACACTTCCTACTCTGATAATACCTGTTTTATCCAAATTTCTTAATGCCTGAGCTGGAACATTGGGAATATCATAAGCAAGCTCTTCACGACCGTTTTTCACATTACGCACTAAAACTTCCAGTTCTTCAATATAGATGGATGTTAAAGTATCTTCACGGGCTACCTTTTCGCTAATAATGACGGCATCTTCATAATTATAACCATACCAGGGCATAAAAGCAACCAATAAATTAGTTCCCAATGCCAAACGATAATCTTCTACACAAGCACCGTCAGAAATTGGTTGTCCCTTTTTTACAGATTCCCCAACACGCACAATAGGACGCTGATTAATACAAGTATCTTGATTGGTGCGCACAAATTTTTTCAGATGTATACGATTACCAATAGAAAGATAATATGCTTCATCTTTTTCATCTATTGGCTTCAGGTCTATATAGGCAGAAGTGACTTTTGTAACTATACTATCATAAGGAGCTACAGCAATAGAAGAAGTATCCATTGAAGCGATCTTTTCCATACCGGTTCCTACTAAAGGTGCTTGAGGATTAATTAACGGCACTGCCTGACGCTGCATATTGGAACCCATTAAAGCACGATTCGCATCATCATGTTCCAGGAAAGGAATTAGCGCTGCTGATACAGAAACCATCTGCTGAGGAGCTATATCCATATACTGAACAAGTTTAGGGCTAACTTGAACAAACTCACCTCGGTCTCGGGCAAAGATCATTTCATCTGTAATTCTGCGCTTGTCATCTAAATGGACATCACTTTGAGCAATAATGTATTTCTCTTCTTGTGCTGCATCAAGATATTCATACTCATCAGTTACACAACCATCAACAACCTTGCGGTAGGGGGTTTCCAGAAAGCCGAAATGATTTATACGGGAATATATTGCTGGAGATACAATTAAACCTATGTTTGGACCCTCAGGTGTTTCAATCGGGCAGATTCTACCATAGTGAGAAGAATGAACATCACGAACTTCAAAGCCAGCTCTTTCACGAGCCAAACCTCCTGGTCCCAAAGCAGATAAAGCCCTTTTATGTCTTAGGGCGGCTAAAGGATTTGTTTGTTCCATAAATTGAGATAACTGACCTGTTAAGAAAAACGATTGCACTACAGAAATAAGAGCATTGCTATTTACCAAATCGTGAACAGTAACTTCATCAATATTGGAAATTGCCATCCGTTCCTGAATAATTCTAGCAACCATAGCCATTCCGGAAGTATACTGTTCCTGCAGCAATTCGCCTACAGTCCGAACTCTGCGGTTTGCCAAATTATCTATATCATCAACATCATCTTCATCATGGTAGATATTAATAAGAGTTTTGAAAATATGGACAAAATCCTCAACAGTGAGAGTCATTATTTTAGGATCAACATTGATACCTAAACGGTTATTGATTTTATAGCGGCCTACTTCTCCAAGATTATAACGCTTTTCATTGAAGAACATTCTATCCACAAGTTGTTTGGCAGCTTCCAGAGGAGCATCTTCGCCGGGACGGATTAAATTGTAAATTTTCTTTAGAGCTTCTTCCTGATTGGTTGTAGGGTCTTTTGCCATTGTGTTTTCCAGCACTTTTCTAGCAATTTCATAATTGTAATCAATTACTTCCACCTTAGTAATCTTCTTATCTGATAAAAACTTCATTAAAGAATCCGTTATTTGCTCGTTAGCCATAGCTATAGGTTCAGGATTGTCCTTTTCATAAATATCTGCAAAAAGATGACGACCTTTGGCATCTTTTAAATTACAGGTTTCGGATTTATAGAATGTCTTCCTCAAATCCTCGTTGGTGGAAATTCCTATTGCCCGGAAAAGAGTTGTTACAGGAAGTTTACGGCGTTTATCAATATGCACAAACATCACATCATGAATATCAATATCAAAATCCAGCCAGGAACCACTGTAAGGAATCACTTTTGCTGAATAGAGAGTTTTTCCGCTGGGATGTTTTTCCTCCGAAAAGAAAACACCCGGAGAACGCTGTAATTGTGATATAATTACCCGTTCTGCTCCATTAATAACAAAGGTGCCCTGTTCAGTTATTAGAGGTATTTCGCCCAGGAAGACCTCCTGTTCTAAAGTATCTTTATGCTCGCGGACACCTTCTTTGTTTTCAAACACACTTAAACGCATTTTTGCTTTTAAAGGTGCCTGATAAGATAAATTTCGTTCGCGACATTCTTCCAGGGAATATTTTTCCTGCAACACATTGTATTCTATGAATTCTAACAAGAAATTACCCTTCGTATCTTCAAGGGGGAATATGTTTTCAAATACTGCCTGCAACCCTTTTTTCTCTCTGCGTTGAGGGTGAATATCCTTTTGCAAAAAATCGTTGAAGGAATCCACCTGCATAGCCAGAAGATTGGGTATTTCTACTTCAGGAATACCCAATTCAGCAAATCTTCCGGAAATTCGGGAATAACTTTTGACCTTTCTCAAAAGCGCTCTCCTTTTTGGTTCTTATAAACCAGAATATTGGCTCTTAAGTGTTAATATTTTCTTTTTCACGCTTTTAGGCGACATTGAGAATGATAAACTGACTAATTGGCTTTTTCCAAACCAAAGTTTAAGGTTAGATGTTTTCAGAAATTAGTCCAAAAAAAGTCCCTGCGGACTTTTTTTGGACCTTTATCCTGATTAGGATTTGGTTATTTAATTTCAACAGTTGCACCGGCTTCTTCTAATTTTTTCTTAACTGACTCTGCTTCTTCTTTGCTAACTTTCTCGGAGACCATTTTAGGAGCTCCGTCAACTAGGTCCTTTGCCTCTTTCAAACCAAGTTTGGTTATCTCGCGCACGACCTTGATCACATTAATTTTCTTTTCGCCGGCACTGGTTAAAATTACATCAAATTCTGTCTGTTCTTCTTTTTCTCCACCTTCAGCAGTGGAACCTTGTGTTGACATAACAGCAGCTACTGGAGCAGAAGCGGATACGCCAAATATTTCTTCCATTTCTTTCACTAATTCAGAGAGCTCAAGAACTGTCATCTCCTTAATCAGATCAATTACTTGTTGCTTTTTATCGGACATTGTTCCTCCATTGGATAAATGAATAATTTTTCTTAGCTGGCTTCAGCTTGTTTTTTAGCGATGGCATCAAGGGCATAAACAAATTTGCGAATGATACCCTGGTTAATGCTTACAAAGTTACTCAGCGGTGCATTCATACAAGCAAGCACTTTGGCAAGCAATTCTTCACGCGATGGAAGTTTTGCTAAAGCAGTCAATTCGTCAGCATTATAAATATGACCTGCTATATAACCGACTTTAAACGAAGGAAAATCCTTATCTTCCATCACTTCTTTCAAGAATTTAATTAGTTCGCGGGCAGGGGATACTTCATCCAGTTTACTAACTGCCACAGCGGTTGGTCCCTTTAGATAAGGGTTCAGTTCTGTAATACCCAAGCTATTTAAGGCAATTTTAATCAGGGTATTCTTTTGGACAAAGTAATCCACTTGACTTTCTCTGAAGCGGTTGCGCAATTGATTCACTTGTTCAATATTTATTCCCTTGTAATCTACCAATACAATCACTCTTGCGCCGCTTAATCTTTCTGTCAAGTTCTTTACTATATCGTACTTAATGCTTTGCACCATTTTCCTGCTCCCTTAACTTCTTGCTTCCGAGGTTGCGCTTGCGACCTGAATTTTAATTCCGGGACTCATAGTTGTGCAGAGGGTAATGCTTTTAATGTATACCCCTTTAAGTGTAGACGGTCTATCTCTAAGAACAGCGGTAAGAACAGCTTTAATGTTGTCTCTAAGCTTGTCTTCATCAAAGCTTACTTTTCCCACTGGAATATGCAGGTTGCCAAATTTATCTACGCGGTAGGTTATCTTCCCGCTTTTTGCTTCCTGCACGGCTTTTCCGATATCCATTGTTACCGTTCCTACTTTGGGATTTGGCATTAATCCTCTGGGTCCGAGAACTCGTCCCAGTTTACCGATTCTGCCCATTAAATTGGGAGTAGCGATCACAATATCAAAATCAAACCATCCATTAGATATTTTTTCAATGAGATCATCTACACCCACATAATCGGCTCCTGTTTTTTTGGCTTCTTCTGCCTTGTCGCCCTCAGCAAATACTAAAACACGTACCTCTTTTCCTGTTCCATATGGTAAAACAAGGGAGTTACGAATTTGTTGATCAGCTTTACGAGGATCTACACCCAGATTGAAATGGAGTTCAACGGTCTCATCAAACTTGGAGGTTGGTAAACTCTTTAAAAGTTTGATTGCTTCGTTAAGATCAAATCTTTTCTGGCGGTCAAACATCGTATAGGCAACATTATACCTTTTGCTATGTTTCATTGACTCTCCTTATGAATACTATCTCCTGCATAAGCGAAGTATCAGTCCTCTATCGTAACACCCATACTTCGTGCAGTTCCAGCGATCATACTCATAGCAGATTCAAGGGAATTACAATTCATATCTTTAATTTTCAACTGAGCTATATTTTTTAACTGTTCGTTAGTGATTTTGCCAACTTTAACTTTATTGGGAGTGGCACTTCCCGTAGCCAAACCGGCTTCTTTTTTTATCAGTATTGCAGCGGGAGGGGTCTTTATTTCAAAAGTAAATGATTTATTCTTTGCTACATAGATTACTACAGGGAACACCATTCCTGGCTGATCAGCTGTTTTTTCATTAAATTGACGGCAAAATTCAGGAATATTAACTCCTACCTGACCTAAGGCAGGTCCCACAGGAGGTGCCGGAGTAGCTTTTCCAGCTGGAAGTTGCAGTTTAATTGTTGCTACGGCATCTTTAGGTTTAGCCATTATCTTACCTCTATTGCATCTTTTTTATTTTTTAATTAATTCTACCTGGCTGGCATTTAATTCCACAGGTGTTCTGCGTCCAAACACAGTTACTTCAATAATCAGTTTGGTTCCGTTTTCCGTTGTTTTTTGGACTATGCCCTCAAAATCAGTAAAAGGACCGGAACTAACTTTAACCATATCTCCAGGCATATATGAATAGACCTTAACATCGCGGTTGGGGTCTGTTATTCCTAACAAGCGATCCACTTCTTCCTGAGATAAAGGTATGGGCTCTTTATGCTCTTTATTTATTCCCAAAAAACTTGTTACTCCGGCAATTTGAAGAATATAGGTCTTCAGTTCTGGAGTCATATCTGCTTCCATAATTACATAGGAAGTAAAAAGCTTCTTATCCCTTTCTATTTTTTTCCCTTCTCTAATAACGAAGGTCTTGCGAACAGGAACCAGTAAACGACCTACCTGTTTTTCTAAAGGTGTTCCCATAAGACCCTTTTCTATTGCGGTCTTAACTTTATTTTCGTGACCTGAATAGGTATGAATTACATACCACTTCATCTGCCTGCACCCATTTCTTAGAAGACCAGTTCTATAATCTTGGTAAAACCAAAATCAACAAGGGACAAAAATATTGCCACAATAGCAGACATAATAATCACTACTAATGTACCTTCTTTCAAATCTGCCTTAGTAGGCCAGCTTACACATTTCATTTCGGAACGAACATCCCGAAAGAAACGAGTTACTTTTTCAAATTTCATAACATTACTTCTCTTTGTTTGTGGAAAAGAAAAACCTGATTCAATAAGTATAACACCCCAAAAATGTTGTGGCAGGACAGGCAGGAATCGAACCCGCAACCCCCGGTTTTGGAGACCGGTGCTCTACCAGTTGAACTACTGTCCTGTGCAACATTTTACAGGGTAAATTACTAACGCTGTTTATGAACAGTATGTTTCCGGCAGGTGGGGCAATATTTTTTCAGCTCCATTCGCGTCGGATGCTTTCTTTTATTACGGGTAGTTGTATAATTACGATTCTTGCATTCTTCACAGGCAAGGATAATTATATCTCTCATTATAGTTTTTCCGCTTCTCTTATTCTATTATTTTAGAAACAACACCACTGCCGATTGTATGGCCACCTTCCCGGATAGCAAAACGCAAACCTTGTTCCATAGCGATTGGAGTTATAAGCTCTGCTTGAATTTCTACATTGTCACCAGGCATAACCATTTTCACCCCTTCGGGAAGTGTTAAGCTACCGGTAACATCTGTTGTCCGAAAATAAAATTGGGGACGATAACCTGTTTGGAAGGGCCTATGACGACCACCTTCTTCTTCAGTAAGAACATAGGTCTGCCCCATAAATTTAGTATGCGGAGTAATGGATTTGGGCTTTGCTAAAACCATACCGCGCACCACATCTTTTTTGCCAAAACCGCGTAAAAGCACACCTATATTATCGCCGGCTTGTGCTTCATCAAGAAGTTTACGGAACATTTCTACACCCGTGCAGGTTGTTTCTACTGTTTCCCTAATTCCCACGCGTTCAACTTTATCGACAACTTTGATAACACCACGTTCTACACGACCTGTAGCCACAGTTCCCCGACCCGGAATACTGAAAACATCTTCCACAGGCATCAGGAATGGTTTATCAATAGGACGTTCCGGTAGTGGAATATAATTATCAATGGCATCTAGAAGAGCTTGAATTTGTTTCTCACCTTCAGGATCTCCATTTAGTGCTTTAAGAGCTGAACCGCGAATTACAGGAATTTCGGAACCTGGAAATTCATACTTTTCAAGTAATTCACGCACTTCCATTTCTACTAAATCCAGCAATTCAGGATCGTCAACCAAATCACATTTGTTCATAAAGACCACTATTGCCGGAACACCAACCTGACGAGCAAGCAAAATATGCTCACGAGTTTGAGGCATAGGTCCGTCATCCGCACTCACAACTAAAATAGCTCCATCCATTTGAGCGGCACCAGTTATCATATTTTTAATATAGTCAGCATGCCCAGGGCAGTCAATATGAGCATAATGACGATTTTCTGTTTCATATTCTACATGAGCTGTGGCAATAGTTATTCCGCGGGCTTTTTCTTCCGGGGCATTATCAATACTGTCAAAAGAACGGAATTTTGCACCGCCTTTTTTACTCAGATACAAAGTCATCGCTGCAGTTAGCGTTGTTTTTCCATGGTCAATATGACCAATCGTTCCCACATTCAGATGTGGTTTAGTTCGAACATATTTCTCTTTTGCCATTGTTCCTCCTGGACTTGAATTTTTCAAGCCCGTCTCGTTATCTTAATTTATCAAAAAATATATACCTAATAGGCATATATATTCCTCTTATTTTTTTTCTTAATATCCTAAAACCGCTATCAAATTTTTAATGTGGAGCTCAAGACCGGACTTGAACCGGTGACCTCCTCCTTACCAAGGAGGTGCTCTACCTGCTGAGCTACTTGAGCTTTCACTAAAAAATTATGGAGCGGGAAACGGGGTTCGAACCCGCGACCCTCAGCTTGGAAGGCTGATGCTCTAGCCAACTGAGCTACTCCCGCTTTACTTTTTTTCTCAAAATTTTCTGGTGGAGAGGGGAGGATTCGAACCTCCGAAGTCATCTGACAGCAGATTTACAGTCTGATCCCTTTGACCACTCGGGAACCTCTCCACGACTATAATTTCTGGAGCCGATGAAGGGAATTGAACCCCCAACCTATTGATTACAAATCAATTGCTCTACCTTTGAGCTACATCGGCAATAAGTTTTGTCATCAAGTTTTAACACCCTCTTTTTGTCAACTGCTTTTTTTGTATCACCCTATATTCTTATTATTTTTCACACTTGGCGCTAACAAATTTTACCCTCCGTTTCTGTCAATACTTTTAACCTCACATTTGGCAAATAGCTATTTATGAATTGGAGAGTATGAAGAGATCAGTAGTTTTTATAAACAGTAGTAAAAAGGTCCGAGTTAAAAAAAGTAGCAAAATCAATCACAGAAACGCCAACAATATTACGCATTTGAAAGAAATCAGGTTCTCCCTGTTCCAGATAAACATTGCGTAAAAGCTCCGAACAGTATAATCGGGATGAGTCATTGAGATCAAAATCGTTATCAAAAGGGATTTTTTGCCTTAGGAGTGTGAGGCATCTTTCTTTCATTGAAACAGGATTCAGTTTTTTATGATAACGGATAATGCAAATACGATTTTGTTTTGCCTCCCGCACAAATTCTTCCAATGTATTAATGCGTATACCATCTATATCAGAAAGGTATTCGGAAATAGTATGAATCACCTGATATTGGTCATCAATCTTAAAAATAAAACCGCAATGAGACATACCCTCAGCAGCAGGAAAATTTCTGACTATCAGCTCTGAAAATAAACTATTACCCTTTCTGAGAATTACATCACCATCCTTCAGTTGCAATGAAGATAGCGGAGGAAATTCACAATTTTCTTCCTTAGATAAATTGACAGTCCGGCTTGAGAATATTGCCGAACTGCCAGTTAATAAAATTATTAGTGAGGTAAGACCTAATAGGCTAAGGTCTTTAAAGGACATTACTTTCCTTTAAACTCTACCAACCATTTACCGTCTTTTTTAACCATATTCATATCAAATTCGTCTTGTTTGCCATCTTCAGTAGTATATTTTACATTGACGGTAGCACTGTCTCCAGTAACTTTCGTTTCACCTAAGGTAACATCTTTAACCTTAAACATAGAGAACATACCCAGTAGATCTTTGCTTTCCGGGGTGGAGAGCTTTTCCATCGTTTTCATATCCTGGCTCTTCCATGCAGAAACAAATTTTTTGGCAACACTTTCCGGACCCTTTGCACAGCCCAGAAGAATGAAAATTAGGGCAAGGGCGATGATTACAATCAGTAATTTTTTCATTGTTACTCCTTAACAAGTTTTTAATAATTTCATTCATTTTTAATATTATTGTCTTGTCAAGTATTTTTTTCAGGAGGATTTTTTTCTCATATTACTTTTTCTCCTCTTTATTTGAAACCCTGGATAGTTAGCTCAAATAAGGTAGTAATCTCAATTGGAAGATATAATTAGACCTTATATTACCGAATTCTAATTATGTAAATCTTAACTTCTGCATTATAGGCTAAATTTGCATTTTGCAGTAAATCCACTTTGTTTTTTTGTTGACTTGCCAAAATTGCTGTCTATTTGTAAATCTCGTCTTGTTTTTAAAAATCCATTGCTATTGCTAATAAAGTAGAAATCCCTATAACTTTTTCATTGTTATTAGTTTTTCAAAGAAGATATTGAAAAAAAGGTCTGGAAATCATATAACTTATGGTGCTCTGGAATTATCTACAATTCTCCCGTAAGGAGTTCATAGTTCTTAACAGGGGCTAATAATCCCGCTTCAATTGCCTGTTTAACGCTATTGCAGGGAAGGTTTTGGCTATAGATTTGGTCCCGAGTGAGGGTGCTGAGATTTACTGTTTCGGGAAAAGCTTTTTGCAAGGCGAACATCAATATTGTGTAAGCATTTGTCCAGGTGTGTAAGGGTTTTTTCCCCTCCGGCAGATTAGCGTTGAACAAAGCAACATAGGTCTGCAAGTTCTGTTTATATTCCTCTGAAGGTGCAAGAGCATAAATGTTTTGAATGATTTTTGTAAATACCGGGTGAGCAGGGTGATTTTTGAATTTGAAGCGTCGGCGCACATAAAGTTTGCCATTTTTCTTATTACGGTAATAGATCAGTTCATCCAAGTGACCCGTAAATTCACCCAGAAGATGGGCATGTGTTGCTTTCATTTTTTTTCTCCTTTTTTGAGTTCTTCGGAAAATCAGCCGAAACAGAATTCGGCAGATCAATTGTATTTCTTCCATATTATTATGGTGTGACAAAAAGCTGTCTGCGGTGACAAACTTGGAATTTATTTCTTACTTGCACTACGGAAGCATTGCTCACCCATTACGGATGGCATCCGTATTGGGTAGGTATTGAGTAAGCAATGCAATTAAGGAAGAAAGTGTAATTATCTTTGTTTAGTTATAGTTAGGGAAATATCGGGAGAAGGAAAAATATTGTATTGCTAAGTGTATATTTATTAAGGGGTTGACGGGGACATCAACCTTCCTGTGTCGCCCTCAGGATTGGAAAAAGGATTTCAACTTTCTGTATTTTATCAACTTTCTCAACTGGCTCAACCTTTTTAGTCACAAACAATCTAAATTAAAGGCGAGCAGTTTTCCGTGCTTGACAAAAACATATCTATGCAAAAAAAGGAATAAAAATAGCATTTTTTTTGTTTACCAACTTCAAAATTAACGAAAACAGAGGATAAAATGCAGGAAATTATCATTGACGGCAATTCCTTAACCTTAGAGGCAGTAGAACAGGTTGCTTGCTATAATACACCCGTTCGTCTGTCTGATTCCAGTAAGGAAAAAGTGGCTAAATGCCGTGCTTATGTAGATAAAATAATAGAAAATGGCGAAATTGTCTACGGGCTGAATACTGGTTTCGGCAAATTCAGCAATGTAATTATCCCCAAAGAAAACATAGCTGAACTGCAATTAAATTTAATTCGCAGCCATTCTACAAACATTGGTGAACCTTATTCTGAAGAACAGACGCGGGCAATAATGCTTTTGCGTATTGCAGTTTTAGCTAAGGGTCACTCCGGAATTCGTTTAGAGACATTGGAAACCCTGGTGCAAATGTTGAATAAAGGTATTCAGCCAATCATTCCCAAGCGGGGATCTGTTGGAGCTAGTGGAGACCTTTCTCCGCTTTCACATTTGGCATTAGTGCTAATTGGTGAAGGAGAAGCAATTTATAAAGGAGAGCATCTTTCGGGTGAAGCAGCAATGCAAAAAGCGGGTATAACCCCTGTCCAACTTGCTGCTAAAGAAGGACTTGCGCTTAATAATGGTACTCAAGTTATGACTGCTTTGGGTGTTTTAAACCTTTTGGCAGCAGAGCGTTTGTGTCGTTATGCAGATATTATTGCCGCTATGAGCATAGATGCTTTAAAAGGTACTCCCAAAGCATTTGATGAATTGATTCATAATTTACGACCTCATCCCGGGCAGAAAATATCGGCAAAAAATATCAGAACCCTTTTGGAGAGAAGTCCTTTACGGGAATCACACTTAAATTGCGGTAATGTTCAAGATGCTTATAGCTTGCGTTGTACTCCTCAAGTTAATGGTGCAGTGAGAGATGCCTGTTCTTATGTGCGAGGTGTTTTGGAAATAGAAATAAATTCGGCAACGGATAACCCGCTTATTTTTCCAGATGAAGGTAAAGTTATTTCTGGCGGAAATTTTCATGGTGAACCCTTAGCCATTGCTTTGGATACTTTAGGTTTGGCAATTAGTGAGCTTGCTTCCATTTCTGAACGCCGAATTGAACAAATGTTAAATTCAGCACTTTCGCGTGGACTTTCACCTTTTTTAGCAACGCGTCCGGGAATTGATTCCGGTTTTATGATTCAGCAAATGACGGCAGCTTCGCTGGTTTCTGAAAATAAAGTGCTGGCTCATCCTGCTTGTGTTGATTCCATTCCTACTTCTGCCAATCAGGAAGATCATATATCTATGGGTTCAATTTCAGCAATAAAACTTTGCCAGATAGTGCAAAATGTGGCTTCCGTTCTGGGAATTGAACTGCTGATTGCCTGTTCTGCACTGGACCAGAGGCAAATTTCAACTTCTCCGGTTTTGGAAAAAGTAAAATCAGCTTTAAGAGAAAATGTTGCTCCCTTAAATGGTGATAGAATTATGTATCCTGATGTAAATAAAGCAATTGAATTGGTTCGTTCTAAGCGTTTGGATGAAATTTGTTCCGAAATTGGTTGACAAAAATATACGGTTTAAGGGCTTTTGAACTATGAAAATCAGGGATATAATTATCTGTATGCTTTGTCTTACAGGCATTTTTGCCTGCGAAGTGAATACTTTGTTCAATGCCCGAAACTATTTTAAGTCGGCACAATCAAGACCTTTAACCAGTAATGGAAGACCTAATGCCCAGGCAATTGATGAATATACGAAAGCGATAAAAAAATGCGGGAAAATTATTTCTACCGATAAAAAGGGAAAAAGGGTAGAAGAGGCATACTATCTGATGGCAAAATCCCTTTATTACAAAGGAAATAGTGCTTTTCAGGCAAAAGACCAGTTTCAAAACCTCGTTATTCGTTTTCCCGATAGTAAATATGTTCCTGAAGCATATATTTATATTGCTAAAATTTTAAGAGAGACCAATCAGCCCAAAGAAGCAGAAAAATTGCTGGATGAATTTCTTCGCAATCCTAAATATCGGAAAAATCATCCTGAAGCGTTATTCGTTTTAGCTGATTTTGCTATTAAGGATGAGGATTTTATAAAAGCACAACATTATCTGGAAAGGATAATTACGGAATATCCTAAAACAAAAGAATACCGCGAAGCATATTTCCTTTTTGGGAAGAATTATTACGAACAAAAGGATTATGATAAATCGCTGGAGGCATTTAAAAAAATGCAAAAAGCGCGCGGTATTGATAAAACAATAAAACTTGAAGGAACCTATTATATCGGTTTGAACGAGCTGGAACTCGGGCAGGCAGAAAAAGCATTAAAGACAGCTAAGAGCTTGATAAAATCCGAATCCCGTCCTGATAAAATTCCCTTTGTCCGTTTGTTGAAGGCAAGAGCACAATTTGCTTTAGGTGATACTACCGCAGCAAGAACAGAAATTGAATTCATAACTAAAAACTATCCGCGCACTGAGGGTTCCGCAAATGCCTGTTATTATCTTGGAGAATATTATTATTACACGCTGGGTGATATTCCCAATGCGGTTTTGAACTACAATCGGGTGCGCACTGAATTTTCTAATTCCCCCTTAGCTAAAACCGCTCAGGCAAAAGCTACTGCCCTGGGATTAATAGCTCCGCGCGCAGGTCTTGATTGTGAAACAGGGCTTTCTCAATTTCTGGATTACCATTATCAGGCAGCCGAAAGTTTTTTGAATGTTCTGTCTTTGCCTGATTCTGCAATTACCCGCTACCAAATTGTTATTGCACAAAAAGATACTTTAATTGTTAAACTTGATTCCTTACAGACGGCAATAAACAAAAATAATGCTATTTTGGATTCGCTAAGAGCGATTTTGCCGGCACCGGAAACTCCTGCAGTTGATAGCTTAGGCGTTTTAGAACAAGCGGAACTTACTGTGACAAAAACGGATATAACATCCGAAACTGCTTTTTCCGAAACTCCGGCAGAAATAGTTATCAGCAGTTCAGATAGCTTAAAAACCTTTGCTGATACATTACAAATAGTAGATTCAGAAATTCCTGTAACGGATAGTTTATTGATTGAAGAAACAATTTCTGCAGGCGATTCCTTAGCCATTGAAGATGAAAAAACACAAGATAACGGTCTGCCCAATTCCGCTTTAGAAGAAGAAAAAGATGAATTAACCCCTCTGCTTACCGAAACAGCAGAGACAGATTCTTTAACTTTGGCAATTGGTCAACACATTCAAAACCTGGAAAAGGAAAACGAAAGATATAGCCAACGACTGGAAAAACTGGAAGAAATTATTGAGCGTTTTGACAGTGAAATAATTCCTTTTTGTATGTTTGCTATTGGTTCTATCTATCATAATCATTCTCCTGAAAGTCCTGAAAATAGTGAAATTATGGCTAAAATGCAGGAACAATACCCGGACAATAAATTTACCAAAGCCCTCTATGCTCTGCAGAATAACCTGCCTGTGCGTTTAATTGACCCTAAAGAAGAAAAAGCAGAACAGCTTTTAGATATGTATTTAGAACAAATTTACACTGCTCCCGATTCTGCTCTGGCAGGTTTACAGGAACTAACAAACTCACCCTATCATAAAATTAAGCTGGCTGCCAATTACCGCTTAGGTTGGTATTACAGTTTTGAACAAATTGATACGCTGCTCGCAAAGCCCTATTTGAAAGCTGTTTTAGATGAACCTGAAGCCGGTGAATATGCTATTGTTGCCCGCAGATTCTTTGATGGCAATAATTATCTTCTGCGAGGTGCACCTGTAATTTCTCTTCCGGAAACTGATACTACGGCAGTTGATTCCCTTGGAGCTGACATAAAAGAAAACATTAAGGACTGGTCTTTTCCCTCTCCTGCAGAAATTTATGCAACCTTGCCAGACAGCTTGAAAATTTATAGTGGCATTCCTGGATTGATGGATTCTTTGGCTAAAGCTGTTTTTCCTGAAAAAGAAAATAGGGAAGAGAAAAATATATCTCCTGAAATGGAAACGCCGGAAGAAAACATTCCCCAACCGGAAGAAAATCCCGTTCCCGCTTTACCGGAAGAGCCAATTCAGGGAAAAAAAGAGGAACCGCTACTTGAATGAAGTGGTTTGCTCATTCTCTTCCTGGGCATTATTTACGGAAAAACAATGTCCTCGTCGTCCACTTAATTTTCTGGAAAAACGACATCCTTGTCGTTTTTATGAATTGAATGAAGTTGTTGAATCATCCTGTTTCGGGACAGCATTTTTATTTGAAATCCGCTGTTTTTTTAACAGGTCTGGTTATCGGGCTGGATTCTTCGCTGCGTCAGCTGCTAATTCAATTGGTCTTAATTTTAGTTATTTTGGTTTTTGAGCCGAAATTATACCTATCTTTACTCAATGCTTTGAAAAAATTACTGCCTTTCTTTGCCGGTTATTGGGTTTTTGCAACTCTTTTTGGGCAGGAATTTCTTACTACTGTGTTCTTCAGCGTTCAGATATTATATTTGATTGCAGTTACGGTTTATGTGTTGGGAAATGTGAAACTGGAACAAATATCAAATCAAAGCAGAGGTATAAGAAAATGGAAACCAGTAAATTCCTGCTTTTATTATTTGTTTACCACAGTGTTCTTTACGAGGTTATTCTTTACAGAATACAAGAATATTAAATTGACTAAAAAAAACAATCTTTCCCTGGCTCAGCTTTTTGCTGTTTTAGAAAATGTTTATTCAATGTCTCCTCAAATTAGCAATTCCGTCACCAATCTGTTAAACTTTGAAGAGGATAATGTAACAAGCAACCGTAAAGCTAACTATTTAGGGGTATTCTTTTTAGCCCTCTTAATTATAGTGCACGGCATATAAAACAGGTTATCTATGGCAAGATACTTAATGAAAATATGTTATGATGGCACTGGCTATTGCGGATGGCAAAAACAGAAAAACGGACTTGCCATCCAGGAAGTGATGGAAAATACCCTTGCTCTGTTTTCCGGTAAAAAAACTTCAATAATTGCTGCAGGAAGAACTGATGCGGGAGTTCATTCTTTAAGCCAATATGCTCATTTTGATTATAGCGGTTCTATGCAGGATAAGCAATTGCTTTTAGCTTTTAACAGATATTTGCCTGATGATATTAAAGTTCTGGAAATAATGAAAGTTAGCCCTGTTTTTAATGCTCGTTATCAAGCTTATGAACGCAGTTATCGCTATGTTTTAGCTAAAGAAAAAACTCCTTTTAACAGAAATTACAGCGGATATTTGCTGCGCTTGAATTTGAACCTAAAAAAAATGCAATCCTGCATTGAGAATCTTTTAGGGAAACACGATTTTTCTTCATTTGGGAAAAAGAATCCGGAAGTGCTTAATCATATTTGTGAACTAAAGCACATAACTATAAACGAAACAGAAAGTTACTTTATATTTGATTTTACTGCTGACCGCTTTTTGCATAATATGGTTCGGAGAATTGTAGGAACTATGGCTAATATATCCCATCTGAATCTATCTAAGGAAACGATTCTGGAAATTTTGGAGAATAGATGCCCACGCCAAAATTTAGTGATAACTGCCCCTGCTTCAGGACTTTATCTTATGGAAGTAAAATATCCGCCAAAGTTTCTTGACGAATCTTACAACCCCGATTTTAAGGAAAATGAGATGATAAATTCCGCTTTGCCACACTCAATAAAATAATATGATGAGGAGAGAACAATGAAATATAACATCCCTCGCGGAACTTTTGATATTCTGCCTAAAGATAGTTATAAATGGCAATTTTTACAGGACAGCTTTCGTAAAATGGCAACTTGTTTTGGCTATGAAGAAATGACTACTCCCGTTTTTGAGGTGGCTGAACTCTTTGAACGCAGTTCTGGAGAAAGCTCTGATGTTGTCCAAAAAGAAATGTATCGCTTTCAGGATAAAAAAGGTCGGAAGTTTGCTTTGCGTCCTGAAGGAACAGCTCCAGTTGTTCGCAGCTATATAGAAAATCATCTGGATAAACTTTCTTCCCGCACAAAATTGTTTTATCTGGGTCCTATGTTTCGTTATGATCGTCCGCAGGCAGGAAGATACCGTCAATTTTATCAATATGGAATAGAATTTATAGGCAGTAACAATCCTTATTACGATGCAGAAGTGATAGCGATTGCTTTTTTATGGCTTAATAAGTTGGGCTTGAATAACTTGCGTTTGGAAATAAACAGTGTGGGCTGTCCTGCTTGTTCTGCTGTTTATGATAATGTATTGCAGGAATATTATAGACCTTTTTTACCGAAGCTATGCCCTGATTGTATGAAACGGCTGGAAACAAATCCCCGTCGTCTATTGGATTGTAAAGTTCCTTCCTGTATAGAATTTAGAAAAAATGCACCCTCACAAATGGATTATCTGGATGAGCTCTGTAAAAAACATTTTTCTGCTGTTTGTAACTATCTGCAAGCAATGAATATTACATACACTGTCAATCCGGGAATAGTTCGCGGGCTGGATTATTATACAAACACTGCCTTTGAAATTATCTATGAAGGCTTGGGAGCACAAAATTCTCTCGTGGGCGGCGGAAGATACAACGGGCTGATTGAACAAATCGGGGGAAAAAGTATTCCTGCAATCGGTTTTGCCGGCGGATTTGAACGCCTGCTTTGGGCTTTGGAAGAAGAGAATATTGACCTTGCTTCGGCTCCTAAACCGGATGCCTACTTTGTTTGCGTAGGAGAAAATACCCGTATGCAAATTCTGCCTTATCTAAATGCCTTAAGAATTAAAGGACTTTTTATAGATTACGATCCCGATAAGAACTCGTTAAAAGCACAACTTAAAGCTGCCGATGCCAGCGGGGCAAAGTATGCTATAATTATTGGTGAAAATGAACTTGCTGCTAAAACCGTAAACCTTAAAAATATGCAAACCGGAGAACAAATAACAATTCCAATGGATGCAGAACAAACCATAAAAAGAATGAGGTGTTTCTAAAAAATAGTGGACTAAAAATCAAAAAAAACCGGTTAGCTGCAATCTATTATTGGCATAACTTATTTACATTGGGAAAGTTATCTTTCAGGTAAAAGTTATAACAGCGGCAGGAACTCTTTTCTTACTATTACCATAAATGAGATTTTCAGAAAACCTCACCTTCTTCATTTCTAAAAGGTTACAGGTATTTATTGATTTTGGATTCTATCAGGTTTTTTATTTCATTCATCCGGGTTTCGGTTAATGCCTCATAACGGGTAACAATTACAGGGGTTGTATTGGAAGCACGAATTAAACCCCAACCATCAGGAAAAGTTATTCTAGCACCATCAATATCATTAACATCGTAGCCCTCTTTTTTGAATTCCTCACAAACCTTTGCCACTACTTCAAACTTTTTCTCATCCGGGCAATTTGTATGCAGTTCCGGAGTATTATAAAGTTTGGGTTGATCAGCTAAAAAAGTGCTGACAGGTTTATGCGTTTGGGAAACAATTTCTACAAAACGGCAGCTGACATAGATGGCATCATCAAAGCCCAAATATCTATCTGCCAAAAAGATGTGTCCACTCATTTCTCCGGCAAATTCTACTCCCATTTCTTTCATAAACATTTTGATATTGGCATGCCCGGTTTTATACATAATTGGTTCACCGCCATACTTTTTGATGTCATTAAACAGATTCATACTGCATTTCACATCAGCAATAATCTTTTTCCCGGGGTTCTTTTGCAAATAATCCCTTGCTAAAATATTAAGTATCTGGTCTCCGAATAACATTTTACCTTGCTCATCCACAACTCCGATTCTATCAGCATCACCATCCAAACCAATTCCAAGTTCATATTTATTGTCTACTACGGATTTAGAAAGTGCTTCCATATTTTTGGCAATTGTAGGATCAGGATGATGATTGGGAAAATCACCATCGGGCTCACAAAACATATCCATAACTTCACAACCCAAACGACGCAAAATTGCCGGTAAATAAGGACCGCCAACTCCATTTCCTCCATCCACAATCACTTTTACCGGACGCTGAAGTTTAATTCCATTTACTATGTAGTCAATGTAAATATCACCCATTTCGTTGTTTTTCACCAGATTGCCATTTCCTATAGCAAAATCACCCTTTTGAATGATATGTAACACCTTTTGCAGTTCATCAGCATAAACACTGCTCAAACCAAGATTTAATTTGCAACCGTTATATTGAGAAGGATTATGACTTGCCGTAACCATTGCTCCTCCATCACTTTGCAGTTTCCAGATAGAAAAATATAAAACCGGAGTAGGAACGATTCCTAAATCAATAATATCACAGCCGGTTGTCAAAGCTCCCTGGCTAAAAGCATTCATAAAGGCGGGAGTGGAATGCCTGGCATCTCCTCCCAAAACAATAGTTTTTAGGCTCTTATTCCGCAAATAGGTACCAAACCCTTTTCCGATCAGATAATAAGTATTTTCATCAAGGTCTTCATTAACAATGCCACGAATATCGTATTGACGAAAGATTTCCGCTTTTATCATTTATAACTCCTTTTTTCAAGTATTGATTATCTTTTGCAGCACAGGGATAATAGCTTTTATGGCTATAGCCCGATGAGAAAGGCGATTTTTTTCTATTGCCTTCATTTCAGCGTATGTTTTACCGTTAACAGCAAAAATGCTATCATACCCAAAACCGTTATTGCCATATTCTTCTGTTGTTATTTCACCATCCAATCTACCTTCAATAATTGCCATAATGCCATCAGGAGCAGCCAAAGCCACAGCGGTTTTAAAATATGCTTTCCGATTTTGTATATTTTGTAGAAGCAGTAAAACCTTATGTCTATTTTCAGAATAGCTGCAGGAATTGCCGGCAAAACGAGCTGACATAATTCCCGGGGCATCATTTAAGGCAGCAATAAAAAGTCCTGTATCATCTGCCAGAGTAATTAGACCGCTAAATTTTGCTGCCTCCAGTGCTTTTTTCATAGCATTTTTTTGTAATGTATCCTGATCTTCTTCTGGAGGGAAAAAATCGGGTAGTTCATGCAAAAAATGCAAACGGAACTGTAAGGGATTTAGCAAATCCTCCAATTCTTTCAGCTTATCAAGATTATGAGTGGCAATTAAAATGTCCCTTTTCATAAGCGTTTCAGCACATTCTTAATTTTCTGCAGTAAGTGTTTATCCAGGAAGCGTTCTGCTAAGGCAGTAATTTTTTTTAAGTGTTCTAAAACTTCACCTTCTCCACTCCAGTTATCCAAAAGAATTTTAGAGTCAATTTCATTTAAAACCATATTAAGTCCCATAACTACAAGAACCAAATCATCTACAAAACCAAGCACCGGAATAAAATCCGGAAGGAGATCAATCGGCATCATTACATAAGCTACAACTCCGCCCATAATCATCTTCTGTTTTACAGGGACTCTTTTATCCAATGCTAAACGACAAACCAAAATGAAAAAATCCGGTAACAGGAAAACATATTCACCCAGTTTTCCACCCAGGGAACCTAATTGTTCTTTTGTCCATCCCATAATCTTTTTGCGCAGGTTTTCATAGAATTTAAGTTTGGTGGAATCAATGTCGTCAATGATTTTATCCCTAATCCTTTCCTGCTCTTCAACAGGAATTTCTTTACTGTCAAGGACATCATCGTTTTTCATAATAAACCTCCATTTACTTATAATTTACTAATAATTTTGAGGTCAAGCAAATTATTTGAGGGCGGGAGGTCAAGAGGGCGAGAGGTCAAGAGGTCTATAGGGTGAGAGATAAAGAGGGCAAAAAGAAAGAAGTCCTCACTGCCATTTTCATTTAAGAGTAGCATAAAAGATATTTTGACAGTGAGGACTCCCGATATTATGTGTAGCTGGAGCGCGCTGAAGCTCCGCATTTTTTACACTGTTATTTCCCTTTTTACTTTTTTGCTTT
This sequence comes from Candidatus Cloacimonas sp., assembly GCA_023227825.1. Lineage (GTDB taxonomy): Bacteria > Cloacimonadota > Cloacimonadia > Cloacimonadales > Cloacimonadaceae > Cloacimonas. The sequence goes on along the minus strand of JALOCJ010000001.1, from coordinate 56,941 downwards.
TGGCGAAGGAATAGCGTCCTCTATTTACATATAGAGTGTTCTTCCGGGTTAATCATTCAAAGCAGCTATGGCAGCAGCGACACGAGCAATGGGAACTCTGTATGGAGAACAGCTGACATAGTTCATTCCAACGGAGTGGCAAAATTCCACACTGCTTGGTTCGCCACCATGTTCTCCACAAATTCCAACTTTCAAATCAGGCCTGGTTTTTCTGCCGCGTTCCGTTCCCATTTTAACTAATTGACCTACTCCCTCTCTATCCAAAATTTGGAAGGGGTCTTGTTTCAACAGGTTTTTTTCCAAATATACGGGTAAAAACACACCTGCATCATCGCGGGAAAAGCCAAAGGTCATCTGGGTTAAATCATTAGTTCCAAAACTGAAAAATTCTGCGTGCTCGGCAATTTTATCAGCAGTTAAAGCAGCACGGGGAATTTCTATCATTGTTCCAACCAGATAATCCACGCGTTCTTTTTTTTCTTCAAAGACCTTTTCTGCTGTTTTGCGAATAATATTTTCCTGCATTTCAAATTCTGCAGCAGTGCTTGTTAAGGGGACCATAATTTCAGGTAACACAACAATTCCGCGTGTTTTAACCGCTAAGGCGGCTTCAATTATTGCCCGCGCTTGCATTTCTGTAATTTCCGGATAGGTATTTCCCAAACGGCAACCCCTATGACCAAGCATAGGATTTACTTCATGCAAAGAGGCAACGCGGGTTTTAACCTTTTCCAAAGGTATTCCCAGTTCGTCTGCAATTTCCTTTTGGGCGGATTCTTCCTGGGGCACAAATTCATGCAAGGGAGGGTCTAAAAGACGGATAGTTACAGGAAATCCGTTCATAGCAGTAAAAATGCCTTCAAAATCAGACCGTTGCATCGGCAGTAATTTTGCCAGAGCAGTTCTGCGTCCGGTTTCATCTTCTGCTAAAATCATTTCCCGCATTGACTTAATTCGGTCGCCTTCAAAAAACATATGTTCCGTTCTACAGAGTCCGATTCCCTGAGCACCAAAATTTCTGGCAACTGTTGCATCTTTTGGAGTATCGGCATTAGTGCGGACTTTCATTCTTGTATATTTATCGGCAAGTTGCATAACGGCACCAAAATCACCGCTAAGTTCAGGGTCCTGGGTATCTATTTTGCCTTCTAAAACCTGTCCTGTAGAGCCATTTAACGAAATCCAATCCCCTTCTTTATATACCTTTCCGTTCACAGTCATCGTTCTGTTTTTATAATCAATGCGTAAAGCACCGGCTCCAGCAACACAGCATTTTCCCATTCCTCTGGCAACAACAGCTGCATGAGAAGTCATACCTCCACGAGCAGTAAGAATTCCTTGGGCGGCTGCCATTCCGCGTAAATCTTCGGGAGAGGTCTCTTCTCTAACCAAAATAACTTTTCTCTTTTCAGCAGCCCAGGATTCTGCTTCGTCAGCAAAAAAGACAATTTGGCCGGAAGCAGCACCAGGAGAAGCAGGTAAACCATTAGCAATCACTTTTGCTTTTGCCAGACCTTCTTTAGTAAAGACGGGATGAAGAAGTTCATCCAATTTGGCAGGATCAATTCTTTTAAGAGCGGTTTTTTCTTCAATCATCCCTTCGCGGAGCATATCCATAGCGATTTTTACCATTGCCGGACCCGTTCTTTTACCTGTTCTGGTTTGTAACAGCCAAAGTTTTCCTTCCTGAATGGTAAATTCCAAGTCCTGCATATCGCGGTAATGATTTTCTAGTTTTTTCTGAATTGTAAAGAGCTCTTTATATGTTTCCGGCATTGCTTCTTCCAGAGAAGGATATTTACTTAAGCGTTCTTCTTCACTGATACCAGCAAGTTTTGCCCAACGCTGAGAACCAATTTTGGTAATTTGCTGGGGAGTTCTAATTCCGGCTACAACATCTTCACCCTGAGCATTAATCAAATATTCACCGTTAAAAAGGTTTTCTCCGGTAGCAGCATCGCGGGTAAAAGCAACACCGGTAGCACTAGTATAACCCATATTGCCAAAAACCATTGCTTGAACGGTAACTGCAGTCCCCCATTCATCGGGAATGTTATTCAATTTACGGTAGAACTTGGCGCGTTCATTATTCCAGCTGTTAAAAACAGCAAAAATTGCACCCCAGAGTTGTTCCCAGGGGTCATCCGGGAATTTTTTGCCGGTTTTTTCCTCAACTGCCTGCTTGAATAGAGTTACCAGATTTTTTAGATCATCAGTTGTCAATTCTAAATCGCTACTGATTCCTTTTTCTTTTTTCACGGTGTCTATAATCACTTCAAAGGGATCGTGTTCTTCTTTACTCTCTGGTTTAAGATCTAAAACCACATCAGAATACATTTGCACAAAACGACGATAGCTATCCCAGGCAAACCTTTCATTATTGGTTTTCGTAATTAAACCCTGAATAGTTGTTTCATTCAAGCCCAAATTCAAAATAGTATCCATCATTCCAGGCATTGAAGCCCGGGCACCTGAGCGCACTGAAACCAAAAGTGGATTTTCAGCAGAGCCAAATAGCATATTTACAAGACCTTCTATATGCTTTATGGCATTGTGCACATCAGCACTTAAAATTTCTCTCAACTTGGCAGAACCAAATTTATTATATTCAGTGCAAACCTCAGTAGTAATAGTAAATCCGGGTGGAACCGGAACGCCAATAAGATTCATTTCTGCAAGGTTGGCACCTTTTCCTCCGAGGAGATTTTTCATTTCTGCGCTGCCTTCGGCTTTTCCATTTCCGAAGAGGTAAACTCTTTTAGGTGTATTCATTTATCCTCCATAACTTTAACATCATTAAAGAAATTTTATTGCCATCCATAATCTTTTCTACGGCAAATCTGTCAATAGCTTTCTTGATTTTCAAGGAGTATTGCTTAAGCATTGCCTACCCATTACGGATGCCATCCGCAATGGGTAGGCAATGCATAGGTAATGCAATTAAGGAAGACCAGCTGGATATTTTTGAAATGAGCATTATAGGTTACACTAATTAAGGCGTAAAATTACAGAAAACGCTTATCTTATATCTTCGCTATTATTTTTCCTCCATAAACTTATATCAAAAAGAATGCTTAAAAGAAAACAGGTGCGTATCTAAACGATACGCACCTGTTTGATTAAGGAGAAGATGGTTTATTTAAGTAGGGAGATTTTATGGGAGGAACGATAGTTAGGTGCATTCATCAGGATAATATAAGTTCCGGTAGAAACATTATGCATCTTATTATCTTTGCCATCCCAAAGGACACGATGAGATGCTGCTGGACGATTTTCATCCAAAAGGTCTCTGATCAATTGCCCTTTCAGATTGTATATTTTTAAGGTTACCCTGCCATCTACAGCAAGATCAAAAGGAATAGTTACCGAAGGATTGAAAGGATTGGGAAAAGGATCAAGCAAAGCAGTAATTTTAGGTATTACTATATCGGGGTTTTCACCATTAGTAACCTGAACAGTTAAAGCCGCAGAATAGGATATACCCCCATCCAAATCTTCTATTTGTAACCAGTAATAGTAAATACCATTACCCGGAACTTCACTATCTATAAATGAATAGACAACTGTTGATGAAGTATTCGCTGCTGCAATTAGAGAGCTTACTGCTATAGCTGTGGAAACTTCAGTAACTGTATTACGTAAAACACGAAATCCTGAAAGATTGGTTTCGGATTGAGTTACCCAATCCAGACGCACTTTACCCTGAACCATTAGAGTAGCGGTAAAAGATGTAAGAACAACAGGCAAGGTCTGACCACTTTCGTCATTGAGAACAATTTGCAGCTCATAAACTGCTTTGCTGCCTTTGCTTAAACTGCTCATTTCAAAAGTAACTGTCTTGTCCGAAGTGTTTATACCGTCTCCGCCTACACTGTGTAAGACACCTCCATTCAAACGATAACCAACATCCGTGGGATCATAGCCCAATCCGATGTAGGAAAGAACAAAAGTTCCAATGCCAATGCTAGCGTTATCAAAGGCAAGGTTATACTGCAAACCCTCAGGAGTTGCTCCATAACTCATAGAAACAGTAATGAGATTATTTTCAGAAGGACTAAAAGCTGTAGGATCAACTTTCACAGTAGGGGTAATAGTTCCGTGTCCAGAATCATAATTCCCTACATTTATTGTTGTTTCTTCACTGCTGTTGATTTCTGTGCTGCCCTCGCCAGCGGCAACATTTTCAGTTGTTACTTCTTTAGTAGTAGAATAATTACTATTCAAATCTGGATCACTGGCAACTGCTTTTACCCGATAATAATATGCTGTATTATAGTTTAGGCCATTAACAATGCAAGAGGTAGAAGTTAAACTCTTATTTTGATAACCGGGAAGGAAACTGGAAAAAGAACTGTTGGTAGAAACATCCAGTAAATAACTTGAGGCACCTGAAACCGCACCCCATTTTGCCTGAATGCTGGAAGTGGTTGTAGTTCCATCTTCAGTTACGGGTGTAGCCAGAATCTCATTGACTGTTACTACATAAGAACAAGTAGAAGCATCATTATTAGTAGTTAATATATAAGTAACGGGATTAGTAAAATTATTGGCTGTAGTGCCACTGGTCTGAGTTGTTTCTCCAACCTTAACAATTGCCCCGGTTGCTGTAAAAGATGCTATTAAGGCAGTTCTATCTGTTCCATTCGGGACAGCTACTTTGATGGTTTTATTAGTATGATCAATAGTTCCTGTAGCTGGGGGATTGCTAAAAGAAAAGGCAGTGATAGCAAGCGGGGTAGCTTTTTGTTCTGCAGAAGTTTCAGGTGTTCCTGCCTCATATACTGCTTGAACTTTATATCGATACTGAGTTCCATTAGTTACATTATTATCGGTATAATAATAAGTTCCTTTATCAAAATAGTATGTGTAGATAAGCTGTTCATTGCGAAGAATATTAAAATAATCCAAGCCACTATTTGAAGCTAGTAACCCAGCAGGATTATTCCAAGTTATTTTAACATAATTATTGCCTACACTATCTAAAGCTAAACCGGTCGGAGGATTGTTGATAAAGTTTACACTAGCACTGTTTGTTGTCTGTTTATCCCCACTAACACCTACCAATTTTAAACTATCAACAGTAATTTTAACATTACTAACGCTTGCTGCATATTCGTGATAAGTAGCATTTCCCGAAAGATAAATCCGAATATTAGAGGTCTCAAGACATTGAACATCACTAACCTGAAGCCCAGTTGGTAGACCTTGAATTGATATATAATCTTCTGTAATATCAGATGCAAAAGTAGTATTCGTAGCATCTATCCTAAGATATGTCTCAGAACTAACTGCTCCAGTATTTGCTGATGTTTCTGCAATTGTCTTATAAGTGGCATTGAATTCTAAAACTGGAGCACCAGTAACTTGACCTGTTGGCGAACTTAAAACTGTTGTACCTGGACTTATTCCTGTAGAAGCTCTGGGTGTAACTTCAAATTTCAGATATTTTCCTAAATCAGCTTGAACAACTGTATACGATTGATTGGTTGCACCGGTTATAGCTGTGTAAGTTCCAGTTTGGCTATCACTTCTTAGCCATCGAAAGGTTGTTCCGCTTTGCGTATCATTATCGGCATCATAATATGTATATGAACCCTGTAATGTTTGTCCTACTTTGGCAAATTCGGGATTTGTTATACTCACATTTCGAGCTTCTGGTGCAACATTCCTATCTATATTCAAATATTGATAATAACCTGTTGGAGAGCCATATCCCGATTCTTGCACACTTGAATATACTACGTTACCATCACCATCAGAATCACCAAATATTCTGAATTTAACTCTAATTCTGTTCTGATCAGAGGGTGGAGTTGGCAGCACAAAAGAAACAGTATCATTAAAAGTTCCATTTTCACTAATAATTCTATTTAATGAACGAACATTACAATAAACATAACTGTCTTGTGTATCATCGTTCCACCAATATAATCTTAGCTGATTATTGTTGGAACCGGTTGTTGCATAACCTAAACATTCAACTGAACCATCATTTTCAAACTCTGTTGTAGTATATTCCAAATATACAATAACTCTTTCCCCTAAATGAATTGTTTGTCCTCCACCAGCTGCTTTAATGCCTACTTTGTTAAGAGTTAATGATTGACCTGCTAAAGCAATTGTCCAAACTAAAGCGACTAAAAAAACGAATAATTTCTTTTGCATTTTATCCTCCCTGATAAAGTGACTTTCTTATAAAAACCGATAAACAGATCATTGACTTTCTCTTATAACAGAGTGTGTTTAATGAACTTAGTATATTATTATACTTTTCCATTCTAAAACCCTTCTTTATCTAAGAATAGTATAAAGCACTCCACTATCTTTGTCAAGCAAAAAATTGAAAAAAAAGGACTTTTTATAAAATAAATCTCAAAACCTTGTCGGAATGATGATTCTACCTCTATAATAATTTTCAATATGACAAACCAATAGTGTGAGAACGACAGGATTTTTATCTAAAATAAATGATTTTTGTATAGGTAAATAATGCCAACTGCCCAATACATATTCTGATAATCTATTTTAATGAAAGAGAGATAATGTATTCAGCAAATGGGTTGTTGAATGATAACTCGGCTACCCATCTGTTGTATAGATCGGATAATTTTTCTGCTGACTTAATTGGGCTCAAGAATATCAGCTTTTTAGAATTTTTGTCCTGAAAATAGTCAACAATTTGATTGTGCTTCTTGAAAAAAATAAAAAAAATATTGAATTGATAGCATTATCAAGAGTGAGGACAAAAAAACAGCTCAGAAAAAGCAAAGCAAAAAAAACTGGACAGAATTATGGCTATTCTTAATATGGCTATCTATGTTAAAAAAACAAAGTTTTAAAAAGTATAAAACTTATAAGGTAAAGCGATGAAGAAGTTACTAATAATACTCTTCGTTCTGGCAGGGCTATCTGTTTTAGCAGCCAAGGTGGATTTAAATACAGCATCTTTAGCTGAATTGATGCAGTTGCCCATAACAGAAAAGCAGGCAAGAGATATCTATGAATATCGGGAATTTGTGAAGATATTTGATAATATCTATGAACTAAAGCAGATTCCTTCTATTGATCAGGAAACCCTGGACCATTTAAAACAATTAGCTGTGGTTTCTATTTATGTAGAGACGGATGAAGCAGCTGTCCGCAGAGAAGAAATTAGGGATTTAATGGAGCGAGTGGATAGTAATGAAGGTGCCTCTGAAGGAATGGCTGATGTTTGGGAAGATTATTTAATGACTCCTCAGAATGTGAATAAAATGCTCTTTGACGATTTGATGAGTTTTCCCAATGTTTCTGGAATAGATGCTGTAGCTGTTCTAAAAAGAATTGCCCAAGGCGATACTATTGCCGATACAAGGGACTTACGCAATTCTACAGGCCTTTCCTATTATGGTTATACAAACTTGCGCAGTTATGTATATTATAAAGAGCCGCCGGTAAAAAACAGATTAATGTGTGATGCTTCGCTTTTGTATTATACCCGCTATTTTGAAGAAGGGCAGTATGATATGCTGCATGAAAGTTTTCTGCGCAATGATTATAATGCTGCCGATGTTACCGTTCCACATCTAAAAACCAATTCCTATTGGGGTTATTTTGGTTTGGATGAACTTGATCCGGATCTTATGCTTAAGCTGAGAATGCGTTACGGAAATAATTACAAGCTGGGCTTTATGAATTACAAAGCAAAAGGAGAAGAGGATTTACTGAATACGCAGGCGGAGGATATTTTAACCGATTCCAAATGGTATGCCGGTTATGAAAATAACAATATGCCGGGCTTGTATAATTCACGCGTGAAGGTGTATGCAGGAAATTATCGTGCTACTTTTGGCGAGGGCTTGGTGATGGAAAATACTGATTACTACAGTGCCCGTAAAACCGGTTTTGGTTTCAGTAAAAGAATATTAGGAATAACGCCGGACCTTTCCAGAACTCAGGAATATTCTTTAAGAGGTGGAGCAGTAGAATATACTACCCCTCTTTTTGGAGTTACGGCTTTCGTTTCCGTAGATGATAAAGATGCCCTTACTTATGTAGATAAATATGGAAATGCCATTATGCGTGATGAATATGGAAATGATATTTATACAGATACGCTTTCTGTTAATAACGGGCATCAATATTATGTGGATGAAAACGGACAGCATATCTATAACTATGAAGATGGAACTGCTGTTCAGGGAGATAAGACCAAAGTTTTTTCTTTAATCAATCCCACTTTGCGTTACGACGATGATACAATGCTGGAAGCGGAACAATATTTCAACAGTGAGATTTCAGCCGGAATGCCTTATGCAATGAATTATATTAATCTTGCTGCTCGTAAAGATATTGTGCAGGAAAAATTATGGGGAACGCATTTGCAGGTGAATCCTTTTTTAGGAACCAAACTAGGGTTTACTACTTATACTGCTATTTACGATGATGCCCATTTTGTTGTTCCTGGTTATAATAATTTACTGCCTACGGTCTTAAGGGATTCCTATTATTATTCCAAACTGGTAAAAAATATGAATGCAGAAATTAGCAATCTCTATAGCACTCAAACCGATAAATACACGCGTGATTATAGAAGAGTAATTGGTTTTGATGGTCAAACCGTGATTGGCAATACTTCTCTTCAGGGTGAATATGCAGAACTTTCTGTTGACGGGGAAGATTTAAAGCTGGGAGACGATCCTAAGGCATATCTTGTTTCAGCTCATACCCAATTTGAGAACCTCTATTTTATTACCCTGTTTCGCAATTACGATGTGGATTTTGATAATCCTTACAGCAACAGTTTTTCAGAGCATGAGCGTTTTGAAGATACTATTCTGGAAAAAAATATTTATGCTTTAACCAATCCTACAATTGCAGACCTTTATCTCAATTCCAATCAGTCCCAACCCGAACGCGGGGTCTATTTTGAAACCCGTTACAAGTTCAATAGATATTTTACAATTGGTAGAAGTTATCTTGACCTATGGGAACGTTTAACCGACGGACGCAGAAGTGCCAGATTTCAAAGTGAACTGGAATTCCGTCCTATCTATCAGCTGGCAATGCGTTTGCGTTATAAAAACCAGGTGAATCGTTATGACGATGATGCTGAACGCGGAGTTTCCAAAACCAACGAATATACTTTAGCATTCAGAACTTTCCTTTCCAATCGTGATTTTTTTGAACTGGAATATCGTTATAATACTGTATGGAGTCCACCTTATACATCTTTAACTTATCCTGCTGTGGAAGGTGAAAATTCAATGGCTGCAGCTCAGACCTTGATGATTGGTGATTATATTGCTGTAAACTATACTCACTATTTTAATAAATCGCTGAAAATGCAGGGTTCTTTTCTGTATTGGTTTGGGCATGGTATTTCACATTGGGATTGGGAAGATATGGAAATTGATTTTATGGGCGAAAAGGGTTCTAAGGCATGGATTGCTTTCACCAGTCGCATTTCTCAAAATATGTATCTTAATTTGAAGTTCAAGAATAAGACCTATCAGGATAAAGAAATTAATATCCGCAATTATAATGTTTCGGATGATCCCACTTTACTGGATGATCCTGTATATTTTCAAAGAGTTGAACACAGCGAAAATACAATTCGCTTAAGCATTGACTACCGTTACTAATATGGAGGAATAATGTTATCTAACAAGTCCTTAATACTTATATGTATGTTAATTCTTGCTTCGGCACTTTCTGCCTGGAGCGTTACCGATACCTATTTCGGCAATCCTTTTTCCACTTTTGATGCTCGCAGTTTTGCTATGGGTGGAGCTGGTTTATTCAATAACAAAAGTGCTTTTGGAATAGCTGATAATCCTGCAAATTTAACTTTAATGCATAAAACCCTGGGTTTTTCTGTTAATACTTATCTGAATCGGAATGAGGATAATCGCAGTATTCCCTTGTATAATTCCTTTGATAACTATATAGACGATTCTGTGTATTCTTCCAATATCAATACCTTTGATAATTATGCTCTCTCAGCTTTTTTTGCTCATCGTTTCGGAGAAAGAGGTTTGGGTTTGGGTTTCTATTATAAACCGGTTTCCAATTTTGATGCCAATTATAAAGAAGAAGTTCGCAATAACCGTAATACCGATAACGATGTTTATCCCGAAAAGATTGCTGTAAACAAAATAGATAATGAGGGCTCTTTAAATAAGACCGCCTTCGTAACTTCCTTTGCTTATGGTTTAAGCGATTATGTAGACCTGAATTTAGGTATTGAATATGCTTTGCTGAAGGGAGATATAAATCAGGAAAAGACCATTCGCTGGACCGATTGGGCTATCAGTCAGGTAGATGAAGATCATCATCTTCCGGATTTGACTGCCATTAATGATTATGAACTAAGCGGTGAGCAATTCAAAATTGGCGCTTCAGCTCTTTTGGGAACACGCATTGGTTTGGCAGCAACTTTTACTCCCGGAACCATTTTAGATAAGAAAGGAACTGAATATTACAAAAGGGATGCTTATCTTAATACAGCTATGGATAGCACTTATATTAGTGTTAACGAGGACTATAAATTGCCCTCTCAGGTTAGATTCGGCTTTGTATACACTCCTCGCAATGTTGTGCGTACCGAATTCAATATGGATATTGAGTATGTTGCTTATAGCGAAATTAATAAGCGTTACGATGATGTAGTGAATTTCTATGCCGGTGTGGAACATCAGGTAGTAAACTTTTTGCCTTTGCGTCTTGGTTTTCAAGCAGTTAATAACTGGTATTTTACTACCGAAGAGGGCATAGATGAAAACAATAATCCCATTACTTTATATCATACCTCTAAAATACTAACGCCAATGTTCACAGGAGGTAGCAGTATCAAGATTATGGATAACTTGAAACTTGACCTTGGCTTTGGCTATACCTGGCGAGAATATGAAGCACTGGATATGTTTACCGATACCTATTATAACGATAAAATCTATACCGGTTCTTCCACTTATGTTTTATGGCCCAATTCACATATAACCCTGATAGACAGGGGTTGGGAAAATCCTGATAAAGTGCGGGAAAATAATATTTCTCTCAATGCCGGACTTAATTTTACCTGGTAAAAAAAATATGAAACGCATAATTACTTTACTTTTGGCAGGAATTCTGTTCTGCACAATTGCAAAAGCAGAAGACCTGCGTATTGACCTTATTTTTTCTAACGATGTGCATGGTGGCATAGACCGTTCCGAAGCAACTTTTATCAATCCGGATTTTCCACCTCTTTTAGGAGGAGGAGGTTCCGCTGCTACCTTAATTAAGCATATTCGTTCTCTGGCAAATGAAAGAAGAGATAATTTACTTTTGGATGCCGGTGATATTTTTCAGGGGCGTCCTGTGGGAACCATAACTAACGGAAAAGCGGTAGTTGAATTTATGAATGCCATTGGCTACGATGCAATGACCATTGGCAATCACGAATATGATATTCTGGAAGAGAAACTGATAGAGACCTTGCAGTTAGCTCAATTTCCCGTTCTTTCATGTAATATTATAGATAAGAGAACAGGTGAAATACCAAGTTATGCACAACCCTACATTATAGTAGAGCGTTTGGGCATAAAAATAGGGATTTTGGGTTTTACTACTACCGATACCGAAAAAATGAGCTTTCCGGAAAACATCAAGAACATCAAATTCCTTTCCGAAAAAGAAACTGTGGATAAATATGTAAAAATCCTCCGCAATCAGGAAAAGGTGGATATTGTTATTGTCCTTGGACATGCGGGTTTACCTTATGATATTATTCCTACTTATCTTACCCGTTATGATGCTCAGGGAAATCCTCTTTATAGTGAAAGATATGCCGTTTGGGGATATGATGCTCAAGAAATAGCCAGAGAAGTTGAAGGTATTGATATTTTCATTGGTGGACATATGCATAAGGGAATTCCAACCCCCTGGATTGACCCATACACTCATACAATGGTTATTCAAGGTTATGCTTACGGTTCCAATTTGGGATGGATAACCCTGAAAATTGACCCCGAAACCAAAACTGTGAGCGGTTATGAAGTTCCTGCCATTCGCGAAGGTAGTATGGTAACCCTTTTTGAGGATGAATTTATTCCCGATGAAGAAATTGGAGAAATGATTGCTGAGCAGGTTGCTATAGCCGAAGAGGGAATGGATGAAGTTGTTGGCTATGCAGGTGTTTATTTATCCAGAACCAATGTAGATGCTCAGTCCTTAATTGGAAACACAATTGTAGATGCTATGCGCACTGAAGTAGGTGCTGATTTTGCTTTTTTGAATTTGGGAGGTGTGCGTGCCGATATTAAAGCAGGTCCTGTAACCTATAGAGATATTTTTCAAGTGATGCCTTTTGATAATATGATAGTTTCTTTTCGTTGTAACGGTGAATTTTTACGCCGGATTATTGAAACCCGTGTGGAGGGATCCAGACATGGATTAATAATTTCCGGCGGGAAAGTTGTCTATTCCAAAAAGCGAGAAAATTTTGATAGGGTAGTTCATTTTGAAATTGGAGGAGAACCTTGGGACCCCAATAAAATTTATACTGTTGCTACTACGGATTTTATTATGCAAGGTAATGCAGGACTCACAATGTTGATTCAAGTGCCAGAAGAAGACATTATCTATCACCAAATTAATTTGCGAGATGCAATTGTGCACTATTTTCAGAATAATAGTCCCATTATGACGAAAATAGATGATCGCTGGGTGCGCAGAGATAATGCCAAGCCCTCATTGGAAATGCTGCAATAAATATAACCTCTCACAGATTACAAAGATATCACAGATTAGGCGAATTTTCCAAGCAAAGAGAAGAGAAAGTTAATTAAGTCAGAAGTTATTATTGTGTAGACGGAGGACACCGTTCCTCTGCAAGAAAGGAAAAACGAAGTTTCAGCGGGTTCCGACTACACTTACAACCTATACTCCGCTAAAGATATCTTTAGGAATGAATGGGTAAAAGTGGATATGAATTTTCCCTTAACGGAACCCTGAAAAGAAAGTTAGAAAATACGGAATAATTTTAAGCCGGTTATGCATTATTTTCATTCTACATTCTTCGTTGTTAATGGAGTTTTAGTGTCTCAAATAAGTATAGTTGAATATGATCCCATTTATGCCCACGCCATAGCTGAAATGTGGAATAACAGCAGTGATGGTTGGAATGGTAGAGTTTTTAACAGTACGGAAGAAAAGGTTTTACAGCAGGAATCTAGCACTAAATATCTGAATTTGTATTTGGCAGTAGAAAGTAAAAAAGTTGTCGGTTATGTAAAATTAACCAGATATCCCGAAGAAAAAGGAGTTGCCTATATTGAAATGCTCTCCGTTTTACCTTCTTATCAGGGAAAGGGTATTGGCAGGGAATTAGTTCAGAAATGTATATTACGAGCTGCGGAACTTGGCTATGAACGCCTTGACTTATTTACCTGGCCCGCCAATTTAAAAGCAGTTCCTCTCTATAAAAAATGCGGTTTTTTCTGGGAAAGAATGGATAGTCAAGAAACACATCTGATGAATTTTCTTCCCGGATTGCTCAATAACGCTCTCTTAAAGCCATATTGGAACTATTTTCATTGGTATAAAGACCTTGTAAGAGAACTGAAAATAGAGCCGGATGGTAGAAATGAAAATGGCTTTGATTTCTATGATTATCTTTGGGAAAAAGAAGGAAAGCGTATAGAAGTTACTTTTGAGCGTTTTGGTAGAGGCATTGTTTCTCTAAAGACCTCTGATTTTTCATTAAAGGTAGATGTGCAAAATGCCAAGCCGGTTTTTGGCTTAAATTATCCTATTCATTACACTCTGGAAAATTATCGGGAAATTCAGTTAAATATTTTTTTACAAGGTGAAAATGATGCTCTTGTTGAATACAATTGCCAGCAGGAAATAATGTTAAGCGACATGAGTGAATTAGATTCCACATTTTATCTGAAACCTTTAGTGCGTAAAATATCAGAATGGGAAAAAAGCCCTACTGTTAATACCCGTTTTTATATTGAAGGTAAGGAAATAACCTTCAAAACCGGCTTAAAAGTACAGTTTCCCTTAATAGTTGAATTGCGTGCTGTGGATAATGTTTTTCTTCCAAATCGTAATTATAAAATGTATTTAAATGTCCATAATCATTTTGAGGTAACTTGTTCTTATCACATAGAATTTCCTGTTGATGAGCGTTTACAGCTTATTCATAGCAGTTTTGATATCACCTTAACTGCCAATGAGCAAAGTTTTATAGAACTTGATTTTCGCTTAACCAAGGGTTTAATTTATAATCCTTGTTTCCAAATTACTGCCAAACCTGAAGGTGATAAGGAAATGCAATTTACTACCAGTTGCAATTATTGTTTTCAAATGCTTGGCTCTAAAGATGGAATTGATTCATCGGAACACCTTCAACTAATGAACGGAAATAATTGTCTCTATATTTCTAAAATCGGTCAGCGTAACATTGCTACTTTAACAAATATTAGCACAAATTATATTCTGTTTATGGCACCTGAACCAGGTAAGCCCTATTCCGAAGAATTGGAAAGTGAATTGCCTTATGAAACAATTGTTGAACAAATGGAAAATGCTATTCAGGCAATTTTGAAATTTCATCCACCGGATTTTCCATCTCTTGATTTTGGATTTGTTTATCGTTTGTATGACAGTGGCTTAGTAGAATATTTTGTTACAGTTTATGCACTACCTGAAACCGCAGATGAGAGTTGGTTAAGAATAAGGTTTTATCCTTCCCAATACAACATTGGCTTCGCTTATAAAGGCAAATTATATCAGGTAGGGAATGATTTGCCGGATGTTTATGAAAGTAATTTTCCTGCGGATGGCTTTAGCGAAAACTGGCTGTTTATTCAAGGTGTAAATTATACTCAAGCACTAATTTGGCATCCAAATTTAACTCTCAAACCGGAAAGCTACTATTTTTGTTGGGAGCTAAACTTAAGTGAACTTGTCCGTAACGGCAAAAATACTTCCCCTCCGATTCAGCTCTATCAAAATGTTTTTCTAAATCCCTGGCAGGTTCGGAATGTTGCTTTAGGCAGAAAGGATCCACAATTTATCTATCCCCCTCTGAATTTAATTGCTAATAAAGGAAATCCCTTTATTACTATGCCTTGCACTATAGAAATGAACCAAATTCTGGATATTGAGCCAGAGGGGATTTATAGTTTATTTTCCGGTTGCTTAAATGATTCACAACCTCAAAAAATGCAAAAAAATGCTTTAGGCAATAGTAAATGCAGCTGGGAATTGAAACAAAAAACCAATAAACCGTTGGAATTGCTAAATTGCAAAGCTGAATTATATTATACTATAGTTGAGAGAAAACAGCTTATCTTCTTTCCGGAAGGAGAGGTTTGTTTTCAGAAAAAAGATAAACTGCTTATTGCTGATAATGGCTGTTTACAAATCACTTCGGCAAGGGATTCAATAATTCCCTGCCTGATGTCTTTACAACATAAAGGAATTGAATGGCTGGAAAACAGTTATCCTGATTTCCTGCCCAGGTCATTTTTTAATCCTTTTACGGGAGGAATTTTTATTAGACCTTATAGTGCCGGCGCAGGGGTTCTAAAATCAGAAAACCATAAAGCAGATTTCATATCCCTGAAAGATAACTATGAAAATTGCTGGCAAGGGATTACTATCACTACCACAATAGAAAAATTTGAACCGCTAAAAGGTTATATTTATAAACAGTATTATTTATTGAGACCAGGAGTTCCGGTGCTGGCAATTTTTGCCGAGGTTGTTAATGCTCAGGGAATTGCAAGATACCACACTTTTAATTTTAGTTTCCACAGGAAACATCGGCAGGGCGAAAAAGATGGCTTATTCTATATTCAGCAGGAAGATAATACCTGGCAAATGATTACTCAGACAAAGGAACAGGACGATATTAGCTTGGACTATAAGACATTAGCAATGCAGATATCAGATAGCGATAATTATTTGCAATTGTTTAAGCTGAGAAGATTTTCTACCGGATGGTTGTATATGGACCCTTCTGTAGCAGTTTTAGATACTAATATTTATACTGAAATGGTTACCCAAACCCCGGCAAGAACAGAACCAGTATTTATCGTAATTTCGGAGGATCTATATCAGAATGACTGGCTGAATCAGTTGCTGGACCTGCAGTTTCCTGTTTGATTTCCTGCAGATAAATTTTGTTAATAGGTATGGGATGAACAGGATTATTGGGATTTACAGGATTATTTGGAATAAAATAATGAAGGTTGAGAGGGTTTCATATCGGAAGGTTGACCTCCTGGTCAACCACCCTTTACTAGCTATTTCGTTAACGAAAAGCAAGCGGTAACGAAACACCCAGGTTGCCATTAAACGACGAGGACGTCGTTTTTCCGGAAGGTTGACCTCCCGGTCAACCACCTCTCAAGATTTATTACCGGAAGGTTGACGAGGATGTCAACCTTCCGGTATTTTATAGTTTTCATATTGAAAATGCAGAAGAAAATAATATTTGCCTTAACCTTTTTTCCCTATTGCCTGTTCATAATTTATAGTGTCCAAAATAAAAAATTTATTCTCTGTTGCCATAAATTAGCTTGTAATTGGCAAGCCCTTTACCTGTTTTTATGCCGTACATTATTTCCTGCCAAGTTGAATCTTTTATGCTGCATTAACACTTCTTTAACGATTCCCTAACGAAGTTAAGGCAGTGTTACAGGATCGTTACGGCAGCGTTAAGGGATCGTTAAATAAGTGATTAAGCAACAGGCAGTTATACGAAGTCCACAAAGTAATTTTATCAATCAAGATAATGAAAGGGGGATAGCTTCTGTATTGTAATTTCATTTAGGAAAAAGCTGTGACTATCATAGGTCTACGAACTACGGAACTATCGGGTAAAGTATCTATTGCCCGCTCAATTTCTTCTCATATCTGAGCAACAAGACATTCTTTTCATCGTCCTATAGTATCCCTCCTGATTTTTTTATCACAGGACAATAAAATTATTATTTATGGCTTAACAATATAAATGTTATATAATAAGTGACTTTCAATGAATGAATAATATAATATAATTTATTTATTTATAAATTATAAATGGTTGCCTCTTAACTGATTTTTAACTTCCAGATAACCCTTTTCGGAATCAGAATATTAGATTTGGAATGGGGGTTGTATATCTCTTCTTCCGAGGGGCTTACGCACCCGTCGCTATCATTTTTTCGCCCTGACGAGTTTTAATGTATCTAAACCCTCTAAACCTTCTCAACCTTATTTTCTTTATGAATTTTCCTTTTATGTATTTTCAATATGGAATGTATATTAAACCTTCTCAACCATCTCAACCTTCTCAACCTTCTCAACCCTCTCAACTTTAAATCTATTATCCTAAAAAATCCTGTAAATCCCAATAATCCTGTTCATCCCAGACCTATTAATCATTTTCACTGTGAACTTCAAAAAAGCTTTCCAGACGCAGTAAAGTTCTGGCATCAATATCTTCGGGTTGGTCTCCTTCCAGGGTTAAAAAAGGGAGGTCTATATGTTTTCGTAAGAGTAAGTTATCCAGCTGAAGATGGCAAAAGCTTTGTGTATAGCTAATTACTGCTTCTATTTGGCGTCTTTCAAGTTCCCGTTTAATATCCTGCAAACGGTCAAAAACGCTGTAAGGATAAGTATAAGCAAGATATTGAGAAACAATATCCGGAAGCAGATAAGGCATAGAAAATTGGCGTTGCACTTCGTTGAAAAGGACATCTCCACCCAATTCTATAATAGTTTCGTAAATATTTTTATAAATGGGCGGCACACCTAAATAAGCTAAACGTAGTTTTGCAGGTAAAGGGTCTCGTTTTTTGGCTTGTGTTAAAAAAGCATCCAACTCGCTTTCGTAGCGATCCGGATTGCCCATAAAATCGGAAGAATTAACCAACCAGTAATGATTTTCCAGTCCGCTAACGAGGCGTTCCTTCCAGGTCCATTCATCTAAAATAATAAGTTTACGGCGAATTTTATCCAGGCGTTGTTTTGCTTGCAATGTCTCTTTACGGGAAACGCCAAAATAATCTTCCAGACGGGTAATTTCTTTATCCAAGTCCTCATAATTTTTATCTGCTGGAAAGGAAAAACGGTAAACCGGAAAATGGTCTTCCGTAAATATATCCAAAAGCGAATTGCTGTTGGAACAATCCCCTTCCACAATTCCGATAATTAAATCCGGATTAGTGGAAAGGGCTGCTATATAGTTTCCTTTAATCCAGCTGCAAAAAGTTCGGGGAAAACCTTTAAGTTCAGCATTTTGCACTTTTGCGGAAGAATCATTGGTGATAAAAACATTATTTAAATCTACAGGAATATGCCCTGCTGCAAAAATAACTTCCACCGGAAAGGAAGAAGTAAATGCTATGTGTTTAGGAATCATAGCTCAACTCCAGATATTGGGCTTCCAGTTCAGCAATATGTTTTTTGCTGTTTTCAATTTGGCTAATCAGCAAATCAATTTTTTGGTGTAATTCTTTAGCCCGCATAGCATTGCTGTAAGTAGAAGGAAGTGCCAGTTCAGAGTTCATTTTTTCAATTTGGCTATGGTTTTCTGCCATCTTTGCCTGCTCAATTTCAATTTGCTGGTGAATTTGTTCCAGATACCAGGGATTGATTTTCTTTTTCCTTTCCCGCATAGCTGTTTTAACTTTTGGCACTTCGGGAATTGTAAATGCCAAGTTTAATGCTGCTTCCAGGTTTGTTTCCATTTCGCTGATTGTAGAGTAAATTGTCTCATTTTCCAAAGCATTATGAAACACCCAGTATTTTGTTGCCAACTGACGGATAAAATAGCGATCGTGACTTACAAAAATAACGGTACCCTGATAACTTTGCAAAGCAGCAAGCAAACTGTCACTCATTCCGATATCCAGATGGTTTGTCGGTTCATCCATAATGAGTAAGTTGGGGTTTTGATGAATTAAAACACAGAGCATTAGGCGTGATTTTTCACCTCCGCTAAGGACTCTAACCTTCTTGTCTACTTCCAAACCTCTAAAACCAAAACGCGCTAAATAACTTAACACATAGCCCTTTGTTTCACTTGGAACTATTTGCCATAAAGTATCCATCACGGTTAAATCATCATCCAGAAAAATCTGATGCTGATCATAATATCCTATTTCTAAAGAAGCCCCGATTTTGAGTGAACCGGAAAATATCTCCCGCTCTGCCAGCAGAATTTTCAGTAAAGTTGTTTTACCGCAACCATTTGGTCCTATAATACAAACCCTATCGCGATAGTGAACTTGCAGATTTACCTTTTTGGCTAAAAGAGGCCCTTCCGGAATACCGAAAGTAACATCTTTAAGAGTATAAACATCATTTCCGCTGCGGCCAGCTGTCTGAATATTGAGGTTTAGTTTTTTTTCCTGTTGCGGTTTTTGGATTATCTCCATTTTAGATAGCATTTTTAACCGGGATTTAGCCATATTGGTTTTCTGTCCGGCAATGTTTTTACTGATAAAATCCTCGGTGGCATTGATGAACTTTTGCTGCCTAGCAAATTGCCTTTCCTGTGTTTTCAGCTCTATTGCCTTTGCTTGTGCAAAAGAAGAATAATTGCCCTTGGTAATACTTAACTGCGTATTTTCCAGATGTAAAACAGTAGCAACAGTATTATCCAAAAAAGTGCGATCATGAGAAACAAGCAAAAAGGGTGCTTTGCTGGAGTTCAAATATTTTTCCAGCCAGGAAATCATTGCTATATCCAGATGATTTGTGGGTTCATCTAAAATCAATAAATCATAAGGCATTAACAAAATAGAGGCAAGACACAGGCGGGTTTGTTCTCCTCCGCTGAATGAACATAAGGGTTTTTCATAATCATTTTCACTAAAGCCAAGTGAAGTAATTACATATTTCATTGAGTTGGCAAATTCATCACCACCGCTTGCTTGAAACTTATCCAAGACAATTTTCAGCTCGTTTTCAATTGTTTCTGTATGATTACTTTGCAATAATGAGGAGAGTTCATTTACTTTTTGACGCAAACATAAAAGATCAGGACGAGAATTTTGGATATAATCACCCATCAGGATGTCCTTTTCCAGCACAGGATTTTGGGGTAAATAAGCAATCCGGAATTTTTTGGCTTGCCAAACTTTGCCTTCGCTTGGTGGAATTATACCTAACATCAATTTGATAAGAGTTGTTTTACCACTGCCGTTTGAACCAATAAGTCCAATCCTGCTGTTATGTTCTAAAGTGCAATTGATTCCTTTTAGAACATAGTTACCGGCAAATTCCACACCGGCATTTATAACCTGAATTATACTCAACTTTCTCTATCCCCGTTCTTTTTTTTCTACCGGAAAAAAACATTCCAACTTGCTTAAAGCTATTTTAGGAATATACTTCTGCTGTCAATCTCATTTTTTGCTTGTCAAAAAACTGCCCTTAATATTTTAGGTAAATAACCGGTTCGGGATGTAGCGCAGTCCGGCTAGCGTACTTGAATGGGGTTCAAGTGGTCGCAGGTTCAAATCCTGTCATCCCGACCAGTTTTTTTGTCTCTCACAGATTTCACAGATTTCACAGATAACACAGATAAAAGGTCTCACGCAGATTTCGCAGATGACGCAGATTTGAATAGGTAAGGGATGAACAGGATTATTGGGCAGAGGGCTGAGAGCAGAGGGCTGAGAGCTGAGGGCGTAGAGAAAAATAGGTAAGGGATGAACAGGATTAAAAGGATTTAAGGGATTTTAGATGATAATTATTTTTGTGGATTGTTCAACCAATTGGGTCTTTATAGTGACACAATGTATCTTGGCAAAAGGGTGTAGCTAATATATGCTTATGCTATAAGCAAAATGAAAAAAGATATCCTATATGCAGAACTTTAAAATGCACCAGTTTTGGCAATGGAAAATGGTACAAAGATTAAATTACCAGGATAGTGTGTTTATATAACTTAAATATAGCTTAAGAAGATGAGGTGAGGATTTACCTTCAGACCTCTAAACATTCAAGACCTTTGGACCTGTCGTCCTCTCAACCTTCTCAACCCTCTAAACCCTCTAAACCTTCTCAACCCTCTAAACCCTCTAAACCTTCTAAATCCTCAAGACCTTTTGACCTTTTGACCTCTTGACCTCTTGACCTCTTGACCTCTAGACCTCTTGACCTCTTGCTTTTCAGACCCTAAAGAAAGTAATTGACATCCAACTGACAATTAAAAAGATGACTTGAAAAATGAAGCTGCTTGCTTCTACCTTATGGCTTTTTTATTGTGCTGATAAGGTTAAAAACCCATATAAAAAAGAAATACAAAAGTATTTACTGTGAAGCAAGCGGTTTTCTGAAAAAAAGAGAACCGCTTGTTTTGTTTCCGGTAAGAAGGAGGTTCTTATAATCCGGATTAAGAAAGGAAAAGCACGCACGCATGAAGTTGTGCCTAAAGAAAAAATCAATAATCAGATAACAGCAGAAAAGGTTCGTCTGATAGGTCCTGATGGTAAACAGATAGGAGTTGTTTCATTGAAAGAAGCACTACGCAAAGCAGAAAATATGGATTTGGATTTGGTGGAAATTTCTCCTAATGCTGTTCCTCCGGTATGTCGGATTCTGGATTTTAGCAAGTATTATTTTGAGAAGGAAAAAAAGGCAAAAGAAGCAAGAAAAAGACAGCATGAAGTAGAAGTGAAGGAAATCAAGTTCGGTCCCAATACGGAAGAGCACGATTATAACTTCAAGAAAAACAACGCTATTAAATTCCTGAAACAGCATAACAAGGTTAAATTTACAGTTCGTTTCAGGGGTAGACAAATGGCTCATAAGGAACTTGGTTACAGGGTGTTAGATAAATTGAAAGAAGACCTTAACCACTTGGTAGATATTGATGGTGAACCGGTTGCTGATAGAAATATGATTTCAATGGTGGTTTCACCCAAAAAGGATATTGACCGCATCTTAGCCAGTGAGATCAAAAAGGAAGAAACTGCTATTCCGCCTGTAGAAAAGTCGGAATCGCAAACTTAAAGACATACTTCAAAACACATTTCGGAAGTTCCCTTTCCGCTATGCAAATTATTAATTGAGGGAAAAGAGTTACTATATAAGGAGATAAAAATGCCTAAACTCAAAACCAACCGTTCGGCAGCTAAAAGATTTAAAATTACGGGAACGGGGAAAATTGTGCGGCACCATGCTAAAAGCGCCCACATTAAAACAAAAAAATCACCTAAACTGAAACGCTATCTGCGAGGTAGTGATATTGTCAAAAAACCAGACGAAAAGAGAATCTATCGGATGCTGGGTTTATAAATAAGGGAGGATGACTAAAAATGCCAAGAACAACTAATAATGTTTCTGCTCACCGCAGAAGAAAAAAATATATGCTGCAAGCTCGTGGCTATTATGGAAGTAGAAGTAAAACATATCGTGCTGCCAGACAAACAGTTGAACGAGCTATGGCTTTTTCTTTTGCCCATCGTAAACTGAAAAAAAGGCAGTTTAGAAGTTTGTGGATAACCAGAATCAATGCGGCTTGCAGGATGAATGATATCAACTACAGCCAATTTATCAATGGTCTGCATAAAGCAAATATTCAAATTAACCGGAAAACATTGGCACATCTTGCCTGGCATGATGCTCCGGCATTTGCAAAACTGGTAGAAATCGCCAAAGGTTAAAAAAAAAGGGTAAGAGCACGCAGATTACGCTGATTACGCAGATTTTTGGAATGTTTAGGTGATGTTCTTAAGAACAAAATTGTTTCAAGCAGAATAAAGCAAGTGAATTTGAGCAAAAAAGTAGCTGATAATTACCTTAAAAAGAATTATGCATAAGAATATTTTAGAGTACTGGAAAATATGCGTGTCAGAAAAATTAGGAAACTACCCGCTAATAATGATTGGTAAAAATCTGCGCAATCTGTATACCGATATATGAGGGTAAGGTGGAAGAGGAATTACAACAACTCATTGAACAAGCTGAGAAGGATATTTTTGCTTGCTCCAGACCTAATGACCTATTGAATGTAAAAGCTAAATATTTGGGCAAAAAAAGTTTGCTGAGCTCTCTTTATGCTCAAATGAGAGAGTTGCCCGCTGAAGAACGTCCTGCTTACGGCAGTTTGATAAATGAAACCCGTAAACGCCTAGAAGACCTTATAGAAGAACAGAATAGAGTTATCAAAGAAAATACCTGGAAGAAAAGCGAGTTAAAATCAGCTATTGATCTAACAATGCCCGGTATTTTCAGTTCGCGTGGAGGGTTACATCCATTAACTGTAATCCGTCGTGAAATTGATGAGGTCTTTTTGGGTTTGGGTTTTGAAATTGCTGAGGGACCTGATATTGATGATGATTTTCACAATTTTGATGCCCTAAACACTCCTTTAGACCATCCTTCGCGGAATCTTGCTGATACTTTTTATTTAGAAGGAGGGGGACTTTTAAGAACCCATACTTCCACTGTTCAGGTAAGGGTAATGGAAAAATACCCGCCGCCGATAAAGATAATTTCCCCTGGACGCTGTTATAGAAATGATAAACCGGACCCTTCTCATTCACCTGTTTTTCATCAGGTTGAAGCATTAGTTGTGGATAAAGGAATATCGTTGGCAGATATGAAAGATATGCTGTCTCAATTTGCTTCTATTATGTTTGGCAAAAATGTTTCCAGCAGGATCAGACCTCACTTTTTTCCTTTTACAGAGCCTAGTGCGGAAATGGATATTTCCTGTGTTGTTTGTGGCGGGACAGGTTGTAGAGTTTGCAAATATTCCGGGTGGTTGGAAATGGGTGGAGCGGGAATGGTTGATCCTAATGTTTTTGATATATTGGGTATTGATTCCGAAGTTTATACCGGTTATGCTTTTGGATTAGGAATTGAAAGAATAGCGATGTTGAAATACAATATTCCGGATATGCGTATTTTATATGAAAACGATTTAAGAATGCTGCGTCAGTTCAAAGGAGAACTAAGATGAAGATTGCTTTGAGCTGGCTGGCAAAATATATTGAAATTGAAGAAAATACGAATGAACTGGAAGAAATATTAACCTTTACGGGTATTGAAGTAGAAGCAGTGGAAAATATTTCTGCTTTACCGGAAACCGTTTTCAGTGCTAAAATCATTAGTGCAGAAGCCGTCACTGAAACAGACCATTTGAAACGCTGTTTAGTAGATATTGGTAACTTTCCTTATTCTGAAAAAAAGGAAAATGGCTATCTGCAAGTGATTTGTGGAGCTCCAAACTGCCGTTCAGGAATGATGTCTGTAATTGCTCTTCCAGGTTCAATTTTACCAGAAATGACTATTACCAAAGCCAAAATCAAAGGCATTGAGTCCTGCGGAATGCTCTGTTCCGAAAAAGAATTGGGAATTTCAGATAATCATAGCGGTATTATTGAACTGAGTTCAGAAACTCCCATTGGGATAACTGCCAATGAACTTTATGAATTACCCGATACAATTTTTGAACTGGAAATTACACCCAACCGTCCTGATCTTCTTGGGTATATAGGTATTGCACGCGATCTTTCAGCAAAATTGAAGCGTTCCTTAAAAATGCCGGAAATTAATATCCCAGATGCCAAGTGCAAAGCAGAAACAATGCCTCTGGAACTGGTTAACAAAGTTCCTGATCTTTGTCCACGCTATATTGCTCGCTTATTTAACAAAGTGGAATTGAAGGACTCTCCTCTTTGGTTGAAAAGGGCATTGATAAAATCTGGACTTCGTCCCATCAACAACCTCGTAGATATAACTAATTATGTAATGCTGGAATATGGACATCCTTTGCATTGTTTTGATTATGATAAACTTACGCCTCTTCCAGAGAAACCAAAAATTCCGGCAATTGTTATTCGCAGAGCATATCAGAATGAACCCATAATTACTTTAGACGGTAAAAGCTATGTATTGGAAGGGGATGAAATGGTTATTGCCGATGGAATTAAACCCTCTGCCATAGCAGGAATTATGGGTGGTAATATATCTGCCATCAGTGAGACCACAAAACGCATAGTTTTGGAAAGTGCTGCTTTCCATCCCGGTTCCATTCGCAGGACTTCTTATAAACATAAAATCAGCACAGATTCCTCCTATCGTTTTGAAAGGCATTTATGTGCATATTCTGCTGCGGATGCCGCAAAAAGAGCTACTCAGCTGATTTGTGAATTGACAAATGCTGAACTTTGCGAAGTTACTTATGATAGTTTTCCTTTTCCCCCCAAGCCATTGATTTTAGGTATCCGACCGAGCCGCTATGCACAAGTAATTGGTTATGAGCTGGAAGATGAAAAAATTAAGGATTATCTGGAACGCCTGGGGCTTAAATTCTTACAATATGGAAACTGGAAACAGGGAAAAATAAATAATATTGCGGAACTATACTGTCATCACACAGAAGAAATGAAACAGGGGAAAACAGAATTTACCGAATTGGCAAATTGTGAACATACTCATTATTATGAAATTCCTCCTTACCGGGTTGATCTGGAACGCGAAATAGATATAATTGAAGAAATAGCCCGTTTAGACGGTTATCATAAAATTCCTGTAAAGACCCTTCCTCAAAGGATTATGGACCGTCATTCTTATCGGATAAAAAAAATTGCAGTGGATTATTTAATCAGTCGTGGTTTTTACGAAACACTGAATTACAGTTTTTCTGAACCGAATTTACTTTATAAATTGGGCTATAAAGATGGCGATAGAGAACTGGAAATGATAACTTTAAAAAATCCGCAAAGCAGTAATCAAAGTGTAATGCGGACTTCCTTGATTCCACAACTTTTACAAAATTTGGCTTATAATTTGAATCGGGGAGAAAAAAATATCAAACTTTTGGAGCTGGGTAAGACATATCACAGGCAGGATGTCCTTTCTTATGAGCCATACTTTTTAGCCGGAATTTTAACCGGACTAAATAAAGAAGAACATTGGCAGGAGAAAGCAAGTCCGCTAACTATATTTTGGGTGAAAGGAATCGTAGAAGAACTGCTTTCTTTTTTGCACCTGGAAAACTTGTCTGTTCAGGATATAAAAGTTCCCTTCCTCTCCCGAACTGAAAGTGCTGCTTATTATCTGGCAGATAAGGAATTGGCTTATTACGGAAAATTAACCGCTGCAGCAGCAGAAAAATTTGATATTGATACTATTGAATTAAAACAGGATATCTGGATAGTTCAATTTGCAATGGAAAACATTATCAATGCTACTCGCACCCTTAAAACACAATTTCAGGAAATTCCCCGTTTCCCCTTTGTAACAAGAGATATTTCTTTTCTTATTGCGGATGAGATTCCCTATTGCGAAATTGTAAAAACAATTGCAGAAACGGATAGAAATATAATCAGTGATGTAACTGCTTTTGATGAATACCACGGGAAACAAATTCCCGAAGGTAAGAGGAGCTTGACTTTACGCCTGAAACTTAGAGACAAAGAAAAAACATTGACAGATGAACGAGTAGATTATCTTATTGATTCAGTAATAAAAAAGCTCAGGGAAACCTGGCAAATAATAATGAGGTAAATTATGGAAAGTAATGTTACTAACCTACAGGACAAGATACAAAAATTAATAGACCAGTATACTCTGGCAACTAAAAAAGTTGAAGAATTGGAAGAAAAAAATCAGCAACTTACCGAAGAAAATTCTCAACTAATTGCCCAAATTCAAACCAGTGGAAAAACAACCGGTGAGCAGGAGAAAAAATATAAAGCATTGCAAGAAGAATATAATACCCTGGATAACAGGTATAAAGAACTTCAGAAAATTCTTGCCGGTTTGGAAAGTGTTGCTGAAAGTGCTATTAAAAAGATTGACGGATTATTTGCCTCCAGCGAAAAAGAGATTTGACAATGCAGTCGGTGGAAGTGGAAATATTTGGACGCAGATTTCGTTTGCGCAGTGATGATCCTGAACGGACAAAACAAATTGCAGACGAAATAAATAACCAGATAGATACACTTTCTAAACACTATGATAATTTGGACTTTACGAAACTGTTGCTTCTAATTTGTCTTCAGCAACAGGATGAAGTTTTAACTTTAGGCGACGAGAATCGTGCTTTAAGCTCTGAACTTGAACGCCTGAATCAGATGCTTTCAAAATTAAAGATATAAAAAAAAGTGCCTGCAGAATTCGTGATATGGGTTGCATAAAAGCTATTATAGTTTCGGGTGTCGAGCCATGAGTGGCATGCGTGCCAGCTGGTCCTGGATACATAAAGCTCACAAGGTAGATACCCACCTCATGCTTGGCTTTCTAATGACAAGCATACACGGTTCTTGCGGGCACTTAAATAATTCGCTTTGGCTATAAACCAAAGTTAAATAGATTAAAATAAGGAAATAACAATGACTATAAATCCTATTATAGCACTCATCATAGGAGCGGCAATCGGTTTTGCCATTGCTCTTATTATATATTTCATAAAGCGTAATACTGCTTTTAAACTGATTTCGCAATCCACCAAAATTGCTGAAGAATTAGAAAAGAACGCTAAAACAGAAGCAGAAAATGCTAAAAAAGCAGCTTTACTGGAAGCCCGCGAAGAATGGATTAAACAAAAGCGACTTCTGGATGAAGAAATTAAGGAACACCAAAAAGAACTGCGACTGGAAGAGAAAAAATACAATGAGCGTTTAAGCAGTTTAGATAAACGTCTGGACTCTCTGGATAAAAAGGAAACAGCTCTTGCGGAACAGGAAAGAAAATTAAAAAGCAAAGAAGAAGAACTGCTCAACAAGAAAAATGAATATGATGCTATTATTGCTGAACAAAAAAACAAACTAGCAGAAATTGCAGGTCTCAGTCGTGAGGAAGCAATTGCCCGTTTGCGTGAGGAATTAATTTCTCAGGCAAGACAGGTAGCAGCGAATGAAGCCCGGCTCACAATTGAACAGATAAAATTGGATGCTAACAGGAAAGCTGCAGAAATTCTTTCCACTGCGATCCAACGAATGGCAGTAGATTATGTATCCGAAACAACCGTCTCTGTTGTCTCACTTCCTTCTGATGAAATGAAGGGAAGAATAATTGGCAGAGAAGGAAGAAATATCCGAACTTTTGAAAAGGTCTCAGGAGTGGACTTAATTATAGATGATACTCCCGAAGCGGTTGTGCTCAGCTGTTTTGATCCCGTAAGACGCGAAGTAGCCAGATTAGCTTTAGAAAAATTGATTGCTGATGGCAGAATTCATCCCGGCCGCATTGAAGAAATTATAGCCAAGACAACTAAAGAAATGGAAGAGAATTTGATTAAGCTTGGAGAAAAAGCAGTTTTGGAAACCAATATACATAATATTTCACCGAATCTTATTAAAGTTTTGGGTCGTTTGCATTACCGAACTAGTTATGGACAAAATGTTTTAGAGCATTCAATAGAGGCAGCTTGGATTTGTGGAATTTTAGCCGCTGAATTGGGATTGGATCAGGAGCTTGCACGTAGAGCAGGATTATTACATGATATAGGAAAAGCAATAGATCACGAATTTGATGGTTCTCATGCCATTATTGGAGCAAATTTAGCACGCAAAAACGGTGAGGGGAAAATAATTGTGAATGCTATTGAAGCCCACCATGAAGAAGTAGAGGCAATTTCTGTTTATGCTGCCTTAACTCAAGCATCGGATGCTATTTCCGGAGCCAGACCAGGTGCCCGGAGAGAAATGCTGGAAACCTATATGCAGAGATTAGCCAAGTTGGAAGAGATAGCTAATAGTATTGATGGAGTGAGTAAATCGTATGCTATTCAGGCAGGTAGGGAATTACGAATTATTGTAGAGCCGTCTTTAATTGATGAAAACCAAACTGCTCTGCTGGCAACGGAAATTGCTGATTCTATTGAGAAACAGGTTCAGTATCCAGGTCAAATAAAAGTTACAGTTATAAGAGAAACACGCCAGATAGCAATGGCGAAGTAATGAAAGTTCTATTCTTTGGTGATGTTTATGGTAAAGCAGGTAGACAAACAGTCCAGCTTACTCTTCCTGAACTGAAAGAAGAATTTCAACCGGATTTTATTTTGGCTAATAGTGAAAACCTTGCAGATGGAAGAGGCGTTACCGAAAAAACACTTAACCAGCTTTTTAATGCAGGGGTTGACGCTGTTACCGGAGGCAACCATTTATGGGATAGAACAGAATCCCTGGAATATATTCGCGGTCAAAACAAAATAATTAAACCGTTTAATTATCCTGAAGACGCACCGGGAAATCCTTATCTCGTATTAGTTAAAGAAGACCTGCGTTTGGGAGTTCTATGTCTTTGTGGTCAGTTGTTGATGCCACCCTGTAATAATCCTTTTACAGCATTGGCTGAGTTTATAAAGTTACATTATGCTAAAGACACTGAACAGGTCTCACTTTTTCCCTTGCCTTATCCTGTTATTTTAGATTTTCACTGTGAAGCAACCAGCGAAAAAAGAGCTATGGGTTGGTTTGCAGATGGACAGCTAAGTGCAGTTTTAGGAACCCATACTCATATTCAGACCGCAGATGAAGAAATATTACCCTTGGGAACAGCTTATATTACTGATGTAGGTATGACCGGTTCGCATAACAGTGTAATTGGTGTGAAGAAAGAAATCATTATAGAAAAATTTCGTACTTCTGTTCCTAACCGTTTTGAGTCATCTGACGAGGGTTTACAGGTTAATGCTGTTTATTTGGAACTGGATACCGAAACCGGGAAAGCATTAAATATCAAGCGTATAAGAAGAATTATAGAGTAAAATTATGGAGAAAGTTTTAAGCGGAAAACCAGTTGCCCAATTGATAAATCGGACTTGTATCAATTTAATAACCCGGTATGAACTAAAGCCCCAAATGGTTCTAATCCAGGTAGGGAATGATCCTGCTTCTACTTATTATGTGCAAAGCATTATTAATAGCGGGGGAAAATTAGGTTGCCTAACTCAATTGAAAATTCTGTCAGATAAAATAAGCGAAAACGAATTATTAGCTATTATAGATGAAGCCAATCACAATCCTGATGTTAATGGTATAATGGTCCAAAAACCGTTTCCGAAGCATATAAAGGAAAGCAAAGTTAATTCCGCTGTAAATCCAGAAAAGGATTTGGACGCTTTGCATCCACTCAATTTGGGAAAAATAATGCTGGAAGAAGAAGGTTTTCTTCCCTGTACCCCTGCTGCAGTTCTTTTTTGTATGTTCTATTATGGAATTGAAACCCAGGGTAAGCATATTGTAATTTTAGGTCGCAGCAGTGTAGTTGGCAAGCCCTTAGCTAATATTCTGCTTTGGAAAAGGACTTTTGCAAATGCCACAGTAACAATTTGCCATAGTAAAACGAATAACCTGGCAGAATTTACAACACAAGCAGATATTCTTATTACGGCAATGGGCAAAGCAAATTTTGTAACTCCGGATATGATAAAAGAAAATACTATTATTTTGGATGTGGGAATAAATGATATTATATTATCTAATGGGGAAACTGGATACACCGGTGATGTTAATTATAACTTATGTTACAATAAGGCATTGGCTATAACACCTGTTCCCGGTGGAATCGGCAGAATTACAACCTCTGTTCTCTATTTGAATTTGGTTAATGCCTGCCTTAAATCCAGAAACTTATACAAAAGTATTGACGAATATATTAAGCTTATTTTTATGGATAACAATGAAATTTATTAATTCCTGTATTTAGGAGGAATGATGCAGTTGAAGAGTGTTAAACTCTTGTTCATCATAGTGATGATTATAAGTAGTGTTTTGCTGATTTCGGGATGCGGAAAATCAGGAAATCGCTTTGCCAATCAGCCACCAACAATTCAAATAACCTCATTTGAGGGCTGGGACACAACATATGTAAGTGCCGGCTATGATACAACTTTAATTTATTGTTTTCAACAGCGCATTTACTGGCATGCTACTGATCCCGATGGCGTAATTACCGGTTATGCATTTAGGATTTTGGATGAAAATAATAATCCTATTCCTACTCCCGGTTATGAATATTTAGATTTAACCGGAGAGCTTACACCTGATAATCTTCTTGCTTTGGGAACGGGATGGGTAATTCACTATATGACAGGAGCAGATCAAAATATACCACTTGATGATCCTAGAGCACGTCGTTCTATTTGGTCCTCTCAAAAATATGCAGTAATCAATTTTCCTTCAGCTGATTCCCTGGGGAATCCGACTGTTAAATATAACAGATTTGAAGTTGTAGCTATTGATAATAGAGGTGCTATTACTCCTCATCCTGCCTGGAGAAATTTCAATACTCAATCAGATCGTCCCAAATGTATGATTTCTACTACTAAAGGAAATCCCAATGGCAAAGATGTTGGTTCCGGATTGAAGCTTTCCTTCACTATGAGCGACACTGATCCCTTTATTACTGCGGTTCCCTATAAATATGAATTCAAAATAATGAAAGTAAATGACCAGGGAGTAGTGATACAAGGAACAGAAACTGATTGGTTTTCCACTACCAGCGAAGATAACAGAACCAATAAAATCAATGAATATCTGCTAACAAAATACACAAACCCACCTTTATCTTATGACTACGATTCTACAGGTGTTTCATTAAACCAGAAAACCAAAATTATATCTCGGGTTACAGATTTGGCTGGAGTTATATCTAATCCGGAAGATGCTTCTATGATGGTTTTTTCAGTTCGTCCAGGATTTAGACCCCATTCTTTTATCTATCCTACAAAAACCTATGCTCTTACAAATCATCACTTTGAAGATTATGGTGATGATTCCACTGAAGAAATTAAAGTTATACCCAGAACGATAACTGAAGGAGTTACTCGTTATGCTATTCCTCTCTTTAAGGATTTTGAAGGTAAATATACTGCTGTCTATTCCTCAAATATTAAACTTTGGATTCGTTGGGGTTGGTGGGGTGAATATGGAGAGACAAGAGGGGATATTGTTACTTATGGTGATACAATTAATATTAAAGCAATGCCCTACAATAAAAAAGTAGATGTAGTTCTGGATAGCCATTCAGGGCAAAATTACTTTAGCGAAGTAACTGCCTTTGATCTTCGTTTAGATGGTCTACCTTATAACTATCCTCCTTATCCCTTCAGTAGATATGGCGTTACAGATCAGAACGGAAAACAATGGTTGCGCCTTCCTGTAAATTCACCTTTAGCGCAAACAGTTGTGCTTACAAGTGGTCAGTTACCTATGCCACCGGCAACAGAACCGGGAGAACATAAATTTGAAATGAGGGTAGTTGACCTTCAGGATGAGTATGATCCTACTCCTGTAAATTTTACTTTCTATTTGCATCGTTACATTGAACCTGCTAACCGACAGGGTGTTCTGGTCATTGATGATGATCCAGTTAGTGGTCAAGTAAACGATGTACTTATTACTGAAAGATATGAATCTATGCTTGAAGGATATACCGGAACTGTTGATGTAATAACCAGAACAGAAAATAACGAAGATATTCGCCAAAGAGCTATTGCTTTTAGTGACCTCCAAAAATACAAATTTGTTATCTATCATACTGACAATTACGAAAAGACAGGAAATTTGCAACTTGACTTTGATGCCTATAGTTTGTACTTAATGAGAGGGGGGAATATGTTAATTTCACACACTAATCTTTTAGGAGCACAACTTACGGATATAGCTAAAGGAGGTTTTAGGAAAACCTTTGTTACTAATCTGGGATTTAATAGAATCCCCAAAGTATCTTTTTTAAATAGTGCAAACCGGTCTTTCTTTCAAAAAGCAGTTTCTAACCAACCAGATTATAATGATCTAAATTTGCATTATGATATTCAAGGTTCACCTGCTATCCATCCAATTGTTGATATGCGCGATGGCTTAGGTTATTTAACCTATTTTGAGAATGGTAATTTTTCGGGGGATATTCTTTATAAGTTCGGATGTAAACCTACTGATTATCCTACTAATCCCCCCACACAAGAGCAATATAATTTATATAATAATCAAACAGTTGCTTTCCGAAGGACAACTTCTTCCAATGGAAAGGTATATATCTTTGGCTTCCCCTTATCCTTTATGAAAGTTGAAGATACCCGTCCTGCCATAATGAAGATTATTTCTGAATTGATTTAAGCAGTAGCTTAACATAAGCGGAGGATTTCATTCCTCCGTTTTTAATTTAAAAGGTGTATGAGCGTCACATCGGTAACACCTTTTTCCTTTTTAAGATTTTAATGTTTTGGGTAAGATATTTTAGTCCTACTAGGATATGAACTATAAGAAACCTAACGAGCCAGATTCATATCTTTATCGCTTGCGCTTTCTTCCAGAATTGATGAATTATCTGTTTGGATAGTTTAGAAGCATTTTACTCCTTTATTTGTTTACCAGGCACTTTCTCCTTCCTTAGAACTTTTGTTTTAACACTAGTCCGAACCCATCGTTAATGTCTATCATTCCTACGGAACTCTTTTCATTCTTCATTAAACAGACGAATACCTGGTTTTCCCGAGAAAAGTATGCCTAATAGCATTTGCCGAATCGGAATTCGGCGCCCCTTTTGAAAAAAAACTTGACAAGTTTAGGATATTAATTATTATATACATTATAGGAATGTATAGAGCTGTGTATTATTTTTTCTATATGAGTTGGTTTTTTTGTCTCCTTTCCAATTCAGAACAATTTACAGCTGATTACAGTAGAAAGATGGAGAAGAGGAAATAATGAATTCATTATTTTATCTGGATGATGCTCTTATCAATTTAGCACAGAATAAAATGCGGATAAAATATTTGGATTTAATTTCTTGTTCGTTTCCCTCAAGCTACACTCCCCTGTCTACGAATGGTTTTCAGCTAAAATACAAACTTTTCGGTTTATTAGAAATAATCATCGCACATTATCTCAATGACGCCGGACTGATTGTGTTTTGCTCAAACCGCATTTGTTTAATCCCTTCAAAATCAACTTTGAGAGCAGGATATCTCACAAATAATCCTGAGGAGGATAACCGGCTCTTAAATTAAACTAATCATTTAAACTAAATAATACAAATTTCTGGAGAAAATTATGAAGAAATGTGTATTCCTTTTAGCAATGGTTCTGGCTATAACTGCTTTAGTAGCTGGAGTAAGTAGAACTGTTGCTGTGGCTGATGAAGTCAATATTATTGCACCCAAAAATGCCAGTCGGCAAATATATTATACCGAGGATTTTGAATCCGGTGCTACTGGCTGGACACATTATGATGGTGCAATTCCACTTAATATGTGGCATATTTATGACAGTGGAGGAACACAAGGAAATGTCTGGTGGATGGGTGACGAAGATGGAAATGGTGGTTATCATAACCATCAATACCTGGTTTTGGATACACCGGTAATTCCTATTTCCACTGGTAATAGCACACTAACTTTCAAGATGAAACACGGTTTGGAAGAACCTGGAGCAAGCGGTGGATATGACGGTTGGGATTCTTTTAATATCCGTATTTCTACCAATTCCGGTATTACCTATACTGTTATTCCTGATACAACTGCTATTACATCTCCTGTGTATGATTTCAATAATTCTTATGCCTTCGGTTCTGAGCATGGAGAAGGAATGGGAGTCCCCGGTTGGGGTGGAGTTCGTGACTGGACTACTGTAACTGTAGACCTATCCAGCTATCTGGTAAGTGGCTCAGCTAATGTAAAAATTCGGTTTGCTTTTGCATCCGATCCTGCTTATTGCACAGATGATGATCCTACCTTATTTGGAGTGATGGTAGATGATATTGTTCTTGCCGGTTACACTAATACTGGTGAAGAAGATAGTATGACCTACAACAGTTTAGTTCCTACGGCAGGTGACTTCTGGCATTTAGCAACAGATGCCAATGCTCCTTCACCTACTCATATTATGTCTTCTGTGAACAATGCCGGAACCTATGTTCCCAATATGTTGGATTATCTGGAGAGCCCGGATATCGTTTTACCCACAGGTGCAACTCAGATAATAGCGGACTTTCAGCTTAAAGGTTCCTATGAAGATCCTGGTGTTTTTCCCGATATTGATTATTTTGGTTGGGAGGTCTATCATAATGATGCTTGGCACTATATGAGCAATCCGTATGATGATCCTGAAGGTTCAAATTATGTCTTTTCCAGTGCTCCGGAAACCTGGGCTTCAATGATTTTAAGTTATTCTGGAGTGACAGGTGATATTACTAATTTCGCAGGTAGCACAGTTCGTTTTCGTTGGTATTTTCAATCCAACGGCAATACTCCAATTGGTACTCCTTTACAGATAGATAACTTCCAAATTTTCTCTGTAACTGCGGCTCCAGCACCACCCAATTTGGTTTATCCTGCCAATGGACAACAAAATTTACCGTTTACAGGTTTTGAACTGGATTGGACTGCTAATTCTCAAGGTGCTTTACCAGAGTCCTATAATGTTTATATGGATACAGCACTGGAAAATCTGGAACTGAGTGCTTTCAATCCAACTTATGTAGGAGAAGGGATTACCGTAAGTTACTACAATCCGGTAACCAGCGGTTTGGTTACTTTCAATCCCTCAGAAACCTGGTATTGGAGAGTTGGAGCTTATGTGGAAGGACAGGATGAGGCATTTAGCGAAATATTCACCTTCAGTATTATCGCTTCTGCTATCAACACTTTTCCTTGGACTGAGACCTTTGAACATTCTGGAGCTATGCCTACGGGATGGACTATTGGTAATGTAGATAATGATGCCACTACCTGGAGTTTATATAATGGCACAACTTATTCCCATTCACCTACTTATTCTGTCTATCATAATTATAGTGCTGAAACAGCTGATCCGGGTCAAAATGGTTGGTTGATTACTCCTGCAATTCAATTACCTTCCACAGGAGCAGGAGCATTATCTTTCTGGAGTCGTAATCGGTATGCTGCTTATACTGTGTACAATGGTGTTTTGGTAAATACTGATCCGGATCCCACTAATCCCAACTGGGTAGAGATTTGGGTTCAGGATGATTTAACCACTACTACCTGGGCTCAGGAAACAGTTGATCTAAGTGACTATGCCGGAAATATAATTTACATTGCCTTCCAATATACAGGTTATGATGCCAATGCCTGGTATATTGATGATGTAACTGTAACCTTCTATACTGAAGATGTTTTGCCGCCTGTATTCTCTAATCATCTGCCCATTATTAATACTCTGCGGGATGATATTTCTTTTCCTGTTACTGTTGATGTAGCTGACGATGCTGTTTTCAATAATCCTGTAATGGGAGTGAATCTCTATTATTCTACCGATGGTGGAATTACCTGGAGTACTCCAATAGCTATGACCCCTACAACGACCGGAAATACTTATACTGGCGAGATTCCTGCTGTCTTTGAGGTAGGCGATGTGGTAACTTATAAGTTTGAGGCATGGGATGACCATAATAACTATGTTACGGCTCAATACAGCTTTGAGATTAATGATCCTGTTTGGATTTACTATGATCTGATCGGACCAACCTCATTTAACGGATCTACATCTTTTACTTGGGGTCCGATGGTCTATTATGAAAATCCACTTTACGGAACTACGAATGCCCTTCAACTACTTACGGTTTCAGGGATTACTTATACTGCAACTGATGCTACATTGTATATTTACGGTGAAGATGCAGAAGGAAATATTACAGTTCTTTATGGTCCCGCTACGATCAATTTCCCTACAGCCCAAACTTGGACTACTTTTGATTTGAGTACTTATAACATTCAAATTACTACTCCCTATTTCTGGGTTGTTTTTGGTGATATGACTACTTGTAGTTATTATGCTATTGATCAGACCTACGACTATACACCTTATGCATACATAATGTATCAAGGGACACCTTTCTATTATTTCACAGGGCTAACCGGTGAATGGTGTATTGATGCTTATGTCCAAA
The DNA here is from genome assembly GCA_023227825.1 of Candidatus Cloacimonas sp. Lineage (GTDB taxonomy): Bacteria > Cloacimonadota > Cloacimonadia > Cloacimonadales > Cloacimonadaceae > Cloacimonas. Next base: position 20,101 of record JALOCJ010000001.1, on the reverse strand, counting down.
CTGGGGATCCTGCTTTGTATTTTGCACCTGTAGTGACGGCAACATTAAATGCAAACAGCAATCCAACTCTTACCTGGGATGCACTTACAGGAGCTGCCAGTTATGATGTTTATGGAGCAGATGATCCTTATGTAGAATTTCCTACAAACTGGGTTCTTTTAGCAGATAATATTACTGCTACTACCTTTGAATACACTGGAACTGATGCCAAAAAGTTCTTTAAGGTAATTGCTTCTACTAATTTAACCGGTGGGAAAGGAAAGAAAGTTCCTCAGGGTTCTTTTAAAGCCGAAAAGGTCTCTTTTGATGTTTTAGGAACTATTCCTGCTAGGAATTTAGTAAAATAACACAAGCTATACTATTCTTTATAGTATAGTTGAAAAGAAAAACCCCCGTTGATTTTTGTGAACGGGGGTTTTTTCTTTAATAGGACTTTAGCCAATTCAATAATACAGCTATTTCATTAGAAGCATTTTTCGGATGGAGCTGAATTTTCCGGTCTGCATCTTGTAGAAATACATTCCACTGGCGACATAGTTATCGTTATCATCTTTACCGTTGAACACGACAGTATGATTTCCAGCATTCATATTTTCCTTTACCAGATGTCTAATCAATTGTCCTTTTATATTATAGATATCTATAGCAACAGGACCTTTAGCAGCAGTGGAAAAACGGATAGTAGTTTCCGGATTGAAAGGATTGGGATAGTTTCCATTTAAAGCATTGATAAAAGCGGGAGCAGAGGGGTCATCATTGGCAACTATATATCCGCCATCGGAATGAATACTGAAATCATCTACAAAAAAGGCACCGGAATGATCAGAAACACAACGGATACCAATATAAACATTCTGATTGTCATATTGAGAAAGGTCATATACATATTCATGCCATACTATAGGAGCTTCCACATAAGTAGTACCAGTTACATACCTAAAACCACCGGGAATAATAATTGCTGACAGAGAACAAACACCGACGCGGAATCTATCCAAACCGATAGAATCGGAAAGTGACCTAGCAAAGAATTTAATAGTGCTGTTTGTTCCCATATGAACTCTGGGAGCAATTATCCAGTCATTATTGATAGAGTTCAAGGCAGAGAAGGAGGCAAGCATTTTAGCTCCGGAATGAGGATCAAGATTTGTTACGGGAGGGGTAGTAGCAGAGGGATTGAACACAATATATGCCATTGGGTCTCCCGAGCCGGGAAAATCAATTCCGGTAATTTCAGAGGTAGCGGATAGATCAATATCTCTAAGCGTCCAGGGGGCAAAAGTAGTGGCAAAATCAGGATAATCTTCAAAGCCATCTTCAAAAATCGTTTCTGCCAGCTGGAAATTAACTATTGCCTCTACCGTAGCGGGTTCAGATTCACCGGCAGGAGAAAAAGAGGTTACACTGTAAAAATAAGTGGCATTTGGCAAACCAGCATCAAGATAGGAAGTAGTTTCTTCGCTGGTAATGGTGGAAAGAAGATTTCCATCACGATAAACTTTATAACCGATTACATTACGTTCAGAGCGGGTGGAGAGTTTATGATTAGCAACTATATTTTTGGTGGGAACAGGATATTGGGCAAAAGCTCTAATTGACCAATTGTAAGTTAAATCGGGAGCAATCTGGGTAAGGGTTTGCCAAGAACCCTGAAAGTACATCATATTACCTTTACCTTCAATTTGAGGTCCCTGATCAGCTCCAGCAGGATAACCACCTTGCGTGTTGCATTCATAACCGTAATATAGTTCACCAGTGGCAGGAATTGGAATACGGACAGTTAAAAATACCCTGTTCCATTCATTTATCACAGGATTTTGCACTACTTGTGAATGCACCAAAGTTCCGGCATTAGTAGCGGAACCGCCAGTCCAGACCTTGATCGTATAAACACAATTAGCATAGGTAGGAATAAATTCTATCCGGGAAATTGAGCGTCCCATATAGGGAAGAAGATCTTCGTGAGTCCATCTATGAGCAACATCAAAAACAATAGCGGAATTAGTACCTACCGAATTTCCGGTAGTCATATTAGTCCAAGTTATCCAATCACCTTCAGGATTATTCCAATGTAATGCTACATCACGATCAACTACAGTTGCTATAAGATTTATAGGAGGAGGAAGAACAGGAGCTACATCAGCCATAATAATATTGGAAGGAACGGATTCACCGGAAGTATAATAGGCAGTTACCCAATAGCTGTAAAGTCCTGAAGCCAGATCAAGATCATCATAAGAAGTTGTATCAGGTGAAGGAATAGTAGCTATCAAAGCCGTATTCCGATAGATCTTATAACCCAATAGGGCTCTTGATTCCGCGGGAGCATTCCAGGCAAGATGAACATTAAAACCATCAATTGTAGCTGTCAGATTTGTAGGCGGATTAAGAATTTCCACCCAAACGGCAAGAGAAACAGTATCTAAGTAAAGATAAAATGAATTGGGTTGGCTGTAACCCTTAAAACCAAAATAATAAATACCACTAGTAGAAGGTGTTACAATTACTTCGGCAGGAGTAAAAGTGGTAGTGGTAATGTTATCATTATTGAAAATTTCATTGGTTAAAGCATCTACCGTTGGTGCATTTCCCCAATAGAGAGCAAGTTTTTCCGGCAGCAGATTGCTGGAAGCACGATAGAAGAATTTTACTTTGTAATTTATTCCTTGCGTCAATTGCATCGGAGGCAAAATTAACCAATCGTTCATTGCTATGGTTTCATTAAACCTTATTCTTAAGCTGTTGGGTAAAGTATGAGCTATTTCATTATTGGTAGCCCAGGTATGGGTATCATTATTAGCATTGATTGTTAACCATCCAGGCGGCAAAGCAGGAGGGGTTAAACTGTCAAAATTTTCGTTCCAAGGAAAGGTAGAAACAGTAGGATCAGCTAAAGTAGTAAAACTCCAAACAGGACAATTAAGAGCATCTCCATAAGTGTTATAGGGAACTATTTTCCAATAATAAACAGTGCTGTAAGATAAATCGTCGGGATTATATATAGTTTCCATTTGAATAGCTCCATTAACGATATTAGAAGGAGGATTGTCTGTTCCCAGATAAACTTTATAGCCATCAATTATTCCCCCTCCTGCTACCCAAGAAAGATTAGAATAAATAGATACATTAGTTGCATTATTGGCGGGAACAGGATTTTGTGCAGCAGTAGGTGGTTCACCGATTGCCGGAGGGCTAAAAGTAAAAGTTAAACCATTAGGAGGAAAGACGGTTGCGCTAAGCGTGCAGAAATTGTTATTAGCAGTTCCGGCATTAGTATTAGTCCAATCCGTAGAGGTAGTTCGGTTATTGAAATCAGCATTGGAATTGCCTCTTAAGCCAACCTGGATAGCGGCATTAGCTACGGAAGTAACAGCAGTAAAAGATCCATAAATATAGCAGACCTGGTTTCCGTTTTCGCGCAGTTGAATTTGAAAACTGAAATCATCATTAGCAGTAGCTGTAGCCGCTCTCCTATAATGTAACCATTGCACAGTAAAAACTCGGTTGGGAGCTGTTCCACTACTAAGTGACATTAAAGAGCCAGTATCACGGGACTTGATATCACGATTCAATCCAGCAATTACATTATTAGTTCCGGCAGCAATACTAATAGCAGCATTGCTTGAGACAACGGTGTCACCCATAGCTATAAAACCATTGGTAGCAATGCTGATTGTAGTGTAATCAACATCATTATAATGGAAAGTAAAACCAATAGGTATAGCCAGGAAGCACTCATTATCATTAGTGCTTGTGCCATAGATTGTGCCCCCAGTTATTTCAGCAAAAGTTCCTGTAGTTGAATTAAACGAATATTCATTAACTGTTGCCCAGGCACTGAAAACTCCAAAGAGTAAAAGCACCATCAATAAAGAAAATTTGTTTTTGCGCATAATAAAACTCCTTTACTATCTTTTGTACTATCACAAATTACTAGATTACCAAAAATATCTTTGGTAATAACAAATTACTATTATCCTTCTACGCGTAGGATTAAAATTATGTCAAGTAAAAAATAACAGAATTGACTCCATTTTCTTCAATTTCATTTTTTATTGTTTGCGTAAATTTAGATATTCAGAAAGAAAGATGTCGTGTTTGTTCAATGCTAACAAAGTCCTTATATTAGCACTAAAATTCAATATAACGATGGGGAAAAGTATGTGATTAACGATAAAGTAATTTATTAGGAAAAAATGATTCTAACTGTTCTTCATTCTATATTCTTCATTCTTCATTAATTAAACAAATAGCCCTCCGTTTCCGAAAAATATTTCTCTTCTTCAGTTATGAATTACTAATTTTTGTGTTCCAAATCCGCGTAGGGTATCTGCCAAAGTGATGTTTCGTGATCTAAAATCAGAATTCCATTATGTTCTTTTAGTCGGCTGTAGATAAGTTTTTTAGCGGTTACTGTCTGGATGCGGGAAACATCATAAGCGGAAGTTATTGCCAGGGATGTATGAAACAGAGTAGGGATAATATCTCCTGCATAGATATAATAGTCAGTGCCAAAATCAATCGTAACAATTTGACTGCCTAAAGTATGTCCGCCAACAAGGGTAAGCAAAATTCCGGGTGCAATTTCTGCTTCGCCATCAATTAAAGTTATATTTCCCTTTGTTTCCAGCAAAGCTAATTGCTGTTCAAAGTTATAAGCAGAACGATTCAGTTCATCAGGATTTTTGGCAATTTCCCATTCCGCTTTTTGAATCCAATAGCGTGCTTTGGGAAAAGTGAGGGCATCGCAAGTTCCAAAGTTGGTAATGATTCCACCTGCGTGGTCAAAATGCAGATGAGTCATAATCACATCAGTAATGTCTCTATCCTTAAGTCCCAATTCCGCAAGAGAGAAAGGCAGCAGAAATTCGCTTGGCTGATAAATATCTCTCTGTTTATCGGAAAGTCGGTTTCCGATTCCCGTATCTATTAAAATATTATGTTTATCGCTTTTTATCAGGAGCAGGTTTAAGTTCAGTTTGCGTCTTTGTTTTTGATCAAGAAGGGTTTTTTTCTGCCATAAAGCATATGGTAGAACACCCATAAAAGCACCGCAATCAGACCAATAGTAACCAGCCGGGACAGGGAAAATTTGTTTCATTGGTGTTTTGCGTTGAAAGCTTTTTGGTGATTCTGTTGGGGATGTTTATTTTTCTTTTTTACAGGTGTCTTTGGTGTTTTTGCATCCAGCTTGGAAACCGGTTTATGAACAGGGATTGGAGGTTTGTTATTTCTCTTTTTGTGTTCTGTTTCTCTTTGGGAAAGGGCTTCTTTTTCATTTTGAGCAGCAGAAAAAACAACTATATGTTTCTTTTCTCCTTCGCCAATAGTAAGAGTTCGCAAGTCCTTTTCCTGTTCCACATAGCGATGAATAATTCTTCTTTCAGCTGCAGGTAATGGTTCCAGGGTTATGGGCTTACCGGTTATCTTAACTTTCATTATTTGAGGAAGGTAGGGTTTTAGGAAAATTTCTGCCTGACGTTCTCTGTAACCATCAACATCCAGATAAATTCTTTCAATCTGAGCGTCATCTTCAAAAACACGATTGATTAAATATTGCAAAGTATCCAGCATAGAACCGTTTTTACCAATAAGAAATCCGGAATCGGGACTGCCATTGATTTCCAGATATAGAGTTTTACCTTCAGTTCTGCTTTTAAGGGAAGTGTAGCTAATTCCCATTTTTTGCAATAAGGTTTGCAAAAAAAGCTCAGCTCTATCAAAAGAGGAAGGCAATTGAAAACGCACCAGAGCAAGTTTTTGAGCAAATAAGCCAAATATACCTTTAGTGGGCTTTTTCAGGATTTCATAATTTAATTCCCAATCGTGAATTTTATAATCCTTGCGGAAATTCCTTATTATTTCTTCAATGGATTCACCGCTTTTATCTATTGTAGTCATTGATTTTCCTTTTTCTTTATATGTTTGGTTAAAAAATACTGATGGAGAATAGAGAGCACATTAAAAGCTGTCCAGTATAAAACAAGTCCGGCAGGCATACTGCGAAAGATGATTACCATAAAAATCGGCATTCCCCAAGTCATTATTTTCATTTGGGACTGTTGCATTTTTTGTTGTTCCGTCATCTGCGCTTTATCCACATTTTTAGGCCTCATCATTAACGATTGCAGCAGCATAAAACCGCCCATTATTATTGGCAGAATCATATAAGGATCAGGTTCGGAAAGGTCTTTTAGCCACAAACAAAAAGCAGCATTGCGCATATCTAAAGAATATCTTAAAATACTGTAAAGTGGAATAAGAATAGGTATTTGAATCAGTAAAGGCAAACAACCGGCAGTCATACTGGTTTTGTTTTCCTTATAGAGTTTCGTAAGTTCTTCTCTTTGTTTCACTACATCATTGGCATATTTTTTTCTGATTTCCTCTATATAGGGCTGCATTTTTTGCTGACGCATACTGTGAACCATTTGATGTTGCGTTAAAGGATGCAGTAAAAGCTTTATAATAACGGCAAAAATAAGGATTACTACGCCATAATTTTTAATGTAGCGATGCAGGAATTTAAGAATCCATTCAAAAATATTAGCAAGCCAACGCAGCCAACTTGCTCCCCTTTCAGGAATTTTATCCATTTGTTTTCCATATTTCTGTAGAATTTGATAGTCCGTTGGTCCGGCATAAATTATAAAACTTTGGCTCCAGCTTTGTTTGGGATTGCTTTGTTTAGAATCAATAACAAAAGCTGGATTACCGGTTTCCGGATTCAGTTCTGTTCTAAAGGAACGCATTAAAGCGGGCTCATTTTCTTTTAAGACGAGAGTAAAATATTTTCCCCTTAAAGCCATCCAGTTGAAACTGTTAAAATTGCCGGAGGGCTGTTTTTTCCTCATTTTGGCAAGAGTTGTTTTAAAAATTTCGTTATCGGCATAATACATAAAGCGGTAATCCTGCTGTTTGCTTTTGGTTACAGTTTCAGTATCGGCAATACCACAGGAAAAATCAACCTCAATACCATTTATAACTTGATAATTATTCACATTTATTGCGAAAGTTATGCCGTATTGCTTATCCAAAGCAAAACTTTTACTAATTTGGGGATTTTTTTCATCACCTAGGAAAAAAATAACTCCTAACGAATCGGGAGAAATTTTGTATTGGAAAATAACATCTTGTAATGGTGTTTCGGATGCAGGATGAATCAATTTTGTATTAGCCAGAGAACTGTTATCGGGAATTAGTTTCACTTTTGTGCTGTCGTGCATTAAAAAATTATGTAATTCCACTTGTTGAATAGAACCGCCCCGGCTGTTGAAAGTAACTGTCATCAACTTATTGGAGAGTTTTATAATTTCAGGATTTTTTCCTTGCACCATAAGGGAATCCGGCATAACTGTTAATATAACAGAATCGGGTTTAACAGGTTCTGTAACTGTTGGAGGAGTTTGGGGTTGTTGATTTTGTAGTTCCTGTTGTTGATGTAATTGTTGGGGTTTCCAAACAAACTGATTGAAAATCAGAAAGAGAATAAACACCAGCAATAAAGCAACTAAAGTTCGTTTTTCCATATATTATCCTTTAGGGAAGTGGATCATAACCACCTCTGTGAAAAGGGTTACAACGCAATATACGCCAGGCGGTTAAAAATAAAGCTTTAAAGAAATTATATTTTTTAAATGCCTGATAACCGTAAACACTACAGCTTGGTTCAAATCTGCAACTAGCAGGTAAAAAAGGAGATAAGGCAAGCTGATAAAACCGGATAAGGGCTATAAACAGTAAATTGGGTAGATAAACTATCTCTTTTAAGACCTTGTTTGTAAGCATAATTGAGCTATTATTTTGGTTAATTCTCGGGATAATTCCTGCCATTCCAAATCAGCTGCTCCACTTCTGGCGATCAGATTAAACCGATAACCAACAGGTATTTTGTCCTGATTATTGAACATCCAGGATTTTATTCGGCGTTTAAGTAAATTTCTTTTAACAGCTTTGCCCACCTTATTGCTGATAGTGATGCCTACTGCAATTTCACCTTCTCTATATAAACCGGGCACATAAAAATAGGAAGACCTGATCATAAAATCCGGCTTAAAAAATTCAGCATATTCAATGTGTGAAGTAATCCATTGCAACATAAAATTATACTGTTAATGTCTTTCTTCCTTTTGCTCTCCGACGAGCTAAAACTTTGCGTCCATTTTTTGTCGCCATCCGACTACGAAAGCCGTGAGTATTTTTGCGTGATCTGTTTGAGGGTTGGTAAGTTCGTTTCATTTCCTCTCTATCTCCTTGAATATATATGCAATTATATTAGTAAATCCACAAAATTTGTTCTGCCTGCAATGTCAAGGATTTTTGTTTTTTACAATGAAGATACTGAGAACACTAAAAACACCGCTAAGAAGTCCATAATCCGAAAGAAGGACATTCTCCTCCTTCACCTAAAACTCATCTATACCTTTATAGATAAATACCTATTTAATGTATTTTTTGGCTGGAGGTCTTTAATGAGTGAATCAAATTTGTCCCTTCCTGCCAGCATAACCCTCTTATAACCAAGTTATAACCAGGTAACAACCCCGTAACGTGACAACGGAAGTGTTAGGGAAGTGTTACGGGGTCGTTAAAGAATTGATTATGGCACTGGTATTTAATGAAGAAAAGAAAATTAAGGATGCAGAATAAATTTTATACGGAAACAGGTTGAGAATCCTAACCTATTTTCCTGCTTCAGTTCTCTCCGTTTTTTAATATTTCTATCGCTGTTTCCAACTGTTGTAAATAGTTTGTTTCGGGGTCTAATTCAATAATAATTTTCAGGTTTTTTCCAGCTTCAAAGCGCATTGGTTGTTGTATTTTGGCAGTAAAATGCATTAATTGTTCTTTAGAAGGTAATTTTTTAGCATCAAATTCCAGAATAAGGCAAGCGTTTTTAACTTGGCAGTTCTTCAACGACAATTTTTTAGCTAACTGACTAAGTTTGAAATAGTTTAGCAACCATCTTGCTGGTTCTGGCATTTTACCGAAGCGGTCTAAAAGTTCCACTTCCAAATTATCTATATCTTCCAAGGTCTCTAATTCACTTAAGCGTTTGTAAATGCGCAAACGTTCTTCATCGTCATCAATATAATCAGGAGGAAAGTAGAGGTCTATTTCGGTTCTCACTTTCCTTCTGGTATTCGGTGTTTCATCGTTAAATAGATTAGTTGTTTCACCTTTTTCCACTGCTTGAATAGCATTAGCAAGAATGCGGTTATAATAATTAAAACCAATTGCCTGAATAATTCCGCTTTGTTTAGTTCCCAAAATAGTTCCTGCACCTCTTAATTCCAGGTCTCGTAAAGCAACTTGAAAACCTGCACCCAAATAATCATATTGAGTTAATGCCTCCAGGCGTTTTCGGGCAACTGTTGTAGTTCCTTTGGAAATAAGCAGATAAGCATAAGCTCTTCGGTTGCTTCTTCCAACTCTTCCGCGCATTTGATAGAGTTGTGCCAAGCCAAATGTCTCGGCATTATCAATTAAAATCGTATTGGCATTAGGGATATCAATACCGTTTTCAATAATGGTAGTAGAAATGAGCACTTGGTATTCTTTTGCTAAAAATGTTTCCATTACCCTCTCTAAATGTTGTTCTGGCATTTGTGCATGTCCTACAATAAAACGAACTTTAGGCATTGCGTTTCTTAATTCAGCAGCAATTGTCTCAATTGTCTGCACCCGGTTATGAATGAAAAAGACCTGTCCACCCCGGTCAATTTCTCTTCTTATAGCATCTTTGATCACTTCCATATCCCGGGGAGTAATAATAGTCCGAACAGGTAATCTTTCTTTAGGTGAGGTCTGCATCAGCGAAATTTCTTTCAATTTGGAAAGTGCCATATTCAAAGTTCGCGGAATTGGAGTTGCACTCATATAAAGTGTATCCACATTACTTTGCAAAGTTCTCAGTTTTTCTTTATGCCGCACTCCGAAACGGTGTTCTTCATCAATAATTAAAAGCCCCAATTTCTTGAATTGAACATCTTTGGAAAGCAGACGATGGGTTCCGATAGCGATATCAATAGAACCACTTTTCAGTCCTAAAAGGTCCTTTTGCATAGCGCTATTTTTGCGAAAACGGCTAAACATTACAATTTTAACAGGATACTGAGCCAGGCGTTCTCTAAAAACCCTATAGTGCTGTTCTACTAATAAAGTTGTAGGTGCTAAAACAGCAACCTGAGAGCCACTGCAAACGGCTTTAAATGCTGCCCGGATAGCAACTTCCGTTTTTCCAAAACCAACATCGCCACAAAGCAAACGTTCCATCGGTACCGGAAGTTCCATATCTGCTTTAATTTCTTTTGTTGCCTTGTTTTGATCAGGTGTATCCTCATAGATAAATGAATCCTCCAATTCCTTTTGCCATTCTGTATCTGACTGATGAGCAATGCCTAGGCGTGAACTTCGTTCTGCGTATAACTTAACTATATCGGCTGCAATAAGTTCAATTTGTTGAGCAGCTTTCCGCTTAGTGTTATTCCATTTAGAACTACCAAGTTTGTTTAAAACCGGCTTGGCACTTTCCTCAGCTACATATTTGGTTACTAAAGAAAGTTGATAAGTAGGAACATAAACCCGATCATCATTAGCATAACGCAAAACTAGGCATTCAACATCGGAACCGTCTAAACGGATTATTTTCAGCCCTTCAAAAACTCCAATTCCATGATCTATATGCACTACATAGTCCCCAGGTTTGAGGTCTTCATAATTTACAATGGTTTCCCCAGGTGCATAACGAGGAGTATAGCGTCTGCTTTTATACCGATTAAAAATTTCGTGATCAGTCAATAAATTAAGATGGCAATCTTCAATGGAAAAGCCCTCGTGTAAAACTCCGAAGTGTTCAGTGAAAGATACTTCGCCAATACTTTGTTGCATACGCTTTGCCTGACTTTGATTATCAAATAACAGGATATTTTGCCAGCCCTCTTTATTCCTAAAAAAGAGGGTTTCTGCCAGCAAGCTTAAATCGGATTCAAAATTGGGTTGACTGACAAATGGAGCAGGTATATTCAAAGTAGGGAAGGGGAGTTCAAATTCACTTTGAGAAAGGTATATCTTTTCACTTTTCGCTTTTAATTCTGTTAAAATATCCCAAGCGGCAAACATTTGCTCCGGACGCGGAACTCTTCCTATGCCTTGATTTTTTGCTTCCTTTTGCCAAGTAGAAAATGCCTGTTCAAAAAGGGTTTCATACTCTTCCTGAAGATAGTAAAAATTATTCCAGACCAGAATGCGGTTATCTTTTTCAAAGTACTCGGCAAAAGTTTGTAATTCCTTACACAGCAAGGCATAATAATTCTCTATACCTTCAAAAAAACCCTGTTCCCGAATTTTAGCAATTATGGGTGAACCACTATCTATATCACTTAAAGAAAGCTCCCTGGCAGGTAAAATTGTTAATTCCGTTAAATGCTGTTCCAAACTCCGCTGTGTAGCAACAGAAAAAACCCGCATTCCGATAATTTCGTTACCCCAAAATTCCAAACGCACAGGATTAGTTAACGGAGGTGAAAAAATATCTATAATTCCACCTCTTTTCGCGGCCTGAAAGACCTTACTAACCTGATATTGAATTTCATAACCCAGATCATATAGATTATGCAGTAAGGTTTCGGGATCACATTCCATACCCTGTTTTAGATGCAAAATATGACGCGAAAGCAATTTTCGGGCAGGTAAATAGCGGCCTAAAGCCCTTGCCGAAAGTGAATAAATAGCACTTTTACTACTATTAAATAGAGAAAGAAAGGTTTCCATTCGCGTTGCCCGAATACTATAATGCGGAGAACGTTCTTCATACGGTAAAATCTCATAATCAGGGAAGTAATGTGCATTTTCCTTCCCGATAAGGACACAGAGGTCATCCCAAATATCCTCTGCTATAATATCATCCGGAGAAACGAGGATTACATTTTTACCGGTATGCTTCCATAAATGAACTGCTATTAATGCTCTGGCACTTTGATTGAGGTGGTAAATTTGGATAGACCTATCCTTCAAGGGAAGCTTGGGCACCCTTTGCATAAATTTGCTTTGGGCTAATCTTTCTTCTATTTTATCGTATAGCATTGTCTCTCACAGATTTCACGGATAGCACAGATAAAGTATTTTAATTCTTCATTCTGGCTGTCACGAGTCCTCATCGCTAAACGAATTTGTGGCAAGGACTAAATTTATATAAGCGATGACGACTCCTGACGACCTTAAACACTATCTCTCACAGATTTCACGGATAGCACAGATAAAGTATTTTAATTCTTCATACTTTGTAGTAAATAGGGTGCAGGAAAGAAAGAGGGTTTCCTTCATTCCAAAAGAGCTATTTTCCTTACTTTAGCTATCTCACTATCTCGCCATCACTCTATCTCACTATCTCTCTATCTCGCTATCTCGCCATCTTACTATTCTTCACTCTTAACATAGCTTCCAATTATCTTTGCCAATTTATTCCCGAATGATATTGTCAGCCGTGCATCATCTCCTTCTCCATCTACATTTAAAATAACTCCCAACCCATATTCTGGATGAAAGACCTTTTGGCCTATTCTATAATGCTTCTGGCTTTCAGTAATAACTTTAGTCGGTTTTTTCATTCGTTTCGGTGGCTGTGCAATTCCAAAATCACCATCTGAATAATAAAATAATCCGGAATTCACTTCTGCCAAAAATTGGCTCGGAACAGGAAAATAGAAGGTATCATACAAGCGTCGACTTTTTGTATAGCTTAAATGCAAATAGTTTTTTGCTCTGGTAATTCCTACATAAAAAAGGCGTCTTTCTTCTTCAATGCTTTCCTGATTGTTCATACACATTCTGTGTGGGAGAAGTTCATCTTCCAAACCGGCAATAAACACTGCTTCAAATTCCAAACCCTTGGCGTTATGTAAAGTCATTAACCGAATGGAATCTATTCCTTCCTTCACTCTGTCCAAATCGGTTTGCAAAGCCACAAAAGGTAAATAGTCAGCAATTAAAGGTTCGCGCTCAAATTCCTGATAGAAGTGCTCACTGAATTCACTGACGGAAGTGACAAATTCTACTAGGTTTTCTGCTCTGGCAATATCCTGAGGATCGTTACTATTCTGATAATGGCTAATTAAGCCCAATTCTTCCACAATGGTTTTCACAAGTTCCAGAGCAGGTCTTCGGGAAACGCTCTGCTGCCATCTTTCCATTAGCAGGCAGAATTCACTGATTCTTTTTTTTGCCGGATTTCCCAGTTCTTCAATTGCTTCCACATTTTGAACCGCTCTGAAAAGAGAAATCCGTGTTTTATTGGCAAAACCGATCAAGCGATTGATACTTGTCTGTCCAATTCCTCTTGCGGGTTCATTAATAATCCGCAAAAGGGATTCGTTATCATTCAGATTACTTAAAACATATAAATATGCCAGAAGGTCTTTAATTTCCTTGCGTTGATAGAATTGCACTCCACCCACAATGCTGTAAGGAATTTCTGCCTGGATTAAAGCACTTTCTAAAACCCGGGATTGAGCGTTGGTTCTATATAAAACAGCAATTTCGCGTAAAGGAATCCCTTTTCTCTGCAGTTTCATTATAGCATCGGTAATTTTATTTGCCTCGTCAATTTCGTTTTCATAAACGGCAAGTATTGGTTTATCGCCAAGGGGAAGTTCACTCCAAAGTTCTTTGCTATGTCTTCTTCTGTTATTGGCAATAACAGCATTAGCTAAAGCCAAAATATTACCCGTACTCCGGTAATTTTGTTCTAAGCGAATGCTATGCACAGAGCTATAATCCCTTTCAAATTCCAGAATATTGCGTAAACTGGCTCCCCGAAAACTGTAAATTGCCTGATCATCATCTCCCACAACGCAAACCCTTTGATGTCCTCCAGCGATTTGATGCACGATTTCAAACTGGGCTTTATTTGTATCCTGATATTCATCAATCATCACATATTGAAATTGAGCGCGATATTTTTCCCGCACTGTATTATCCATCATCAATAGTTTAGCTGTCCACAGCAGAATATCGTCAAAATCCAATGCCTGATTGAGTAAAAGTTGTTGTTGATAAAGCCGGTAAATATTCAAAAAAACGGAAAACTCGCTATCTTTATCTTCTCCTTGAAATTTAATATCTTCAGGTAACATTAGTTTGTTTTTGTAGCGGCTGATGCGGTTTAGAATTTGGTTAACAGGAAAGTTCTGTTTATCAAAGCCATATTCCTTATAAATCTTCTTCAGCAGCGATTTTTGAGTATCTTCATCGTAGATGGAAAAATTAGCATTAAATGGTAGATGAATACTTTCAAAACGCAAAATGCGACAGCAGATAGAGTGAAAAGTCCCAACCCATAAAGATCTTACCGGGATATTCAGTAATTTTTCCAGGCGTTCCTGCAGTTCGCGGGCTGCTTTATTAGTAAAAGTAACAATCAGTATATTCCATGGATGAACATTCTTTTCTTGAATCAAATAAGCAGTCCTGTAAATTAAGGAGCGTGTTTTTCCGGAACCGGCTCCTGCCAGAACTAAAACAGGATTTTCTGTATCATTAACTACCTCCAGCTGCCTTTCATTCAGTTGGGAAGCATAAAAATTATGGTCCATAGCTAAGGGATACGAACCCAATATGGTTCAGACCTACGACCTTCCAGTTTGCCTTCCGGACATATTTTATAAGCAGAAATCCGATAAAAATAATCTATTTTAGGTTGAACTGAAGGATCATCTGCACTGCTATGCATAAATTCGTTAGTTGTTACATCGCCAACTAAAGCATAAGAGGAATAATAACCCATCCCCCGGTAAATATAATATCCATCGGTATTATTCTCATTGTTGGCAGTCCAGGTTATTTTCACCCAGCAGGGAATTTGATTTTGAGAAGAGGTAGTATAAGTAATTCCGGTAACCGGTTCAGGAACTATAATATCTTCATTACCATTAGGATCAAGAGGATTACTGCGTTTCAAACTGCAGGAGCCAAGAAAAACAGTGAGTAAAATAAGCATTATTTTTACAAAAAGTTTAGCCATCTAAAACCTCACTTCTATTCCTGCGGGAGTAATATTTACAGGACCGCTTTTACTGCGTTCCATAATTTCTTCCCACAAACGGACATTATAATCCTGCGTAGATTGAATTACATCAAAGATATTGTAAGCCCAAATAATTCCAGCAAAACCCATCAGAATAAAAGAATATTGATAGGGAACTTGAGCATCCTTATAATATTGTTCAATTTCATCTATCTGTGTTGCCTGTTTATATAATTTATATTTACTCAGAGCTCTATCCATAAAATAGAATGAAGTTCCTGCCAGCACTATTTCCGTGCCTAAAATAACAGTTCCTTTTGTGCTTTCTTTGGTTGAGAATTGACCCCAACCGGGAATAATAGCCGATTTCAATATGTTTGTATTTAAGGGTTGAGCTTCCATTTCATAAATCTGCAGTAAATCCTGACGCTGTTTCAAGTCCTGACGATAGGCATTTCTATCCAGATAATTTTTCCAGCCGTATTTAGTGGTATCAGAAAATGCCTGTATATCAAAGCTCTGTGCCTTTAACGGAAGAACCGGGGAGCCGGAAATTATACACAGCAAAAAGAAGATGAACATTTTAGTTCTTGCCTTCATTACACCGGAAGAACGACATCCCTGTCGTTCAAAATTATGTTTATCCTTGGTTGACGGGGACGTCAACCTTCCGGAAGAACGACATCCCTGTCGTTCAATAAGAAATGACTCAGTTTTAGTTCTTGCCTTCATTGCATCAATGCCTCAGAGAGTTTGTTTAAAGGTATAATGCTTCGGTCTCTCAAATTGATTTGCCACACATACAAATATGTTTCATTAGGTGTAAGTAAATCGTAGCGTGCTTCATATTTATACTGTCCCGTAGAGAGCATCAATATCCATCCGCTGTCTTGAATTTCGTTTTCTTTATAGCGTTTCAGCAGTTCTTGCTTCTGATTTTGGATTCGTTTAGTTAATAATCCACCCTTATATTCAGTAATAATTCTGCGGGCAAAAGCGGAAGGATTCTTGTTTGCTTCAATCAAGTTTTGAACTAAATTTGCTTTTTGTTTATATTCCGGTTTGGGGTCTAAGGCATAAGCAGAATTAAATGCTTGCATTGCTTCATTTAGTTTTCCTGTTGCTTCCAGTTGTTCTCCTTGTTTACATAATTCAGCGGCTTTGCGTATATTTTCCTGAATAGTAAATAAACGATCTATTGCTTCCAGAGCTGGTGGATAATCTGGAATAATATCAAAGGTCTTACGATAATGCACTAAGGCACCTTGAAAATCACCTGCTTCCAGTAAACTGTTTCCTTTTTGGATAAAGAGATTAGTGATGGACTCCAGGCGGCTAGTTATACTGGCTTTTTTCTGAGGGTAATATTGCATTGCAATTCTGAATAAACGGTCGGCTTCAATATAATTTTGTTCGCTGAGCAGTTCTTCTGCCTGTTTTTCATAAACGGCAGAAATTTGTTTATTTACCTGGTCCATATCTACAACCGGATATTTGGATAGCTCAAACAGCTCTTTTAAGGCATCGGCATAATAGCCCTGTTCATTCAAGACCTCAGCATACTTCAATTTTCCCGGCACAAACCTCATTACATAATTTCGTGCCAGAATTTCATAAGGATTATTCTGATAGTTATCATAGAGGCGTGTATAATCATTCCACGCGGATTCATTATCTGATTTCACATCTACGAAATAACAAATCCTGCGATAGAGAACTTCAGGAATCAGAGGACTTTCCGGAACCTCTCTAATTATAGCATCCAGATAGGTTTTACTTACTATCTGGTTACCTGCTTTTTCTGCTTCTAAAGAAAGGTCACGATAAATCTCTGCCAGACGCAAATTTGCTGAATCTGAATTTGCCAGCTTGAAAAAACGAATTGCCAGGGGCCAGTTCTTTTTTTCCACTGCCGCTTCCGCTAAAGCAGAATAACAATTGGAACGCACTATTTCTGCACGCGTAGCAATAGCTCTATTTTCCGCGCTTAAAATCAGATCATCCAATTCCACAATGGCTGCGGCATAATAATTTTTCTGATACAGATCTTCCGCACTTCTTAAACGGTTGATTTCACAACCGCTAAGAACGATCAAGAGCAGTAACAGCAGAATGATTCTATATTTGGTAAACAACATCTTCCCTGGCAAATTCAAATATCTCAGGATTCAGTTCATTTTTTCTGTTTTCCAATTCCGGGGTTATCCCGTGTGTCAGTATTATTTTTTTTATTCCTGCATATTTCAGTTTTATTATCTGTTCCGCTTCTGGATGGCCTGCATCTACTAAAACGGTATGTGCCTCTTTTAAAGTATCTATAATACAGTCGGTGGTCTCTATATCACTGGTGTAAACAAATTTTCCTTGTTTCCCGCTAAAACAGAGTGACCAGGACCTCATTTGATTGGGAAGTTTATGTTCATTTATAATAGATGCATACCTATATAAATGATCATTAGGCACAGCATAAATCCAATCAAAATAAAGCTCTGCTTGTTCCATATCCCGAATTAGCAAATTAAAACCGAATTTTTGAGGATAAGTATACATTAATTGTAAAATTTCCAAAAAAGATGCAAGCCGTTCAGGCAAAAACAGCAAAAGGTCGCGTTTTCTATTTTGCAGATATAACATTTGCAAAATCATAAATATCCCACCAATATGATCAGGATGGTAATGCGTAATAAAAATGGCATCCAGTTCTTCTGCCTCAATTTTATGTTCCAGTAAACGGTGGGCACAACTATCTCCACAGTCAGCTAATATTAGTTGTTCTGCTTTACGAATGAGGATACTGGAAAGATGTTTATCAATTTGTGGCATTCCTGGTCCTGCACCTAAAATAGTCAGTTCCATATTTACTCCTTTTTGTGTTTTTGCTGGTTTGCCGGAACCACAATGGGTACCTTATCCAACTTGCGCCCAAAGAATAAAAAGAATGCCGCAAAAATAACAGTTGTTATAATCAGTAAATGTCTATTCCCGATGCGGAAAATAATTATTGAGGTTAACACAATCAGTACATTGATTGTATAAATCATTATGGCAGTAATTTTAACTGAACCCAAAATAGTATTCATTCTGTGTGTACTGTGATCTCTACCACCTTGTGTTATTTGTCTTCCATCCCTTCTCCGGGTGTAACTTACCAGCGAAATATCAAAAATAGCATAAGATAGAAACAACACAGGTAACAAATAGAAAAACCTGTCATTATAACGATTAGCTGCATAACGAGCCATCAAAATCCCCATTGAGGAAAGAAAATAACCGATAAACATACTGCCGGCATCACCTAAAAATATGCGTGCAGGATTGAAATTATAGGGCAGAAAACCAAAAGCGGAACCGGCAAAACTAAGAGCTATGAGTGCCATTAAAGCCATCGCCTCCTGATTTGCCTGGGTTGTATTTACTAAAGCAAAAGCAAAAAAACCCAGCCCTAAAATGCCTGCCATTCCACTTATTATACCATCCATATTATCCAAAAAATTTAAGGCATTCATCAGTCCTACCATCCAAAGTAACATAATCAGTAGAGAGATATAAATGCTGCCAAACATCAAACCCAGTTCACCTGTTTGGAAATTAGAAAAAATAAATATCAAACTTACACCTATCTGACCCGCTAATTTGACCACCGGTTTCATTCCTCTGTGGTCATCAATTA
The DNA here is from genome assembly GCA_023227825.1 of Candidatus Cloacimonas sp. Lineage (GTDB taxonomy): Bacteria > Cloacimonadota > Cloacimonadia > Cloacimonadales > Cloacimonadaceae > Cloacimonas. The sequence continues at coordinate 1,409 of JALOCJ010000001.1, read as the reverse complement.
TTCCTATTAACACAATTATAATAGAACCAGCTAAATAACCCAGCATCGGTTTATCTAAATATCGTCCCGGAGAAATTAATACATCATAAATACACAGCAATACAAAACCGGTGGCTACACTCAAACCTCCTAAAAGAGGAATGTTTTTCAAGTGTATTTTACGAGCTTCGGGCTTATCTACAAAGTTCAAAGCACTTGCCAAACGAATGATGAAAGGCGTTAAACTATACACCAACAGCCACGCCATTATGAATACACTGAAGTATTCATAAATCCGGTTTTCCATCGCTTATCTCCACTATTTTCATACCAAGCAAAAAAACAAATCCTTTTTGTCAAGAACGAATGAAGTATGATACCTTAAAGCCAGTAGGGCGACAAAGTAATAGTGACGGCGGCGATAGCCCCTCGTAAATGTAAGCCCCTCCAAAAAAATCTCTCCGCTCTTCGCCCTCAGCCCTCCGCCCAAAAGCCCTTCAGAGCGACACAGTAATAGCGAAGGCAGCGTAAGCTCCTCGGAAAATGAAAGCCCTACATCTTTATTTTTTTTTACTCATATTACCTTGCCTGCACTTAAAAATAACCAGGTTACAGGAAGGTTGACCTCCTGGCCAACCACCTCTCACACTTTTTTTCCGGAAGGTTGACCTCCTGGTCAACCACCTCTCACGCTTTTTTTCCGGAAGGTTGGCCTCCTGGTCAACCACCTCTCACTCTTTTTTTCCGGAAGGTTGACCTCCTGGTCAACCACCTCTCACGCTTTATTCCCTTATTGAAAGGCAAAAGATAAAGAAAAACACCGGCTAAGATTGAACGAAGAGGACATCGTTCTTCCGGGGAAAAAAGCCCGAAGGGCAAAATCATAAGGTTACCCTCACGGTCAACCTTATGAACGACAAGATGTAATTCCTCCGAATAAAAAAAGGGGAACTTCAGCGAGCTCCGACTACCCGACATCGTAAAAGCCGGAAGCTTATGAACAACGAGGACATCGTTCCTCCGCAAGAAAAAGCTATTTTTTCTCTTACTTAAGCTCGTGTATTACTCCTTAATCAAACCTTAATCAAGCGTTAATAATTAAGGAGTGATTAAGGGATGATAAAGAATTGATTGACAGTTTCAAGCAAGGAAATAATATGACCCTGAAAAAATAGGGTTCTTGTTTTAACTCACAATTTTGAAATAAGGAGACCAATTGTAGCACGGTTGTTAGTGTTTGTAATTTGAGGGTTGTAGTTACAGAAAGGGCAGTGGCAAAATTGTAAGTCAAAACAAGCAGTTCGTTTTGACTCTAAACCGATTCTTTTGTGATTGCAACTATATTTTGAGGCAACAGGAAATTTTGTTCGCTGCCTTCAACTGTCAAGGCTGAAGCTCGGTTTAGAGTTAAAACAAAAATTCGCCCCGAA
>JALOCJ010000023.1 GCA_023227825.1 Candidatus Cloacimonas sp. | reverse complement strand
AAAAAAGAGGCTGTCTAAAAAGTGGACAGCCTCTTTTTTTTATTAAAAGCTCAAATTTGCTTTAACCAGTTTTAATTTCTTAATATTTTTCTGATAGAGTATAAATGTTTCATAATTCTAAAATTGTTCTAAATAAGTGGTCTTATTTGGACAAAAAATAGAAAATTGTCGCTTTTATGCAGACAATTTCCTTAAATTATGAGCAATCGCCATTAATCCAAATTCAATATTTACTTTTTCGAGACCTCTGAGAGTAAATCTGTTAAACTTATTGTTTGATTTTAATTGCCCAAAAACTGCTTCTGGTTCGATTGGTCGTTTACTTCGGTGGAATAAACCTTTAGAGCTCATCAGACAATCTCTGGCTTTTGCTTTTAATTCCTTAAGTCTATGGTTAACACTAATAAGTCTAACCCCTTCCGCTTTATGGCACATACCTCTTAATGGGCAACCTATACAACGGGCAGCTTGGTAATATGTAACCTCAGATTTGTAACCATTATCAGAAGTTCTAGTTCCATGTCCGACTCTAATCAAATGTTGTCCCATAGGACAAACGTAATAGTCTTCATCGCTGTTGTAGTAAAGGTTTTGAACTAGAAAAGCATTGTTTTTAATTTTCTTTTTTTGCTCTAAATGGAAATAGTTATATTTAACATATGCTTCTATTCCTTTTTCTTCAAGATATTCGTAATTTTCTTCACTGCCATACCCTGCATCCGCAACAACAACATTGCTTTGGTAACCATAATAACTTTCAAATGATTCAAGGTGGCCAACTAATGTAGTTGTGTCTCCTGGTGTCTGATGTATGCTATAGTGTGTAATGTATTGATTTTCTGTTGATATCTGAGGATTATAACAAGCTTTTAACTGACCATTCATCATGTGATCTTCTTTGGTCCGCATAAATGTTGCATCAGGATCGGTCTTACTAAAACTGTTGCGATTGCCCATAATCTCCAATTGATTTTCATACTTTTCCAAGCGTGGTAACAGATTTTGTTGAAGTTCCTGAAGCTGTTTTTGTGTTGACTTATCTTTAGTCTTAAGCTTTTTGTTTAACTCTGATAGTTTTGATTTAAGTTCTTCTGTATCAATAGACTTTCTTATTTCTTCTTTATTTTGTTCTTTGGAGTCTTCCTTTATCTGACTATCGATATCTTTTAGTATGGATGCGATTTTTGTCTCTAATTTGACCTTATTCTTCTCAACAGAACCTCGCCACACAAAAGTATATTTGTTGGATGCAGACTCAATTTTTGTTCCATCAATATACTGAACTTCAAGACTAACATAGCCACTAATTTGCAACAATTTAACTATCTCAGCAAAAAGATTTTGTATTTCTCCTTTTAATCTTTGGCCCCTGAAATTATTTATTGTTCGAAAATCAGGAACGGATTTGCCTGATAACCACATAAAATAAATATTCTCCTGCAATGCTTTTTCAATCTTTCGGCATGAATAAACATTACTTAAATAGCTGTAAAATAAAACTTTAAGCATCATTCGTGGGTGATAGCTGCTCGTACCGCCTCCAACATATTTATTTATTATATTGGTAATATCCAACTGGTCTACTATATGATTTACCAAACGAACTGGATGATTTTCAGGAATTCTATCCGAAATGTTTTCAGGAAAAAGAACAATTTGATTGCTCACTAATTCTTTAAATATTACTTTTGCCATAGCTTTTTTGTTTCAACACTAAATTAATAAAATTTAGTGAGACTAAGCTGGTTGCAGCAGAAATGTTGCAACCTTTTTATTAACAACAAATTATTAATAAAAAAAGCTGCCTAAATACTTTTTAGACAGCCTCTTTTTTGTTAGAATAGATTACTTTTAAATAGTTATATTAAATTGAAACTTGAAAATGAAAAAAACAGTATTAATCTCTGGTGCAACAGCAGGTATAGGTAAAGCAACTGCATTTCTTCTTGCGAAAAATAATTTCAATCTAATTATTACTGGTCGCAGACAAGATAGATTAATGGAAATTAAAAACAATATTGAATCAGAAACTGAAGCTATTGTGGAGATTCTAAATTTTGATATTCGTAACAATTCTGAAGTTTGTAATTCTATTGATTCTTTGCCAGCAAACTTTAAAAAAATAGATATCCTAATTAATAATGCAGGCTTAGCCTCAGGTCTCGATACAGTTCAAGAAGGTCAAATTGATGATTGGGAGAAAATGATTGACACAAACATAAAAGGATTGCTTTATCTTACAAGAAAAGTTGTGCCATTGATGATTGACCAAAAATCAGGACATATTATAAATATAGGTTCCATTGCAGGCAAAGAAGTGTATCCTAACGGAAACATCTATTGTGCAACAAAACATGCAGTTGATGCTCTGACTAAAGCTATGAGGATAGATTTATTGTCTCAGGGAATAAAAGTTTCTCAGGTGGCTCCAGGTCTTGTGAATACCGAATTTTCGGAGGTTCGTTTCCATGGCGATAAGACTAGAGCTGATAAAGTTTATCACGGATTGAAACCATTATGTGCTGAGGATATTGCTGACGTTATTCATTACATTATTACAAGACCTGCACATGTATGTATTAACGATATTGTGGTTACTCCATTAGCTCAAGCTTCAGCATATAATA
>JALOCJ010000020.1 GCA_023227825.1 Candidatus Cloacimonas sp. | reverse complement strand
TCCAGAGCTTCTTTCAGGGCCTCACAGCAAAAACCAGACTCTAACGTATCGGATAGCTGCCAGGAGATAATATAACGGCTGAAAACGTCCATCACCGCCACCAAATAAACAAAGCCATGTTTCAATTCAACCTGATATAGGTAATATCGGCTGCCCAGACTACATTTGGGCGATCTGTCTCAACCTCTCGGAGTAGATAAGGATAAATCTGATGATCCTTGGCTGGGATACACAATCTCTTCCTCGGATAAATCACCTCTACCCCCAGAAGCCTCATCAGACTCCTCACCCTGAGCCGTCCAACTCTACATCCACGACGTCTGAGCTCCCGACTCATCCTCCGACTGCCATAACTTGGAAAATCCAGGTAAACCTTATCCATCTCCTGAAGTACCCTCTGATCCTCTGCCGACAGCCCCACCCGCTCGTAGTAAAGATAAGAACGGTTAAGAGCCAGAAGCTCACACTGCCTCCGAATACTCAAATCCTCGTTCTCCCTCTCTACCATATCCTTCTTTACAGGTTCTGAAGCTGCCTGTACTTTTTTTTAAAAACTCAAGCTCTATGTCCTGCTCCCCAATCTTCTTGTACAGCTTATCTATCAACTCCTTCATCTCGTCTACCTCAGGCTCTTGCTTCCTTGAAAATACACCCCCTACGTTCTCTAAAAGCTGCTTCTTCCACTTCATTATCTGGTTAGGATGAACCTCAAACTGAGCTGCTACCTCAGAAATGGTCTTCTCTCCCTTGACCGCCTCCAACACTACCCTGGCTTTGAACTGGTCATCATAAGTCTTCCGTTTTTTCATCTGTGTTTCCTCCTATCATATTCTAAGGAAACACACATTATTTTGCGACCACTTTTGGTCTGAATATGATAGACCATTATAGTTCTCTCCCTTTCGGCTCTTCAATTGCTAGACATTCTTTAAATTTTGTCTCTTACAGCCTTTCCTTTAACCTGGCTATTCCTCTATAGTAATTTGGAGTCACAACTGGAAAAAGGCGGCTTCTTGATTTATCAATTGTTGGACCGCTTTTCCAATTCCTACCACTAACTTTTACTACAATGCTATTATTTGTATTGTTCTATTCTATTAATTCTCAAGTAGCCTAATAGCTTCCCTAAGTGGTCGCTGGCTTTGATAAGATACCTATTAAAAGAAGAAAGGCCTCTCATCATGATAAAAGGAGACATGCAAAAATAAAATATAATAGCTGCCAATGACCTCAAATTAGAAAAGCTAGCAAATGGGGTCATCATTGACCAAAATTTTCCTCTTCCTAAAGCTCTCTTAATCTGATAGTCAATGGTTAGTCTTTCTTTTGGAATTGTTTCAAAGACGGTGGCCTCCTGGCACCACAAGAATTTATGTCCGCGCTCAGTCATTCTCTTAAAAAAGTCGGTATCTTCACCGCCAACTAAACCATATTTTGGATCAAAAGCATTTCTATCTTCTAATAGTAAATTCCTCTTGAGTAACACATTACCGGTTCTCATGTCCCCCACCTGAGCAATAAACCCCGATGGGTGTTCCTGCCTATCAAATATCTTGCTTTTTATGATCCAACTTGGCGGAGGAACCTCAAATGCTGGCTTCACAGGTCCAAATACACCATCACAAATATTATTGTTATAAAATAAAAGAAGATTACTGAGCCATTTATTTGAGGGGTATTCATCGTCATCAACAAAAATTATGAGTTCACCTTTAGCTACAGACGCAGCCTTGTTTCTGGCCAGAGAAATGTTCTGAATTAACTCACAATAATAGTCTATCTTGATATGGCTTGTAGTCTTTATTTTGTCTACAATAGGCTTAGCGGATTTGTTATTGTCGTTGTCCACAATTATTATTTCCACAGGATATATTTGCTCATCGATTTGGTTTATTAAATAAAAAAGCAGATTCTTTAATTTTTCTGGTCGCCGAAAAGTACAAATACAAATAGAAACATAAGGGTTCATTTTAGAGATGGCCTAAACACTAAATCCTTCCTGATACAATTTTATATTCTAATATGATTAACTTATAATATCAATGAATATAGCCTTATAAATTAAGAAAGAAATCCATTTATTTTTTAAACCAGATCCCTGCCCACATCATCAATATACACTTCTGATTTATTTGAACTAATTTCGGGTTTTTATATAATTGTTGATAGTTGAGATGATATTAATATAACAAACATGCTTATAATAACGGCAGACGATCTCGGATTGGATAAACAAGTTACAGATCGTATTCTGTCTTCATTTAGTATGCAAAGAATAAGCTCGGCAAGCGCAATGGTCTTTATGAAAGATACAATGCGGGCAGCAGAAAGTGCAGCTGAATTGAACTTAGAGGTTGGACTCCATTTAAATTTTACTCTTCCTTTTTCAGCCTCTAACGTAAGCTCCAAATTAAAAGCCCATCAGAATGCTATTTCGTCATATCTTCTTTCGTCAAAGTTTGGCCAACTCATCTATAATCCTTTTTTAAGGGATTCATTCTATTTCGTTTTTAGAGCCCAACAAGAGGAATTTTACAGGCTTTACGGGAAAAATCCCAATTTCTATAATGGACATCATCATATGCACCTTTGCTCTAATATTATTTTATCTAATTTATTGCCACGCCAGGTGCCGGTCCGCAGAACATTTACGTTCAACTGGGGAGAAAAGGATCCATTGGACATCTTATACAGAAGGATACTAGATCATTTTATCAATTATAGATATATTTCGACAGACTATTTTTATAGTCTTTCTGCGCTAATGGAGTTGGAAACCTTGCAGAAGTTTATCACTCTTTCTAGGATCAAAAACGTCGAGATAATGGTACACCCGAATAGAGATAGAGAGTTTATTTATATTCAAAGCAATGAATATTTCAAGCTCCTAAACCTGACAAAGGTTGGTAACTTTAAAGAAATAACACGAACCTAATAAACTAATAATATCTTGCCTAATTTAAAGATCATCGACAATCCTTTTCTGTCTTTTAACCAAATTGAACTAAAAGTGTTTTCACTATAGTTGCACTTCTTCTATTAAGAAGCGATAGGTAAGCTCTAAGGTCAAAAGCTGATGAATTTCCAGTGTATGATTGTTGATTCCCTTGGTGTGATCTAAGACGATTTTTTCTACTGCCGTCTTATTAACGAATTCTCGCCTTAGCGTTTTCTTATCAAGAAGAATTTCTTTTATGAAATTGGCAAAGATATCTCTGTACCAAACCCTGAAATGATAATATTTGTGCCGTCCAAGAAACATTTTTTCTAAATGAAATGGCTTAACCATATAATCTATTAGAGATATCCATCCAGGCATCCCATAGTCATAAGCATATTCAGCTTTAGCCATAAACTCTTGAAATGACATAGATAACTTTCGCTTCCAAGAACAATCACCATATTTATATCCCATATCGGTCTCAGTATTTGCAAGAAACGAATCTCCTTCTTGAAACAATCTAGCACGAATATCCTGGAATGCTTCCCTTATTACTGAAGGTGCATTAGCAACTGTATTGACCAGGTCATTATCAATAAATGGTGAGCGAATGATCATTTGCGATCTTTCCAGTTTGTATCTCGTGTAGTGATGCCACGGAAACTGTTTAGAGAGAATAAAGGTGAATTTATCACAATTTGCCTTTTCCTCTTGATAATTATCGCTGGCTACCTTTAAAAATGGTTTAAAATCTTTATTGGCGTATCTTTCAGCAATACTGTTTGGTTTAAAAGCGACATAGCCTTCGAATATCTCTTGCCCATAATTTCCAGTTATTCTTATTGGCGATATTTCTCTTGCTATCTTATTAGCATAAAGCCCCGCCGCACCACTAACATCCATTAATCCATCACTTATATAAACAGCCTTTTTAGCCAAAGTTGGAAACAATCTGAAAAATTCACTGCCAACCTTAATTACCGAAAAGGAAAGACCACAACTTCTCGCAATTATTTCCCCTATTTTTTCATCCCTGTTTTGCCCATAAATACTCCCGAACGTATAACACTTCAGATCGGGCTTAAATGAGTCTGCAAACGCTAAGATTATTCTTGTATCCTTCCCTCCGGTTAGTGACATACCCAAGGTTCTATTAGGTTCAAAATATCGTGGCAGCGTTTTCTTGAAAGTCAGTTTTATTCTTTGATAATAACCTTCTTTATCAATCGATTCATCTTCCCGAACAAGACCTTCAGATAGATAACGAGATTTCTTATTATTAGAATTTCGCTCAAATATCCACAAACTTCCTGGAGACAGAATTGAAATATTCCTGAATAAACAGTGGTTTCTGAGGGTACAACCACAAGTTAATAATTCAGAAAGAGCAACAGGATCTAATTCCCGAGTATCAGGAAATACTTTTAATAATGATTTAGCTTCAGTTGAAAAGAAAAGTTGATCGCCAACCTTTTTGTAATAAATTCGTCCAAAGCCATAACGATCATTGAATATACAGATTATATTTTCTCTTCGATCAACCAATAAACCAGCAAATTGTCCATTTATCTCCTCGACAAATGCTTTGCCTTTCTCTTCATAAAGGTGAACTAAATAATTATAACCATCTCTGGTAAAAGCATGCCCCCTCTTTTCCAACCATTCAACAGTCTCTGGCTGAAAATATATTTGGCCCGCTAAAATTATGAATATTTCTTTGCTCTCATTCCAAATGGGCATAGGGGCTTCGCCGGAATCTTTCATAAAGACCCAGCCTGCTGCCAGACCCAAGTTTTCATCATAAATAGTATCAGAAGCATAAAACTCTTCTAAGAACATTGGGCTGACCATTTTATCCAGCAAAAATGAAGCCTTCTTTTCTTTGTCTGGCCCAATTATTCCAGTTATGCCTTCCATTATTCCCTACCTTTTTTTAAGTTATAAAGACTCATCTTAAACCTCAACTTTATGGGAGAAGTGTCAAGATTTCCTCTGAGTCTGGTCATCTTGCAATCTGAATTAGTTTATTTAATTATTTGCCGGACCTTAACCTATTTCCTTCAATTAGCAGTCTATTCTTTTATTATCTCGGCTAATATTTGCAAATTACTTTCTTCATAAGGCCTATCAAAACTCATAGACCGAAAGAATAAGAAGCCGGCGGGAGGAATTGAACGCTCCATCTGCTGAAAACAATTCAGCTGCTCTACCATTGAGCTACACCGGCAATCTAATAAAATTGCTAATTCAAAGCCTCTCTCTTATTTTTCCAAA
>JALOCJ010000017.1 GCA_023227825.1 Candidatus Cloacimonas sp. | reverse complement strand
GCGATGGTGGTTATAGCAGCAAGGATACACCTGTTCCCATTCCGAACACAGCAGTTAAGCTTGTCTGCGCCGATGGTACTGCACGGGCAACTGTGTGGAAGAGTAGGTCGCCGCCATCGCTAACGGCATTTTGCTGATATACGAGATAATAAGCAATCAAGTATTAGGAATAGTTAAGAGCTTAAAAGTCAGGGGATTTGAAGTTTTGAATCTTTAGCTTGACAACTGGTTACTGATTTTGAGAATTGTTACAATGACGATAGGAACTTAGGAGATGGAACAATGAAGATAAACCCCCAAAAGTTAGAAAAATATCTGCGTTATTTCTTTATTCTGTTAACCTGTTTAGTTATCGGTTACAATCTGTATATTAAAGAATGGGAGACATTTTGGTCAGCATTTATGACTTTATTGCTGTTTATATTACCGACGGTTTTAGAGAAAAGGATTGCGATTAGAATTCCTACTTCACTGCAAATTATAATTTTACTATTTATTTTTGCCTCAATGTATTTAGGAGAAATTCATCGCTATTTTTATCGTTTTAACTGGTGGGACAGGATGTTGCATACGGCTTCCGCGGTAATTTTAACTTATTCAGGTTTTATTTTAATTTATTCTATGAATAAGGATTATAAAGTAGATGTGAAATTGAGTGCGAAATTTATGGCGCTGTTTAGTTTCTGTTTTGCGATAATGATATGTGCAGTTTGGGAAATTTTTGAATATAGCGTTGATTCTATTTTTGGTGTAAATATGCAAAAAGCACGGAATTTGGAACAGGTCTATGGTATTTTTGATACTCGTTTGGGGGTTAAAGATACGATGAAGGACTTGATTATAGATGCTATTAGTGCTTATGTTGTCTCTTTGATCGGATATTTTCATTTAAAAAGAAAAAAGGATGAGGAGTCGGCTTTTTGGGGGTTACATAAACAGTTTATAAAAGATAATCCGGAACTTTTCGGGCTGACAGAAAATGAGGATAAAATAGGTTTGGACTCAACAGTATAAAAGGGATTTTAGGGATTTAATGATTTATAATACAGGAAAAATATACAGATACAGGAAGGGTTAGGCAATATTAAAGAAATCCTGGTTGAGTTTCAAATGTTGGTGTAAAAGCGCCATCGGAGAACTTTTCCCTCGCTTTGAAGGTATCCTTCATTTATCCATTCCTTGGATGACTAACTTGCTTCTTTTACCCGATGGTTTCGTAGTTCACAGACATATAATAAACGCAGCTTTTTCCGGAAGGAAATTAAAAAGACAGAAGCTATGCTTCGTTCATCATTTTGATTTATAAAATTACTTTGTGGACTTAGTATAACTGCCTGTTGCCTAATCACTTATTTAACGCTCCCCTAACACTGCCGTAACGATTCCGTAACACTGCTTTAACTTCGTTAGGGAATCGTTAAAGAAATGTTAATGTAGCATAAAAGATTCAACTCAGCGTGAAATAATGCACTGTCTAAAAAAAGGTAAAGTTCTCGCAAATAGCAAGATAAGTTATGGCAACCTAAAATAAATTTTAATTTTAGACACGATAAATTATGAACAGGCAATAAGAAAATAAGGGAAAGGCAAATTCTTTCTTTGCCACTTACTTTTCTCATTAACATTTTTTCCCTTAAAGTCCAACAGCTATATCCCATAAACTTCTCCGGACTACTTTTTTTGCAGGAATCAACATCAGACAGGAAAATATTTATGCCTTTTAAATGTGAAAACTATATAAGTGATCAACTTGTCCTCTATGAACGGCTTTGTGAAATCAAAACCACTTCTCCTCTGAACTCCTTGCTTGAAATACTCACAAGCCTCTTCTATATCATAACGGGACAACTTAGTTACTGTTCTCTGATTTATTCTCAACTCTAGGACAATTTGGCGCTGACTCTTTGACTGGCGCAGCAGTGACTGAACTTGGTTATACATATTCACTCCTTTCACTTGTGCCTCTTGATCTTCTTATCAGAAGATAGTTTAGTTAATACTTCGACTGGTGCAATCTATAGTTCCGTTTATGGTGCACTTTTAAATTCCGCCGACACTCACCGAGATACAATGGTAATAGCAGAGTATTTAACAGCAATCAGCTATCTGCCATCCATACTTTTAGATGGTTTTTATTTTTAAGTGAAGTGTAGGATCAATATCTCTTAGGGTTTTTTCGCAAATACTCAACTTTTTTATTGACAAGAATCAGTAGATTATTTATCCTATAAATATGCATATCTAATCAGATTGTTTGCTTATATGAGATTTAAAACTCAAAAAAATAATGAACAAACTCAGGTATAAGGAATGATGAAAAAGTATTTGTTTTGCCTATTCTGTCTATTGCTTATTGTAGTCACTTTGATAGGATTACCTTATGAGCAAACAGAGGAATACATCCAAAAGCAAGCAATCCTGAACGAAAGGGCTGCAAGATTCAAAGCCGAAACAGGTTTTGAGGGAGATATCACTTATAATTACCAGTATATGAAGTTCTCCCACATAATCGGAAATTTTAGAGATATAGTTATTACAGCTCCGCAAGATACCGTTTATATGAAGCAGGTCTTTGATCGGGTTCTTGCCAAAGTAAAGCCCTATATCTCTGCACAAGAGGGACAACTTTATAAAGATAAGATAGTACACAATAATTTAGGATCAAGTATTATCTATAGGCAAATGGTTAATGGATACCGGGTTGAAGGTGGTGGATCCTTAAGAATTCATTTTAATTTCGCTATTTCGAAATTCAGTATTACAGATGCCACAGCAGACATAAGTTCTGAGATTGTCCAAGTCAATATCACAGAGGATCAAGCGATAAATGCTGTCTTACAACGCTACGACACTAATGAGGATTTCGATAGAAATCATTGGATGTTCCGTAGGCATATAAAATTAGTTTATGCTCCCATAGAATATGAGTCTGGGGTGGTCGAGTTTAAACTATGCTATCTTGTAAGTTTTGGAGGCGGAGTGAATTATGTTGATCCAACTACTGGAGAGGTCATATACACTAGAAAAATCAAGATTGCAAACGATAACTGCTACGTTACTGGTGACATTTATGAGACAGCATACACAAGTAGTAACATTCTTCAGTTACCTAATAGCACTCTATCAAACATCAAGGTCATGACCGATAATTTTATCGGATATACAGACACTTCTGGGTTTGTAGTGATAAACGACAGCACCTATAGTAACTTATCTATAGAGCTTGAATACGGCCAGATTCTTTCTCTGTGTGAATATCCAAATACTAATCTTATTGTTAAGGCAGACAGCAGTAATATATTTGTAAGTGGCAACACCATCAGGGCACATTTTCCTGATAACCAATGTAACTCAACTAACATTTATTACCATATTTTGGATCAGTTTTTCACGCTTAACAGCATGTCATCCGTTTCCAATTCATTTGGTTGGAAAATAATCAGTAATTCTCAAATAATTGATCTTGGATACTGCGATCCAAGCTGTTGGGAAATTCACATTCGCTACGACATTGGCCAATTCTCTCATGTATCGCGTCATGAGTTAAGCCATGCTTTCATCTATGATAAACTAGAGAATAACTTTTTTCATAATAGTAACAGCGCGCTCCGTGCTATGGATGAAGCATTTGCAGTTTATTTGCCCTGTGCTGTGATTAACTCACATATATATGTCAATGAGTTGAATGGTATCCACGACATTAGGAACTTCTCGGTTTCCAGCGTTCAGTCAAATTACTATCAGAGCGACACACTTAACGAAGACTTTTATACCAGATATTATTGTCGTTACCCATTAGCTTCCGCCTGGTGGGAAATAAAAAATAACATAGGGGAGTTTACCCAGTTTCTTATTGATAGACTTATAATCGATGTTTCACCATCTGATTCCTTGAGATATAAGCCCCGGTATTTCTACAATATCCTCATGAGGAATTCAACAACAGCGAATCAGTTAATAATTGATAAAGCCTATTCAGACAGAGGTCTTCATTTCACACCCCAAGTTATCAGTGCTGGGGTATCCAACCCTCCCAATGGTAGGGATAAGAATATGTTTCGGATAGGTGATCCGGTTTATGTGAAAGTCACAAACTGCCCCCAGAATACTCCTCTTACGGTTTATGTTGTTGAGGATCAGAATTATACTGATGGGATGAATATATCAGCTTTAAATGCAATCATCTGTCAGGTATCTGGTACTTCAGATAATGATGGAGTGTGGTATTCCAGCACTCCTGTAATGACTGCTTCAGATGTAGAAGATTACGACATCCTAGTTGATATTGGCAATAATGGGGTGCTGCATTTTGCCTATAACGGGGCAAATGTCCGGGATGGTTTTGATGGACTAAGTGGTCCCGGTTTCTCTGTTTTTGATGATGGGATTGATGTAGTGTTAGCCCTTGATCTTTCACAGAGTATGGCAGGAGAATGCGTAAACCTTCAACAACTAACGAGAAGATATATAAATACTTTGCTACCTGGGGATAAGATTAATATTTTTAGTTTTAATGAAGGTATTGCTCCGTACTGGAATGGAGGGTTTATAAAGTTATTCTCAACTCCAGGACAATTTGGCGCTGGCTCTTTGACAGGCGCAGCAGTGACTGAACTTGGTTATACATATTCACTCCTTTCACTTGTGCCTCTTGATCTTCTTATCAGAAGATAGTTTAGTTAATACTTTGACTGGTGCAATCTATAGTTCCGTTTCTGGTGCACTTTTAAATTCAGCCGACATTTTGTAAACCTCGGGAATCTTCACCTGAAGCTGCTTCTCGCAGTTATGTTGTCATTGATAAGTATGATGTAAGCTTCTGATTGGGATATCACACAATCGCCAGGATTACACCCGATACCGATGGTTAGCTTACCTGCCGTACAGCGGTATGGTTTCATCCTCAGACCTTCATGCCTAACAATCTGCTCATTGATTCTATCCATCAATTTCGCTTACATTTATGCTCCTTGAAGTTACTAGATCATTGATTCGGAGCAATGAAAGCACATCCCTGTATTCTCATAAATAAGGATGCATAAGGATGCAACATGATTTGGAAAGAAGTTCTTGACATAGAATTGAACAATAATAAAGATTGTTTTAGCTTGGAATTATTGAAAGGCGATACGAATCGAATTATTGGATTTGTCGTATTCTTCTGTCTATTGGTGATAGATTGTTTAGATATTTATCGTATATAGAGGTTAGATTAGATGAAACACTTTGCACAGACAGCTTATTTTATTATTGCTCTGTTTTGCTTTTTTCCCATTGAAAAGTACTATGGTCAGGCATCTCTACAAGAAATTGTGCGATTTGATCTCACAGGTAGTATTGCGGGGATCAGCGCGACAGACCCAGGTGGCGATATAAACGGTGATGGAAGACCTGATTTGGTGTTTGGATACTGGACAATTGGCGATGTTGACGCTGATATCTATATCTATCATAGCATTCCAGATAGCAACGCTGTTCCTGATCAAATCCTAACAAATCCACCCGGGATAAGTGGAGGATTCGGATATAGCCTTGCCTATGCTGGTGATCTGAATGGTGATGGAATAAACGATCTGGTAGTAGGCATAAAGTATTATGGGTGGATTCATCAAGGAGCTATAGCCATTTATTGGGGAGGAACGACTCTTTCTGCACAGCCAGATGTCTTTATTGATGGATATCCTTTTGGCTACACTCAGAGTTGGGATTTGTGTTTTGGACAGAAGCTCATCACTCATTGCGACATCAATGGTGACGGAATAAACGACCTGCTTGTCTATGCTGAAGGACCACAATATGAGAATTGGGGCAATGTTTATGTCTTTTTGGGTGGAACCCCTTTTAGCACAACTCCAGCATTACATATCAGAGGCAGTAATATTTATGAGTACTTGGGAAGATTTATGGATTCCGGTGACATAAATGGCGACGGTTTTGATGACATTATCTTGTGTAGCCAGAGGCGAACACCTCCACCTCCGGATGCGACGGAGGGATATGTCTATGACTTGAAGATATATTCGGGTGGGGTCAATTTGAGTAATGTGCCTGTGTATGAATCTCAGGTGGCTAGTTATGCTAGTGAAAGCTCTATTTCAAGCATGATTGCCAATGGTGATTTAAATGGAGATGGGAAATCCGATATTACAATGCAGCACAATTCCGCTCTAGGGCGAAAATTAAAAATTATGTATGGACAACCTGCGTGGGCTGGACTTACCTCATTTGAAGTTGATTTTAACCTATCAGATGTTTTCTGGCTTCGTTCATACTGTAACCTAATTGATGATCAATACTCTGACTTGTTATTCTACTCGCAATTCATTCCTGGAACGACAGAGAACTATGACTGCATTTGTGTTTTAGAACAAACGAGCCCAACATTAGATTTGAACATAGACTTCTTAAACTCAGATTATAGCGAGACCCACTATTATGGCAGCAGTAGCTATGTACTGGGAGACATGAATCAGGACGGATACAACGAATTTCTGATTTTAGCATTTAACCATTCAAGTACTAGTCTACCCAGCTATGTCAAGATCCTTAGCCAGAGTTACACCGCAATAGATGACGATGTCTTACCAACTTCAGAATTTAGAATGGATTGTTATCCCAATCCTTTCAATGGTGCTATGACAATCTCCCTAACCAAGGATGCTGGTAAGCATAAGATATCAAATCTAAAGATATTTGATGTGAAGGGAAGATTGATATTTGAGGTCGATCTTCCGGGCATTGATTCCTTTACTTGGAACGGGAATGATAGGTTGGGAAATCCCGTAAGCTCAGGAGTTTACATCCTGCAAGCTACGGACTCAAGCAATAAGAAACATCTGGTCAGAATAGTCCGGATGAAATAAACAAATAAGGGAGGATTTATGAAACACCTAATTGCATCACTGATTATTTCAGTGTCTATTTTACTAACACTAAACGCTACAAGTCACTCTGAAGCGTTTAGTATTGGGGATTTGTAGATTCTGTCTAATGAGCGTGGTTTTCAAGAAATCAATTTGTCCGACTATGGAAAAACAGGAATCATTGGCAATTCTGAATTACCTTAGAAAGTAGTTAATTTCATTATCCCGAAAAACCAAGACGCCAGCAATTTATAGTTCCGTTTCTGGTGCACTTTTAAATTCCGGAGACACTCAAAGAGGGAGAAGAAATTTTTCGTCGCCTCTTAGTACATCCTAACTCCTCTTTTCCAAGTGTTGTTCATTTAGTTTGTGAAAGGATTTCTGCAAATAAGATCAACGAAAATTGTAAATTCTGACACGATAACTGCAAATTCCTTGGAACGGGTTTTGCCATTTAGGATTTAACGCTTGGGGAAAAACGATTTATAAGATGCAAGGTAACTGATTCTTGGATGCATTCTCGGTTTCACTCCTCAGCCAACTTTCAATATTTGTCTTGGATGCTGTTTACCACCATCAGATTTGACAAAGCGATATTTTACTTGACAAATACATTAAAAGTAAATCAAAGAAAAAAAATTACTACTGCATAAGCGAAATTAATTACCAGTTATCAAGGACGAGAGCTTTAGAAAAAATGAAGTTCAGAATTATTAAATGGAGCCCGGGATGAATTTAAATGCTCATCTTCTTGAATACATCAGTTATTTCGAATCAGAAAGTGACAAGAATGGCAAAGGGCTAGTTACTCTTAACTCATTGACGTATTTGGGGAATGCCGCAAAGGGTGAGTCCTTCATGCGATGCATAAACGGATCTGACCTGATGATAGTAAATTGCCTAGACTGTATTGATATAGTGAATTTTACTCAGTTAATGAGAGAAATAGAGTTGGTTAGCTTTAGACATCTTCAAGCAATATTTATCTTCATCAATCGTCAGGAACGATTTCAAGAGGGTTTGTGGGCTAAAACTACTTTAAATGGTATCATTCTAATGCTCTTGAAGCAGATTAAAGTAATTGTAGAAGGAGGGGACTAAATGTCAAAAGTACAATTAGGTTGGATTGATTTTTCCAAAGAACATCGCAATAGAGTAATCAGCGTAATGCATCTACTCACCGAGCCAGAAGCAATAGATGAGCTAGGAATAGGTGTCGTTAGAGATGCCTTTTCCAATATCTTTTTCCCCGGGACTTCGACCATCCAAACCCGAGCTAAGTACTTTCTTATTGTGCCCTATCTCCTTTATAAGCTTGAAGATCAGAAGATAAACACAGCAGACGAGTTCATTAACAATCTGCATAAACAAGAAACAGATCTGATACCAATTTTGATGAAAGATGGGGAGGAAGGGATAATTGGGTCCTCTGCTGGAGCTGATTTGAAACGAAAGCCTTCGGATATTTACTGGAATGGTATCAGTACCTATCACATATTTACCGGAGAGAGAATGTCAATCTATGATTATGCCAAAGTTATATGTACTCTGCAAGCCAGAAAGCATAAACTCAGGGATCAGGGTAGTATCAAAGCCAAAGATGACGAGATTGATGGAGATGATAAAGATGCTGTGTCCGAAGACCTTTTAGGTAGATTCTGGAGTATCCCAGATATTCCTAAACAATGGAAAGACAATCTGAGCATCAAACTTAGCAATCATGAAGCCGTTTATCTAAAGCATCAGATTATGTCATCCTGTCTAGATTCTATGCTGACCTATGTTCTAAAGGAAAATGATCTTGATTTCCTAGCCATCAAAGAATTCGACCATATCATAGGTATTCTGGATAGGCTTCCCGATATACTCAAGAATCAATTCTTGCTAGCAAAGCAATTTGCTGATTTCATATATGGCACCCATCTGAGATACAATGTGATACTATCCAAGGGAGAAAGAGATGATGTCCTTGAAAAGTGGGACAGGTGGCATGTAGGTATAATGGATTATGCGAGAATAGATTTGAATCTGATATTCCCTTTTCTTGGTAGAAACATGAAGCTTCACAGGTTTCTGTGTGAATGCCAGCTTGCTATGCAGCAAAACGATATTGAGAGATTGGATCAACTCGTGCTAATAAGAGAAATTGACCTTAAGGGTAAGTCACGCTCAAAATTGAATAATAGAGAAGATTTTGATTATAAAGGGTGGGTAGGTATCAGTAAACTACAATACAGGCTCCCCAATGCCCAGAGGCTGTTAAAAGACATATTTGATGGATTGGGAGCAGCTAATGTTTAAGCCAACCAGTGACCGTTTAGATTACAGCCAGATACTTGCTCCTCCCGCTGGCTATGAAACAGTTTTTGCAGTCGGAACTACCTATTCACTTGACCTGGATGCACTCATCGGAGCATGTATAGCTTTGGGTTTATCAGAAAGCACTGATAGCGCATTAAAGGATAACCAACTCTACCTGCTTGAAGCTCTTAGAAAGACATCCGATAAATTGATTGTCTTTTGTGAGGCTGGTCAGATTAAGGACCCAGGAATATCGAATAAACTACACATCCTTCTGGAAAAGATGGTGGCAGAAATTGTAATGCAGAAAACGGAATCCTTCCATCCTAAGCTTTGGGTGATTAAGTATGAAAATGCAATGAAAGATACTCTTTACCGATGTGTGGTGCTAAGCCGTAATCTGACTTTTGACCGCAGTTGGGATGTATCAGTTTGTATTGAAGGAATGCCTGTATCTGAATCGAACAGCAATAAAACCAAACCTTTATCTGATTTTCTTATTGCTTTAACAAAACTCGTAAATTGTAACGACATTGATAAGACAAAAATGAAGTCACTATTAAGTCTAAGTTCTGAACTCCTGAATGCGGAATTTCAGCTTGAGAGCAAGATATTTACTGATTTTAGCTTTTGTCCTGTGGGAATCTCCGGTTATAGTAAGGTACAAAGCGGGCTGTTCAAATCATACAACCAAATGCTGATAATCTCACCATTTCTGAGTAATAATATAGTTTCTGAGTTTAATACACTTGCCCTAAGCTCTCCGCATCCTAATACCCTCATCACCCGTAAAACAGAGTTAGCTAAGCTCAAACCGGAAGCTGTATCCAAATTTAACCTATTTGTTATGAAGGACATAATTATTGATGGAGAAGAAAGTCTTAGTGAAGGTGATAATGATGACAAGCAAAGCCAGGATATACACGCCAAGCTGTATCTAAAGACCAAAAACTCCGATAGTGAGCTATATATGGGCTCCCTGAATGCTACGCACAGTGCTGTTAATGGTAATATAGAGTTCATGCTTAAACTCGTAGGAAAAAGAAGAAATCTGAATATAGAAGCATTCAAGCAAGATATCTTTGGAACAGATGGCAGGAACAATCCATTTGAACAAGTGGAGCTTAAAGACCAAGGTGAAGCGAACCCTGAAGTTGCAGAAAACCTGGATATAATTATCAAAGCAATCTGCAGGTTAAAAAGTAGTGCCAAAGTACTTGAGGCAGGAGACCAGTATTCTGTAGAGTTAACTTTTACAGGCTATCATCAGAATGATAATGTCTTTATATCTCCTTTAATGAAACCGGGCATAGAGCAAAACCTTGCTGCTGCAATCAGGTTTGATAATCTTGATCTGCTACAGTTGTCAGAGTTTTACATTATCCGAGTTATTGGCACAGAAACAAGCATGAGAAGGGTCATCAAGATAAACACCGAGAATATGCCTGATAACAGAGAAAGTATGATAGCCAATAGTATCATAAGTAACAAAAGTGATTTCATCCAATATATCAATTTCATTCTGGGCGATAATTATCTTATTTCTATGCTTGAGAATGCAAATCAGGCAAGATCATTTAAGTTTGACCACCAAGCACCTGTTCCAGCTCTTTATGAAAAGATGCTTAAGACAGCAGCGCATTCTCCAGGTAAACTTGATGAGCTACAAAAAATCCTGGAGCTTATAACCGATGACAGTAAAATACCGGACGGCTTCAAAGAATTATATGACTTATTTATAAAAGTGGTAAAGAATGATGCTGGAAAAACTAAAGTTAATTGAATCTACGGTTCTGGCTGGATTGAAAGACTTCCAACTGGCAACTGCCAAAAGAGTCTTTGAGCTATACAAACAAGGTCAGAAAAGAGTCTTAGTGGCTGATGAAGTGGGGCTGGGTAAGACCTTGATCGCTAAGGGAGTAATTGCCCAAACAGCGAGATATCATTATGATGAACTAGGAGATAACCTGTTTAAGGTAGTTTATGTATGCTCTAATCAGGTGATAGCTAATCAGAATCTGAATAAGCTGAAAATATGCGAAGATATCACTGTGGATGGGGTCACTGATACTAGGCTCTCTATGCAACACTTGAAGATTTATGAGCAGGAATCTGACAACATAGTACTGAATAGATATATTCAGTTAATACCTCTTACTCCGGCAACATCTTTTTATATGACAAGTGGTGCCGGAACCGTCTATGAGCGGGCGTTAATATACGAGGTCTTAAGCCGAATGGATATGTTCAGAGAATTGTTCCTTGATAATAAATCCCATCTTGTTGAAGTGTTTTGTGCAGACGCAAAAAATAGCTGGAAAGGAGCACAAGACAAATATGCAAGACGTGTAGAGGAATGTAATGCTAAGACAAATGGAAAATATCTTCAAGATATGTCTGTTGAAATCGAAAAGTATGTGCGAAGCACTAAACTGGACGATGAAATTAGGTTAATGTTAAATGAAACAGCCTCACCATACCGTACTATCAACAAATTGAGAAAGATGTTTGCAGAAATTAGTGTAAATCTGCTTATGCCAGACTTGGTAATAATGGATGAGTTTCAGAGGTTCCGGACTTTGATTCAGGAAGATGCTACTAGTGAGGCTGGAATGCTTGCCCATAAATTCTTAAAGGGAAGTAATGTAAAAGTATTGTTGCTCTCAGCTACGCCCTATAAGCTATATTCTACACTTGAGGAAATATATGAAACGGGTAGTGATGATCCATATAAGGAGTTTCTGGAGGTAATGCAGTTTTTACAGCCTCAAAAGTACCTTGAATTTAAAGACCTATGGAGTAACTACTCAATCAAGCTTAGAGAGCTACAACTGGATAAGACCTCGGTTATTGAAGCCAAAAAGAATGCAGAGGCTGCTATGTACCAAGTAGTATGCCGTACTGAGAGAATGGCTGCGATTAAAAACGCAACGCTGATTGATGATACCAAAGCTAAACAAGCAATCAAGATAAACGAAAACGACATAATTGCCTTTTTAGAAGCAGAAGATTTAGTGAAGAGTATATCTGGAATCAATACCGTGCCTGTTGAATATGTAAAATCCTGTCCATACCTGCTCTCATTTTCAAAGCAATACAAGTTCAGAAAAAGCATTGATAACCACTTTCGGCATAACCCACAACTAATAAGTCAAGCTAAGAGAAAGATACTGTGGATAGATAGAAGCAGAATAGAGAAATATAAAGAGATTATCATCCCCAATGCCAGATTGGAGATGCTCAAAGAGATTGCTTTTGAAAACAAATCTGAACTGCTACTCTGGATTCCTCCTTCAATGCCTTATTATGAACCACAGGGAGCATTTAAAGAAGCACAGAACTTCTCAAAAATACTGGTGTTTTCAGCTTGGGAGATGGTTCCCCGAATGATAGCATCACTCATTTCCTATGAGGCAGAACGGCGATCTGTTGGCAAGCTTGTTGCTTTAAATAAAGACAAGAAGAATACGGCATATTCAGCTCCAAATAGCAGACGCTTCCCGGTTGCAAGGCTACATTTTAATATTGAGAATGACATACCGCAATCAATGAGCCTATTCTGTCTGCTTTATCCGTCCCAAACCTTAGCTGATATTTACAATCCTCTCAGTCACATTAACGAAGGTCACGAACTACATATAATAGAAGCTGAACTTCAGAGTGTCATAGAGACAAAGCTTACTAGTTTGACCAATTACCAAACTAACCCCAACAGAGTTGATAAAAGATGGTATTATTTAGCACCTTTGCTCTTTGATAATGTGGACTATGTTGAGAAGTGGCTTGAGTATGGCGAAGAGCTTATCTCTGCCAGTTTAGATGAGGACGAGCAGAAAAGTCAAATGGGTTTTAATGTTCACATTGCAAAATTAAAGGAGTACTACAGAAATCCTTATACTGCTCAACTGGGACTGTTCCCGGAAGACTTGGCTCAAGTTTTGTGTAGAATGGCTTTGGCTTCACCCGCTGTATGTGCTTATCGATCCTACAGTCAGAATGCACTTTATGCATCTCAATTTGCCAAGGCAATGATTAATCTCTTTAACAGGAATGAAGCGACTGCTATAATAGAGCTCTGCTTCGTGAAAACAAATGAAGATGCATATTGGAAGAATGTGTTGCTTTACTGTAGAGATGGCAATATCCAAGCAATGCTGGATGAATATATTCATATGCTTAGTGAGTCCAATGGCTTAATAGATGATGACAATAGGCCTAGAATAACTCATGCTCTGATTATGAATGCTATGAAGACCAACTCCGTAAGTTATAAAGTAGAAACCTATCGATCTTTCAAAAATAGCATCCTTTATGGCAAGGAAAAGGGCATTTCGCTCAGGTCTCACTTTGCTGTGGGCTTCTATAAAGGCGAAGGCGAAAGAAGTAAGATAGTAAATCGTAAAGAGAGCATTAGAAATTCATTTAACTCTCCATTTAGACCCTTTGTATTGGCTACTACTTCTATCGGGCAGGAGGGATTGGACTTCCATTACTACTGCCGAAAAATTATGCATTGGAATCTTCCTTTAAATCCCGTCGATCTCGAACAAAGAGAAGGTAGAATTGACAGATTCAAATGTCTGGCAATAAGAAAGAACATTGCAGCTAAATATGCGGGAATGATAACATTCAAAACTGATGTATGGACAGAGATGTTTGATAGAGCTAAGCTTGATTATAACTCTAAATATTCTGAATTAGTACCCTTCTGGTGTTTACCAGATGCAACTAGTATAAAGATAGAACGCATTGTCCCATCCTATCCGCTAAGTAAGGATATTGGAAACTATGAAAGACTAATCAAGATACTATCCTTGTACCGATTAACTCTGGGTCAGGCAAGGCAGGAAGAGTTACTTGAGCATATCTTCAAGAACTTTGAGGATGGTGAGGAGCTAAAAGAGCTCTTTATAAACCTAAGTCCCTATTATAAAGAAGTCAAGAATTAAATAAATTAGCCAAAGATACGGTACTTGATAATAATTTCTCTGTGACTAACGATAGTCAGACATCGTCTTAACTACTACATATAGATTGTTGAGTTAGGATGCAGGAGTAGTTACTGTGAATAAAACAATTGACTGATTTTGGGTAGCATAGACCTTTGTTTTCGTATTGTATAGCTTAAAATTTCTTTCTTTAACATAATTAAAGTGAAGGAGATGCCTAGTGTTTGATCAAGCCGTGACTATCTACAATATCAAAGGACAAAGAGTAAAACAACTACTAAACGAGCAAGTAGTTGCTGGAAGATATGCTGTTATGTGGAATGGAACTGATTCAAGCGGCAGAACAGTTAGTTCCGGCCTATACTTTGCAAGGATAGAACAAGGGAATAAACATCGAATTCATAAAATGATGTTAATGAAATAGAATCCAGTAATCAGGGCTTTGGCTTGAAGCTAAAGCCCGGGTATTGAGAATATCATATGAAACGAATTCTATTTATCTTGATCCTAACTTCAATAGTGTCTACACTACTATGTATAGATGTTGGTGGGCACATCACTCAAAATACTACTTGGTCTCCTGACAACAATCCATATATCATAACATCATTCCTGTATGTGGATGCGAGAGTTACGCTGACCATTCTACCTGGCACTCAGATACGCTGCACTGGTGCAGATAAAA
>JALOCJ010000016.1 GCA_023227825.1 Candidatus Cloacimonas sp. | reverse complement strand
AGTGAGAATGAAAGAAGCGAGATAGTGAGATGGCGAGATGGCGAGATGGATTTTTTTTACAAAGAGAAAAAGAGAGAAAGAGATTAAATTGAGAATGGATGAAGCGAGATAGTGAGATGGCGAGATGGGGAGATGGATTTTTTACAAAGAGAAAAAGAGAGAAAGAGATTAAATTGAGAATGAATGGTGAATGAAAAATGAAAATTGCAAGTCAGGAGTCATTTGTGCCTTGATAACTTTCTCTTGTGAAATAACTTTTGGGGCACATATGACTCATGACGACTAGAATGAAAAAATAGTGCTTATGAAAATCTGTATATATTTAAGTTGTTTTACTATTTATAAATCCCTATAATCCTGTTCATCCCAGACCTATTAAATCCCCAAAATCCTTACATCCTAAAATCCTCGTTTCTAAAATCAAATCTGCGTAATCAGCGAAATCTGCGTGAAAGAAAAAATAATCAGATGTGCGCAGGGCTTGACAGAGTTGGCAGTATCAAAAATAGTGAACGCAAGAAGGAAAGAATAGTTATGCTAACCAAAAAGGTATTGTTTATTGATGAACCCTTTGCCAGAGAAGAAGGAATCAGAGCTGAGCGTTCGCGTTTTTTATGGAATGTTGTTTCCCAAAATTTTGATGCTGACCTACTACTATTGAAAAGCTCCGTTTATCTGGAAAAACCGGTTTCTGCACATACGGGTTATGACAGATTATATTCTTTAAGTTTGAAAGCGGGAACTAAATTTGAACCGGAAGGGTATCATCTAATAGTAAAAAGTCAGAAAGAGCGTTTTATCAGTATTCTGGATAGCAAACGCTATGAAGTAATTTTTTTTGCGGGGCTTTCTTGTCTGCCTTTAGTGCATTTAGCAAAGAAGGTTTTACCGGATTGTAAATTAATTATAGATATAGAAAGGATTTGGTTACCCGAATTAAAGGAAAAGTGGACTGCAAATAGACGACTGCAAAATGCTGATAATTTTTGGCAATACATCAAGCAAACTGTTTGGGATAAGCATCTGATGAAAAAGGGGATATTTTGTTTGTATGCTAATCCTGGAGAAGCGAATGATTTATATAGGTTCTATCATTTTAAGCAAAATAATTCTCACTTTGTCCCTTTGCCGATAACTGCTATGCTGGAACCTGATAAACCGGAAAGTAACAGGAAATTTATCCTTTTCTGGGGTGCTCCTGAAAACAAAGATAACTTAACTGCAGCGAAAAACATTATTTCTGAGATTTATCCTCGCATTTCCCAAAAGATGGTAGAAAAGGAAATAAGTATTATTTTGTGTGGGGGAGAAGAACTTCAAAACCTTTGCAGTGGAAGGATAACTTATGCTCCCTATAATAACAGGGAGCAATTACTGCAGCAAGCATTATTTGTGCTTTTGCCTCTGACCAAACCTGATATGGAAAGCAGGATTTTAACTTGTGCTCAATATCGCAAAACCCTCGTTTGCACTTTTTCAGCAATAAAGGATTTTCCTCTTCCTGAAGATAGCTATCTTGCAGCTGATGACTTTAGCATCTTAGCCGATAAAATATCAGATCTTTTCCGCAGTGCAAATAGATTGAATGAATATGCAATAAAATTAAATGCTTTCTGTTTTGCAAATTTTACGCAGGAGAAAGTAGAAAATGAGTTATTAACAAAAATTTACAGCTGGATTGAAAACAATGCCCCAAACCAATAATGTGCGTTTAATTCTTATTGGAGGTGGAACCTGTTCCGGTAAGACCACTATTGCCAAAGCAATCGGAGTAAGGTTAAACGACTTAAAAACCGTTATTGTGGCTCAGGATAACTACTATAAAGACCTTAGCCATCTTCCTCCTGCAATGCGTCATAAAGTAAATTTTGACCATCCGGAAGCAATTGATGTTCCCTATTTGCTTTCTGACCTGAAACTTATGCTGGAAGGTAAAGCAGTGGATATTCCGGATTATGATTTTACCACGCATTGCCGCAAAGAAGGTAAAACCTGTGTTGCTTTTGCAGATGTAATTATTCTGGAAGGTATCTTTGGGCTGTATTATCCTGAACTATTAGCTCTTTCCGACCTCAAGATTTATGTGGATACCGATTCGGATTTGCGTTTAGCCAGGCGTTTACAAAGAGATATTGTAGAACGCGGAAGAGATGTGGAAAGCGTTTTGGAACAATATTTAAGTACAGTTAAACCCTCCCACGAGGCATTTATTGAGCCCACCAAGAAAAATGCCGATATAATTATCCCCGGAGATAGGGAATTTGATAATGTTCTGTATATGCTGAATGGATATTTGCTGTATGAGTTTATTGCAGAGAGCAGAGGGCGGGGGGCAGAGAGCTGAGGGCAGAGGGCTGAGGGCTGAGAGCAGAGAGAAAAAATAATAGGTATGGGATGAACAGGATTATAGGGATTTTAGGGATTATTAATTAGTAAGGACAACTAAATTTATTCATTGTCCGAAAAGCACTATTTTTCATTCTAGTCGCTATTAGTCATATGTGTCCCAAAAGCTATTTCACCGTAGAAAGTTCTCAAGGCACAAATGCAAGTCAGGAGTCGTCACTGCCGAAATAACTTTTAAGCAATTCACAAATTTGTTTGGCAGTGAGGACTCATGACGACCATCTCTCACAGACTACACAGATTTGATTTGTGATTGGTCTACAGTGCCGTCATGAGTCATATGTGCCCCAAAAGTTATTTCACAGGTGAAAGTTTTCAAGGCACAAATGACTCCTGGCTTCTATCTCACTATCTCGCTAAATTCATTCTCCATTCTCCATTCTCAATTCTCAATTCTCAATTTATTCTCTTTTTCTCTTTGTAAAAAATCTTTCGGTGTTTTCGGTGTTTTCGGTGGCTAAAAATAACTATCTCGCCATCTCACTCTTCACTGATTTTGTTGCAGTTCCCAAATTCGGTCTCTGATTTCTGCTGCTCGTTCAAAATCCAGATTAGTAGCGGCTTTATTCATTTCTTTAGTCAGAAGTTCAATTATTTTATCTTTATTATCCAGTTCCAGATATTGCATAAAGTCCTCAGCGGAAGGTTTTTCATTAGCTGCCTGTTTGCTGATTTTGTCATAGCCCTCTGCGATGGCAGTAGATTGCATAATCTGGTCAATTGTTTTATAGATGGTCTGAGGAGTAATTCCGTGTGTTTCATTATAAGCAAGCTGTTTAGAGCGGCGTCTATTGGTCTCTTGAACTGTTTGTTTGATGGCGTCGGTAATTTCATCAGCATAGAAAATCACTTTCCCGTCAATATTTCTGGCTGCCCGTCCCGAAATTTGAATTAAGGAACGGGTAGAACGCAGAAAGCCGGTTTTATCGGCATCTAAAATAGCTACCAGAGAGACCTCCGGTAGGTCTAAACCTTCTCTTAAAAGATTAATTCCCACAATCACATCAAATTCACCTAAGCGGAAGTCCCTGATTATTTTAGCGCGTTCAATGCTATCTATGTCACTATGCATATAGCGGGCTTTGATTCCGGCATTATTCAGAAAGATGCTGAGGTCTTCACTCATTCTTTTGGTTAAAGTCATAACCAATATCTTTTGTTTTTTAGTAATGCGTTCTCTGATTTGAGTGATGAGGTCATCTACCTGATGTTTGACGGGTTTAATTTCAATTTCCGGGTCAAGTAAACCGGTAGGACGAATAACCTGTTCCACAATTTCGCCTTTAGTTAAGCCCAATTCATAATCCGCAGGGGTAGCAGAAACAAAGATTACAGAGTGCATATACTTTTCAAATTCTTCAAAGCGCAAAGGACGGTTATCAAAAGCTGAAGGAAGACGAAAACCATATTCCACCAGGTTTTTTTTGCGGGTATAATCTCCTCCGAACATTCCATGCACTTGAGGGATAGTTACATGGGATTCATCAATCACAAACAGAAAATCCTCGGGAAAATAATCCAATAAACAGTTTGGTGGTTCTCCTGGTTTAGCTCCTGTTAAGTGTCGGGTATAATTTTCAATACCACTGCAGTAACCCAGTTCGCGCAGCATTTCCAGGTCAAAAGTAGTGCGTTGTTTCAAGCGTTCTGCTTCCAGATATTTTTGATTTTGTAAAAACCAGGCAACGCGTTCATTCATTTCCTGCTCAATACTGATGAGAGCTTTACGCAGTTTCTCTTCATTCATTAAAAAATGAATTGCGGGGTAAACATCATATTGTTCTACTTCCCCTAAACCTTGACAGGAAATAGGATGCAGTTTTTCCAGACGCACAATCTCATCCCCGAAAAATTCTACGCGTAAACAGTGTTCCAAATAGGCAGGAAAAATATCTACAACATCACCTCTAACCCTGAAGGCACCTGGCTCAAAGGCAATATCATTTCTACTATAATGAGCAGCAACTAATTGATGGATCAAATCTTCTCTATCCATTCTCAATCCTCTTTTCAGGGAAATCAGTGCCTCGCGATATTCTTCGGGAACACCAAGACCATAAATACAGGATACAGAAGAAACAATGATAACATCTCTGCGTTCCATTAAACTCATTGTAGCCCGTAAACGAAGTTTCTCTATCTGTTCGTTTATACTGCTATCTTTTTCAATATAAATATCTTTACCCGGAATATATGCTTCTGGCTGATAGTAATCATAATAGCTGATAAAATATTCCACTGCATTATCTGGAAAAAGTTGTTTCAATTCACCATAAAGCTGAGCGGCAAGGGTTTTATTATGTGATAAAACAAGGGTAGGACGATTCAAGCGTTCAATCACATTAGCTATTGTAAAGGTCTTACCGCTACCTGTAACGCCTAAAAGAACCTGGTGCTTTTTGCCTTCTGCAATCCCTTTAATCAGGGTTTCTATGGCTTCTGGCTGATCACCTGAAGGAGTATAATCACTCACAAGTTTGAAGCGTTGCATTTTTTAAGTTCCTTTATGGGCAATAAATTCTTCTTGACAGAGCAGGGCTTGATTTCTGCTTTGTTTTACAAGGATTTTGAATCCTGTGTTTTGTCCAGAATTATTTAACTTGGGAGATAAAGAAATGCTAAATCATGAGGACTTACAGATTAACTATGAAAACCTGCTAAAGTTGGGCTATGTAGTTGTGGATATTCGTTATAAGGAATACGATGTTTGTCCGGAAACCCCAAAACTCGTTATCGCCAGAGTAGATTCTGACCGGGATGATTTCTACCAGGATATGCTGAAGTTATATACCGGAATTGAATTTAAACCCAACGATATGTACGAGATTTGGACTGATATCTTGAAACACAAAATCAAAATGAGTATGGTTCTAAACCGTGATATCGCTATTAAAGTTGCAGCGTTGGATTACATAGAAACCGTTTATACGGCAAAATGAAGGAAAAATCACTTCTGCTAATTAAACCAGATGCAGTGCGCAATAAGCATATAGGGCATATTATTACTATTCTGGAAGAAAATGACTTTCATTTTTGTGCTCTAAAGCTTTTTCGCTTTGATCGGGAATTGGCAGAAAACTTTTATGCAGAACACAGGGGAAAGGATTTCTATGAAAACTTACTGAACTTTATGATGTCGGACTTCACAGTGGCAATTATTGTCCAGAAAGAAAACGCAGTTCAGGAGTTACGAGATTTAATCGGAGATGTAAACCCCGCTATAAGAAAACCGGGAACTATTCGCTATCTTTATGCTGAAGGAATTACGGAAAATGCAGTCCATGCCTCCGATTCAGTTATTAGCGCTAAGCGAGAAATAGGAATTATTTTTAAAACAGAGGACACCGAAAGAAAGGATTGAGAAAGCGGAGAGCGGAGGGCGGAGAGCTGAGAGCGGAGAGAAAAAGGTTGAGAGGGTTGAGAAGGTTTAGGAGGTTGAGAAGGTTTAGATGGTTGAGAAGGTTGAGAGGGTTGAGAGGGTTGAGAGGGTTTAGAAAGTTGAGATTCCTTAAAAGCCCGGAGGGTTGAAGTTCCCGTCAACCATTAAAGTCAGGAGTCATTTGTGCCTTGAGAATTTCCTCCTGTGAAATAACTTTTGGGGCACATATGACTCATGACGGTATTGACCAATCTAAAGTCAGGAGTCATTTGTGCCTTGATAACTTATTGGCTTGGAGATAACTTTTTTGGAGCATATGACTCATGACGGCAGTGACCAATCATAAATAAAATCTATGAAATCTGCGTGAAACAAGTCGTCACGAGTCCTCACTGCCAAACAAATTTGAGGGATGTGTATAAATTATTAATGGCAGTGACGACTCCTGACTTGCATAGTGATTACTCATTTTTAATTCTTCATTTTCCGAGGGGCTTACGCACCCATCGCTATTATTGTGTCGCCCTTCGGGCTTTAATGTATCTCAACCATCTAAACCTTCTAAACCTCCTCAACCATCTAAACCATCTCAACCATCTAAACCTTCTCAACCTTCTCAACCATAAATTTGCCAATATTTTCCTGGTTCAATTCATTCTTCATTTCATCAAAACCTCAAGACCCCAAGACCTCAAGACCCCAAGACCTTTTGACTTCTCGTTCCGGGAATTTTAAAGCTTTTTCTATGTATCGGAGATAATCCAAAACTATGGATCATTTTAGTGTGATATTCAGTTCCATAGCCCTTATTAGAAGCAAAACCATATTCAGGATAGATATCATCATAAGCAAGCATTAGTTTATCTCTATGGACTTTAGCTAAAATAGAGGCAGCAGCAATAGAGGCATAGAGTTGATCACCTTTTATGATGGCTTTGGCGTAAGGTTTTAGTTCAAAGTGAATATCTCTTCCGTCTATAAGACAGTGTCGGGGTTGGCATTTCAGCTGGAAGAATGCCTTTTTAAACCCGAAAAGAGTTGCCTTCAGAATATTGGATCTATCAATATAAGCAGGGCTGATTTCCACAATGCTATAGTCAATAGCATTTTCTACAATTTGCAGATAGAGTTCTTCGCGTTTTTTGGGTATAAGCAACTTGGAATCGTTGATACCTTCAATAATATGTTCGTAGTTTAAAACCACTGCAGCAACTACAACAGGACCAGCTAAAGCTCCGCGGCCGGCTTCATCAATTCCGGTAAAAAGACCGTTAGCTTTATAGAATTCTAAGTCATTCTGATAAAGGATTGTCACTATTATTCCTTTTGCAGAATGAAAAACAAGCGACTAAATTTAACATCTATACCGGTTAAATGTCTGGGATAGAGGTTTTTTGTGATATCAGAGCTGTGAATAGCGATAAGTTTTAAGGGAGAATTATGGATAATTTCAATTAGTTCATAGGAATAATAGACCCTTTGCTGATGCTGTTCAAACTGATAGCTGTAACCCAAAGGATTCTTTTTAAAAAAATGCAGAGTGGATAACTGGATCAATTGAGCGCTATTAAAATATGCCTGATGAACCATAAGACCATCATTATAACGGTGCAAATCACAAAGATGGGCAAAATTATCAATGCTATTTTCCCAGGTGGAAATATCAAAAATAAATAAACCACCGGTTGCCAAAGCAAGTGACACTTCCTTTAGCAAAACAGCTATCTGTTTTGTTTGAGTAAGGTAATTGATGCTGTCAAACATACAAAGCACAAGCTGACAGTTATTATCAGGAATGGGATCGGTCAATGCAGCATAGTATAATTTAGGTTTTACAGGTTTATTAGCTGCAGCTTTCAGCATATCTATGGAATTATCACAGGCAGTAACATTATATCCTTTTTGAACTAATTGAATTGAAACATTGGCAGTTCCACAGGCAAGTTCCAGAATTTTACTCAATTGCAGAGAAGAATATTTTTTGAACCAATTCAAAACATTATTTACCCAAAGCGTATAGTCAACCTGTGCCATATAGTCATCGTAATGTTCTGCAAAAAAAGAATAAGCACTTGTATTATTTTTTTTGCAAAAGCGAACCCCTGCTAGATCATATATATCGTCCAGAGGGCGAGACATATTTAGTAACTGTTTTTGAGCACATAGAAGTAAGTTATATGGCTTGCCATTAGTTACACAGAGGTTGCGATAGTTTAGTTCCGGGTGAAATAGTTCCCAATTTTCATTATCTATATTTACGAGTATTTCTACAAACCTAAAATTTGTGCTGATTAAAACATTGTTTGGTTTTTTACCTTCAATAAACTGAGGGAAATCCTCAAAATATATCAATTCTTCTTTTTTATCATATAAGTTCTCAGCAGGATCACCTTCCAAAACACAAGGGCGTAAATCATAAGCGGCAAGGTCCGTAAGAAATGGTCTATTGCCTTTAAGTTCTAAAACCGCTAAATCAGGATGTACATAAAGGAGAGATGAATTAATATTTTCTTGCTTGCAGTAATATAGAAAGGAAGCAGGACTGGCAAAAAAACAGATATTTTGAGGGGTAGGAACAGGAAGTGCAGCAAAATTGTTTAACCCTGTTAAATGTAAATTATCCGCCTTATATTTTAGAGTATCTTCATAGGGACAAATTATTTCCAGCTCCAGTTCTTTTTTGATGGGGAAAAACTCACAAGCATTAATAATTAAGGGGACTTCTTCAGACAGGAAAGTGACGATTGATATCTTAGGCATAAAGAAATCTATTGTATTTTATCACTGCTTCCAGGTATTGATAAGGGAATACCTTGTTTGCAAGCATTGCAATTTTCTTTTTCAAAAGCAGGAATTTCCAGACTGAGCAATGTTTCCAAAGGAGCAGAAAACTCTATTTTTCCACCACTGCGATCAACAAGGACACCAATTACAACTACTTCCAAATCTTTATTCTGGACACAGGAAATAACTTCCTGAATACTTCCACCGGTAGTAAGAATATCTTCCACGATAGCTATTTTCTGCATAGAGGAAAGGTTAAAACCGCTGCGGATAAACATTTCACCCTCCTTGCGCTGCGTAAATAAAAAGTTTTTTCCTATCAGATAAGCTGTCTCAAAGCCCAGAGCTATAGCTCCATAAGCAGGGCTAATAACAGCATCAAATTCATATTCAGCTAAGCGTTCTGCAAGGCGTTTACAAAGGTTATGAGCAGCAGCAGGATTTTGCAAAATTCTCACTTTTTCAATGTAGTGATTGCTATGTTTTCCGGAAGTTAACTGAAAATGACCTTCCAGAAGGGCTCCTTCACTTTTCAGGATGCGGGTTACATAGTCCGAATCTTCAAGACAGGTTAACAGTTCTTTGGCATCTTTTTCTTCCTGTTCCGGAACCTGCAATTCTACTTTATACATATCTCCTGCAATTGAAGCATACATACCCATTATTCGCTCATTTAGCAGATTGGGATGAAAACCGGAATCTTCTAAAAGACCTTTTGCCAGTTCTGCTTCAAAAAGATTGGTATAAGTAGCAATAGTAATTATAATTATCTCTTCCATTTTCTCCTCCAGTTATGAGTTGACAAATTACACTTCGCCAAAAACTACAACCACAATTATTAGAGGTCTACAACCTCTTTTGGGAAAAAATAATTTGTCAACCCAAAAGCTGCCGGAAACCGAAAAAAGTAGTAAGGAGAGAAATACCGGTTCCCGGCATTATAACAGAACAATTTAAGTATATTGTTTAGCGATTTCTATTCCGCGTTTAATAGCGGCAAGGTTTTTTGTAAGTAAATCGGGATTTTTTTCTTGCATAAAGGAAGTTAAATTGCCTTCCAGGGTTTCGTATTTTATAATGTCGGTTTTACCAATTACAACCCCGGTTGCCACCATATTCAGCACAATCATACTGCCGATTTCAGAGGCGATATCATTCATTGGAACCGCAATTTTTGTAATATCTTCGCGTTTACATCCACGAGGGCACATATTGGTATTATAAATTAAAAGTCCTCCAGGACGAATAGAAGGAGCAAATTTATCTATTGAGGGCTGATTTAAAGCCACTAACACATCGGGGAAGCTGACAATTGGCGAAGCAATCGGTTCAGTAGAAACCACAGTAGATACATTGGCAGTTCCACCTCTCATTTCCGGTCCGTAAGAAGGCAGCCAGGAAACATTTTTCCCTTCTTGCATAGCTGCCTGGGCAATAAATTTGCCTATAGTTAGAACACCTTGACCGCCAAAACCGGCACAAATCATTTCTGTAGTCATTATTCCACTCCTTCACCTTTATCACGATAAACACCTAATTTGAAGAAAGGCAGCATATTTTCTTTTGCCCATTGTCTTGCTTGTTCGGGTTCATAACCCCAATTGGTAGGGCAGGTGCTGATAAATTCAATAAAGGTAAAACCGCGATTTTCCTTATTATAACGAATAGCTTTGTTTACAGCTTTTTTAGCTCTAATAATATCAGCCGGGCTTAATAGCGAAACTCTTTCAATATAATAGGGAGCTACTAAGGTTGCCAAAAGTTCACACATCCGAATAGGATAACCGATATCATCTACATTTCTGCCATAAGGACTGGTAGTGGTTTTCATATTAGGCAAAGTTGTTGGAGCCATTTGTCCTCCTGTCATTCCATAAATAGCATTATTAACGAAGAAAACGCTGATCTTTTCTCCACGATTGGCAGAATGAACAATTTCCGCAGTTCCGATAGCAGCTAAATCCCCATCTCCTTGATAGGTAAATATATGCATATCGGGACGGGCTCTTTTTATACCTGTAGCAACGGCAGGAGCGCGTCCATGAGCCGCTTCTGCCATATCACAATTAAAATATTTATAAGCAAAAACGGCACAACCAACAGGTGCCACACCGGCAATTTGATTGATCAAACCATTTTCATCTATTGCTTCAGCAATTAAACGATGAGCTACACCATGCATACAACCCGGGCAATAATGGAAGGGTTCTTTGGTAAGTGCTTCAGGGCGTTTTGCAATAATTTCCATTTTTTCCTCCTTCCTTTAAAAACATTCTTCCAGTTTTTCTTTGATTTCAGCGGGAGTGAAAACAACGCCTCCCACTTTTCCCCAAAAATCAACAGGAACTTTTCCTTCTACTGCAATTTTTACATCTTCTACCATTTGTCCCGAATTGAGTTCAAATACATAGACCTTTTTCACATTTTTCCCGATTACCTGTTTGATTGCTTCATAGGGATAGGGCCAAACACGAATAGGACGAATTAAACCAACGCTTTTACCTTGTTTCTGAACTTCGTTAATAGCCGATTTTACTACTCGGCTGGCAGTTCCCCAGGCAACGCAAAGCACTTCATTTTCATCTGAAATGTTATAGGTCTCATAGCGAATTTCGTTTTTTTGGATTTCGGCATATTTTTTTAATAGACCTAAAACATGCTGTTCTAAAACCTGGGGGTCAAGCTCCAGAGAATTTATTTCATGGTGGTGTTTTTTAGCGCCATCTTCATTGGGACAAATACACCAGGAAAGATGTTGATTGGCAAGTTCTTGCAATTCTGCATCTGTTTTTGCTGGTTTAAATTCAACGGGCTCCATCATTTGCCCCAGCATTCCGTCGGCAAGAATCATAACAGGATTGCGATATTTATCTGCTAGATCAAATGCCTCACTTGCCATATCGGCAAATTCCTGAACCGAACTCGGAGCCAAAACAATTAAACGATAATCGCCATGACCTCCGCCTTTAGTTGCTTGAAAATAATCACCTTGTGCGGGCTGGATATCACCCAAACCGGGACCACCACGTTGAACATTAACAACGACGCAGGGAAGTTCTGCTCCGGCAATATAAGATAGACCTTCCATTTTTAGTGAAATGCCCGGAGAGGAAGAAGAAGTCATTACTCTTTTTCCGCTTCCGGCAGCTCCGTAAACCATATTTATGGCAGCAACTTCACTTTCTGCCTGAATAAAGGTTCCTTTTACCTTAGGCATCATCTTTGCCATATATTCAATTAATTCACTTTGGGGAGTGATGGGATAGGCAAAATACAAACGACAGCCACTACGAATAGCCGCTTCTGCAATTGCCTCATTTCCTTTCATTAATATTTTGGACATTTATAACCTCACTTCTCAATCGTTATTGCCACATCGGGACAGGTTATATAACACATTTTGCAGGCAGTACATTTTTCCTGCTCAATACACTCGGCATAGTTGTAACCCTTGGCATTAATATTTTCTGATAAACGGATAATCTTCCGGGGACAAGCAATAATGCACAAGCCACAACCTTTGCAGTAATTGGGGTCAACAGTCATTCTTGGCATATCAAACACCTCACTTTTCTTATTTTTTTCCTTTCTGTGATAAACCATTTTTTTGCCTTATTCTGTCAAACTATTTCTTTGTAAGACCGGATGAACGACGTCCCCGTCATTCCACTGGCAACCCAATTTTATCGGTATTGTTAATTTTATGGTTGCCAAATAAAGGATGAAAAGTGGTTGACGAGGACGTCAACCTTCCGGAAGAACGACATCTTGTCGTTCCACTGGCAACCCAATTTTATCGGTATTGTGAATTTTATGGTTGCCAAATAAAGGATGAAAAGTGGTTGACGAGGACGTCAACCTTCCGGATGAACGACATCTTGTCGTTCAACTTGCAACCCAATTTTATCGGTATTGTGAATTTTACGGTTGCTAAATAAAGGATGAAAAGTGGTTGACGAGGACGTCAACCTTCCGGATGAACGACATCTTGTCGTTCCACTTGCAACCGAGTTATTTCATTATTGCGCTCTTCATAGTAACGATAAAAAACTTGCCAACTGGTTGACGAAGACATCTCCAAGCCGAAGGAACAGCCTCCTCCAGCTACACAAAAGCCCGCAGGGTTATACAATAATAAATATAGTGGTGTAAGCTCCTCGTAATATGAAATATATAGATTTAGGGTTAAACTAATCTACTTGAGATGAGATAACGCACCTGTCGCTATTATCGTTTCGTCCTTTGGGTTTTCAGAATAACTGCATTATAAAAAAACAGATTATTTCAGCAGCAACATCTTATGCGTTTGGGCATTTCTAACGTCAGTTATCTGTAAAAAATACAAGGAAGAAGAAACCGAATTGCCATTCCCATCTTTTCCATTCCAGACAATCTGATAGTTGCCTTTGGTTTTATATTCATCTATCAGGGTCTTTACCAATTGTCCTTTGGTGTTATAGATATTAATCCTGACATCTCCGTTTTTAGGTATATTATATCTGATAGTAGTGCTGGCATTGAAGGGATTGGGGTAATTGGAAATGCACAAATTAGAAACAGAAAGCAAATCTTCCACACCAATTTCTCCCTGCCATTCATAAGCACCTAAATCAACTTGATTACCATAAATTCTGGGATAGCCAGCCAAGTCATAAAGGGGAAACTGATACCAGTATGGAATATCAAAAATACTGAAATCTGTCGTTCCGGTATCTATGCAGGGTGAGTTTTGTCCCAAATTATAAGGATTATCAGGATTATAGGCATAAAAATAGGGATCGGAACTGAGATTATTGCCATACCACTCTACTATGTTACTGTAGCTATTGTTAGTTATTGTGTCCCAGGGATTTTCAGAGGGTCCAACCAGACAGTTCAAAAAACTTAACCGGGAAGGCAAGTCGTAACGACGAAGTAAAAAATTCATTCCTATCATTAAACTGTTGTAGATTATACTGTTAATAAAGATTGCTTTGGCATCTTCCCCCAAGGTTATTGCTGCTCCGTATTCAGGTGTCCACCAGTTATCTGTGATTGTTGCATTAATAAAGTAATTTTTAAAGGTGGTTGGAAGAAAGGAAGCTTTAATATTTAATACGGATGTTTGTACATTATCTACCAAATTAGCTATACATCCCGTTATCAACAAATTGTTAAATATATTGTCACCTCCTGTATAATCTGGGTTATTGGTAGTGATTGATATTGCTCTGCCACCTTGTTCTCCTGAGGGGGGAGCGTAAAAATGATGAATGTTAATATTTTCAGCATAGGTATTTCCTCCCCAGAAATGGAACGCTACCGTTCCCATACAATCCTTTACAGTAATATTCCGTAATATTAATCTCTCCGGATATACGAATCTACCAAGCACATAAATATTATCATAATGGACAGGTTGGCAATTAAGAAAGCTCAAATTTTCCAAGGTTAAGCTGAATTTATCCATTACACCGTCTATTGAGTAACAAGATAAGCAGTCAATTAATTCATTTTGATAAAATTCTTGATCCGTAATCGCCTCAAAGGTAATATTGCGGATTGTCACTTCTTTTTCAGAACTGTAACCGATGAAAAACACATCCGGACCGCTGAATATTACTCCACTTTCACTCTCACCTATGATACTGACATAACTGCGTAAATTAAGAGGAAATTGTTGATCGTCGCCATAAACACCATTGGCAAGATGGATAGTGTGAGGATGTTCACTATCGGCACCTATTTTCAATAAAGCGACTGCTATTGTTTTAATTGGATCATCAATAGATAAGCCGGAGTTGTTGTCATTTCCCTCCGGACTTACATAAAAATCCACATATTGAGGTGTTATTACCGCACTATTGATATCTATCAAATAAGGAATTAAGGTACCATAACCGAATTTTCTAATATCGATAAACTCCTCAATATAATCGGATGAGACAGGGACAGTAAATTTATCCAGATATATCTCCGGCATTGGTTCAACAGCAACACCGAAATTAATATCACTACCTTTTGTACCGTAGTTACAGTATATACTACATCTGTTATCCTGATCAAATATTACCTCTGTGTCCGGACCTGCTACACACAAAGCACCATAAAATTTACTTCTATTGTATGCAATAGAGGTTCCCTCCAAATATCCGGAACTGTAATATATCATAATTCCAGCTCCAGAAACTGCCTTATTATCAATAATCAGGCAGTTGATAACCGATATTTCACTTTCAAAAGCGTAAATAGCACCTCCTATTCTCTCACCCCAACTGTAACTGGGGGTCCCGGTGCCTTTGGTTAGATAGAATCCTTGTATTGATACATTGGAATTATTATTTATACTAAAACAACTTCCGTTTTGATTGCCGTCAACTATCGTCTGTGCAATATAAGTGCTATCACCGTTAATGAGTTCCAAACTACCAATAGTTAATTGCCTGTCGCTTATTACTATATTTTCATAATACCTGCCGGGATGCACAAGTATCGTATCCTGATCTATAGCTGTATTGATTGCAGATTGTATAGAAGTATATGGCTGAGTTCCATCAGGGGCAACTTGAAGAATTGCAGATTGGGCACACAAAGGTACTAATAATAGCATCAATATAAATATCTTCATAGCATTATCCTTAAAAGCAATTATTAAGCCAAAATCAAGAAGACGGGAAGTGGATAGTCACTTCCCATCCTCTGTTGATATTCTATTTCAGCAGCAACATCTTATGCATTTGGTAATTATTGCCTGAATCTATTTTTACGAAATAAAGTCCGCTGCTTACCTCAATATTATTATTATCTTTACCATCCCAACGAATGGTATTGAAACCAACATTATAGGT
Organism: Candidatus Cloacimonas sp.; assembly: GCA_023227825.1. GTDB lineage: Bacteria > Cloacimonadota > Cloacimonadia > Cloacimonadales > Cloacimonadaceae > Cloacimonas. The sequence continues at coordinate 490 of JALOCJ010000016.1, read as the reverse complement.
TTTTTTGCCGAATTCCTTTACCATCTGTCCTTTAATATTATAAATATAGACATTTATAACCTCACTTCTCAATCGTTATTGCCACATCGGGAAAGGTTATATAACACATTTTGCAGGTATTACATTTTTCCTGCTCAATACACTCGGCATAGTTGTAACCCTTGGCATTAATGTTTTCCGATAAGCGGATAATTTTCCGGGGACAAGCAATAATGCACAAGCCTCAACCTTTGCAATAATTGGGATCAAAAGTAATTTTAGGCATAGCTGACACCTCGCTTTTCATATATTTTCCCTTTATGTGATAACTCAATTTTTTGCCTTATTCTGTCAAACTATTTCTTTGTAAGACCGGATGAACGACATCTTGTCGTTCCACTTTCAACCCAATTTTATTGGTATTCTGAATTTTACGGTTGCCAAATAAAAGATGAAAAGTGGTTGACGAGGACGTCAACCTTCCGGATGAACGACATCTTGTCGTTCCACT
>JALOCJ010000009.1 GCA_023227825.1 Candidatus Cloacimonas sp. | reverse complement strand
TGATTTTAATTTTTCGGGTTTTATATTACTATCTATATTCTTTTTCAGTTCTTCAAAGGAAAAACTATATTGTTCCGGTTGACGGTCACTAAAATAACCGAGGGTATTCCAGAAATTCATAGCAGCAGAATAAGTATCTTTTGTTCTAAATAGAGACAGGGCATCAATAATCTTTTGTTTATCCATTATAATTCCTTTATTTGATAATTAGCCAGGTGATTAGTTCAAAACTCTGTTCTTTTGGTTTTTTAGGAATGAGGGCATCTCTATCTCCTTGCAATTGTTGATTGGTGCGTTTGTTCAAAGAGTTTTTTATGTCTTCCATCGCTTTAATAAGCAGAGTATTATATTTATCCATATTTTGTCCCTGTTGGGTTTCTTCATCAAAGAGATCACAAAGTTCCTTTATAGCTTCTTTTCTATCTTTAGTCAGCAATTTGTAAATTTCCAGAATTTGCTTTACATTGGTGTAATGGTAACGGACAGTTCCATCGTCTCTGATGTATACAAGGAAATATGGCTGCAGGGGATTTAATTTATTATATTCTAAGCCATCTTCAAAGTGCTTTAAGCAAAAGATAATGCCGGGACGGATAATTTGTCTTTGCTCCTCAGACAAGGTATTATTTTTTAGCCAAAAAGCATTATCTGGACAGGGAGTTATGGCATATAAACCCAAAGGTGCATTATGCAATTCATCTTCATTTGCTTTTAAAAAATTTAGCAGGTCTATTCTAAAATCATTTAGAGTAAAATCAGTTAAGCTTATACTATCTGTCATATCCTCCAGATCGATTACTTCTTCCTTTAACCGTTTTAGTTGTTTTGTTCTAAACTTCATATCGTTATCTAACCAATTTTCAATATCTTCATCACTGAGGACATTATCAGCTCCAGTTGCAGTTAGATCAACCAAAGCCATTCTTGCTTCTACTCTGTATTTCAGTTTTATGTATTTATCCAAATCGTCAGTGGGCCAGAAATTATGCATTTGGATTTTAGCATTGGGACTATTGATTCTGTCTATTCTACCAAAGCGTTGAATAATACGAACTGGATTCCAGTGAATATCATAATTTATTACATAATCACAGTCCTGTAAATTCTGTCCTTCAGAAATGCAATCGGTAGCAATAATTATATCAATTTGTTCGTCTTTAGGTAAGCTAAGATATTTATCTCGTTCTTTAGCAATAGGAGCAAAGCAGGTTAAAATGGAATTAAAATCATTTTTAGTTTTAGCAGGCATTTTGAAGTTAGTTTTACAGGTTGTGCTTCCTGTTATCAAAGCAGAATAAAGCCCGAAATTATCATAAAGATATGAGGAAAGATTATCATAGAGGTAAATAGCGGTATCGGCAAAAGCAGTAAAAATGATTATCTTCTTATTATTGGGATTGATAGGATGATTTATCTTATATTCCATAATCTTTTTCAAACGCTCAAGTTTAGCATCATTTTCTGGCGTAACTTTTTCAGCTGTTTCATACAAGTCATTAAGCTGATCTTTATCTTTCTTAAGGGCTATTTTCCATTTTTTTAGGTCTAAATGTTCCAGTTTATATTTCAGTTTTTTGCCCACGGTGAATAACTCTTCCTCTTCACTTTCTAATTCATCTTCAGGGATAATTGTTTCCACATCAAAGGGATCAAGCTGTTCCTCTTTTTTATTAGTTTCATAAGCTGCTATCATTTGTTCCAGGGAATTTATCTTTTCCAGAGTCCGCTTCAGAGTTAATTGATAGGAATAAATACTACTTTCCAGGCGTTTAAGAAAATTGCTTTTCATCATTTCTACCAGAAAATCTTCCCGCTGTTGCTGAGAAATTACTTTTACTTTACCCGTTATTTCATATTCAGGTCTAAATTCCTCTTTTACAAAATTGGAGGGTTTAAACAAGGAAAGTTTGTATTTCTGAATTGCTTCATTTACTTGATCATAAGAATAAAACTCTTGCGTAGTATCAATATCGGTGCTTTCAGAAAGAGGTTTAAGACGCACAGGGAAGCTCTTTTTTTCTATATCGGAATAATAGGTTAAGATATGTTTTCGGCTGCGTGCTATGGATAATTCATCCAGAAGCTTAAAAAATGAACTGTCCAGAGCTAAAAACAGCTCTTTTGTATCGCGCTTAGTATCTTTGGCTCTCTTTGCCCAATCCGTAAATTGAAGTTGCGCTAATCTGAAAGTATTAGTTATATTCTCAATTCCCATACTTTCCTTAAAGGCATAGTCATTACCTTCTGAAATATAATGAATTTGATTACGCAAATCTTTCAGATTGGTATTTACAGGTGTGGCTGAAAGCATCAGAACTTTGGTTTTCACTCCTTCTTTTATTACTTTTTCCAAAAGAAATTTAGCCCGATTGTAACTAATCTCTCCGTTTTCTACTTTTTCTTTAGGATTACCTCTCAAATTATGCGATTCATCAATAACTACCAAATCCCAAGCACCCCAGTTAAAAGTAGAAAGATTCAAATTATCAGCTTTGGAAAATCCGCTTGTTCTGGTTAAATCAGTATGGAAAGCGACTGTATAGCTAAACCTGTCATTTTTAAAAGGATTTAATATATCTCCTTTATGGGCTTGATATATTGTCCAATTATTCTGTAGCTTTTTGGGACAAAGCACTAAAACCCGGTAACCTAAAATTTCATAATATTTAATGATTGCTAATGCTTCGTAGGTTTTTCCTAAGCCAACACTATCAGCTATTATGCAACCCTGATAATTTTCCAGTTTATTGATAGCCCCTTTAACAGCATCTTTTTGAAAACTATAAAGTTCATTCCAAATCTCGGAATCAAAAAAACCGGTTTTTTCTTTCAATAAACCCTTATCTTCTTGCTCTTCCAGAAATTTAGCAAAAATGTGATACAAGGTTTTATAATAGATAAAGAGGGGAGAATTATCAGCATAAAGTTTGGAAAGGTATTTTAGAACCTCGTTTTTCACATCCTCTACTAAGCCGGTCTCATCATTCCATAATTCCTCAAACCAATTAAGTAAATCTGCTCTATCTCTATCACTATCTACTTCAATATTAAGTTCTATATTGGGGCTATTGCCAAAACCAAGTCCGTTCACTGTAAAATTAGAACTTCCCAAAATTGCCTTTTCATTGCCATTAGCGGACTTGATATGATACATTTTGCCATGCAGAAAGTTGGGTTTGACCATAGATTTGATTTCACATTTTTCTTTAATCCAATTGGCACAATCAAAGGCAATCCGGCTTTGAGTAAGACGATTCTGAATAGGGATAATTAGCTTCTCATCTTCAATTTGAAATTGTTTCTTATCGGCTTTGGGATCTATCTGTGATATAAATCGCGGTTCTCCGAACAGAAATCTTAAACTATGGATGTTATCCAGCTTGGTTTTCAATTGTTGATAGGCATAAATAGTAAAATATGCTGATACAAAAGATAAAGAACATCCTTCACTTAGATGCTCATTGATAAAATTGCCAACTGTTCCGCGTTGGTGGTTATCTCTGATAGAACTTTGTATTATTTTACTCATACAGCTCCCGCCTTCTCTTTATCTCTTATTTTCTATTACTTAACTTTTATATTTGCTGGCAGAATTTTGTCAAGAAAATGCGGATAGCTATTCTTTCCTCTTTTCTAATCCGGCTTAATATAAAATCTATTTACAAAAAAGCGGCTCTGGTAAATGATCCCAAACACCCTGTTCCATTAAAAAATCCGTTATATATTTAAGCTCAAAGAGATTGAAAAATACAACATTTTCACATACGAGGGCATCCAAATCTAACTTGATTAATTGTTTGATTTCTTCCTCATTAAGTTTATTAGCTTTATAAGCACAATGCAAAACCCAACGCGCTTTTAAAGAAATTATAGCTTCATCCTGTCCTAAATAACCTTCGTCCCAATCCAGATTTACATATTTCCAGCAATTGAATTCCTGGTCAAAAGGTCCTTGTAAATCTTCGGGTTTAATTTCTTCATAATCTCTTTTATCCCAGTAATAAAGAAGTTTTTTGTCCTCTAAACCTTTTTCAATAAAACTTTTCAGTTCTTCGTCAAAACTTTCAAACTCCGGATGCAGATACCACTTTAGGTCTTGATTGACGATCCGAAATTCCTGTCCTTCAGTTAAATGACCTCCCATAGCTTGACGAAATAATGCCTTTCTCACATTTAATGGTGAATGCTGTTTTTCCATTTGATTACTTCGCATATCCTCTAAAGAAGAATTTTCCCAAATATTTAGATATGCCTCAATTCGGGACTGAAAAAAGTTTATCGCTGCAATGGTGTATTCCATATATAATATCCTCTTTTTTAGAATAAACTTAGCTGAAGCAACTTATTTATAATACTATTCAGTTTTGTTTGGTACATTCGGAACATAAATGATAACGGCAAAAGCGGTAATATATATCTATCAGACCTTGCTGGTAAAGGGTCTTATTATTTACGGCTTTCACTTGGCTGGAATTTATATGATTACACATAAAGCGGGTGATATAATTTTCCGGTAGAGCTTTAAAGGTTAAATATGATTGCAGAACGGATTCTGTCATTTCCGTCCTTGCCAGTTTTTGATAGTAAAGATAGAGAATGGGTAGATAAATATTAATGTAAATATTGTTGATAACTGTAATACCCAAGCCAGGATTATTTTGCAACAATCCTTCCTGCTTAGGTTTAAACTGTTTACGAAAGGTCTGGTATCTTTTTTGCGGAACGGGTTTGGCTGCTTCAACTGTATTGAGAAAGAAATTCAACACTCCTTCCTGTAAACAGTTATAAAGGAATTCACATAATAGAATAAGACGAAAAAACGGATGATTTCCCGGACGGATACGAAAAAGTTGCCAATCCACATTTATTTTACGAGCGTAAAATCTCTGGCTTTCATAAGAGCGAGAAAGAGTATTATAAAATTCATTGTTTAAACGATTACGACTTTTGGATAATAACCCGGAAGAGCCAACAAAAATGCTGATCATTTCATCAGTTTTAAGACCCTCCTGATACCATTCTTTTAATTTGGCAAAGGGAATACTCTGTGCTAATTGAAAGAGATTGAATTTATTCTTATCATAGCCAGCAGCTTCCATCATTCCTTCATAAAGAATTTGGTCAAAATCGCTTAAAGACAAAGAAGCATTAAATCTACGCACTTTACTCATAAACCGCTGTTTTCCGGAGAAGGACAAAATACTAAACAATCTATCATTATCAATGGCAGAAAGCAAATCGCAATAATCGTTTCCACTGGTGAGAACTTTATCTCCAAGGTCTGAAAGCAGTTTTTGAATATCTTCCGAAAGCTGATTTTTTAATTCCAGAATTTCTATCAGTTCTCCATTCTCTTTCATAGTGAAAGGCGAAGGGCTGTCATTATTCAATACAATATGTAAAATAACTTGATTGTAAAATACATCTTCCTGATGAGAGTGTTTAATCCAATCCTGAGTGTTTTTATGAATTTCCACCGCTCCCTGTAAGTCCTCTCCGTCAATAGAAATTATAGCATTAACAAAATCGGGACCCCGAAAAGTATTAAATTGTCCCTGGTAATTTACTTTCAGGTCTTTACCGCTAACTGTTTTCAAATTGGGAACTAAGTGACCTTCATCCCAAATATGATAAAGAAATTTTTCATCCATTAAAAATACCTCTGCAGTAGGTTATATCTTTGTCTTGCGGAAGCAGATTTATAATATGTTTCAGGAGTATAGCGAAGAGGATTGGTTAAAATGCTGATTAATTTCATTGTTTGTGTCCGGGTTAAATTGCTGCAACTTTTACCATAATAATAACGGGAAGCAGTTTCCATACCATAAATTCCCTTACCCCATTCTACATAGTTGAAATAGAGTTCAAGCATTCTCTTTTTGCTCATACAAATTTCCATAATTACCGTTGCCTGAATTTCTAGATATTTACGCAGGTAACTCCTATCTGTAGTTAAGAAAATAGTTCTGGCAAGTTGATTACTGATAGTGCTGGCTCCAAAACGAATTTTCCCAGCTTTTTTATTGCGCTGATAAGCTTCTTTTACCATTTTCCACTCAAAACCGAAATGTTTATAGAAATTGCCATCCTCAATTGCTATAAGCATATTCTGAGTGCGTTTAGGAATCTTTTCCAAGGGAACATAATATCTTTTATGCAGCGGATAGCCACGCACCAGATATCTTTGTAACATTAAAGGTGTTATAGGAGGATTAACAAAATTATACAAAAGCGATAAAAATGCTACTATCCCCCAAAAACAAAGATGGATAATAACAATAAACCGTAAAATACGCAGCCAGATTGAACGTCTGCGTTTCAAGAAAGATTCCTGTTACTTGAAACTATTTTCTTATTTAAAATACCTGAACCGGAATTCAGGATGTCTTTTCTGCTTTGGTTTTATTAACATATTCAGCTAAACGAGCTTTCCTGCGGGAGGCAGTTCTTTTATGAATAACACCTTTTTTAGCTGCTTTATCAAGTTCGGAATAGAGTTCAGAGAGAAGCTTTTCTTTGTCTTCAGGAGTAGTAGTGCTCTGAATTTTTTTAGATAGTGTTTTGATAGTGCGTTTTACATAGTTATTACGAGCAGCTCTCTTGGCATCTGTTTTCATTCTTTTCAGGGGTGATTTGTGTTGGGGCATATTATCCTCTTTTTATAATTAAGTATTTATTTGAGCCCTTTCTAATTGGAGCGGGTTTCTGTCAATGGAAAAAATGAGAGTATCACTGTGAGGGCTATAGAATGAGATTCTATGAGTTCAAATAAAAAATGAGCCATAACTTCTATCACACTATCTTACTTCTAACTATCTTTCTTATTCCTAACCATTATTATTCTTGACATATTTGCATATTTTGCCAAATAGGAAATAAAAGGAAGATGTAAATATGAAAGATAATCCTAAATATCAATATATGAGCACAATAATGAAGGCAATGGCACATCCGACCCGTTTGTTTATTCTGGATTTACTTGCAGAGAAGGAATATTGTGTATGTGAACTGCAAAAAAAGATAGGAACGGATATATCAACTGTCTCCAGACATTTAGCTGTGCTAAAAAATGCTGGATTAATAAGTAGTCGCAAAGTGAATAATCAGGTTTGGTATAATCTTCTCTGTCCTTGTGTGTTGGACTTTTATAACTGTCTGGCCAAAATTAAAAGTAAAAATTAGATCCAAATAAGAGGTGAAAAATGACAAACAACAATACTTGTAGTTGTTCCTGCAATTGCAATACAGGAGAGGGAACTAGCAAGTGTGTAGCTAATTTAGCAGAAAACAAAGTTTACGCTTGCGGAGGAGCAAGTAATGTAGGTATGATATCTTTAGAACTTGCGAAGACATTGCATCTGGAAAATCAATATAAAATGGGGTGTGCGTCCGGAGTTGCAGCTGGTGAATTTGAAGTGGAAAACATAATTCAACAGGAAGGTAATCAGGATTTAGTGATTGACGGTTGTCCGATTTCCTGTTTACAAAAACTCTTTGAGCAAAAGGGAATAGAGGGCTTTAAGCATATAATCGTGACAGAATTTGGCATTAATAAAGAAGCTACATTTGATTTTGACCCCGCAATAATTAAGCAATTGATAGATAAAATACTGCATTAACACCGAAGAGTAAGATAAGGCATTATTTCCATCATAATCATCGGGTTTAAGGTGTCAAACTCAATTTGGCACTCCGTTTACTATTAGCTTTATAGATAAGGCTTACTTTTATCAAGCAATAGTTTTACTCTTTCCATTTTACTATCTTCCCAATATTCCATTTGCCTTTTATGCTTTTAGGAATTATAATATAAAAAAGCTAAATCAACTATTAAGAAGGCAAAAAAATAATGGATTTAAGACCTAAAATCGGTATTAGTATAAATTATATGCATTTGGGCGATTATATGCAGTATCATATCCGGGATAAATATTTGGAAGCGCTTTTTGCTAATGATGCCTTGCCTGTTTTGATTCCGCCCATTGAAGATAAACAGGTTTTAAGGCAATATATAAATATGGTTTCTGCCTTGATTATTATTGGGGGATTGGATTACCCTCCTGATCTATATGCAGAAAAACCGCATCCTAAAACTGAATCTATGGAAAGGCGTAGAGCTGTTTCCGATTTTTATTTGATGGATATTATTTTGGAAACGGGAAAACCTATTTTGGGAATATGTGCTGGGATGCAATTAATTAATATTTTTTTCGGTGGCAAGTTAATTCAACATTTGGATAATGTGGATATCCACTATGGCGAAAAAATGCACGAAATTTATGTGCAAAAAGACAGCCAGTGGCTTAGTCAAATAATTCCGGAGGGTAAAATTAATGTTAATTCTAATCACCATCAAGGCGTAGATCCTTTTCATATTGGCAAAGGGCTTAAAGTTGCAGCATTAAGTTTGGATGGTGTTATTGAAGCATTGGAATATAACTCAGAGCAAATGATTTTAGGAATTCAGTGGCATCCAGAAAGAATGAACAATTTAGAACATCGTAATCGTCTTTTCAACTTTCTAATCCATTTTCTTCTCCAACCCTCTATACCCTCCAATCCATAGCCCTCTTTTTTGGCTAGTAAAGGGTATAAGTACCCCCCTACCAAAGATCATAAATGCTACTAAGCAAAAACTGGTAAAAGAAAAAATAAAAAAATATATAAATGGGATTTATTGAGACAGGTAAAGGGAATGCAACCTTTATGAATACCTATATGGAAAACAAATAAATGATTGGTAGTCAAGATGCCAAGACCTATCGTCTGCAGATGGTTCAAGATGTGCTAAAATATGGAATTAAACCCTGCGTCAGACATTATCAGACAACGGTTAAAACAGTGCGTAAAGGGGTAAAGCGATACCAGCAATATAAGGAGGATGGTTTTAAAGATCTTTCCCGTAAAAAACACACTGTCCAATCAAGATTGATAAAGAAACATAACCGTAGACCTACTTGGAATAGTGATGTGGAATCCTTTCATAACCTTATTGAAGAAGAATTCTTTCTTTCTGAAAAACCGAATAATGAAATTGATCTCTTGGCTAAAACTTTCGCTTACCAAATCTGGTTCAATTCCTTTAGAAATAATAGAGGGAGAAATAATCAAAATCCTGAACAAATCTTCCCATCAGAATTGAATACCAATAAACCTATTCCTGTCATTCCTCCAATTTTGGTTGACAAATATATGCAGCTGTTTGGAAAAGATATTAAGGGGGATACTTTTTACCTTTACCACCCAAGAAAATAGAAAAAAGGAATTGACGGAAACAGCTGAAACAAAATCTTGACTTACAATTATAAACAGTATATAAAAAAATATGATAAACGGACTGAGGAAAAAATGAATGTTAATGAAATGAAGAAAATTCGTAATCTATTGCTCATTGGAGCCAGTGGTGCAGGAAAAACAACGCTGGCAGAACAGATATTTTACTTAACGAAAACGACAAACCGCTTGGGCAGAATTGAAGAAGGCAATACTATAATGGATTTTGATCCGGAAGAGATCGCTAAAAAAATGTCCTTAGGCCTTTCTATTGGTTATGTTCAATATCTTGACCATAAGATAAACATTCTGGATACACCTGGTTGTCCAGATTTTGTTGGGGATGCAATTGTAGCTTTACCAGCTGTAGAAAATGCTTTAATTGTAGCTAATGCAACAGGTGGTTATGAAGTTGGTTTGGAACTTGCTCTGGAACAAATTGAAGAACGCAAAATGGGCAAAATCATTGTAGTAAACAGAATGGATAATGATAATGCCGATTACGATAAAACGCTGGAAGCAATAGCTGAAAATACAGATCTTAAACCTGTAAAAATTCACCTTCCTATTGGCAAAGAAGGTGCTTTTGAAGGTGTTGTAGATATCATTAAACGGAAAGCAATAAAAGCTGGAAAGGAAAGTGAAGTTCCAGCCAATGTTGTGGAAACAATGGAAGAAGCAAGAATTCATTTAATGGAAGCAGTTGCCGAAACCGATGAAGATTTGCTTAATGAATATCTGGAAAATATGGAACTGCCTGAGGATAAACTTATTGAAGGACTCAAGAAAGGAATCTTAAGCGGTGAAATATCACCTGCCTTTGTTTGTTCTGCTGGAACAGGAGAAGGAGTTTTAGCTTTTCTGAACGGAATTATAAATTATCTTCCTTCCCCTGCCGAAGCAAATGAAATAGAAGTTCTTAAGGGAAATGAAAAAACCACTTTTATCTGTCAGCCCGATGGTGAACTTTTAGGTTATATATTCAAACTCTATGCTGATCCCGGAATGGGAGATTTTGCTTATTTCCGCCTTTTTTCAGGCACCTTAAAATCAGGTATGGAATTTTACATTCCCGAAAAAGATGCCAAAGATAAAGCTGGAACAATGTATTATATGCTGGGGAAAAATCGTAATGATTGCAACGAAATTAACTCAGGCGATATTGGTGCTTTATTGAAACTGAAAAATGCCAAAGTAATGAACAGCATAGTTTCTTCCGGCTCTAATTTATCTATAATACCTATAGAATTACCTACTCCAACTACCTGGCAAACCCTCAAAGCTGTTAATCAGGCAGATGAAGATAAAATAGGAACTGTCCTGCAAAGAGTGATTGCTGAAGACCCAACAATCCGTTATGAATTAAATGTGGAAACCCATGAAAATGTTCTTTCCGGAATGGGAGAACAGCAATTACAACTGGTGTTGAAAAAGCTGAAAAATCGTTATAAAGTAGATGCTGTTTTACAAGAACCACGAATTCCCTATAAAGAAACGATAATGGCAAGTGCTGAATCCAACTATAAACACAAAAAACAGTCAGGTGGTCGCGGACAATATGCTGAGGTCTATTTCCGTATTAAACCAACTGAAAGAGGGGAAGGATTCAAATTCATCAATTCCATTGTAGGTGGCGTAATTCCCTCAAATTACATTCCTGCTATTGAAAAAGGTCTTTGGGAAACGATGGAAAAGGGTATCATTGCCGGTTACCCGGTTGTTGATATTTCCGTAGAAGTTTATTATGGCAGTTACCACGAAGTTGATAGCTCTGAAATTGCTTTCAAAATCGCTTCCTCTATGGCTTTGAAGGATGCTTTCAAAAAAGCTAAGCCTATACTTCTGGAACCCATTCATGAACTGATTATTATCGTTCCGAGTGAATATATGGGTGATGTTATGGGTGATATTTCTACCCGTAGAGGTAAAATTCTGGGTATGGAACAACACGGTAAAAAACAATATTTAACAGCTCAAATGCCTTTAGCAGAAATGCATTATTACTATCCTGCCCTGAAATCATTTACTCAAGGACGAGGCCGCTTTATCCAAAAATTCTCACATTATGAAAAAGTTCCGGATGATATTACCCAAAAAGTGATTTCTGCTTGGCAGGATCAGACAAACGATTAGAGTGAACAGGTGAAACCAACGAGTGAATTTGGCAAAACGATGTCCTCGTCGTTCATAAACACCGGAAGAACGATGTCCCCGTCGTTCATAAATCCCGGAAGAACGATGTCCTCGTCGTTCATAAATCCCGGAAGAACGATGTCCCCGTCGTTCATTGATTGACGAGGATGTCAACCTTCCGGTTCTTTTCTTTTTACTTGACAATATAGGACTTCGTTACATAATGAATTTAAGAGAAGATAAATAGAGGTTTATATGTCTGGACACAATAAATGGAGTTCTATAAAGCACAAAAAAGGAGCTGCGGATGCTAAAAGAGGGCAGGTTTTTACCCGATTGGTTAAAGAAATAATTTTAGCAGCTAAAACCGGAGGTGGAGATCCTGATATGAATCCCCGCTTACGAACTGCTATTAATACTGCTAAAGAAAACAATATGCCCAAAGACAACATTGAACGCGCCATAAAAAGAGGTACAGGAGAAATTGAGGGTGCTGCTTATGAAGAAATTGTTTATGAGGGCTATGGACATAATGGAGTAGGAATTGTTGTTGAAGTGATGACCGATAATAAAAAACGCAGCGTTTCTGAATTGCGGCATACATTTTCAAAATTTGGAGGAAACCTTGCAGAAACAGGTTCCGTTGCCTGGAATTTTGAACAGAAGGGCTTTTTTAATGTGCCTTCTGCAGGTTTGGATGAAGATGAATTTATGCTGAAGGCACTAGAGGCAGGTGCTGAAGATATTGAGCTTAATGATGATAACTTTGATATTTATACTTCACCTGCTGATTTTCATACCGTTATCAGTAATCTGGAAAAAGAGGGCTATCCTATCCATAATGCTGAACTTATCAGAATGCCTAAAAATGCAATTAGCGTTGATGATAATACTGCAGAAAAACTAATGCGCTTGATTGAATCACTGGAAGACCTTGATGATGTGCAAAAGGTCTATGCCAATTTTGAGGTTTCGGACGAAGTAATAGAGAAACTTTCTCAAGCATAAATAATTAAGTGATTATTATTGGTTTTGATCCCGGCAGCCGTTATTGCGGTTATGGTTTGCTTCAAATAGAAGACAGAAAAGTGCTTGCTGCCGGTTGTGATGTGATTGATGTTACGCGGGGAAAAACATTAGCATTACGGTTAAAATCACTCTACGATAATATTATAACCATTTTGGAGGAATACCATCCTGAAATAGCTGCCGTAGAAAGCATTTTCTTTCATCGGCAGGTAAGAAGCATATTTACTTTGGGTCATTCTCGCGGTGTTATTTTACTTGCTTTAGCGATGAAAGATATTCCTATTGTAGAATACAGTCCGCGGGAAATTAAAAAATCTGTTTGCGGAAACGGTAATGCCAGTAAACAACAAGTTCGCTATATGATAAATCAGCTTTATCCATTAAAAGAAAACCTTGCTAGGGATGATGCTTTTGATGCTTTAGCAGTGGCAACCTGTCATTATAACCGGATGAAGTGGTTAAGATGATTCAGTATATTTCCGGAACGCTTACCTTTAAAACACCAGTGATGGCTATTATAGAAACAATAGGTATTGGCTGGGAATTGAAAATCCCGATTAGCACTTATGAACAATTACCGACAATTGGTAAACCTTGTAAACTGCTTACTTATTTGCATATAAGTAATGAAGATGTGCGAATATTTGGTTTTGCTACAGAAGCAGAAAGAGAACTTTTTGTTATGCTGAATAGAGTTAGTGGAATAGGACCCAAAATAGCTATATCAATTCTTTCCACACTAAGCATCCCGACTTTTATAAAAGCTGTTAATTCAGGCGAAGAAGTGTTACTGACAAGAGTTCCGGGCATCGGAAAAAAATCAGCCCAGCGTTTAATTGTAGAGCTGAAAGATGATGTCCATAAATTACTCAGCCATATAGACCAGAAGGAATTACACATTGGCGATATTGGTAGTGAAATAGAATCAGCATTACTCTCTTTAGGTTTTAATTTACAGCAAATTCGCAAAGAACTTGCTTTAATGGATGACTCAATGCGGAAACTGAATACGGAAGAGTTAATTAAAGAAATCATTAAACGCATCTATCAGAGAAATAAATGAACTTCCGCTCCGAAGCATATACAACTATTCTGAAAGTGCTTAAAGATAAAGAATATTCTGATACTTTATTACATCAGCGAGCTAAAAAATTGAAAAATGCAGGCGAAGACCCTGCTCTCTTTTACAACCTTGTGAAAGGAGTGATCAAGCTCTATCTCAAACTGGATTATATCCTGCAACAATATGTGGATAAAAAGAAATATGCTGATACCGATATTAAGATTAAAGTTTTGCTTTATATAGGACTTTATCAGCTTTTATACCTTAATTCTATTCCGGATTATGCTGCTGTAAATGAGACAGTGGAACTGGCTAAAACACTGTTCAATCCTCAAGTAGCAGATTTTGTTAATGCTGTGATCAGAAGTTATTTACGCAATCCTGAAGTTTCTTATCCTGATGAACCTGCTTTGCGTATTGCTTACGAGCATTCTTTTCCCCCGGAATTGATTCAACAGTGGCTGGATTTATGGGGTGAGGAAAATACAGAATACCTGGCTATGTTTTTCAATGAAAATCCGGAATTGCATATTAGAGTAAACAGCACTGCTACAACTCCCGAAAAGCTGAAAGCATATTTTGCCAAGAGAAACATTGTGATTACTCCTTCTCAAGCAAGTCCGATGCTGTTTCATACCGCACAAACAGCTGAAGTTCTGGAAGATGTAGCTTTCTCAGAAGGTTATTTTTCTGTGCAGGATACTTCAGCTGCACTTATAGTAGAATTGCTTGATCCCCAAAAAGAAGATAGCGTTTTAGACCTTTTTGCTGCTCCTGGTGGAAAGTGCTGTTATATTGCCGAAAGAATGGATAATACAGGGGAAGTTATTGCTGTAGATAAAATTCCCAGTAAGATGAAACTGTTAAAACAGTCAGCCGATCGTTTACAACTTACTAATATCAAAATGGTTGTAACTGATGCCTTTAAATACGGTCCTGTAGCTCCTGCTTTTCAGAGAGTTTTAGTAGATGTACCCTGTTCCGGTTGGGGTGTTTTTGGTAGAAAATCAGACCTCCGTTGGCAGGCACATCAAAATATTCCTGAGTTGATCAAGCTTCAGGAAAAAGCATTGGATTATGCAGCTAATTTTGTTGCTCAGGGTGGTTTTTTGGTTTATTCTACCTGCACAATGAATCCTAAAGAAAACGAAGACCAAATTTCCGCTTTTTTAAAAAAGAACAAGCATTTTGAATTGATTCCGGCAGGTATATTTATTCCGGATAAATATACCAGCACCGGATATTTGAAAACGATACCCTTCAAACATAATATGGATGGTGCTTTTGCAGCCAAATTACAACGCCGGAAATAAAAATATTTATGTCCGGACAAAATCTCCAACCGGTACAAAAAGAGCTGGTTACATAATTGGAATCGGTATTGGAATTATAATTGTAACAGCTTTTGTTTTCAGTCAGATTCTCTTTCCTGTCATTTTAGGACGCACTCCCAAAGTGGAAGTCCCTTCTGTTGTTGGAATGCCTCTTGTTCAAGCAAAAAAGTTACTTCAGGAAGAAAAATTGCATATAATAGTTAAGGACTCACTTTTTAGTGATGTTGCAGCTCCTGAAGTTGTTCTGGAGCAGAATCCGGTTGCGGGAGAAAAAATACGTCAGGATGGAACCGTCTATTTAATTATCAGTAAAGGTTCTTCCACGGTAACTTTGCCTTCGCTGATTGGTAAACCTTTTCAAGAGGCATTTATAATTTTAAGAAATTTAGATTTGTATAGCAGTGTAGTGGATTCAACATACTCCGATATATATCCGGTAAATTCTGTTATTAGAAGTATCCCTGCAGCCGGGGAAAAAGCACTGAAAAAATCTACTGTTAAGCTTATTTTAAGCAGGGGACCAGAACCGGCACTAGATACACTTAATTATTATATTCCAATATATTATTATTAAAAAAATAGGATGGGAAAAGCATAATGAAAGAAACCCTTAAAGAAACCAAAATTCGCTCCCGTATGATGCCAGGAACTCTTACTGTAACAGGTTTCCTGGGAACTGATCAACGTCCACTTGCAGAAATTATAGCAGCGGATGAACAAGAACTAAAAAGGCTGAATCGCAGTGTGGAAGAAATTGCCAAAAGGATGAAATATTTCTCCAGTGCATCCTTTGATGCTTATAACAACACAGTCGTTATTGATAACACCTACGAAGTGCATACTGAATCAAACAAAGGGACAATGACCTGCCCTTATGGGCATGGGGGTCTTTACAGAAAGTATATAACAACATTAACTAATCGCAAGAACAATATTACTGTAAGTTGGAATGCTATAGATATCCATCTGATTGAAGCCCATCATTTTTTTGAAGGGAAAGGTTCACCTTATCGTCTTGAGCCGGAAGCACTTGTAAAAGCTTTATTGGAATAGCTTCCGGAAAAGTTAAGAGTCGTCTCTGCCAATATAACTTTTATGCTATGCGATAATTCGTTTGGCAGTGAGGACTCATGACGACATTCTCTCACAGATTACACGGATAACACAGATTGGATTATTGAATAGGTCTGGGATGAACAGGATTAAAGAGATTTTGGGGATTATTATATTATAAAAACAACGACGACTATCTCTCACAGATTACACAGTTTACACAGATTTGATTTTTTATTGGTCTACAGTGCCGACATGAGTTATATGTGCTACAAAAGTTATCTCTCAAGTGAAAGTTATCAAGGCACAAATGACTCCTGATGGTTTAGTAAGCTTTGCACTTGGTTGTTTACATCAAGGAAAGAGATATCTCCTTTTGTGCGTAAGTTATCCCCTTTCATAAATCTTTTATATAACCACTTAATATAATTAGCTATTTCTTCGGAATTGTTACATACGAACCCACTTTCCGTTTTGCAAATGAGATTATATGCTTCACCGGCAGGTTTAGATATGCACAGGATAGGAGTTCTGGATGCCATATATTCAAAAAGTTTTGATGGTAGCATACCTTCGTTACCTTCGTAATTATTAATAATTAGGATAAGTAATTCAGCATTCACCAATTCCTGCAATGCTTTGTTATGAGGTAAAAAAGGAATTTTTATAACCGGGATATCGGTTTGGGGAAAATCCCGGGTGCCAATAAGCGAAAATTCCACCAAAGGTAGTTTCAAAGAAGAAAGTGCTTCCATTAAAGGGCTTACATCTTGTCCTGCAGTCAGTTGACCCGCATATTTGATCCGAAATTTATCTGTTCTTGAGTAATGAAAATCCTTAAAATCATCTGGATCAAAACCATTATACAAGACCTCCTTTTTACCGGGGGGTAGAGCATCGGCAATAACTTTACTGAAAATATAATTCAGGTCAGCTGTCTGAATAATTTTCCGTTCCAGATATCTAAGCCAAGCAAGAGTTATACTACAAGGAGGATTTATTTTCAGATAGTATATTTCAGACATCGGGTCCCGAAAGTCGGTCCTCCACTGAACGCCAAAATGTTTTTTCAGTTTTAAACCCACCAAATGCGTAGAATGGGGAGGACCAGTAGTAATAACATAGTCAATTTTATCCTGGCATAAAACCTTCAGTGCATTTTTATATGCAGAAGGATTCCAGCCAATTCGTATATCTGGAACAATAAAATTCAAGCGTAACCAATACAAAACTTTTTTCCCGAAACTATCGGTTTTTTTGTTTTGCAATGAGCCATAAGGCAATTCCTTTTGTCCGAAAAAGTGCCATAATTTACTAAATTTTAAGGGTTTACTGCGATAAACCTTTACCGACGAAGGGATTTTAGCTGGCAAACTTTCATCCGTGTAAGGATAATCACCATTTAGAGTAGTTACTACATAAATATCTACTCCTTTTTTTGTTAAAGCACGAATAAAACGCAGCCATCTTTGAACACAGGCACCTCCACAAGGGGGAAAATAATAAGTGAGAAGTAAAATCTTCATTTAATTAGTAATTCCGCCAATCCCTTCCAGGAATAGCGTTTTGTGTATTCATTAATTGCCTGGCTCATATCGGGTTTTAATTTCAAATATTTAATTATTGCTTCAGCCAGAGCTGAAGAATTATCAGGAGGAACTAGATAGCCGGTTTTTCCTTCTATAACATATTCTCCTAATCCCCCAACATTCGTTGCCAGAACAGGAACTCCAAAACTGTAAGAAGTGGCTATAACACCGCTTTGTGAGGCACTTTTATAGGGTAGAATACAGAGACATGATTTATTGAAAAAATAAGATATTTCCGGATCACTGATATAGCTAAAATGGCAGTCCACATATTTTTCAATACCTAATTTTTGTATCAGTTCAGTGTAGATATTGCTATTACCATAGACCTCACCGGCAATTATTAATTTCACATCGGGAAATGCTGCAATCACTTTCGGCATTGCTTTCAGTAAAACATCCAGACCTTTGTAGGGCTTAATCAAACCGAAAAAAAACAGAGTATTTTCTTTCCGTGTAGTTGATATATTGTCATTATACATTTCATAGCAGGGATGAAAACCTAAAACACCTTTTTTAGATATATACAGAGGTAATTTTCTATGCAGTTCATCCAAAGTAGCTTTACTTAAGGTGACTATTTTAGTTGCCGGCTGGAAAGCATATTGCAAAAATTGTTTTTCTCCAAACCATTTCTCGTGGGATACAATATTATGTGCTACAATCACTATACGGGAAAAAGTTGTTCGTCTTAAAATATAGCCGAACGCGGGAGCAAAATAGGGTAAAAACCAGGATACAACAATTGTATCAGGTCTATATAGTTTAAGTTCGTGAATAGTAGTTTTCCAGGTCTTAGGTAACCAAGGAATAAGGATTTGATGATTGATAAATTCATTAGCAGAAAGTTCCGCATCATATTGTCCCTTCCCAGGAAAAAACAATTTTGGATATTGTTCTTTAAAATTGAACAATTGAACTGTGTGCCCCATATCTTTAAAAGCCCTAGCAAGGGACAAAGTAAAACGGGAAATTCCACCTCGGAAGGGAGGAGCAGGTCCTAAAATAGCAATTTTCATAACAAACTCTGCTTGAAAAAGCGTTTTACAATATCGGCATCATGATATTTACCCAAAAGTGCCATCAATTTTAAGCGTGCTTTAACACCTTTCATATCCCCGGCAAGAATGCAACCGATTGATTCCAAATGTTTTCCTCCGCCTTCATAACCATATTCAGGTAAAACTCTTCCTGTATAAGTTCTGGAAGTTATTATCACTAACACATTTTTGGCAATTGCTGCCTCAATATCAGGAATCAGTGTTTTAGGTAAATTTCCCCTTCCCATTGCCTCTATCACTATTGCTTTTATATCGTTTTCCAAACAGCAACGAATAAATTTTCCATCCATTCCTGCTACTGCTTTGATAAGTTCAACTCTTGTATCCAATTGTTCTGTCCAAACATTTTCCCGATAGAGAGAAGCACGATGATAAACAATTTTATCGGGGTCTACATTTCCTATGGGTCCGTAGCCGGGTGAAATAAAGGCATCAATTTTACCTGTATCTGCTTTCACTACATCTCGAGCTGTGTGAATTTCATCATTCATTACTACCAAAACACCTTTATCCATTGAATCCGGATTACAGGCAACTCTAACACTGCCAATTATGTTTCGGGGACCGTCCAAACCGATTTCATCGCCGGAACGCATTGCTGCAGTAAAAATAACCGGTTTACGGGTAGTTAACACCAAGTCACATAAAAAAGCTGTTTCTTCCAAAGTATCGGTTCCGTGAGTGATAACCACACCATCATAGTCAATTATTTTCAGGTCTACCAATTCAGCCAGTTCAAACATCATTGCGGGAGTCATATAGGGACTGGGAATATTCAAATAGTCCATCACTTCCACATTGGCAACACTGTTTAATTGGGGAAATTGCCTTAAAAAAACAGCAAATTCAGGGCTGGGAATTACTCCGGTCGGATCAGATGCTTTCATAGCAATCGTTCCGCCGGTTAAAATTATGAGGATGTTTTTGTTCATAATACCTATTTATTATATTTAGTTACGATAGGGAAGAGGGTCTTCAAACCCTGCTTGTGCAAATGCTTTTTTACGCAAAATACAGCTTTCACAAATTCCACAAGCAACATCGTTATCAGTATAACAGCTCCAGGATAATTCAAAGGGAGCTTGAAGTTTAATTCCCAGTTGAACTATTTCCGCTTTGCTATTATGTAAAACAGGGGTGATAATTGCTATCGGAATTTCACCTTTTGTTCCTGTAGCAATCACTTTATTAAATGCCTGGAAAAAAACTTCCCGGCAATCAGGATAACCGGAACTGTCTTCTTCCACAGCTCCAATATAAATTCTTGTTGCTTTAATAACTTCAGCCCAGGCAACTGCAGAACAAAGAAATGTAGCATTCCGGAAAGGAACATAAGTTATAGGAATTTTTGAACTGGAAATCGTTCCTTCCTGAAGAGGAATAGTTCTATCAGTTAAAGCTGAACCACCAATTTCAGAGAGCCAGCTGTAATCAATAACTTTAGCTTGAATTGGCTGATAATAATTTACTAATGCTTTAAAACAGGATAATTCTCTTTTTTCCGTTCGTTGACCGTAATTAAAATGCAGAAAACAGACCTCATCACATTCAGATACAGCATAAGCAGCTGTAACCAAAGAATCCATTCCTCCGCTTAATAAGACGACTGCCCGGATCATAAACATTATCCTGATTAATTATTTTTACAATTTTATGTTAATAATGCTTTATGTCAAGTGAAGAATGGATTTTATTATCAGATTTCTCTCTTTCCCCTCTATTAATAATTATCCTTACACCTTTTAACCCGTTCACCTGTTCACCCGTTAACCCGCTAACCCGTTAACCCGTTCACCTGTTAACCCGTTCACCCGTTAACCCGTTAACCCGCTAACCTGTTAACTTTAATAATGCAAATCCCGTGTTTCTTCTTTCATTTTTGCCAGGTTTTCTTTTACGGAATTTTGCATTTTAGGATCATCTATTTTAGCTACTTCTTTCTCAATCAGTTCCAGTCCTACTTTTTTAGTGCGTTCACTGGCATAATCATAAAGATATTCTGCAAAAGTTAGTAAAGCATTAGGAGTGCAAAATCTTTTTACAAAACCGGGAATGGCAAATTCCATAAAATGCTCTCCAGTTCTTCCGGCACGATAACAGGAAGTGCAAAAAGAAGGTATATAACCACTATTTGCCAGTTCATAAATTACATCATCCAATGTGCGGGTGTCACCTAAAACAAATTGACTTTTGCGTTTGGACTCTTCATCTTTATGAGCATAATCACCCACACCAATACTGCTTCCAGCATCAATTTGGGAAATGCCATAGCGTAAGACCTCATCTCTGATTTCAATTGGTTCTCTGGCTGTAAGAATCATTCCAGTGTAGGGAACGCTTAAGCGGATGCTGGCTATTAAAAGTTTAAAATCATCATCGGAGACCTTGTAGGGAGGGTTTTCTGTAAAGTCCGTTCCAATGGCAGGTTCAATACGAGGAAAAGATATTGTGTGAGGTCCCACTCCAAAGCGCTCTTCAAGATGAATTGTATGATAAAGAAGACCCATAACTTCAAATCGCCAATTGTAAAGCCCCATCAATGCTCCAATACCTAAATCATCTATTCCTGCTTGCATAGCTCTGTCCAAACCATCCAATCGCCATAAGAAATTACTTTTAGGTCCGCTCGGATGTAATTTTTTATAGGTCTCTTCGTGATAGGTCTCCTGAAAAATCTGATAAGTTCCAATGCCAACGGACTTAACTATTCTAAAGCCCTCAATATCCAAGGGTGCGGCATTAATATTTACCCGACGAATTTCACCTTTGTTATGTTTAACATTATAAACCGTTTGAACCGTATCAGCAATAAATTCGGGTGAATATTTTGGATGTTCTCCGTAAACCATAATCAAACGCTTATGTCCTTTATCTTCCAATGCTTCGGTTTCGGCAATCAGTTCTTCCTTACTTAAAGTTGCCCGGTGACATTCTTTATTGGAAATGCGGAATCCACAATAAACACAATCGTTTATACATTCATTTCCTACATATAAAGGAGCAAAAAGAACTATCCGATTTCCGTAAATTCGCTCTTTTAAGGTATGTGCACCTTCCAGAATTTGTTGTTTTAATTCCGGATCGGTTACATTGATTAAAGCAGCTGTCTCATCTGGATTAAGACGCTGCTTATCCAGTGATTTATCTACAATATCTTTAATCCGAAATGCATCGGCAAAACGGTTTTTGTTTAATTGTTCTTCAATTTCAGCTGTAGGAATAAAGGACTTAAGACCTTCCGTGTTAATTTTCATTTTGTTCTCCTTCCTCAAGTTTCAAAGTTGTAACTTTTACTTTAACGGACTTTATCTGTCCCAGTTTTCCTGAAAAAGCACCCATTTCAGAAACAGAGAGTTCCACAATTAAAAATATTACAGCAACTCCTAAATCACGCATGGGATAGCCCACCCGCAAAAGAATATTCTGAGCATAACTATGCAATAATTCGTTTACAGGATGAAAAGCACTTTCCCGGTCTTCCAGAATAATGCTTAAAATATGATATTTGGTGTTCATTTTTTTTCACTTCCTTCAGCGAAAAGAAATTTAGGATGGCTTACCAAAGAGGAAAATATAGCTTTCCACCCTTGATGCCAGAACTTATCTCTCATCGCAGGTATGTTTTTTATACCAAATAACTGTAGGGGATTTTTTGGCAAGGAAAATATGTAGCCCTTGGATGAAAATAAAAAGGTTGAAAAATTATCCGCTGCTACTCGGGATAAACATCATAATAAAAGCTCCATACTTAAGGAAATTTAAAAATTTAATCTTTGGCAAACTCCTATTAAATAGCTGCAAACATCAGTTTCTCCTGTATTATTAATTTTTTATCACTTCTCTTATTCCCTTCCAATTTTACATCTCTATTCTCGCACCCCCCAAAAAAAACTTGACAATTTGGGTATAGTGAATTATATTATTAATTGAAAATTTAAAAGAGAAGTGAGAGAAATGTTTAGCTTATCTAACCAAAGCAAATTGCTTTCTTTACAAAATACAGATATACTAACATTAATCTTTCATTTTCCTCAAACCAATAAGAAAACAAAAATATCGTGGAGGATATTATGAAAAAGACATTTATATTCTTTATCTTAGTTCTCTGCTCCGTAGCACTCTTTGCCCAAAATGTGGATTGGCTCTGGGCTAAGAAAGCAGGAGGAACAAGTTATGATAGTAGCTCTAGCATTGCTGTTGATGCTAACGGAAATAGCTATATTACAGGTTATTTTTATGGTAGTGCTACTTTCGGTACTACTACATTGACCAGTAGTGGAGGTTCTGACATCTTTGTTGCCAAGCTGGACATTAACGGTAACTGGCTCTGGGCAAAGAAAGCCGGTGGAACAGATTTTGATTTTGGCAATAGTATTGCTGTTGATGCCAATGGAAACAGCTATGTTACAGGTTATTTTTCTGGTAGTGCAAACTTCGGCACTACTACATTGACCAGTAGCAGTGAATATTATACTGAAATCTATGTTGCCAAGCTGGACATTAACGGGAACTGGCTGTGGGCAAATAAAGCCGGTGGAACAGGTTGGGATTATGGCTATGGCATTGCTGTTGATGCTAACGGAAATAGCTATGTTACAGGTGCTTTTGCAGAAAGTGCAATCTTCGGCACTACTACATTGACCAGTAATGGAGGTTCTGACATCTTTGTTGCCAAGCTGGATAGCAGCGGTAACTGGCTATGGGCTAAGCAAGCCGGTGGAACAGATTATGATGATGGTTACGGTATTGTTGTTGATATTAACGGAAACAGCTATGTTACAGGAATTTTTTATAGTAGTAATTGTTCCTTTGGTTCTACTACATTGACCAGTAGTGGAGGTTCTGACATCTTTGTTGCCAAGCTGGACATTAACGGGAACTGGCTCTGGGCTAAGCAAGCCGGGGGAACAAGTGGTGATAGTGGTAATGGCATTGCTGTTGATGCCAATGGTAATAGCTATATTACAGGTGGTTTTAAAGAAAGTGCAACCTTTGGTACTACTACTTTAACCAGTAGTGGTTATTATGATTATGACATCTTTGTTACCAAGCTGGACATTGACGGGAACTGGCTCTGGGCTAAGCAAGCCGGGGGAACAGGTGATGAAGGTAGCAATAGCATTGCTGTTGATGCCAATGGTAATAGCTATATTACAAGTGGTTTTGAAGAAAGTGTTAACTTCGGCACTACTACCTTAACCAGTAGTGGATATTTAGACATCTTTGTTGCTAAGATTGATCACAACGGTAACTGGCTCTGGGCTAAGCAAGCTGGGGGGGCAATTGATGATTGTGGTTATGGCATTGCTCTTGATGCTAACGGAAATAGCTATGTTACCGGTGTTTTTATGGAAAGTGCTAACTTCGGAACTACTACCTTAACAAGCAGTGGAGATAGAGACATCTTTGTTGCTAAATTAGAAGAAGTAAATAGTATAAGTTTGCCTGATATTATATCCTTTAGTGGCATCCGTTCTATCTATCCTAATCCGTTTAATCCCCTTACAACTATTGACTATGAAATAAGTATGCCCGCAGATGTGATAATTGAGGTCTACAATAATCGGGGGCAATTAGTGCGCAATTTTATATTGGGATATAAAGAGCAGGGTAGCTATAAATTAACTTGGGAAGGCGAGGATAATAATGGCTGCCTCTGCAGTTCGGGTATTTATTACATTAGAATGCAGGCAGGAAAGGAGATTTATATCAAGAAAGCAGTCCTATTGAAATAAAGAAGGGGGGATACCGTTCCTCCGTTTTTTTTCTCTCACAGATTACACAGATAACACAGATTTTATTTTGGAAACAAGGATTAAATATGTCTGGGATGAAAAGGATTGGAAGGATTTATGGGATTGAATAGGTCTGGGATGAACAGGATAAAAGGGATTTTGGAGATTATTATATTGTAAAACAACTTAAGCTATCCAGAACTCAAAAGTTATTTCAAAAGTGAAAGTTATCAAAGCACAAATGTAAGTCAGGAGTCGTCACTGCCATCAATATTTATGCACATCCCACAAATTCGTTTGGCAGTGAGGACTCGTGACGACTATCTCTCACAGATTATACAAATTACACAGATTTTATTTTTGATTGGTCTATAGGGTCGTCATTTCACGCAGATTTCGCTGATTACGCAGATTTTATTTTTGATTGGTCTATAGGGTCGTCATGAGTCATATGTGCCACAAAAGTTACTTCAAAGGTGAAAGTTACCAATGCACAAATGACTCCTGACTTACATAGTAACCACTTGAGATTTTTAAAAGAAAAATAACTCTATACCGGCAAATTATTCACAGGAAAGATATATAACTTTCAATGCTCAATAATCACTTAATTCATTAAACAATAATAGGATTGTTAAACATTCTGTCTCCCGTTTCTCAAATCAGTTATTTGCTTGTTATATTGACGATTAACTAACAACCCCGTAACACTTCCGTAACACTTCCGTTGTCTCGTTACGGGGTTGTTACTGAAATGTTACTTTGTTATTATATAGTCAAAAAGAGGAGAACTTGTTGATCTATTGCCAGGTTGAAAAAATGGAAAAACAAAGTGAAGATGGCATAGAACGACGAGGACGTGGTTCTTCCGTAAAGTGGATAACTCCTTAAACTATAATTTGAACGACGAGGATGTCGTTCTTCCGGAGGGGAAATTATTTATAAATAGCGAAAAGAAGTGCAAAATTTGGCAGGAATTAACTCCCGATATAGGTCAAAATGCTCTATTTGATGTGCATCACTCCCCAAAGAAAAGAGTTTTCCTCTCAAATCAAGATACATTTCTAAAATCGGAATTTCCGGAATAAAAGTGGGGTATCCTCTGCGCAAAGAACTGTAATTAATTTCCAGAGCAATATTGCGGTCTATCATAGTTGCCAAAATATCCTTAATTAAAGGATAGAAGGCACTTTCATCAGGAATATAATGATAACCTCTTTTATAAACGCCTAAATGAGCAAGAACATCAATATCACACTGGGAAACCAACGCTAAATTTTGCAGATAATAATCCTTAACCTGTTCTTTGGTAAGAGGTTTTTTAAGGGGAACAGCAACATTTGTATTATCACTTAAAAAATGAACGGAACCTAAGATAATATCCAACTGTATGTCTTCAATCAAAGAAAGGGCATATTCTTTAACTCTTTGATAGTCACCGATTTCAATTCCACAAAGCACATTAATTTTTGATGTATTACTCTGTAACTCTTTAATTCTCTTATAATAATGGTCTAAGGAAGGTGCACCATATTTTTTAATTTCCAGGGGTAACAAGTCCAGGTGCTCAGTAATAGCAATTTCATTATAATTTAGTTGAATAGCTCTATTAATTAAATCAACCGCTTTAATTGAACTATCGTAACTATCCTCGGTATGAATATGATAATCAAACTTCATTTGGCTAAAATAGCAGCACCCAAAGCAGCGGTAATTTCCGGATCAGGAGGTGTAAGTAATTGAGAATTTAATGTTTCACTCAAACACTTAACCATATCTTTATTCAGAGCAACTCCGCCGGTAAAAACAAGTGGTTGTTCCCAAACAATAACAGACATTTGTGCCAAAATGCGTTTTGCTATACTACGATGGACAGAGCGAACAATATCCTCTGGAGGAATAGAAGAAGAAAGCATTCCGATTATTTCGGATTCAGCGAAAACAACGCAGGTGGAATTAAGAGTTAAATCCTGCGTGGATTTTTCAGCTAAAAGAGAAAGTTCGGAAACATTACAGCCTAGTCGTAAAGCAGTCATTTCCAAAAATCTTCCCGTTCCTGCTGCACATTTATCGTTCATAACAAAATCCGCTACTTTGCCATTTTCGTTAAGAGTGATAATTTTAGAATCCTGACCTCCGATATCAATAATAGTTTTTATTTCAGGAAAATAATATAGGCAACCGGCTGTATGGCAACTAATTTCCGACAGAACGGAGCTTGCATCGCGGTAAAGTTTGCGCCCGTAGCCCGTAACTCCAAGTGTGTTTATTTTCCGGTTAATATTCAAAGCCGCAAAACCTTCCTTTAAAAGGTTGTTAACTCCCTCTGTAATAGAAAGTTCTGTTGTATGAAAAGCACTGAATTCAAGGCGCTTTGATTGTGCATTGTAAATAACAATTTTTGTATTTCTTGACCCGATATCAATACCAATTTTCAACATAATCACAATAACAGATAGATATATTGATTTTCAGGTAGCAGCCACTTTTGAGCAATTTGCTGAATTATATTCCTGTTAACTTTTCTAATCCTTTCTTCTCTGGAAAGATAATAAGTGGATTCATAACCCAAAGCTGACAGGTTAGACATCATAGATGCTGTATAGGTAACGCTTTCATCTTCAAAACGGTTCATTCCGATGAGATATTGTTTGGCATTTTCCAGTTCGTCTTCATCAACTTCTTTTTCTCTAAGAGAATAAAGAATCTCCTGCAGCAAAGAAAGACAATTGCGGTAATCATTGCGGTTACAAAAGGCAAAAGCATTCCAAAAACCAAGCTCATTCAGCGAGTGAAATTCAAAACCTGTTTGATAAGCATAGCCGTATTTTTCCCGTAAGATATAAAAAAACCGGGAAGAAATGTCACCTCCCAGGATTTGAGAAAGAACATAGAAAGCTGTATTTTCGTCACGCTTCAAAGCAGGACAGGCAAAACCACCGATAAAAATAATTGCCTGGTCGGTTTTTTTGTATTTCCTTTTAAAATGAATTGTTGAAGGTGAATAAACAGGTTTAGGAATTAACGCTGAGGATGCAGTTTTAGTTAAGCCCAAGGTCCGGTCACAAAGTTCTAACACTTCTTCCGGCTTATGATTACCTACAATGCCTAAAGAAAAGTCCTTTCCGATATCCCATTTTTCATACCATTCCTGAAGATGTTTAATCTTTATTGAGCGAATTGGGGAAGGATTTCCGGAACTGCGAAAAAGGTTGCTATTGTTTCCCACCAACATTTTATACCAGTTAAGATAGGCATAGCTAACAGGAAAATCGTTATCCCGCCGAATTTCATCTAATGCAGCTGAAGTTAAAAGAGAAAGATAGTTACGATCAAAACAAGGCAAATAAATTATTTCTGCTAGCATAGACAATGCTTTTTTCAGATTAACGCTTAAACATTTCCCCCTGAAAGTAGTTGTATCCAAATGATGAATTAAGCGGATATTAAATCCATTTTCCCGGGAAAACTGTTGTAACTCCTGATGACTATGTTTTTGAGTTTTATACAGCAACAGGGAAGAGC
The DNA here is from genome assembly GCA_023227825.1 of Candidatus Cloacimonas sp. Taxonomy (GTDB): domain Bacteria; phylum Cloacimonadota; class Cloacimonadia; order Cloacimonadales; family Cloacimonadaceae; genus Cloacimonas. The sequence continues at coordinate 69,170 of JALOCJ010000009.1, read as the reverse complement.
AAAAGAAATTATGCCCAATAGTGGAAGGTGTTTCACAAATCTGGCTGAGAGGAGTGGAAAGAGAAAAACCACTGATGTTTTTGTTTTTCAGTTGTTTAAAGAGAACTCGCATTCCATTAGAAAGAATTATCTGATAGAAGTTCTCAGCTATTTGAGCAATTGAGCCAGTTTTTAGATCTGCTTCTTCGTTCAAAGGTGTAATTTCCAGATTGAGAGAGGGTTTTATGCCTAAGTTGGCAGGGTTAAAATCCAAATCTTGCTGCAGGGCAATACTTTTTATAGCATAAGCATTATTGGCAAAATCAGCATTTTCAAAGGCACCTTGATAATAAACAGCAAGCCCATCAGGAAGCCAATATTTATGAATAGTGGACATTACATCGCTAATAGTAGTAGCAGTAATTTCTTCACCATAGCTCTGAAGTCGGTTTAGGTCTCCGGCAAATTTTTCCGTAGCAACCAAATCGGCAAGATTTTCCATTCCCTCAAAACTGAATAACCAGCTATTAATAATATCTTCTTTAATCAGCTTCATTTCGTATTCAGGAATTCCGTAGTTCAGCAAAGCAGAATATTCAGACCTGAAGATCTTGATAACATCAGAGATATATTTATCAGAAACAGGGGTGATAGAAATAACTGAAGCACCGGAAAGAACTCCGCAAAGAGAACTTACTTTCACACTGGAACAAATTTTTTCTTCTTCCATCAGGCGTTTAAACAGACGGGATGATTTTCCTATTGCCAGATAGCGTATTGCAATTAAAAGAGCATTAGCGTTAGGATGTTTTTCGCTTAATTCGGGTAAAGCAATGGCAATGGTATTTTCACTTAACTCTTTCTGACGATAAAAATAGCGGAAGCCATTTATTTCCGGTTCAATATTTAGCGGCTGTTTAATAAGTTTACCCCGGTATTTCCAAGGCACAAAATAATAATCCAGAAAAGATTTTAATTCCTCTTGCTGGAAATCACCACAAATAATCAGAAAAGCATTTTTCGGGTTGTAGCGGTTTTTATAGAACCTTTGCAGGGATTCAAAGTCTGCTTTTATAATGCTTTCGGGACTACCCAAAATCGGATATTTAAGAGGACTTTTTTGATAATAACTGCTTTGGATAAATTCCAAAAAATCAGTTTCGGGGTCGTTTTTATACTGTTTTATTTCCTCTAAAATAATATCCTTTTCCTTTTTAACATCTTCCCGGCTGAAAGTGCTCTGAAAAGCAAGCTGCGAAAGGATATATAAGCCCTCTTTTAATTTTTCGGAAGGAAGATTTACATAGTAACAAGTGCAATCGTAATCGGTGAAAGCATTTAGCATTCCACCCAAACCAGTGGCAAAATGAGAAATTCCATTATAAGGAAAATCCTTGGTGGACTTAAAGCTCAAATGCTCAATAAAATGCGAGTAGCCCTTCTGGTTTTTATTTTCCTGAACCGAACCTGTTCTAATGTATAATTGAAGACAAAGAACAGAATTGGAATTATCCTGCATGGAAATAACTTCCAGTCCGTTAGCTAAAACTCTGCTAACAGGTTCGGGAATATTGTTTAACCCTGAATTTATCCTGTTATTCATAGCGTTTTTAACTTTTACTGATCAGTGCATAAGCATTGTGAGCGTGGATAGATTCAAGATTTTCGGCTTCTACATAGAATCCTGTTATCCTTTTATCTTTATTTAATTCCAGTGTAATCTCCCGCACTACATCTTCTACAAATTTAGGATTATTATATGCTTTTTCAGTTACATACTTCTCGTCCGAGCGCTTTAAAAGGGGATAAATCTCACAACTGGAATGCTTTTCCGCAAGTTGTATCAGTTCTTCCAGCCAAACAAATTCCCGGTAACGAACTTTGATAAATATTTCTGAACGTTGATTATGAGCTCCATAAACGCTGATTGCTTTAGAACAAGGACACAAAGTAGTTACCGGAACTTTCACTCCAATCCAGAGTTCAAAACTATCCTTAAATGAGGCATTGAAATTACAATCATAACTCAAAAGAGAAGAAACGCGGGAAACGGGTGCCTTTTTTTTCACAAAGAAGGGAAACATAATGTCAATATAGGCAGAATCAGCTTTCAGAGTTGTTTTCAGCTCACTTAAAAAAGCATCCAGTTTATCTATAAAAACCTCAGTATGATAACGATTCAAAACCTCAAGAAAACGGCTCATATGTGTTCCCCGACGCTGATGAGGAAGTTCTACATAGATATTTAAATCGGCAACACTATGCTGTATACCCTTTTCTCTATCCTGAACTACAATAGGATAACGAATACCTTTTACACCAACTTTATCTATTGTTATTTTACGGTTATCGGGTTGAGATTGGATGTCCGGTATACTCATAAATTTTCGTTTAACTCCCTTTCTTTCATTCCTTCTGTTTTGAGAGAAACGAGAGAATCATCTTTAGTGTAATAAATAATGGCGTCACAATCCGAAAACTGTTTAATTACAGAGATTGCAGTTTCCGGAGGCAACAAGAAAAGTGCTGTGGAAAGCCCGTCAGACCAGGCAGCAGAAGGACAAAGAATTGTTACTGAATGCACATCGGGAACCGGATAACCCGTAAAGGGATTAATGATATGATGATAACGAATACCTTTGTATTCATAAAACTGTTGATAATCTCCGGAAGTAGAAACACTTTGATTTAGCACTTTGAAACTGGCAATGTAATCATCTAATCGGCGCGGATGCTGAATATAAACAAGCTGAGGTTTTTTAAATCCCGTAAAAGCCATAGAACTACGACAATTTATAAATCCGCTATCCAAATTTAAGGTCTGCATATATTCTCTTGCCTTATCCAGAATGTAACCTTTGGCAATAGCACCAAAAGTTAATTGCATACCCGCTGGCTTAATCAGTTTTTGAGGAGTATATTTTATCTTGCTGAAATCCACTTTTTCCAACATTTTCCTTATTTTCAGGGAGTCAGGAGGAACAGGTTTTTCAGCATTAAAACCCCATAAATCCCATACCGGCTTGATAGTAGGATCAAAAGCGCCCCCGGTTATTTTATATAAACTATCTGCTATAGTTAATAAATTATATACATCGGAGTCCATTTCAAAGACCATATTTAAAGTATCAGCATTGATTTTAGCCAGATAGCTTTGCGGATTGAATTCGTTTAATTTATTTTCCAGATTGCGGATATAATTGAAAACGGCATCTATCTGTCTGCCAACATTTTTACTCTGTGAAGTGGCAGATATTTCTACAATTGTATCCATTAAGTATTGACTTTTAAGTTCAGTAAAGGAACGGGTCAGATATTTGTAAGTTCCGAAACCGATTACTAAAACTAAAATGATGAGGGAAATAATTTCTCTACGATTCATAAAACAAGATACCTCATAAACGATAATTCAACAATTCAAAGTCAATTAAGCGTCTGGTATAATCTCTTACAGCATATAAGGATAGAGGTAAAATCAAAGCTTCGGGAATTAAAAGCAGCCAAAAAAACAGACAACCCAAAGCATTTAACCCAGCTAAAACTAAAGCCAGCAGATAGATATTCCAGCGGACATCCTGAAAATGCTGATAGGACTTTTTGATTGCTTTCCAGGGATTATAAGACATTTCTTCCATTAAGACCAAAGAAGGTAACACAATAGCAACCCAATAATTAACTAAAACCAACCAAACCAAACGCAAAATGGGAGCAGATGCAAAATTGGGTAAACCAAAACAAATTATATAGATGACGCTATAATATAAAGCGTTGATGAGAGTCCAAAGAAAATAGCGTGGATAACTACGCAGTGCGGAAAACATTTCCGCCAGCTTAAGATGATAATCATTATGTTTACAAATGGGCTTAAAAGCAATTAAAATGAAAGGAATAAACAGAGAAAAAGCAACAGATTTGATAAGCAGGTTTAATAACATCTGCGTTGCTGTATTACATTCCAATTGAATTATACCGCTGAAGAGCCAAATTAAAACTGCAATTGGAATCAAACCTAAAATAATAGCAAAACCAGCTCCAGGTAGGGAAGAGGACATTTTGCTCTTGTATGCTTTCCAGGTTTCTGAGAAGGATTTCATTGCATAGAGTTCATTTTTGATTACAGGTGTCTGTTTACCGCATTGCATACACCAGATATCGTGAACAGCAAGACGAGCATTACAATATTTACAACGCATTTATACTCCTTTTTTAAGGGTTTGCCAAATTCCACTTCAGCAGATAAGGCAAAAAACAAAAAGCACTACTTTTGTCAAGCACGGGTTAACATTTACTCCAACCGCAGGCAGGACATTTTAAACATCCTTCTGTGTGTTCAATAGTATTTCCGCAGTCAGGACAAAGAGCAAAGCCATTTCCAAATTGTTTAGGAGAATCTGGATTTTCATTTTCAGCGGAGAATTCGCCGCTTTGAATTTGTCCTTTTGTATAAAAAGTTACAAACTGTTCCAGTGCCTGACCGACTGCATCTCCACAAGAAGTAATCATTTTCCCCTTATTCCACATCGGTGACTGACAACGAATTCCTTTCAATTGTCGGGTAATGGATTCAATCTTGATCTGGGAACGCAGAGCCAAAGATACAAGACGGGCAATAGCTTCCAGTTGTGCAGAAGCACATCCTCCCACTTTTCCCATTTGAATAAAGACCTCACAGGCACCTTGAGCATCGGTATTAATAGTCACATACATATGACCGCAGCCAGTTTCCAGGCGTTGAGTTATGCCTTTGGTTATTTCCGGTCTGGTTCTTGGTGCTACTTTTTGGTCTGTTTTTTCGGATGTTGTTATTTGAGTTCCCAAATAGAGAACCTGGCTTTCCCGGCTGCCATCGCGATAGACAGTAACTCCTTTACAGCCAAGATGATAGGCAAGCTCGTAGGCACTTTGGATATCTTCTACTGTAGCGGAATTGGGAAAATTTATAGTTTTACTTACAGCATTATCCGTATATTTTTGAAAAGCTGCCTGCATTCTGATGTGCCATTCGGGACTTATGTCATGAGCGGTTTGAAACACTTTTTGCAATTCTTCAGGAATATCCTCAATACAGGCAAGAGAGCCACGCGTTAAAATTTCTTCTAAAAGCTTCTTATGATATATTCCTTTTTCTTCCAGTGCTTTCTGCAAATATTTATTCACATAGATTAATTTTTCACCATCCATCACATTTTTTACATAAGCAAGGGAAAATTGGGGTTCAATTCCGCTGGAAGTATCGGCAATCATACTAATTGTTCCCGTAGGAGCAATAGTAGTAAGGGTTGCATTGCGAATTCCTTCTTTTTTTATTTTTTCTTTTAAGGATTCCCAATCTTGGTTTAAAGTTTCGCGTTTCAAGGAACCGTTAGCATAAATGCTTTCCGGAAAATTAGGGAAAGCACTTTTTTTAACGGCAAGTTCAGAAGAGTGTTTTTTGGCATAAAAATCAATAAATTCCATAAGTTTGGCAGCAAGAGTAACTGCTTCTTCACTGGCATAAGGAATTTTTAATTGAAACAATAAATCTGCCCAGCCCATAACTCCCAATCCTATTTTCCTGTTGGCTTTGGAAATATTTTCAATCTGAGGTAGGGGAAACTTGGAAACATCAATTACTGCATCTAAAAAGTCAACACTATCTTGCACAACTTCTTTCAGTTTATCCCAATTTACATCTCCATCTTTAATCAGCAGAGCAAGATTGATAGAACCCAAATTACATGCCTCATAAGGAAGTAAGGGTTGTTCTCCACAAGGATTAGTGGACTCAATTTTGCCCAGTGCAGGAGTAGGATTGGCATTATTTAGACGGTCTAAAAACACAATACCCGGTTCGCCATTTTTATGTGCCATTTTCACAATCAGGGCAAATACATCTCTAGCTTTCAGCTTTTTACTGATAGCTCCAGTATGAGGAGAAATTAGATTATATTCATCATCATTGGCAACTGCCTGCATAAACTCCTCTGTTACACCTACACTGATATTGAAATTGTTTAATGCAGCAGGATTTTCCTTGCAGGTTATAAAATCCAGAATCTGTGGATGATCAACATTTAAGATTGCCATATTAGCGCCTCTTCTGGTTCCACCTTGTTTAACAGCATCGGTAGCAGCATTAAAAACCTTCAAAAAAGACAGTGGTCCACTGGAAACACCATTGGTAGAACGAACCCGGGCATTAGCTTCTCTTAAACGACTGAAAGAAAAACCAGTTCCACCTCCGCTTTTATGAATTAGTGCTGCATTTTTAACCGTTTCAAAAATACTTTCCATACTGTCTTCAAGAGGTAACACAAAACAGGCGGAAAGCTGCTGTAAATCACCACCGGCATTCATTAAAGTAGGAGAATTGGGTAAAAAATATCCCGCATCCATTAACCGATAAAAGCGACGGGTTTTTTCCTCATCACCGCTTGCAATATTAGCAGCAACACGAGTAAGCATTTTTTGCCAGTCCTCTATCAGAACACCATTTTCATCTTTACGAAAATATCTTTTTTCCAGAACCTTTAGTGCATTCTCCGTTAATTCCATACCTACCTCTTTTATTTATTTAAAGCAAAAATCTCTCTTACCTGTTCCGGAGTAGCAAGAGGGCGACCAATTTCTTCTGCAATAAGTGCTAAACGGGCTACTAATTGCGCATTGGAAGTAGCAATTACTCCCTTATGATAAAAAATGTTATCTTCAAATCCACAGCGGATATGACCACCTGTAACCATTGCTATTAAAGAAGTAGGAATATGCCATCTACCAATTCCAGCTACAGCCCAGGTTGCTGTAGGGATTTCTTCTTTCAAATGTTCAATCATATACATCAGGTTTTTGGGCTTACCACTCATTCCTCCAGGGACGCCAAGAACAAACTGAATGTGCAATGGACTGTGAGTTATAACCCCTTTTTTAATTAAACGGGCAACAGCATCAACCATACCTGATTCGTAAACTTCCACTTCAGGGACTACATCATATTTTTTGAATGCTTCTGCCAAACGCCTAATATCAGCAGGATGATTGATGAAAATGTCATCTCCAAAATTCAAAGTGCCGGCATTAAGAGTTGCCATTTCCGGTTTTAAAGCTAAAGGGGCAAGTCGTTTATCAAATGATTCGCCGACAGCACCTCCGGTACTTATTTGAATGATAATTTCCGGAACTGCCTTGCGAATAGCAGAAATGGCTTCCTGAAAACGATCTAACCGCTGAGAAGGTCTTCCGTCATCTTCCCTGATATGTAAATGAATAACTCTGGCACCTGCCTCAAAACAAGCTCTTGCTTCTTTTGCTTGTTCTTCTGGAGTTACAGGTAAATTGGGTTGATCTGCGCGGGTTGTTTCCGCTCCCGTTATAGCAGCAGTTAAAATTAAGGGTTCCATAATGTTACCTCTTTATATTTAATCTAATTTTTTGAAATATAATAATTAAAATCTGGAAAATAAGGTCGTTCCTATTAGCATTACTTTAACAATACGGACTCATTACGGATGCCATCCGTAATGGGTAAGCAATGAGTAGGTAATGCAATTAAGGAAGAAAGTATTCTTATTCATTTTTATATTTTTTTACACTATGTTTTTGGTCAGTCCTTAAACCAGCTTTCATAAAGATGCACGCGGGTTAAATTACTAATATTATCCTGCAAAATGCGTTGAGCAATTTCGGAGAATTTACTTTCGTTATCACTCACATAAAAAGTATCTTTACCTTTTTGTCCATCGTTTTCTCTATCCAGATAACAGCTTAGATATGCAGCTATTGCTTTTGCACTATCTACCAATGTAACTTCTTCTCCCATAACTTTTTGAATGGTTTTAGACAGCAGCGGATAATGAGTGCAGCCCAAAACAAGAGTATCAATATTTTGCTTTTTCATATCTACAAGATATTCTTCTGCAATTATATTCGCTACATAGTGCTCCTGCCATCCCTCTTCAACCAAGGGAACAAAAAGAGGACAGGGTTGGGAAAAAATAACTGCCTCGGGTAATAATTTATTGATTGCAACAGTATAAGCACCGCTATGAATTGTTCCTTCCGTTCCAATCACTCCAATGCGTTTATTTTTAGTGGTTTTAGCTGCCTGTTCCGCACCCGGTTCAATAACACCTATAACGGGAATATCGCTTAAATTTTGTAAAGCGGGAATTGCTACTGCGGAAGATGTATTGCAGGCAACAATTAAAATTTTTATTCCCTGCTGGAGCAAAAAACGCGCATTCTGCAAGGAATAGTCAATAATGGTATTAGGAGATTTTGGTCCATAAGGCACTCGGGCAGTGTCTCCAAAATAAATTAAGTCCTCATTGGGAAAAGTATTACGAATGGCTTTATAAACGGTTAAGCCACCAACACCGGAATCAAAAATACCGATTGCTTTTTTCATTTGCTGCCTCTTGTGGTTGAAGATGGGGAGGATTTGGACGACGGGGACATCGTCCTTCCGGGTTTTTGGGACGACGGGGACGTCGTCCTTCCGTGATTCTGGGACGACGGGGACGTCGTCCTTCCGGATTTTTGGGACGACGAGGACGTCGTCCTTCCGGGTTTTCGGGATGACCAGGAAATCTTTGCTTTAGACACATTATGGCGAAGTGATTTGGTTATTGGAAGCAAGTAAATATCATCATCTACATAACTAATTGTAACAAACAAAGTATCCATTAATTGATAAAATTGGTGAGTTCGGCGGTTTATATAGCGCATTTCGCGCTCTAGATATTCCCAATAACCTTCTCCTAAATTGATTTCTTCAATAACTCCCGTAACCGGAATCTCTTCCAATTGGACAATTAAGCCCCGGGAATTAACTGAAATAATCATTCCATTATAAATTTCTCCTTCGTGCTCTTGCATCATAGTCCGGCTATAAACTCTTTCTATATCGCGTTCTGATTGATCTGCCTGAATTTCTTGTTCAGAAGCAACATCTGCATAATGTTTAAGTTGAGAAGGTGCAAATTTTTGAGAATTGCTGTTGCATAAATAGGCCTTACAAAGATAATGAATAATCAAATCACAAAGACGCCGAATAGGACTGGTAAAATGTGTATATGTCTCCATTGCTAAAGCGAAATGATGAATATGTTCAGTGCTGTATCTAGCTTTTTTCATACTTCTTAGTAAAATGCGGTCAAAGACCTTATGATATGCATCATTGGGAAAAGAATTTAGCAAATACTGGAGTGATTTATTCAAATTTTCATACATAACCCACTTCACCCCATAATAGGAAAGAAGTTCAATAAGTCGTTCCAGCTTGTTAAAATCGGGGTCGCTATGAACGCGATAAATTGTTGCTGGAGCAGTTTGTGAAAGGCGTGTGGCAACATATTCATTGGCAACCAGCATAAAATTTTCTATTATTTTATGGCTTTCGGTTTCTTCAGCCAGGGTTAAATGCTTTAGAAAACCGTTTTCATCATATTCGTATTCAATTTCCGGTAAATCAAAAAAAATGTAACCGGCGCTCATTCTTTTTTCAGTTAAAAGACGGGATAGAGCTCTGGCTTCCAATAGATTTTGTTTTAATTCTTCAGGTAAATCCGCTTCCTGATTAGCAAAAAGCTTATCTACTTCGTCATAATTAAGCCGTGCTTTACTACAAATAACGCTTTCATATATTTGCTGGGAAAAAATTTGTCCTTTACGGTCAAATTCAGTTTGCACGGTTAAACAGAGTTTTTCTTCTTCAGGTCGCAAGCTGCAGATAAGATTTGATAAGCGTTCCGGCAGCATAGGTATAACTCTTTTAGGAAAATAAAAACTGTTACCACGCTTACTTGCTTCCTGAAAAATAGCTCCTTCAACTGTCAAATAATGTGCTACATCAGCAATATGAACATAAAGACACCAGCCCTTATCCGTTTTTTCTATAGCTATTGCATCATCAAAATCCTTAGCTGTAATCGGATCTATTGTAAAGGAATAGAGATTACGCAAGTCCCTCCGATTCCTGTAATCTTCAGGTTTTATATCTTTAGAGAGCTGATTTGCCTCTGCAATTACATCTTCAGGAAATTCCAAAGGTAAATTATATTGACGAATAACAGCTAAAAGCTCCACTTCCGGTTCACCAGATTTTCCTAAGACCTCTATAACCTTACCAACAGGCATTTTTCCCATTTGCGGATTTCCCCAATCGGTTACTTTTAAAATAACTTTATCTCCATTCTTTCCCCCAGCTGGATCAGAAACATAAAACCACCTGAATATTTTGGGGTTACTGCAAATAAAATTGTTAACACCTTTTTTTATAATAAGTTCTCCAGCCAGTTGGTCTGAGCTTCTTTGAATTATTTTACGGATAACAGCATAATCCTGATGCCCCTTTCTATATTTTACTTCAAAAGCTACAACATCGTTATGAAAAGCATTTAGCGTATCTTCTGCATCTATATAATAGTCCCTCTCCGGTGTTCTTATAAAAGCATAAGACAAACCTCTGGATAATGGTGTAGCATCAAAAATTCCCTGTAATAATTTAGGATTGGGAGTGGGGGAGAGATGTTGAACTTTAGGTTTCTGTTTTAAGTGATATTTTTTCCGGTCTTTGGTTAAAATACCTTCATCCATTAAGCCACTGAGAATACCGCTGAGTAATGCTTTTTCCGCCTTAGGAAGCTGAAAAGTGTTTACTATTTCATTGTAGGACAAGCCAGTATGCGGATATTTCTGGAAATGTTCTAATATTGTCTGTTTTAATTCATTATATTTCATAGTGTTCCTTAATATTTTTTTCCTATTTTTTGCATTAGGATTTCAATTAATTTTTCTCTTTCTTGTTTATCAGCAGAAAAACGCAATGATAAACCTCTAAAAGGGTCTAAACGTCTTGGCATCGTAAAAGTAGAAAGCATTATACCGCGTTTATCTTCATAAAAACAGCCAAAATCGGTATAGGGACGATTGATTTTAAGAAAGAGATAACGCACCTGCACCTTGTCCTCATAAATTTCATATTCGGTTAAAATAAAATAGGGCAGAAGGTTACCTAAAACCAAAAGCATTCCCAAAATGTAAAAAAAAGGCTGCTGCCAACTAGTTACAGTAATATAATATAATAAAAAGGAAAGCAAAATCAAGAATAAAATTAATAATAAAGATGTCCAGGGACGTTCCATAAGGGGCCAGGATTTCCACTTCAGAATTGGTTCAGGCAACATTCTGAATCATCTCCCGACATTTTTCTATTTCTTCTTTGATAGCTAAAATCCAAGGGAAACTTTGGGCAGTGGAGAATTTTGAACCCAAAGTATTTGCCTCACGTTGCATTTCTTGAATGATGAAATTCAATGTTTTGCCAATATCTCCTTCTCCTTGAAGAGTAGAATTAAAGGTATTGATATGAGCATACAAGCGGCTTAATTCTTCACCTATGTCATATTTATCTATATAGATTGCTAATTCCTGAATAAGGCGTTGTTCCAGATTTTCCTTTGGATATGTTCCCATAAGCTCTTCAATATGCCTGTGCATCGTTTCAAATAGTTCTTTTTTAAATGGTTCACACATTTCCGATATAGCGTTTAATGCTTTTTGAATTTTTTGCATAGAGTCAATCAACATCTGTTTAATTTGCCTTCCTTCAACGAGCATTGATTCATTTATTCTATGCAGTGCCTGTTCTAATGCTTCATTTAATACATTCGCCAACATTTCATCTTCTGCCAAACGGTCCGCACTTTCAATAACTCCCTGTTCCTTTAATAAAAATTCTATAGAAACAACTTCTTCACTGGCTAAAAGTTTTGCTGCTTCCATAGCCAAATCATTGTATTTTAATAACTTGGTCTTATTTAATACTAATTTCGGTTCACGATAATCGTTAAAATTGATTCTTACTTCAATTGTACCACGCGATAGAACCCCTATTATATGCTGTCTTATTTCAGTTTCATAAAAACTCAGCTCTCGGGGAAGGAAAATTCTTAAATCTAAAAAACGGGCATTTATAGATTTTATCTCCAATTCAATCTCAATGTTGTCTCTATTTATTAACGAACTTCCAAAACCGGTCATACTTTTCATTTTTCCTCCTTATAAATTAATGATGTTTTTAATTGTATTAAGGGTAGGGGATAAGTTATTACAATGCGTATTATTTAGTTCCTCTATCTGCAAGTTTACATAATATGTCTTATCACAACTTACGAACATCCGGTTAAAAACAGATAAGTGTGCTCGCTGTAGCATCCCTAACCTCAATTTGTTTTAAAGTTCCAAAGTCATCTTCTGTTCCCGGAAGAACTGCAGTTTTAAAATCGCGAGTTTTTCCGAAAACCATTTTTCTACTTTTTTTGCTGTAGCCCTCAACATAAACCTCAACTTTATGTCCAATTTGTTCTTTGTTTTTTTTCAGAGTAATTCTGCGTTGCAGTTCAATCATTTGCTGTAAACGAACCAGTCGTTCCGATTCAGGAACTTGATTGGAAAAAGTTGCAGCTGCGGTTCCCGTTCGTGGACTAAATTTATAACAAAAAGCATCATCAAATTCAAGTGTTTCCATTAGAGTAAGTGTTTTTTGAAAATCGCTTTCTGTTTCTCCTGGAAAACCGGTCATAATATCTGTAGTTATCGCTATCTTAGGTATAGAGTTATGTAATTTATCAACTAAAGTTTTATAATGTTGAACAGTGTAATTACGGTTCATTGTTTTTAATATCCGATCACTCCCGCTTTGAACGGGTAAATGTATATGTTCGCATATTTTAGCTGAATTTGCCAGCACTTTAATCAATTCCTCAGATAAATCCTTCGGATGAGAAGTAATAAACCTCAGCCGGTATATGTTAACCAGTTCGTTGAGCTTGGTTAATAATTGCGGAAAATTTACCTCTCCATCCAAGTAGGAATTCACATTTTGACCCAAAAGAGTGATATCCTTTCTACCATTATTACCGGCAGAAATTGTATCCTGTATAATATCCTGCCAGGGACGACTGCGTTCTCTACCTCTAAGATAAGGAACAATGCAATAGGAACAAAAATTATTACACCCCCGCATAATAGTAACATAAGCACAATAATTATGATGATAAACTGGTTGTATATCTTTATATAACTGCGTTGCATCCAGCTTCGTTAAAAGGGTATTCTCTGTTTCATCTATTATTATCTTGGGTAGGTTTTGATATTGATCCACCCCTACTATAAAATCAACAGCCAAATTATTCTTGTTAATTTCTTTACCCAATCGTTGTGCCATACAGCCAACTACGCCAATTTGGAGATGAAGGTTTTCTTTCTTACGATGCATCTCACTTTGAATTCTACCTAATACTCTTTCTTCAGCATGAGCCCTAACACTGCAGGTATTAAATAAGATTAAATCTGCTTCGCTTATTTGATTTACTTCCTGATGACCTGCTGAAGTTAAAATGCTGGCTATCAATTCACTATCTGCCACATTCATCTGACAGCCATAGGTCTCTATATAAAATTTCATTGGGGAACCTTGTTTCTTATTTTACTGGAACGCCAGCAAGCGTAGCCAACAGCCATTCCAGAGTTACAAACTATAATTTTAGAGGTCTCAAATCTGTCCAGCAAAGAAATACTGAAAGCGATACTTAATTTCAGCACAGGAACATAACTCTCTTCTATTAAAAAGGGTAAATATTTCTGTTCGTCTCTAACTTCAATGGAATGAGAAAGTTCCTGCAATTGTTTTTTACTGATTGCTTTTCCTTCCAGTTTTTCTATATCATTATAACTAGTTTGGAAAATAACTCCTGCCAGATAAGTGTAAGTAAGTCCAATACCAATAAGACGATATGAACCTTTATAGGGTAAATCATTGAGCTTTTGCTGAATAAAATTCCCTGCTGTTTCCACATCTTCCTTAAAATCATTTACCAAAGTCAGTAAACCAAATGGTAAACTATATCCCTGCTGTTTTTTTTCTTTATCCAAATTGATAAGCTCTGTAGAAAAACCCCCAATATCAATTGCCAGAGCTGACTCTTCCCTACTTCCGTAGTGTCTTGCCGCGAAATAAGCATAACGGATTTCTTCCTGCGGCGAGATTATTCTGCAATTTATATTATATTTATCTGCAATCCAATCAATTAATAGATTAGCATTTAAGGCAATACGCATAACTCCTGTAGCTAAAAGAACTTTCTCTGATTTTAGGTAAGAATCCAGTTGGAACAATTTACTTATTTTCTGCTTAACACTTTTTAGGCGTTTTTCACTTATTTTATTATTTTTTAAGGCAGTTCCTAAGGCAGTGGTCAATTGGGTTTTGTGAATTATTTGGCCATTTTCCAGGTCAAAGAGCACATAATTCAAATTGTTGGAACCGAGGTCAAAGACACTAAGTAATTTTCTTTTTTGCAGTTGAGTATATTTTTTCAATATCAATCCAGCAACATCAGTATTACAGTTTTGATATTTTTTAGTTCTAATTTTCCGGGGTTTAATGTCTTTGAAAATAGCTTCCCACTGCTTGTCATTTAGTTGTAATGTATCTATCTGCAAGCAATTAGGATAGTTTTTCAGTCCTGCAATTAGAGCTATTTCTTCAGGATAATTAGAGCGTGGACAATAGATAATAAATTTTCCTAATTGGGCAGCTTCTGCGAAAGTGCTATATCCTGGTTTACAAAGAATAATATCAGCGCTATAAATAAAATCCAAAAAATCATCATCTATAGATATTTGTAAATGGTTTTGGGCTTTTATGCCTGCTTGAGTAGAGATAACAATGCCCGGATAAGCAGAACAGAGTTCTTCATAATTCAGTTCCATAATTCCTTCTCCACCAAACATTACCAGTAAAATTGGTATTTCTTCAGGTAGCTTATATTGCCACCGGATATCGTTATAGTTATCTTTTTTTCGGGAAAGCAATCCGCAGGAAATATAATCCTTAAACGCAGACATACTTTCATCAGTGCTGAATGGTAAACGGAAACATCCATCAAAGCGTTGATATAAAGCCCAAATTAAATTTAAAACCGGTTTTAAATTATTAGTAACCAAAAAATCGTTTGAGTATTCAGAGGACGCTGTTTCTCTGTATTGTTGAGTATAATTAAAGGTATCTGGCTCTTCCTTTTTACTTTCTATATTTTCCTTATCAGCCAAAAGAGAGCTGTAAATAAAATGCCATTCAAAATTGGTTACTGCAAAAACAGGAATATGGCAATAGGAAGTAAAATCGCTTACCAGAAAAGGAATATCTGCAATTATACAATCAATCTTTTCCCGTCTTAAAAATTCAATTTCCCGTTTCATAATAGCGTTGCGTTTAGAAAGTAAATCCATCAGTGAATTAACCGTTTTTGTTATATCCACTTTAAGGTTTTCATTATGTTTCACTCCAATATCTACTGCTCGCTGATGTAAAACAAAATAATGCGGATTAAGGTTTTGAAAAAGAAAAGAGGGCTTAAAAGTAATAATATGACAGAAAACTCCATAACGAATAAGTTCTTCTGCTAATGCACAAATCCGGGTGGAATGTCCAAAACCATGATTGGAAACATACAATGCAAATTTTAACATTTACCCTTCCTACTGTAGGATTAATTTCTTTTGCTTGCCGTTATCATTTATTTCTATCACTACTTTACGGGGCAGACAAATTATGGGCATTGACTTGGTAAAGCCCTGTTTTACACAACGCTTATCAGGACAATCAGAAAATTTCATTCTAACCTTACCGTTTTTTATTTCCACAGTGTTATGCACATCAATTTTAATGATTTTATCCTTTTCTAATGAATAAATCCCAAAGAGCTGATTGTCTTTATAAATATATACCTGAGAATGAGGTTTGTTGCTTAAATAGTATCTGGCAGAAAAAATTATGGCTAATAAAATCAGTAATATTAAAACTACATCTGCAGGTCTCAGATCATTTAAAATAGAATACTTCTTCATCTATCTTCGGGAAAACCGTGAAGAATGGACATTACCTGCGTAAACATAATTCAGATATTTAGACGCAATTTCACAAGCGGACTCCACTTCTTCTTTAGTAGTAGGTCTAACAGTCATTTTGTAACAGGGACGGTAAGCAGAAATATGAAGTGGGATATTTTTATCTACTGAAGCAATAAACTCAGCCAGGTCATTTAGTTCTTCTTCACTGTTATTATAGCCCGGAATAAGCAGATTGGTAAGTTCTAAATGCACACCCATTTCTTTGGCTATTATAATATTAGCTAAAACAATATCAAGTTTTCCACCACATATTTCCTGATAAAATTTATCTCTATAGGACTTTATATCTATATTCACTGCCTTTACTACCTTTAATATATTTTGCCAGGGCTCTTTATTGATGTAAGCATTGGTAACTAAAACAATATCAATATCAGGGGCTTTAGTAGAAAAATCCAGAATATATTCATACCACATTAAGGGTTCGCTGTAAGTGAAAGCAACCTGCTGATCTCGTTGTTGCCTAACAATTTCAATCAAATCCTCAATTGCCAGATAACGGGTTGGATATTCTTGCTGACTGATTTCCCAGTTCTGACAAAACTTGCAGGTTAAATTACAGGAATTGGGACCTAAAGAAACAATCATCGTTCCTGGATGAAAATGATAGAGCGGTTTTTTTTCTATCGGGTCAAGTGCCAGAGAAGTTGTTTTCCCATAAGCATTAGCAATTAAAGAACCATTTATGACTTCCCGGCTGCGGCAAACCCCTTTTTTACCTTCGCTCAATAAACATCCCCGCGGGCAAAGTTGACAGCGTATTTTATTTCCTTCGTGTATATAATACATTGCTTCTCTCACTATTCCTCCTTCAGCCATTTTTCTAATGCTTTAAAATATATATCCAAAGTGTGAGCATTTTCAGTCAAGACCTTTTTTGCTGCTTTACCCATTTTTTCTCGTAACTCTTTATTTTTATATATAGCAATCAGATCTGCAGGTAAATCATCTTTATTGCTAATAATGATTCCTCCTGCTTGTTTCAGTTTTTTCACGGATTCTCTACAGGAATAATGATAGGTTCCAATTACAACCGGTTTTTTGTAATAAGCCGGTTCCAGAGGATTATGCCCGCCAAAATCATAAAAAGAACCCCCTACAATAGCAATGTCACAAATACAATATGCCTGATCTAAAATGCCCAATGTATCAATTATCAGAATTTCTTCTGCTCTGCTATTTTCCTTTCTCGTAGTAAAACAGCTGTAGGAAAAATTATCTAATAATTCTTTCACTTCATCCAGGCGTCTGGGATGCCGCAGTGCTATTATTAAATGCAATTTGGGAATAACTTCTTTCAGAGATGGATAAATAGAAATCAGTAACGCTTCTTCACCTGGACGGGATGAACCCCAACAAATAATAAAATCGTCGCTTTTATATCCCCATTCTTCTCTAATCTTTTCTGCATTATAATCCTTTAAAGTTAAAGAAAATTTGAGGTTGCCGCTCACATATACAGGTTTGTTAAATATCTTCCGATAACGCTTAGCATCATCTTTGCTTTGCGTATGGATTTCTGTTATAGGACTCTGTAATTTCCGAAACAGGAATTTCAATAAACGGTAACCCCTTAAGGTGCGTTTGGACATTCTGGCATTTAAAAACAAAACGGGAACTTTATTGCGCTTTGCCCAAAGCAACATATTGGGCCAAATCTCTGTTTCCACAATGCAAATCAGACCTGGATTAATTCGTTTTAATTGACGATTGCGCAAATGTGGCAAATCAAGAACAGAAAGAAATCCTTTTACTTCGGGGCTTATTTTATTTGCTTCTCTACAGCTCGTAACAGTGCTTGTTGTAATGCAAAGTTTAAGTTCAGGATGCTCTTGTAAATATTTTGTAACCAGAGCTTTGATAGCAGTTAATTCTCCCATAGAAGCAGAATGAAACAAAATTCCTTTATGGGTATCTTCTCCTTCGGCTTTAATGCTTGCTACATAATTCTTCTTTTTTAAAAAAAGATAGAGGAAAGGGAAGAAAAGGAAATATATTGTTTCCAGAAGGATATTGAAAAGCGCTAATAAAATCATTTTCTATAGTATGTAGCAATAGGGAATTTGCCATTCCTCTTGAAAATGGCGGGAGCGACGAGACTCGAACTCGCGACCTTCTGCGTGACAGGCAGACGTTCTAACCAAACTGAACTACGCCCCCACCTCGTTAAAATGAGTGGCTTTATTATTCCAAATTGGAATGGAGCTTTTTCTGTCAAGATAAAAGTTTGGCATTGCTTGTAACAGATATTGTAATTGCATATCTTTCAGAATAGTTAGCCACATTCTCTTTTATTCCCATTCAATTGTAGCAGGCGGTTTTGAGGAAATATCATAAACCACTCTGCTAATTCCTTTCACTTCGTTACAGATACGATTGGCAACTTTTTGCAAAAATTTTATTGGTAACGGAGTAAAAGTAGCTGTCATCCCATCAACACTATCTACAGCTCTTAGAGCACAAACTTGATCGTAACTACGTTCATCACCCATTACTCCAACTGTTCTAACAGGTAAAAGAACAACAAATGCTTGCCAGGTTCTGTTGTAAAGACCATTTTTTTGTAATTCGCTAATAAATATCTCATCTGCAAGTTGCAGAAGGCGGACTTTTTCTTCATTTACTGCTCCTATAATTCTAACAGCTAAACCCGGTCCTGGAAAGGGATGCCTTTGCACTATGGAATCCGGTAAACCAAGCAAGGTGCCAACTTCTCTAACTTCATCTTTGAAGAGTTCTCTTAAGGGTTCAATTAAAACTAAATTCATTTTTTCCGGTAAACCGCCTACATTATGATGACTTTTTATTGTAGCAGAAAGTCCTATCGGGGATGCACTTTCAATTACATCGGGATATAAAGTTCCCTGAGCTAAAAAATGCACTCCTGCATATTCTGATGCTGCCTGTTCAAAGACCTCAATAAAAGTCCTACCGATTATTTTCCTCTTTGTTTCCGGATCGGAAATTCCCTTTAGCCGGGAAAGAAATGTGTTACTGGCATCTACAAAGCGAATATTTAAATCCGGATAGGCAGAAAAGGTCTCTTTAATTCTTTCTGCTTCATTGTAACGCATCAATCCTGTATCCACAAAAATTGGCAGTAACTGTTTTCCGATTGCTTTATAAAGTAAAGCAGCAGTAACTGAAGAATCAACCCCTCCACTTAAGCCCAAAAGGACTTTTTGTTTACCTACTTGTTTTCTTATTTTTTCAATACTTTCACTGATAAATGTGCTAGGAGTCCAATCAGCAGTTATCTTTCCTATCTTAATCAGAAAATTCTTCAATACCTTTATGCCGTTTTTTGTGTCTGCTACTTCCGGATGAAACTGTAAACCATAGTAAGGAAATTTTTGATGAACTATAACAGCGTAAGGTGATTTATCCGTTTTCGCTAATACAGAAAAGCATTCGGGTAAACAGGAAATAGCATCACTATGGCTCATCCAGACCTCTTCCCTATCTTTCAATCCGGCAAGTAATTCATTATAGTTAACAATATTTAATATTGCAGAGCCATATTCTCTTTTATTTGAAGGTAAAATTGTTCCCCCATAATGAGTTACTAATAATTGCATACCATAACAGATTCCCAAAATAGGAATTCCCAGTTGCCAAATTCCTTCATTCGGTTTTGGTGAATCTTTTTTACTTAAACTATATGGACTTCCTGAAAGGATAATTGCTTTTGGAGCAAAGGATTGTATTTGTTCTAAACTTATCCGAAAGGGTTGAATCTCACAGTAGATGTTTAAAGAACGCACATTCCGGGCAATCAATTGAGTATATTGAGAACCAAAATCTAAAATCAATACTTTATTATGCATTATGAAACATAATTTACAAAAGGATTATTTACCTTTTCCAACCCAATGGAGGTAGTAGGACCATGCCCTGGAAAAACCAAAACATCATCATCCAATACAAAGAGCTTATTCTTAATAGAATCAATTATCGCAGTATGACTCCCTCCGGGAAAATCAGTTCTCCCTATGCTTTGTTCAAATAAAGTATCTCCACTGAGCAAATATTTTCCTGCAAGGAGACAAATACTGCCTTTTGTATGCCCCGGTGTATGGATAACTTTTACTTTTTCAGAACCCAAAAAGAGTTCATCCCCATCCTGCAGAATTATTTGAGGAGCAGTTAAATTTAGCTCAAAACCCATATAGGTACTAAAATTTTTAGTATTATTAGTTAGCATTTCGGCATCTAAATGATGAATTGCAACAGGACAATTCAATGCTTGGGCAAAATATAAATTCCCACCAATATGATCTGCATGACCATGGGTATTGATTATCATTTCTACTTTCAATTCCATTTTTTTTATCCGTTTTAGAAATGTTTCACTCGGGCTGGCAGGATCAATTAAAAATGCTTCTGCGCTAATATTATTCCAAAGCAGGTAGGTATTGGTTTGAAAGCTCTCCAGCAAAACAGTGCTTTCTATTTTAATCATTTTTTATACCTTTCTTACAAATATGCTATCAAGTGTTTCTTGATTATTTCTCTATCTCCTTTAGTGGCAATTTTAATCATCTTTCCGGTTATTTTATTAGCGTTAATTCTCCAAACATCAATAGTGGCGAATATTGGAGCTTTAGGATGATACAATATAAAGATAGATAGTGCCAAATCCAGTGTTTCCAATTTAAGCTTTCCGGTAATAAAACCCAAAGGTCCTGTATAATCTTCTGCCTCAAGCATTATCCCTTGCTGAAAAATATGCCTCAGGGTTTCATTTTCTGCCTCATCTCTTCCAATAATCAATTTTGCCTCGTTCGTCAGCCGAAAATGACGACCATAAGCAAGTAACTCAATTGCATGCAGATTGTCCTGATGATGCTTTTGCAGGTCTCGTAAGCGTAAACAATAATTACGATCCGTAAGTAAACAACCACCTGCCGGAGAGGGAAAATCAACTATACCTAATTCTTCTGCTAAAGCTAATTGAGCTAAGCGTCCACGACCCTGTATGGATAACATATCTTTTTTAGCAATCCAACCTTCTCTAATAGGCAATGTATCAGGAAGTAAATTTTGCGACAGAGGTCTTACAATTAAGTCCTTTACACTGCTAAGTTTACTAACACTATCCAGAGCATCACGCCTTTGGCTTTTTGGCCGCTGACCTAAAACCTCACCACTGATAAGATAATCTGCATCTCTATCCGGCATTAGTTCAGCTGCTTTTTTAAACATAAAACTATGACAATCAATACAGGGATTTAACCATTTGCCAAAACCGTAAACAGGATTATCCAGTAATTTAATATGCTCTTCCGATACATCTATTATTTCCAAATTAATTGCATTCTTAATAGCATAATTAATTGCCCGCTCCTGAAGCAAATACGGAGCTTTAAAAAATACCGGATGAACAGGATATCCTTTACTTTGCATCCATTTAACTGCTAAAATACTATCCAGTCCACCGGAAAATAATGCTATTGCCTTATGTGTTTTCATATTGCCTATACCCTGAAACTACCTTTTTTTGTCAAGCGGGAATTATCTCCAAAAGGTTGACCTCCTCGTCAACCAAAAAAACCGGAAGGTTGACGTCCTCGTCAACCAACTTATACAATTAATTTCGTTACTAAAATAATCTTGGTAAGGTATTATCTATTTTGTTTTTGAACGACGGGGACGTCGTTCTTCCGGAATGATATTACAAGACAGCAGCTATGCTCCTGCTATAATCTTGATTTATATAATTACCTTGTGGACTTTGCCTATCTACCTGTTGCCTGGTCATTCATTTAACGACTCTTTAACAATTCTTTAACAATACCTTAACTTCGTTAAAGAGTCGTTAAAGAAATGTTAAAAGAGCATAAAAGGAACAAAAAGGCAGGAAGTAATAGAAAACGAAATTTATAAAATAAACAGGATTTTATTGAATAATAGGTCTGGGATGAACAAGATGTAAAGGATTTGAAGGATTTCTTTAATACACAGCTTTGCCGGGTATTCGGAGCTCGCTGAAGCTCTGCATTTTTTAGCGGAGGAACTACATCTTGTAGTTCCACTTGCAACCGCGCTATTTCTTTATCACTCTTTTTTTAGTAACGCAATAGAACAAATATGGTGGTTGACCAGGAGGTCAACCTTCCGGAGGAACTACATCTTGCAGTTCCACTTGCAACCGCGCTATTTTTTTATCACTCTTTTTTTAGTAACGCAATAGAACAAATATGGTGGTTGACCAGGAGGTCAACCTTCCGGAGGAAATATTTCAACTGAGGAACTGCATCTTCCATCTACATAAAAATCTAAAAGTTTCAGCTCTCCCTTTTCTATCGCCCAATCTCACCTTTAACCATTCATTCTTTATTTTTCATTTTGCATTACTTTGCCAAAACCATCTTTTTAACGGAAGTATAATTACCGGTAGTTAAACGATATAAATAAATTCCACTGGCAACATTTCTTCCGTTATCATCACAGCCATCCCAGGAAACCTGATAGTAACCTGGACTATAGTGTTCTTGAGTATAAGATTTTATCTTTTGTCCTTTCATATTGTAAATATCAATTGTTACTTTACCTGCTTCTTTAAGAGAATAACGAATGATTGTATTGGGATTGAAAGGATTAGGGAAGGCATTATACAGTTTTGTAACTATTTGAACGGAGGGAGGAACCGGTTCTTGAGTTGGATCACCAATAGTAACTGTTAGAGGACCGTAAAATTCACTGCTTCCTTCTAAAGCAACACTTTCCAGCCAATAATAATAAATCATATTAGTATACACCTCAAAATCAGTAAAGTTATAACTAATTTGAGTTCCTACAGGTGAACCGCTATTAATAATGGAACCATTGATGGTAATAGCGTTATGCAGTTCTTGATCTTCACTGCGGAGGATATTGTAGCCCAAATGGTTAGTTTCGCTTTCGGTAGTCCAGGAAATATGCACAAAACTTTCAGGAGTTACTATAGCAGTAAAACGGGATAGAGTTACCGGTAATGTAGGATCAACGCCTTCTTCAATTACTAAAATAACATCATTTTTAGTTCCAAATTCTACATTAGATAAAGTTACTGTTCCTATATTACCTTCAGTTACATTGCAGGGATAAGAACTTCCATAATGCCATTGACCACCATAATAAATTATACAATACCAATTCCCCGAACTGAGTTTTAGAGATATATTCCCTTTACCTGAACCTAATAAACCAAGCACCACGGGATCTGTAAGATTACTATAATTCGGTAATGCCATCACTTGTGGATGAAAAGCATTTACAGAACTATTAAGATTTAAGTGGATAGTGGAAGTTATGGTTATTCCATTTATTTCAGTAGGATAATCAGCAGGAATATCACAACAGATATGAACATCATCAAGGTAAACTGAATGAGTATTATTTCCATAATAATGGAATCCCAAATAAACCATTTGATTAACATATTCATGCAAGTCAATTGCGGTTTTTTGCCAGGAAATGCTGCTGAGATTAACGGGTATCCAGTTATAACTTTCAGGATTTGTATCGGTACCAATCCCCCATTCCAAGCTCTCTTCACTATCGTGTTTTAAATGCCAGAAGGAAAGATTATGATGAAAAGAATTGATTAAAATTGGAGGACTAAACAAATATTGGTTATAATCATCTGATTGCTCCTGAGAACTAAACCGGGCTGAAAACTGTCCATTAATTGTATGATTATTATCATTACTTTGAATAATATCGTTATTATTATAAACATATTTTGTCCATCCCGCAGGTAAAAAAGCATTTTCAAAATCCTCTATCAGAAAACCTTCATAATAAGTAGTTCCTTTCAGAATTACATCATATTGGGTTCGAGAACTATAACTAATACGGAGGATGGCATTTTTTTCTCCAAATGAATGAGGATAGAAACGAACCGGAATATCAACACTTTGATCTGTTGCTAAATGAGCATCTAGATTGGAATAATCAATTTCAAAATCATTAATATCACCTAAAAGCGTAAAATTATCCTCCGTAAGGTCAATTTCGCCTTCGCCTGTATTAGAAATTGTTACATTTATATAGCTGGATGCATTATTAACAGGGGTAAAAGGAAAAATAATTTCTGCCGGTGTATAACTTAAATTTGGTACATCAGGTAGTTTTTCAATCTGAAAATCATCAATTCCAAAGCTCCAATTGGTTGCAGCTGAAGCATATTGATAAAAAGCAAGATAAATTTGATGGTCTCTATAAGCGCTTAAATCTAAACTATGTTCAATCCATTCAGTGTTATAACAGGTAAAAACAGCCAATTCTTCCGTAAAAGATGAAATATCTGTATTAGAAGTAGAAAGTAAAACTTTATAAGAATTAGGATATGAGACACTTTCTACCATATCATACCATTTTATTTTTATATTAACTGCAGTTAAATCCAATGGAGGCGAAATAAGATAATCATCAATATTACCCATACCTTGAGCTGCATAAGGTTCAGAATGTGCAGGTATATTACATTCATTTGTTTGCCTCCAGGTATAACCATCATTATTAGCATTTATTACATTCCAACCTAAGGGAGCAGGAGGATTTCCAGACCAGGCATTATCAAAATTTTGCAGATAGGGAAAATCATCTTTGTTAAGAGTCGGGTTATTCATCACCGTAAAAGACCATATTTCAAGCTCATACTTATCTGAAGCATAGCCATAAATATTATAAGGATCAATCTTCCAGTAATAGGTTTTTCCATATTCCAAAATGCCAGGATTATAACTTGTTCCATTCTGAAGAGATATAACTTTTTCCGGATTGGGAGAATCTCCAAAATAAACATCATAGTGAGAAGGACAACCTCCTCCGCTCCACCAATGTAAAGTAATATTTGTTAAAACATCATTAGCTGTATTTACCGGATAAGGATTTATTACAGGAAGAGGAGGTTCATTTTCTATTAAAAATTCAGCCTCAAAACGAGTTACTGGCCTATTGTAAGTAGGAATTAAATAAGTGGGTTGAGTATCATCAGAATAATTACCCCTGCATAAATATGTTGCTCCTGTAGAAGAATAAGTATAATCGGGTCTATTCGCTGACCATTCCTCATAACCTTTTACAATAAGAATATGTAGATTTCCCGTAGCATTATATGAATAGGGTTCTATAAGGGTAACTTCTGCCCATCCTGAGGTACCAAAATTATTTGGAAAATTTCCACTGTAAACAAGCTGATATTCAGAATATGGTGGAGAAATTGTAGCTGTGGATAAATTGGTTGCAGATGAGACCTTCATATAAATGCTAACATTGGAAATTAGTAAGGAGGGGTTCCCATGGCGTTTGTAGAAAGCTATTTTATTAATCAAGCACTCTGAACTTAGTTCAGCTGATGTATACAGCATTTCATAGGTGGAATAATTATGATATCTGTTGATTGGTATTAAACCGTAGGTTGAAGAAGCAGGATTTCCAATCGTTATTTGTTCTCCCCTAGCAAAGGAGAAAATCCCGATTAAAAATATTAGGAATAAAACCAAAACTTTCTGCTGCATAATTTTTTACCTCCTTAAAGATATTTTTTATCTAAGCAATGGACTAACTTCTTTTTCAGTCCCTGTGTTAAAGATGTATGATGGAACAAATAAGCATAGGTAGACCTGTCAATGTTAAGATTAACATTATTGTTAATATATAGAATTAGAAAGGAAAGAGATTTTTTTCTCAGATAGGTAAAAAAAGATAATAAAATATTATATGAGCTCCAGAAAATATAGCTGAAAATAAATACTATTCTAAAATCTGCTATATTTAAAGCAGTTTCACTTATTGGCAAAATAATACCTACTTTTAAGTCACCAACCAAATTCCTCTCCTCAAAAACAAAAAATTATCTTTACTCTAAACAATATAGCACTTTTAGCTTTTATTAATCACAAATTTTCAATTTTAGGTCAAAGCCAAAAACTGGAATATTTCCTTACTCTACATACTAGAATACTCATTACTTTAATCTCAAATTCCTGTCAAGAAAAATTTTTCAATTTGATTTCTGAACAGGGAATAGAGGTTCTAAATACATTATAAAGTTTTGAAATGACCTAATTATTTTAGTCAGATTGTAAAGTAAACAATGTTCCCCGGATGTTTATATAACGATGGAATAATAAATTCTTACAATGTATAACAATTTGCCAACTTGTATGTTAACAACCCGAGACCTTATTTACAAAACACATAACTTATTGAAATTAATTGAAATCCAGATCCTTCCTTGTCTCCTTCCGGAATTGAACTTAACATATTCCCAGATAAGTATTAAAAATGCCCGAAAAGTGAAATAATAAATAGGGTTAGAAGCATAATTTAACAGATTTGATTACCTTCGGAAAGAAGGGATCATTAAATATGGGTATTATCGATTTCTAAGGTAAGTAAAGATGTTTTTTGTCCTTTGGATTTTATAATAATAAATGAAAAGTTACAGAATTATGAATTATTTTCAGGAAATGGAACAAGCATTGCATAAAATAAGAAGGAAGAAAAATTAAAGCTGAAAGGTAGGAAGCTATGAAAAACATAGCATTATTGGCTATACTCTTGTTTTCAACTACAGTTCTTGTAGCTGGAGTTACAATGAATTACTCTCTGGAAACACCGAGAATTGAAGCAAAAGAACAATACACAAAAGTAAGTTTAGAAAAAGCTCAAAGCTGGGGTCAACCGGGAAATCCTGATTTGCCCTGGTTCGGGATAAAGCTTTTGTTGCCTGCAGGTTTTGCAGCGGAGAAAATTGTTGTTAACAGATATAATCCTGTTACTTACACCTTAGATAAACCCATAATTCCGATTCAAAGAGCATACCCTTTTTCGCATATAAAAAGGGAAACTCCGGAAAAACCCAATCCTGAAATTTACGAATCTCCTCTCCCCTATCCTCAAATTACGGATAACGGATTGATTACTTCCTTTTTGAGCGGTCAACCAATAGCTTTTTCGGCAATAAGTCCCTTTGCCTATTATCCTTTAACCAATGAGCTGATATTTTATAGAGAATTAAGTGTGGAAATTAGTTACAGCAACAGTGCAAGGGCAATAGAAGCGATGCGTTTTTTGAAACAGGATTCTTTTACGGCAAGCCGGTTGCAAAAAATTGTGGACAACCCTGAAACTATCACAATTACTTCCGCTCGTGAGACAGGAATTGAATATCTGATTGTAGTGGATGCGGAAAAAATAACCCTGTGGACTCCTCTAAAAACCTCTCAGGAAACACGCGGGAAAACAGTTCTTATCAAAAGTATCAGCGATATAATTGCTGAAACCGCAGGAGCTGACACACAGGAAAAATTGCGTAATTACATTATATCTTTATATACAACCAATCCTTTGCGTTATGTTTTTCTGGCAGGTGATACGGATGTTATTCCCCATAGAGGTTTTTATGTTAGTGTAGATAGCAGTGATGAAGGCACAGATGCTGATATTCCTGCTGATATGTATTATGCTTGTTTAGATGGAAACTGGAATGATGACGGCGATAGCAACTGGGGTGAAATTTATGAAACAGACCTTGCACCAGAACTGGCTATCGGTCGTTATTGCTATAATAGCGATACGGAAATTGATAATTTCCTGAATAAATTAACCCTGTATAGCAATGCTCCGGTAGCAAATGAAATAAAATCAGCGTTTTTTGTTGGCGAATGGTTATGGGATGGACCTACCTGGGGTGGCGATTATATGGATGAAATGATTGGTGGAAGTAGTGCTAACGGCTATACAACCATCGGAGTTCCTACTTCCTGGAATATAACTACTTTATACGATAGAACTTATGGTGCTGCTGATTCCTGGGGAGCAAATGAGATTCGTCCTCTTTTAAGTGCAGGACCAAACCTGGTAAATCATTTAGGACATTCCAATACTACTTATACGATGCGCTTATCCAATAATCAGGTATCTTCCTCTACAATAACGAATAATGGCATAAATCACAATTTTTCCACATATTTTACTCAGGGCTGTTATTCCGGTGCTTTTGATAATCGCGAGACCTCTCCCGGTCAGTATACTTCGGATTGTATAACAGAAAAAATGACTTCTATTGCGACAGGACCTGTAGCGATGATTTCTCATTCACGTTACGGTTGGGGTGTACAGGGAAGTACTGACGGTGCTTCTCAATATATTCATCGCCAGTTTATAGATGCAATTTTCGGAGAAAACATTTATGAAGCAGGTTATGCTTTGGTTGATTCTAAAATAGATAATATTCCATATATCACTAATGAACCGGTAATGTATTGGGTAACTTATGAAACCAATCTCTTTGGTGATCCCGCTATGCTGCTTTGGACTGATATTCCTCAATCTATAACAGCTAATTTGCCTGAACAATTAATGGTAGGAGTAAATTATTATCAGATTCAGACCAATGCACCTAATGCTGAATTCGTTTTAAAAAATTCAGACCATACTGTGTATAAAACAACTGCCGATGAAAATGGTCTAATTGTGGTTAATTTTTTAGTTCCGTTAGCTCCTGGAACTTATTATATCTATATCAGTGCACACAATTTTTATCCTTTTAGTGCAACGATTACAGCTTTAGCTGCAGAAATGCCCTATATTATATGTAATAATATCAGTTATAACGATCAGGATGGACTCTATCATACGGGAGAAACACTATCTCTCAATCTCTATGTTAAAAATGTAGGATTGATGGACCTCACAGTTCCAGGAACTTTAACTCTCACCAGTAATTCAACTAATATTCAAATTCTTTCTTCAACAGCCAATTTTCCTGGTATTGCTGTTGGAGATTCTTTGTCTCTTAATTCTGCCTTTTCGTTCAGGATTGTAGGCAATTTTGCTGATCAAACAAGAGCAACTTTAACAATCAGAGCCAATTATGATTCCTATTTATCTAATTCCACTTTTATCTTAACTCTGAATGCTCCTGTTTTACAACTGCTCTCCTATCAACTAAATAATACGGATTTGATGATTATGCCTGGAGATACACCTTCTATTAGTTTCAGTGTAGCTAATACAGGTAGTGGAAATGCATACACACCAATGTTTATTCTTTTTAACACTTCTTCTGATATTATTTTGGAGCAGGATGAAATTTTATTAGCTCCCTTAAATTCCAATAGCACAGCTGATTACCAAAGTGCAATTACTTTGCAGGTGTTGGATAGCGCAGTGATTGATAATAACTACCTGATAAGTTACATTTTCAGTGCTGAAAATGGCAATCTGGTAGAAGGAAATTTCGTAATTCATATTGGTGCTCTCAGTTATAGTTTTGAAGCGGATTACCAGGATTGGGAAACAGTAGCGCTCAATAGCAGTTTTGTAAATCAGTGGCATCGTTCTTCAAATAGAAATCATACTCCCGATGGGATTTACGCTATGAAATTTGGAGGTAACGGTTCAGCTAATTATACTAGTAGTGCTTATGGTGCATTAGTTAGTCCTGAAATGAATGTAAGCCCCGATTGTCAGTTGAAATTCTATCATTGGATGAATGCAGAAACCCATAGTACCAATCAATATTATGCCTGGGATGGCGGAATGGTAGAAATGAGTTTGAATGGTGGTAGCTGGACACAAATTACTCCTTTAGGGGGTTATCCCTATAGAATTTATAATAACCCAGCTTCTCCTTTTTCTGCAAATACCTGGGTCTATTCAGGTAATTTTGATTGGACAGAAGCCATTTTTGAACTTGGTAATGTTAGTGGAATAGCTCAATTTCGTTGGATTTTTGGCAGTAATGGTTATGTGACTGAAGAGGGCTGGTATATTGATGATGTAAGAATTACCGGTATCGTTGCTAATGAAGATGAAAGTATTCCTTCCGCAAATAATGTTGTCCTGTATAAAAACTATCCCAATCCCTTCAATCCGGAAACAACAATTATGTTTTCCCTGCCTGCTCGGATGCCGGTTTGCCTGGAGGTCTTCAATATTAAAGGTCAATTAGTTAACCGCTTAATTGATGAGATTAAACCTGCAGGTACTCATAAAGTCGTATTCAATGGCTTAGATATAAATAACCATAATATAGCCAGTGGAGTATATTACTATCGCATTAAAACCCCATCAGGCGTCCAAATGCGAAAAATGCTTTTGCTTAAATAGAAATGCTGAAACTTACTCCCGCTACTAAGGTTCTCGTTTTAACCGGAGCTGGTATCAGCGCTGAATCTGGTATCAGAACTTTTAGGGATAGCGGTGGCTTATGGGAAGATAATCGGGTTGAAGATGTTGCCACTCCTGAAGCTTTTAGCTCTAATCCAATAAAAGTTTGGGAATTTTATCGTCAACGCTATGAAGATAGTATTTCCCGTAAGCCCAATCCGGCTCATTTTGCTTTAGTTAAATTGGAACATTTTTTAGGAGATAACTTTTTACTGGTTACCCAAAATGTGGATTGCCTCCATTTAAAAGCTGGCTCTAAAAGAGTTTTGGAAATGCATGGTTCTCTTGCCACATGTATCTGCACCCATTGCCATAGCAAATTAGCTATTAAGGATATAGATTTAACAAAATCTATCCCTACTTGCCCTTTTTGCAATGGAGTTCTAAGACCCGATATCGTCTGGTTTGGAGAAATACCCCATTACCTGAGTTTAATTGATGATGCCCTCAGAAACTGTTCTATCTTTTTAATTGTGGGAACCAGCGGGGTTGTTTATCCTGCTGCAGGTTTCGTTCTTACTGCTAAATTGATGGGAGCTAAAACAATAGCCATAAATCTGGAAAAACCGGATAACCTTTCCTATATTGATGAATTTTATCAGGGTAAATCAGGAGAAATTTTGCCTGAATTAGTTGATAAATGGATTAATGGGTAGATTTTATTGCTCACAGATTACACGTTTCACGCAGATTTCGCTGATTACACAGATTTGATTTTAGAAACAAGGATTGAATAGGTCTGGGATGAACAGGATAAAAAGGATTTTAGGGTTATTATATTATAAAAAAACATAAGCTGTCCCGAACTCAAAAGTTATTTCCCATGTGAAAGTTATCAAGGTGTAAATGTAAGTCAGGAGTCGTCACTGCCATCAAAATTTATACACATCCCTCAAATTTGTTTGGCAGTGAGGACTCATGACGACTTTCTCTCGCAGATTTCCTTTCCGGAAAAACGACATCCTCGTCGTTTCTAGTCCTCAAACTAAAAATAAAGAACGAAAAAGTAAGATAGAATCAAAAAGATATAGAGATAATGAAAAATTGAAAAACCGTAAACAAAAAATTGTTTTCTCTTTCTTTTTAGTGTTCTTGTTGTAATATTACATCTTCTTATATTTATCAGCATTACGACTTGGTAATCTTCTCCTTCCCTACTACCCTCTCAAATGCCACTTATATGCCTGTTTATAGATACTAAAACTAAGTTTGAGAACTCTTTCATAAACTAATAATAGGCACTAAACTTTCCAGTAGGGAAGGAATTGTATCTTCCAACAACACACACGACTATCTCTCACAGATTATACAGATTACACAGATTTGATTTTTTGATGGGTCTACAGGGTTGTTGTTTCACGCAGATTTCGCTGATTACACAGATTTTATTTATGATTGGTCTATAGGGTCGTCATGAGTCATATGTGCCACAAAAGTTATCTCTCAGGTGAAAATTCTCAAGGCACAAATGACTCCTGACATACATTGAGGACTATGCCACAAAAGTTATTTCCCAGGTGAAAGTTATCAAGGCACAAATGCAAGTCAGGAGTCGTCACTGCCATCAAAATTTATACACATCCCTCAAATTCGTTTGGCAGTGAGGACTCGTGACGACTATCTCTCACAGATTACATAGATAACACAGATTTTATTTATGATTGGTCTATAGGGTCGCCATGAGTCATATGTGCCACAAATGTTATTTCCCAGGTGAAAGTTATCAAGGCACAAATGACTCCTGACATACATTGAGGACTATGCCACAAAAGTTATCTCTCAGGTGAAAATTCTCAAGGCACAAATGACTCCTGACATATATTGAGGACTATGCCACAAAAGTTATTTCACAAGTGAAAATTCTCAAGGCGCATATGACTTCTTACTTACATAGAGGATAGGAAACGACAGGAATTTCGTTAATTCTGGGAAGAGAACTCTCACTATTTCATTTTTTCGTTGACGCTAACTCTGAACTAATAAAGATGGCAGTGGAATTTCTTTTAGAAAAATAAGGAGTTGTAATGCGCAAGTTCTTTATAGCTGTTCTAATGCTCATTGTGCTGTTAGCCGGTTGTAAAAGTTCAGTCCAATCCAATAAAGTTAAGGTTATTTTTTGGCATGGCATTAGCGGTCCCTTGGGAGAAACACTAAATAATATGATTAGTGAATTTAACAAAACTCATAAAGATATTGAAGTAATAGCTAATCCTATTAGCAGTTACAATGCTCTTTCCCAAAAACTTATGGCTTCCATCCAAGCTAATAATCAACCCGATATTGCGCAGGTATATGAATCCTGGACTGCTAAATATATTGAAGCAGGTGTATTGTGTAATCTTGAGGACTTTATGAATGCAGACACAACATGGACAAAAGATAATCTGGAGGATATCTATCCTGTTTTTTTGAAATCTAATACTTTTAATGATACCATCTATTCTTTTCCTTTCAATAAAAGCGTACGTGCCTATTTTTACAATAAAGATGCATTTTATAGAGCCGGTCTTGATCCAAATCACTTTCCTGCCAATTGGGATGAATATCGTTCCTATTGCAAAATCCTTACACTGGATAAAAATAACGATGGGAAACCGGAAACTTATGGAACCAATTTTAATGTTAACGAATGGCAATTTATCAATTTGCTCTATCAAGCCGGAGGAACTATTTTAGATGAAAAAGGCAAGCCCCAGCTGAATAGTCCACAAGCAATTGAAGCACTAACTTTTTTAACGGATCTGTTGAATAAAGATAAAACCGTTTATCTGGTGCGAGAATTTGAAGGGCAGAATGACTTTCTGGCAGGAATTGTAGCTATGTATGAAGGAAGCAGTGTCTCCATCACGCATATGCGTCAGCAACCTATCAATTTCAATATTGGTTATGCTCCGCTACCTGCTTATAGAACAAATAAAAGCTCCATTAGCGGAACAAATATCGTTATCTTCAAAAGCGGAGATGAAAAAAGAGAACGGGGTGCATGGGAATTTATTAAATGGTTTACCGATACAGAACAGACAGCTAGATGGAGTGCCGAAACCTGCTATATGCCTGTGCGGAAAAGTGCTATGCAATCTCCCGTTCTGCAGAATTTTTTAAAGGACTATCCTCAATTTCAAGGGATTTATGACCAACTGGAAACGGCTGTTTTTGAGCCCCAGATTTCTGCTTGGTTCAAAGCTCGTATGGAATTAAAAAATTATTTGGAAAAAGCAATGCGGGGAATATCTACTCCTAAACAGGCATTGGATGAAATGAACCAAAAGTTTCAAGCTATTATTGATGAAGAAAAGTATCTAAAAAACTTGTAGCTATCATCCTAACGAGGAATATATGTTACTTAACTGCGCAGAAGAACTAATTATCTTAGCCATAGATGATCAAACCAATTCATTCTATAGGATTTCCAATATCAATATCAATGTAGCTTTAATTGGAGCGCTTTTAATGGATTTGGCTTTGAGAAAAAGAATAGATGTAGGTTTGGAAGGTATCTATGTTCTTTCTACAGAACCTACAGGTGATGAGTTTCTGGATACTATCCTGGAGAATTTAGTTGAGACAGAAGCAGGAAATCAACCAGCTGTTTTAGTAGGTCACCTTTATAATTCTATGGTGCACTTGAAAGATAAACTACTGCAATCTTTGGAAGAAAAAGGTATCATCAAAGTAAGCCAATGTAAGGTCTTATGGCTCTTCAAAAAACGTCGCTATCCTGTTATTGACCAGAAAGAAGAGGAAGAAGTCCTCTCCCGTATTCGTAAAACCATACTTACTGATGTAAAACCTGAACCCAGAGACCTGGCTTTACTTGCTTTATTACAAATCTGCGGACTGATGGATAAAATCTTTACGAAAGAGGAATTGGAACAACGCAGTGCACGCTTAAAACTTTTAAATAATATGGATCTTATCAGCCCTGCAGTAAAGAGAATTATTGGCGAAATGCAGGTTCTAATCACAACTACTTACACAACCTGAAAATTTCGGGATGGCATATAAAACAGATAAAGAATATATGGGTTAACGAATTCCGGGTCAGTAAATTCTTGAGTGATTATTTTACAGGATGGCGTCCTCTGTAGCAAAACGAAATATCCTACCCGATATATTGTTTTTCCTTGACTTGGAAGACCTCATCAAAATTTTTGCATATAACTAAAAGCGGGCATAGCTCAGATGGTAGAGCATTAGCTTCCCAAGCTGAGGGTCGCGGGTTCAAATCCCGTTGCCCGCTCCATTTTTTTCCGGATCGTTGACGTCCCCGTCAACCCAAAAACCGGATTGTTGATGTCCCCGTCAACCCACTCCCCCCTTCTATTTATTCAGTTACATAATAGTCAGCAATAACGAATAAGCTCGGTTGGCAGTGGAACGACGAGGACGTCGTTATTCCGGATCGTTGACCTCCCCGTCAACCAAAAACACCGGATGGTTGCTGTCCCCGTCAACTTCAAAATGAACGACGAGGACGTCGTTCTTCCGGAAGGTTGACCTCCTGGTCAACTATAATAAACGACAGGGATGTCGTTCTTCCGGATATTTAAGGTGCAACTTTCAAAGCAGGATTTTGTGTACTTGCCTTGATATAATAAAATCCTTTATTTCCACTTACATCAGTGAACTGCAGGTAGGAAGTAGTTCCAATCAAAGTGAAACTACTATAAGGATTATCACTGCGATATATTTGATAACTGACAGCATTGGGGACTGCATTCCAGTGCAACAAAATACTTGAACCTTCATTAGACAATGTTACAATAGGCGTTTCCAGAGAAGGATAATAACCGCTACCGGTTAAAACAAGATTAAAATTGTGATAATTTGTTGCATTACTGGTGATCACCAGATTTCCATTATACAATGTCTGAGCCGTAGGGGTAAATGTTACATTAATAGTCAATGAATTACCCGCTTCTATGGAAAACTGCATATTATTACGCTCTTCATTTCTCGTATCTTTGAACTCTGTATATTCCTTTCTTGCCGGAAAAGCAAGAGAATAACCATTTGGAACCGAAAAATAACCTGCCAATATCTGATTTCCGGTATTTTGAAGGGTAAAAGGCAAAGTTGTTGAACTACCAATTTCCACAGCTCCAAAATTCAATTGATCGGGATTAACTGAAATTAAAGCATTTTGAGCTTGGGAAGGGATAACAATTTTAATATTTGGTCTATTACTGGAATTATAACCTCCCGTAAAAACATTAGTTTGGTCATTGTTATCGTTCCAAATATAACGATAACCATTAGTAACAGTTGTGTATTGAACTGTCCCCGAAGAATTCCATTGACTTACAAGACCAAAAGCAGTATCAACAACAATATTATCTGTTCCATTCCAATGAAAAGGAGTAGTAAGAGTAAGCATATCCCAGCCACCGGAAACAGGCATATAGGACGCATTTGTATAAACTGTAGTCATTCCCGTTGCTGTTTGCCAGGAAGACACATTAGTAGCGGTTGTGTGTTTCATTCGGATTAAGAAATTCGGTAAAGCATAAGCTGGAGAGCTGGCTATATAAAAACCCAGCTGTAAAATATCTATGGGTCCATAAATTCCTGCTGCATTCAGTTCTGCAGCAGTATATATTGACTGACCGTGTGAACTTCTAAAATAAATATTTATCGGACTAGCAGAATTAGTTCCTGTAACACTTGTTCCACTACCAATTATTGCTACGCTGGAAGTAACACTATTCGGAGTTGCCTGGACAGTTGAAGTAGGAAGTGATTCATTAGTTCCAGAAACAGAGGTTAGATAATAGGAATAGGTTGTGCCATTTATAACATCTACATCATAATAAGTATATCTATTAGCTACATTATCATATAAGGCATTATTACGGTAAATATTATAACTATCTATGTTACCTGTAATTGGTGTCTGCCAGGATAAAGTAACTATTCCATTTCCCGGAGTAGCCGTTAAAGCTGTAGGTGGCAAAATTACACTGCTATCTACAAAGATTTTAAAGCGGATATTAGGTAGATTGTTGGTAGCGGAAAGATTTGTAGGAGCTGCACTATCACTATGATTTTGCCTTGCCCGGGGTGAAGCACTACTGGTATAAGTCCAATACGGGTAATTATTTATCCATTGCTGATACCCTTTTAAACAAAGGATAGAAAGATTATCAGCTCCATTGTAGAGAAACATTTGATTAAGATTAACTTCCATCCAGCCGGAAGATGCATTATTAGGAAAAGGACCGTTATAAACCAAAGAATAGCCATTCAAATTATAATCTCCGGAGCTGAGGTTTGTGCTTTGAGTATGTTTCAGATAGATTGATACACTTTCTATCGGGTTTATATCTTCCCCTTGAGCTTTATAATAAGCAAGGGATTTAATTGTACCTGCAATACCAATTTCGCTAGCAAGATAAATTGCTTCGTGAGCAGAATAGTTATAAAATCTATCTAAAGGATAGGTTTGCGTTCCAGTTCCAGTCCCGATTGTAATTTCTAAAGGTGCTCCAATTTCCAGAATAATATTCGTTGAGGCAGAATAACTTCCGGCAACAGCAGAACACAGAATATTAGCCATAGTTCCAACAGCAACTGAAGCATCTGCACTAAGAAGAAAAACAAGATTTGCATTTCCATTCCCAGCAATTGCAGTAAACTGAGCTGTTCCTGTAATAATATTAATTCCTTCAGTAGAAGAAGTGATTGTTGCCGTTCCTGCATTACTGGCTACTTCACCTGTATTCAGCAATTGAACAGAAAGGTTTGCTGTTTCGCCGGGGTCTAAAATTCCATCATAATCACCATCAGCATCTAACACAGTATAAGTTCCAAATTCAAGTATTGGAACATAAACCTCCAGGGAAAAATAATAGACCCAGTTTAGGTCACTTCCTGATATATTTAAAGTAAAGTTAATTGTATGACCACCAGGGCAAGAGGGAGATATACTTAAAATAAAATTGTTTTGAGGTAAAGCTTGAGAATCCTCAGCAATACTTCCGTAATTAGCTGTGTTTGTATTAATCGTTACATAAGAATCTGAACAACTGAGCACAGCTATTACATTCTCTGCAGCAGAAAGTCCGTTGTTTCTAAGTAAAATTTGCAACTGAGCTGTTTCACCCGGTTCCAGATGGTTATTAGAATTGGGGTCAAGAATAGTTGTACCGGCAATATTCAAATGAGGTGTGTCTGAGATAATTTCCGGTGTGCTAATAAATAATGCTTTTTCGTTGCTTAAGGGGCTAGCCGCTGTAGGATAAGTATTGTTGAAAGTATATTCCAGTCCATCAGTTCCGTAGTGATCTTTGATGCCAATAGTGCAAAAATTCCCATGCGGGTAAATATCTCCACTACCTTGATCTATATTGTTAAAGATCTTATACTGTAGTTTGATTTGTCCATCATTTGTTATAGTAGGATAAAAGACAGGATCATATAAAATTGCTTGAAATGTCTCTGGAGTAATTCTATCATATCCAGAAATTACATTATACCATTCAATTACATAATAATGCTGGGTTGAATTATAATAAGTATAAACTCCACTTCCTGATTCCAATTGAAGATCATCCCAGAAAACAGCTATCATAGGATTAGGACCTCCAGCTCCCGGTAAACGCCAATTTCTCCAATCCGCATTTTGTGTCGCACCAAAGGCAATAAAACCATTGGAAGTTATTGATGCTTGAGTATACTGTCGGCCATAAAACTGAAAAGTAAAGGGCAAATTAACTGTCTGAATAGCAACGGCATTAGTAGCATCCCCTTCATCGTATGCATTGCCAGGATCTGTTAAAGCGAGCAATGTTCCATTTCCCCCTTCGGTTGGAGCTATAGGAATCCATTGATAGTTGGGACAAAGTGGATAAGCCATATCTGTTTGATCATATATAAAATAGCCATAAGCATCCTGACCTAAGGGCTCATTAATTGTAGTTGTCCCGATGGTTATGCTTAAATGCAAGGTCTGGGAAAATCCATTGACATTAGATAGAGTAAGAATTAACGGAATAACCATTCCGCTTATACTACTGCCCCGAGCAAAAATAGTAAAACTGTTAGAACTATTTGTAACAGTAGAATTGGGTGTGATATTGCCAAAAAAACCTTCAGCATCCTGAACCACGAAATAATTACTGAGCGCTTGTAAATTGCCGTAAACATTTTGTAGAGTGGAAATACCAGTGTTTTTCAGCGAAAAAGTAAAAGGACAGGAAACTCCAGGAGTTATAATATTACCGGTTATACCGACAAAAGTATAACTTTGAATTTCCAGGTTTCCACTTCGGACAGTAACTGGAATATTGATAGTCCAGTTGTTTCCCGATGCTTCAGCAGTAAGAACTAAAGTAATAATATGTAAATCAGGACAGGCAGGGGATACAGAAAAAACAATAGGACTAATGTTTTCTCCAAAACCACCGGCAGCAATATCCCCAAATTCCAAGCGGCTATATTCAATCAAAGTAACATAAGGATCATTAGCAGTTACATTACCATTAACAAACAGAGTAGATGAACCGGTATTTTTCACGGTTACATAGAGGTTTACTTCTTCTCCAGCATTAAGTGTTCCATCTCCATTTCCGGTAGCTGTATCATCATCCAGAACAAAACTATCATATACAATTCCTCCACCTGTATTTAAAGTTATTGTCCCAGTGGACGCAATATAATCATCCTTGGCAACTGTTAAAACCAAGTTCTGACTTAAATCGGAAGGCAGATTTATTATAACAAAACCGGTAGCATCCGTAATTCCGGTTAATTGTAAACCGGAAATTGTAGTTAAAGTTACATAAGCACCTTCAACGCTTTCTCCGTTATTGTTTGTTGTTCCAATTCTGACATTGGTTGAGCCAGCAGGAATAGTTGCCGGAGCTGAAACAATAAAACTATTTGGAGTTCCTACATAAACCATAGCAGTAGGATCACCCATCAGATTACAATAAGCAGCAAAATCCAGTGCCTGAGTAGGATGACTTATACCATAAACAGCATTCAGATATAACTTTGCATAAAGCATTGCCGAAGACATCTCCCTCATTCCCAGATTGTAAATTCCGTGAAAGATGCCTACATCCAAACAATTGTTCATTGGTGTATGAGTGGATGAAGTTGCCATTCCAATTGAAGTTATTGCACCTCCTAAAGCAGCAGCGGTTCCATAACGAATAACTTGTTCCGTAGTAGAAGTTTGAGAGGAGCCATTAAAAGATCCAGTGCTGCAAGTAATAAACACAGAATGAAAGAGTTTGTAGGAATTAAATAAGGAAGACATTGTGCTAGGCCAACTATTCATTCCGATGTAACCCCGAAAGTTATAAAAGGCGACACCTTGATTAATAGCATTATTGATTGTTGTGTTACTGGGGCTGGAACCATAGACCTCAGTATAAGTATATGCAGGATTTATCTCTTCCGAAATATCACGAATGTATCTATTAGTATAAATCGTTGAGATACCTGATTGACCGGAATCTCCTACTAAAACCATTCTATTTAACCAGTCAGTAGGATGCTGGCTAATATTCTTTTCCAGAGAAATGATTTTTGCCATAATGATATTCAGTTCCTCAGTAGAAGTAACGGAAATTCTGCCAATCATCACATCACCCAAGTTATCATTTCCCGCCAGCCAGGTATATTGATAATCCACATAAGAGTTATTACTTGGCACTGCAATAGTTCCATCTGTATCACCAATTAAAGTAATATAGTCGGGACGAGTGGATACATTGTTATAAGCATTTTGGATATAACTCTTTATACTCGTATTGGTTGTTCCGGTAACACTGGTACTAACAGCGTTTACAATAAAACCCCTCTGCTTTTTCCAAGTAACAAATTCATCTATCTTTGCCTGATAGATCGCATCTGTATAATTACCATAAATAACCAGCATCACAGGATTTCTATAACTAACTTCCCTGGTTTGTATTAAAGAATCATAGTTTAATATCAATCCTCTATAGATACTATCAAAACTACAGGAAACAGGAGCGTTGGAA
The DNA here is from genome assembly GCA_023227825.1 of Candidatus Cloacimonas sp. Classification (GTDB taxonomy): domain Bacteria; phylum Cloacimonadota; class Cloacimonadia; order Cloacimonadales; family Cloacimonadaceae; genus Cloacimonas. The sequence goes on along the minus strand of JALOCJ010000009.1, from coordinate 29,082 downwards.
CTTAATTCGTTAAGAGAAGGATTATTATTAAAAGTTAATTTGATTTCCAGATTTTTACTTATCAGCAATTTCTGATGCTCCTGGTCATATTGAAAGGGATAGATATTGAGATTTATAACTCTGAAATCACGCAATATCTGGGGTTCTGATATTACAACATTATCAGCAGGATAAAGAACATCAGTATATCTTCCCTGCTCTCTTTCCTGCTTCAGACCATCATTAAAATCAGCAGTAAATTCGTTAATTGTGGATTTTGCAGTATTGGAAACAAGGAGATTCACCCCTCCCCTATTGGGAATAGCAATCATTGTAGAAAAAATCGGCAAGGTTTCTTCTTCATCTATAAAAAGATAAGGTGTTTCCTGAACTTTTACCTTCTTTCTTATTTCGTTTTTAACATTAAATTGTTCCATCTCCCATTGCGGTAAAGTAAATTGAATACTTATTTCGCTATCCTTCATTTCTTTAATCTTAAAAGGATTGTTTTCGTCATTTGCATTACCGGATAGCGCTATTGGCAACAACAATATGGTTACAATTAGCATCGCTAAATATCGGAATGAATTCATTAAGAACCTCTATTTTCGGTTTTTTGTACCTGATTATGAAGCAGTTTTTATGCCAAAAATAAGCTTATTGATAGCAAATCTGACATCCGTTCCGTAACTTATTATTATTTAAGTAGGATACTTTTATTGCCTGAATGCATTACGGAAGCACTACCTACCCAATACGGATGCCATCCGTAATGGGTGAGCAATGGGTAAGCAATTCAATTAAGGAAGACAAGGTTCAGACAATATTATTTTGAGCAATCGGAATTTGACAAAGATTCCTTTTTATGATGTTCTTTCTGGGGTTTACCTTTTCACTTTTACACTTTTTTACTATTATAGATAAATGACATTTTCTGCTTAGACAATTCTGGTTCCGGTTTTACCTTCAAAGGCATCCACAATTTTTTCAATGGAAGTAATCAACACTTCCGAGCCACCGCGTTCCAGAAAATCAATAGCTGCTTTGATTTTAGGACCCATACTTCCCGCGGGAAACTGTTTTTCTGCATAATAATGTTTAGCTTCTTCCACAGTCAATTTATCTAAGTCCTGCTGATTCTCTTTACCATAATTAATAGAGACCTTTTCCACTCCTGTTAAAATCACAAAGAGGTCGGCTTTAATTTCTAACGCTAAAAGTGAGGAAGCAAAGTCCTTATCAATTACTGCATCAACACCTTCGTAGCTGCCATCTTCTTCAATATAAACAGGAATTCCCCCACCGCCAACAGCAATAACTATCTCTCCCCTATCTACTAGTTCTTTTATTGTAGCGGCAGGAATTATTTCAATGGGATATGGTGAAGGAACAACACGCCGAAAACCTTTTCCGGAATCTTCTTTTAATATCCATCCTAATTTCTTATGCAATTCCTCTGCCTGCTCAGCTGTATAATAGGTGCTTCCTACAAATTTCGTTGGATTCAGCATACTGGGATCATTTTTATCTACAACAACCTGCGAAATAATAGTTATAACCCGTTTTTTGATACCGCTTTTCTGCAGTTTATTCAGCAAGCTTTGTTCTATCATATAACCCATAGTTCCTTCCGTAGCAGCGTTTAATACACCCAAAGGCAATTGCGGAATACCTTCTTTTTCCCCGGCTTCCTGTTGGCGTAATAAATTACCTACTTGGGGTCCGTTGCCGTGAGTTATGCTTAAATGATAACCGCGTTTGATTAATTCTACAATTCCACTAAGGGACTCTCTGGTGTTGGCAAATTGCTGTGTTATGGTTCCTTTTTCGCCAACTTTGATAATAGCGTTTCCACCAAGGGCAAGAACAGCTGTTTTGTTCATTTTCTTTTTCCTCTATCTACAATAAATTTTAATTGAGCAGAAAGGTTAATTCCCTTTATAGTCAGAAGGAGAATTAACTTTACTGCTGGATGTTTTAAAAAAGGAAAAGGAGGTGAAAAAACACCTCCTTTCACCGCAAGGTTTATTTTTTAGGGGACTTCTTTCCGAAATTCTTCAGGACATCGGCTATAGTTGGAACTCCAATTTCCTGCAGTTCGTAACGCACTTGACAGGCAGGTTTATTAATTTTAATTAAACGACGCAGGTCTATTGGAGTGGCAATAATCACAGAATCACATTCTGTATTGTTAATTGTCTTTTCCAAGTCCTTAATCTGCTTAGCACTGTATCCCATAGCAGGAAGCAAAATACCGATATCAGGATAATTTTGGTAGGTCTGTTTGATTTCACCTGCAGCCCAGGGTCGGGGGTCAACAAGGTCGGCACAACCATATTTTTCTGCAGCTACAACTCCCGCTCCATAAGTCATTTCTCCATGAGTTAAAGTAGGTCCGTCTTCCACAACTAGAACTTTTTTCCTGTAGATCATTTCCGGATGGTCTACAAAAAGCGGTGAGGCAGCTTCAATGATTTGAGCTGTAGGATTTATCATCCGAACATTTTCCCGAACTTCATTGATATCATCAGAATCGGCACTATCAATTTTATTGATAACGATTACATCAGCCAAAAAGACATTCGTTTCCCCGGGATAGTAAGAAATTTCATCTCCAGGACGATGAGGATCCACTACAACTATCTTAATTTCTTTATCCGAAGTATAAAATGGAATATCATTATTACCTCCATCCCAAACAATTACATCCGCTTCTTTTTCTGCTTCCTGAAGAATGGCAGCATAATCCACACCAGCATAAATAACACTGTTCATCATAATGTGCGGCTCATATTCCTCCATCTCTTCAATTGTGCAATTATACTTTTTAAGGTCTTCCAATTTGGCAAAACGCTGAACTTTTTGTTTAACGAGATCACCATAAGGCATAGGATGACGAATGGAAACAACTTTCAGTCCTTTTGCCTTGAGAGCTTTTATAACTGCTCTGGTCGTTTGTGATTTACCGCAACCGGTTCTAACTGCACAAACTGTTACTAAGGGCTTACTTGTTTTTATGGTTGTATTATTTTTTCCCATCAACATAAAATCGGCACCGCAAGCATTTACTAATGATGCTTTGTGCATAACTACCTCAAAAGGAAGGTCACTATAAGCTAAAACCACTAAATCAACTTTGTGTTTCTTTATCAGGTTTTTCAGTTCACTTTCCGGATAAATTTTAATTCCTTCCGGATAAAGCTTTCCTGCTAAAGCAGCTGGATACTTTTTGTCGTCAATTCCTGGAATCTGTGTAGCAGTAAAAGCTACAACTTCATAGTCCTTGTTATCGCGGAAGAAAACATTGAAATTGTGAAAGTCCCTTCCCGCAGCACCCATAATGATAACTTTGCGTTTCATTATTGAATCTCCTTTATTTATTATAGTTATATATTTGTTTTCACCGTTTTAATTAGCGTTTTACCGTCAAGGAAAATTTGGAAATAGCCAATAGTGGATGTTATTTACACCTGTAAATTCCAGTTCCTGCAAATTACTCAAATCTCATCCAATGCAAAGTGACAACGAAAATTGCAAATGGATTTGCCGATCAGCACGATTACAAGCACATATCTGATTCTTAGTCCGGTGGATTTGATGAAATGCCATAATTGAATCCTACAAAAGCTGTTGATTTATCCTGTAGAGACGCACATAGAGAAATACCTGCCTTACAATAGATTCTAAGATACCCAGAGATGATATCAAGGATGAAAGAATTTTGAAAATTTTTTCTCCCAGAAGTTATAATAATAGTATGAATATATGGAGGTAATTGTTATGAAAAGTATTTTAAGATATCTGGAGCAACTTCAGGTAACCGAAGATCAAAAAAAGGTGGAGTCCTATATTCATAGTCTCTTAGGAGATGATGAATGCGGTGATGAGATTAATGTGCCTGAGATGAGAAGGGAACAGCAGGATTGTTCCAGAAATGAGACCGGTGAAAATCAGCAGAGTAATTTCTATAATGAAGATAGTATGAACGCTTTACTCAGAGCTATCTCCAAATCTCAGCTCCTTGCCTCTTATCGGCTACAGCCAAATGAACTGATACTGATAGCAAAGATCTGCCAAAAGACCAAAGTCCACGGTGTGCAAGATTTCAATGTGTCCGAGATCTGCGAGATGTTGCCTGGAATTCAGGATAACCTGGATAAGCAGTATGCAACCATAGTTGATCTGATAGATCGGGAAATCCTGAGTACACCTCACCTGCAGGGAGCGGACTATCATTATGACCTGCGGGCACTTTATGGCACTGGCTTGAAGCTTAATGGCCTGCTCTGGAACCTGATCCTGGGCAAAGACCCTATTAAGGAGGGACTTAAGGCTTTTAGTAAAGGCCTTGCCAAACCTGACAGTGCTATGGATTCCGTCTTGAAAATGATCGGGGTGCTCTTTCTTCACTATCCAGAGCTGGCTGACGATTTCTCGTCCAGTACCGGAGCTTGCTATGGCAGAACCGTAAATCTGATATTCGATGCCTATTTACAGGCCTTGTCTTCGTCCAATGGTGCTGCCAGGTGGAAAGAGCTCTGTAAAAAGCACAAACTCAACACATTCTGGCAGAAATGCCTGCTGCTGATAGATTACTACAACCGCGAGACAGCAAATCAGGTTTCTCCTGCCACCCTGGCATCGCTTCTGGCTAAAAACCCCAGGCAACATAAGAACTATATAGATAAGCTAGGCAAGGATAATCTGCTTTGCGCCAAAGGCCTGATAGAACCCCATTTCCCTGTTTTTGCTGTCTATATGATGGAACTTACCTCAAAAGCTGTGGCTGCTCTGCATGCCAAAATGGAAGTATCAACAGAAGAATCAGGCAAGGAGGATAGCTCGCTGTTTAAATCCACATATCTCACTCGCATCTATCCCACCCAGAAGTTGGAGCAGCTTATTTTGGATATGCCTACCCGGGAACTGATCGTCACTATAGTGCAAAGGCTGAGGAATCCCCAGCGGGATAAATTTACCAAATGGGGTCTGGTTGGTGCGTCCCTGACAGCTGACAAGAATGTCCAGCAAGGCTGCAACATACTATTGCATGGAGTTCCAGGCACAGGTAAGACCTTTATCGCTGGTGTGATCGCCAATGAATTGAAGCGTCCTTTGATCCAGATCAATGCCAATGCCATCCGGGGCGCTTTTTATGGGGAAAGCGAAAAGCGAGCCCGGGAACTATTCCAGGAGATGCGTGAGGCAGTGAATAGCTTGTCTCCTGTCTTTTTGCTAAACGAGGGAGACCAGCTGATCCATCAGCGCCTGGAATCTCCCGAACGATCTGTGGATCATGCGGAAAATACTATCCAGAGTGTTTTTCTGGAAGAGATGGAGACCTTTCCCGGCATCCTGATCATCACTACCAATCTGGTGGAAAATCTGGATCTGGCGATGTCCCGCCGCTTTCACTACAAGCTTGAGATCAAAGTTCCGGATTATGAATCCCGGGCAGCACTCTGGCGTTTACATCTTCCGAATACCATTCCAGGCGCTCAGGACATACCTGTGGAAAGCTTAGCGAAGGACTTCACTTTCACTGGAGGACAGATCAGGCTGGTGGTGCAAAACGCCTGTCATGAGGCTTTTCTGCGTGGAAAAGGTACCAAGCTGACCCTTAATGACCTACGCAAATATGCTTTACTGGAAAGCGGAACCAGTTTTGAGAGAACAAGGCAAGCTATTGGCTTTACACTTTAATCACATAAATACATCAAAGGAGGAATCATGAAAGAAATATTTAACTACACCAATCTAATAATTGAAGGAGATAGCATTGAGATTATGGTAGATGGCATAGTCGTAAGCGGCAGGATCACCCTGCGGAACAAGAGAAACATCGCAGTAGAGATCACCAGTCCCTATGAAGGCGTCTCAGAGAGCTCAGGCTGCATAACTTTGCTGGGTTTACAGGTTCATAACTTCTTGGGCAAAACGGGTGACGAGAAAGCGGCAACCCTGCTGCTTGCCATCTATAGGTTCTGTGCCTTTGTGGATGACCATAAGGACAGTCTGCTGGCGGCTCTGGCGGACTACAAATACAAGAATGCTTACATCAAGTATTTCAGTCCGGAAGCCAACGAAAGGGATCAGCGCAAGGTTGCGGTTCTGCAAGAACTTCAAGCCATTAGAAAGGATTTAAAAGCAGGAAAGATTGACAGCATAGAGTATCAACGCAGGATAAGGCCTCTGAGCAAAGCCATGAAACTATTAACTGAGGAACCGGAGATAGATCTGGATGCTATCTTTGACGAGTGCTTCAACAGCTTCTGGAAAACTCCGGTTTGGGACATTCGCCGGGAGACGGTGCTCGCGTATCTGGATAGTATCAGTAAAGCCAAAGAGCCATAAGCTGGACGAGCAATTTTAAGATCATAATCACATCACAGCTTAACTGGATAAGGGAATTAGCCTTGCTACCTAAAGTGAAAAATGGGTATCCAGTTCTCTTTACATGCAAATAACCAGCTTCTTGGTTTGAAATAAGAAGTTGGTTAACAATGTATAGTAATATACTCCAGAAGCACAGAGTCGCCCCTCGTCATCCCGGCCATTCCAGTTAAGGGAATTACTACCTTCAATTAAAATTATTATCTTCACTGGTTGTCCTAAGCTATTGTGGATAAACAAGTATCCAGTATCACCATCTGATATTCCATATTGGATGGTGGTAGTTTCTCCAACTTGCATTGGGTTTGGGTTTGCCTCGCCAAGCCATGTTGAGTTCTCTTCAAGAGCTGTATTAGGGTTACATCCGCAGATCATAAGCATAAAAATTGTAATAATCAATGTAAAAATCAAAAGCATTTTCACAATAGACCTCCTTTAGTTCTCATTACATAGTTTGCCTGGATTCAAAAAGCCCAATAAATCCACATCAAATCCGAAACTATGAGATGTTTTGTCCTCAAATCCACTAACTACTGGAAAGTGAGCATAGTCGTATCTGATCCCTATCAGATTTCGGTAATGCACCCTCAACCCTGCACCGTAGGTTTTTCCTTCGATCAGACCTTCTTCATTTTTATGCTTACCAACTCTCAGGAATAGCACATCACAAAGGCCAAGTTCCGCACCGAAGCCATAAGATAGCTCATCGGAAGCATATTCTAAGCATCTCCCACCTAAAATCCTTAGAGAGCTTAAATTCTGCACACCAAAGCTTTGTTCTTTTCTATAGGAAGGATTGCGCGTACTTGAGGATATTCCCGACGCGATATTAAGTCGTCTATATATAGTTTCTTCCCCGTCGGAGAGCAATTTATCCTGAGAATTATTGAAAACGTTGAACATCGATACTCCCAAAGCCCCCTCAATTTGAAATAGTTTTCTATTTACAAGAGACATCGTTCCTAACACACCAAAATCAAAACTATGTGCATAGCGTGTTTGGCCGGTCAAGGTATTAGAATTGCGTATATAATTTAACCCAAGAGCAAGATCAGTGCCTTTAGGAAGGATCGTCACATTTTGAATGAAATTATTGCTAAACTCCTTTAGATCGATAGATAAACCATATACATTGGCTCTGTCAATTAGTTCGATCGTGGGGCCTGGAATGTTTTGTGGATTCGTTGTCACAGTTTCGCCGTAATTTGATTCGGTAGTATATCCAGGTATTATCGAAGCAACCAAGCCAATGCCTTTATATCCAAAGGCGGTTATAGAGGCCTTGTAGTCAAGTGTTCCGATATCAGAACTTAGTTTCATGAAATTGTAGTTTGATGATGAATAGCTAATCCCTTTGTGAAGTGAAGTAAATGCTGGATTACTATATGAAGTTAAAGGATCATTATGCCAGAAGTTAACTGCTGCTATAGGATTACCACCTAAGGCAAGATTGATAGCAGAAGGTTCAAATCCGTTTGTTAAATACACATATTGTGACCCCGCATACAGATAGCCACACAGTAGTATTATAAAAATTATCAAAGTAACCTGTTTTTTCATATCCAATCTCCTTTAGTAGTCCGACGATGTCCGACAATCGGTGCTGTTAGTCACCGAGTAATTATTATAAATTACTTTATCTTTAGATAGCTGAATTGTGTCAATGATAATTTTCATAAGGGTCTTACCAAAACAGTATTTACCGGAATGAGGTCTTTCCTTATTGTAACACTCAATCCATTGATCAACATCAGTTTGCAGTTCTTCTATACTGTGATAGAGTTTCTTACTGAAAGCGACTTGGTAGAACTCGTTCTCAACGGCAAGCTTGTAGTCTTCTCTTTACGATGGATTCTGATTATCAAGCCATTCTAGAAACCAAACCATAGATGAATCTAAAATACTTTCTTAAGCTTCAATTACTCCAAATGCTCCCTTGATGGAACATAGAATGGCGTTTACTACAGACTCAATAAGGTTCATAAAGTAATCCTATACTCCAAAAACTATATATCTTTCTCTTGTTTTCGAAGCTTTTCCTGCTCCTGTTCAAGCAGTTTGGCTCTGCGATCATCATCGGTATGTTTACCCGTGGCTGTTTACTCTGCTTGTTTGCGTTCAAACGCTGCTTTTCTTTCGTCCGCCTTTTTACGCTTTCTCTCAAATTTTTTTACCCTTACTAGCCAACGCAAAGGGCTCGTTTAGCTTATTGCCAAAAAAGAGCAATACAGCTCCTATTGGCTCAAAGATGGCTGCAAAAAGCCACCCTTTCACCTTAATCCAACTTACTACAGATACAATGAACATCCACCCCAAAGAATATCAGTATAAAGCTTCTATTTGTTTCATCTTGTTAATTGTTGTTGATCTCCTTAAGTCGTTTTTTCTCGGATTTTTATCTCTCAATGGACTGGTAGACATCCCGAATGGTCTCAGGTAAAGCACTATAGTCCAGCCCCACAGCCTCGCATGCTTGCCGCCAGGATACAGCACCCAAGTAATGCTTCTTTATTTCTGCGATTTCTTGTTCGGAATAGTGAGGGAGGCTGTTGTAAAAATCATTATCCGTGATGGGGTCTTTGCCATCTTCGCTCATCAGAAGTATGGCATATTCTTTAGTTCCTGCTTTCTCTTTTAGCACTTCTAGGTTGCGGATAATCTGGTTTCTTTGGGGAAACCAATCCGTAGCCGGAGACACCTTATCCGTTCGCTTACCTTCGATGCCAAGCAGAAAATCGTCTGTTTCCAAAAGGCAATCCATCATTGTAAATCCTTCAAATGCCCACCATTGTTTTCTTGATCCTTGTGCGCCTTTCTCATTTAGTAGGTTAATCGCATCCTTCATCATCTCTTGTTGCCTTTGTACTCCGTATTCTCCTTGCAGGCATTTCCTGCGCTCTCTCTTATCTTCATCTTTGGTACCATAGTTTTCCGGTACTCTTAGTCTTTCAGGGTGCTCGATTAACCAACGCAAGAAATTTTTACTCGGGGAAACAGAATGCTCAAAACACTTCGGCTTGTCATTTTTCGATCCTTCCACTAACTGATCCAGTATTCTGCAATTCATCATTGCCATCTTGCTGGCTAGATCTTTGTTTTGGGATGCTAATTTTACTAGCTTTGTCAGCCATGATAGTCCCGATGCATCTCGATTGAGCAAATTCTGGAAAAAAGGTCTCACTCTGGTATCAGAGCTATTTTTTAACCTGATCTCATTTGATTCTTTGTATGTCGTCATCTTTCCTCCTATGACTTTTTAGGGTTCGAACTTAAGGGTGAATATACCAACATCGGTGATAGAGTTGGTATCGTACTGGCATCTAGGCTGCCCATCAATATCCCGGACAATAGGTACTGGCATCCCATTGGGGATCAGAGCATAACAGTGTCTTGATGTTCTCTCATCCTTGAGGATTTTGATCAATTTATCGCCTATTTCTGTAGCTAGTGAACAAATGTAGTCCTCACTGGATAGGCAGGAGAAATCAACGCTGATTAAAACTGCTTCCCGAAGTGACTTTGCCTCAGATGGTATCAAACCGCAAAGTTCTTCGATCTTTTCCTCTGGTACTTTCATTGATTTCAGAACAGCCGCATAGATGCTTCGGGGCGTCCAAGAATTATACTCTGTATAGTGAATGATCTCGAAATCAGAGAGCTGCATACGGAGATGCTCCAATATTTCGGAAGACTTATGTTCCATCAGGGAAACCCTTATATGCTTACTATTGGGCTTGAATTTGATCTTAAGTGAGTGTGAGAAACCATGTAGTATTTCCACCACCCTGGGGACATTTAGGTCTCTTTCGGAAACAGGTATATAGCCATCTAACACATTAATCTTATCGGCTATGGCAAGGGTGTTGTTGATAAGTTGTGGCGGGAAATCATAAAGAGCCCCCATCTCCTTGGGAGATTTGAAATAGTACTCATTGCAGGCAAAACGCTTTGCTTCCGGATGGCTAAAATCAATACCCTTTCTGATACAGTTCAGGGCATCTATAGCAATTGAATCCTTACGCTCCATAAAGTGGCAGTCATTGGTGAGCACTAGGGGTATCTTGGTATCATAAGCCAGGTTTAATAGCTTGTTCATAGCAACAGCTTCTTGGGGCAAGCCATGGTTTTGCACTTCGTAATAGTAATCATCGCCAAAGACCTTATGATACCAATCCGAAATCTGCTTTGCCTGATCATCTTTTCCTTCCAAAAGCAAGGTGCTTAGCTCTCCCACCACGCTGAAGGAGAGGCAAATCAGATCTTGCGCATGCTCTGCCAATTGGCTTTTTGTGATTTTTGGGGTAGCAGAATCGCACTCATAAGCCAAGGTGATCAACCGGCAAAGATTTGCGTAACCAGAGTCATTCTTAGCCAGTAAGATCACGGAAAAGGCTCTGCCATCTCCTGGGTCGTTCAAAATTGCGATCTCCAGTCCGATGATCGGTTTAATCCCGGCTTTGACACACTGATGCCAAAGGCGGGAAGCGCCTGCCACGCTATTCCGGTCAGTGATAGCCACTGCCGGCATCTTTAACTGCACCGCCTTTTGCACCAGATCATCAATGCTGCAGGCCCCATCCAGCCAGCTGTATTCGCTGTGAGTATGTAGGTGTACGAAAGTCATATGTCCTCAGTTATTGAGTATTTAACAAACTGTTTATCAAACGCTTAACTGATAATTAATAAAGAAGCATCTGATTTTCCCTTATTGTGTAAAGAATCCGGGGTATAGGTACACAATTGAATGGAATCATCATCAGAAACTGAAGCTATGTCGGAATATTCAATAGATTTTGCAAAATAGCAGAATAATACGTCATCATCAACCAGTACGATATTTGATTCATACTTTTGGTAATATTTCAATGGCGCAAGCAGTATCTTGGTTATTTTATCAATCTTTGCATCACGATATCTTTCATTCTGATTGAGTTCAGCAACGAGGTAGGGAAGGGACTTCTTGAGTCTTTCATGATATATGTTTATCTGATTTTTAACCACATCGCTAGGCCTTTTACTAGAGCTAATATTCTTTATTTCAATTAGGTATAGCACATGGGATTTATCCAGACCAACTAGATCTATGAATTGCTGGTCTTTTTTATTCGTGCCAAGAGGCACTTCATAACCAATTAGGTCTATTCGCAACTGTTTACTAAGATGGTTTACTTTCAATGGTTTTTTTCCCCAATATAAGTGCCTTGACATAGACCGCTCATCAAGTGGATTTTTTGGGGTTTTGCCGTGGTCATCATCAAACAGTTTGAAGTCTTTGGTACGGATGTTATCTGATTCTTTTAACATTTGTAGCTCCTTTTTTAGGGGAGTGGTTATTAATCTTTATTGAGTACTTTTTCTTTATCTCTTTTAAATGATCTTTCACTTGAGAATTTGAACTCAAATACCATTGCTCCCACAGCTCGTTTATGCTCATATAGTGAAACTGAACGTCGGTAGCTTTTGAAACGAGCTCTGAAAACTCCCGAAGTTCCATTAAATGGGTTCCATACGGATGGATATTCATCCAATCCTTGTTTTCCGGATGCCAGTATAGATAGAGCAGATGCTTCTCTTTCTGTCCGGAATTTAACACTCCGAAGTAATGACGGATGATTTGAACGGCATCAAAGAACTGATATTTTGAAATGCCATTTTTGTTTGTGACAACATCAATCGCTTTCACCCAAGGAGAGTCCATTTTCTGTTCAGTGGCTAACCTTTTATATGACGGGTTCAGACTTGCTTTCTTATCTCTCTTGGATAGGAACTCGCAAAACTTGCACTCAATAGCAAGGATAGCATTATCAGATTCTAGCCAGACATCCAGGTTGGGATGCTTCTTGGCTCTTGGGATAGCAGTTCTGGCAATGTGCTCAAATTCCAGTTTGTTGAATCCCGTCAATTGCTGTGAACCAAGATCAATAGATAACTCACTCAATCGGTTTTTCCAAGGGGCAAAAGTACTGACAGCCATTGATGCAGAAGACACAATCGAGTTGAACTTAGGTGCCGAACCTGATTGGTTGCTCAGTTCTCTGCCATCTCCACGAATCAGATCGCAACAGAACATGTCTGCAGTGATACCATCGATCACACTGTTGGTAAAATTGGCGCAATATACATGTTTCAAATCCACATTATCCGGAACGGTTTGAATCATTTCGCCATTGATCTGTTTCATGATCAAGGCAGCCTCCACCATTTTCTGATTTATTGTTCTTTCAGGTTTCATAGTACCTCCTAAAACCCTATACTTTTATTTACTCTATTTCCCCACGGCTCTTCCAGATCTGCGTATTTTAGTAGGTCTTGAAGATAGAGCCGTTTGGATTTTCCGTTGCGAGCGATGGCTTCAATGCAGGCATTCCTTACTACCAGCGCTATTTGAGCCCCGGTGAATTGGTAGCGATTAGCCAACCACTCCACATCTATATCTGACGAACCCGGGATTTCCTTCTTCAAATACAATCTCCACAACTTCATTCTGCTGTCAAGGTCCGGTTGCTTAAATTTGAATTTGAGATCGAAGCGGCGAAAGAAGGCTTCATCCAGGTTGGACTCAAGGTTTGTGGTAAGGATCAGGATGCCGGGAAAGGTCTCCAACTCCTCCAGAATAATGCTCTGGATGGAGTTCTCTATTGTACTGCAGGTGGAAGTGCTGGCTATTCTTTTATGGATCAGTTGATCAGCTTCATTCAGTAAGAATACGGGTGCATTGCTGTCCTTTGCAGCCATCTCCCGCATCTCGCAGAAAGCTTTCTTGATCAGCTTTTCGGTCTCACCGTAGTATTTGTTTCTTAGTTCTGGTACATTGAGAGATACCAAATCTCTGTGAAGTTCATTAGCTATCGCGCCAGCAGTAAAGGTCTTGCCAGTTCCCGGAGGGCCATAAAGTAGCAGCACCACGCCTTGTTTGTTACTTTCTATCTTGAATCCCCAATTTTCCAGGTCTCTGCGTTTATCAGACCTGCATTTTGTGATTATTTGGGAAATCAACTGCTTATCCCCTGCAGGAATTATCACATCATTAATGGTCTGTTTGGGTTGGCACTTTTGAAAGTAGGAACTCAGTTTCGTAGTTACCTCATCATAAGTCTTGGGGCTGTAGCCAAGCGATTTCAATATCTCATACGGAATACCTAAAGTGTTTACCTGGGCTCGGTGATAGCGTTGTTCTCTGCTGATAAGCCCAGAAGATATCAAGACGGAATCATCGCTAAGGAGCTGTTGATGTAGCCACCTGAACCTGGGGTCCGGAGCCAGGGATAGAGCCAGATCAGCCTCAGTTATTCTGTCGTCACTACAAAGTTGGTGATACATTACCACAAGTATTATGAACAACTGGTCTTCGTTTAGGACATTATGGCGCACCAGGGCTTTTATTCCCAGGTTGTCAGGAGCAGCCAATATTCTATCTTTAAGTAGGTTCAAACAAGCTGAAAGAATAGGATGCTCCAGCACCGGAGATCTGCTGCCCAATTCGCCAAAGCTACTGTAGCAGAGATCAAAAACCAGTCTCAGGTCATTAATGAAATCTTTATCATCCTCCCAGCTTTCTTTTATGACCAAATCAAGGTCTTCTCTTATATCTCGTCCCATAATCCTGAGGATGATGTCGTTGCTGAGAGTGTATTCAGCAGATTGCAGGATCATAGGATTGAGATAGTAGTTCCCGCCTATCTTCTCATCAAAACAGATGATATTGCGCTCCAAGAGCCCGGTAATGTATTTCAGGCATTCAGTCACCTGATAACGCCTAATCTTGGCACTGGCGCAGATACTTATCCAGCTACTGCCTCTACCTGGCAGTTCTAGATGAAACTGCCAAAGATCGGCTATCACCATCACATCCTGCTGGGAGAGACAATAACTTTTAAACAGAGGATGCTTGATCAATTGCCGGATATGCTTGTTAATCAATTTTGCATTAGTGGCATCAATGTCAGTAGGAACGGTATTTTGAATAGTTTCCGGCTCATCCTCCAGATCAAAGTCGTGTTTCATAGGTTTCAGTTCAATCAACTTATGCAGAATTTCTAATGGTTCAATACCCTCTATCTTCATCTTGTCTTCTCCCTACAGTGAATCCCAATAACTCAGATCATCAATCTTGTATCGTAATTGATACTCCGTATTGCGCTTCAGAATGCTATCCGTAATAGAAAGGAACGCTGCCTTGTGCTCTTCAGAAACCAGGTTTAGAAGAGCATTTCTGTCCTTTTTGCTCATCAGCGCGTATCTGGTAGCAGTCGTGAAGTAATTGGATTTCCGCTTATCATTAGGTTCATCGCCTCTACGAGTGTTTACCAACATGCGACCGCTATAAACCAGGTATCCGAAACACTCCATAGCCACTTTTATCATGTAGCCAATCATTTGTTTTCGCTTCATGAGATTACTATCTTGTGTGATAGGGTATGCTTGCTCAAACTGCTTACCTAGGCTTTCCGCAGCGGTTCTTTCCAGGTCTGTGGCTGTAATCATACGGATAATGTTCTCCCTAGCCGTTATCCGCCTCCACATAGCCATTGCATCCAAGTGATTTTCATTTTTTATCAGCATAGCCGATAAACGCGGACTAAACAGATGCAAGGGAAAAGGAAACTCCGGTGATATAACAAAGGGATACCTACCATCCGGATATAAGCGCTGGGCATTCATCTCAATTTCTCCGAGATCCCCTTCCGAATAGGCCTTTGCTGCTCTTTCGAGCACACTCAATCTGGATAAACTTAACACTATCATTCTTCATTAACTCCTTGTGGACATACGTGAAGTAATAGCATATTTTGTCAATAAAAATCTTTCAAATGTCCACAGGGCAGAAATTAAATCGAGCTATACTTGATTGAATGGTAGTCATATGAGCTTCTCAATTTTTCTCTGCTCGCAGTATCCCTCGGTGTTCATCTCATCCTCATCTGACCATTCTTTGATACTGTATCCTGTTGTCAATCCCAAAATCTGCTTGAAATTTGTATAAGCTCTGGGAAAATCCTTGACAGAATCTCCCCTTTTTAAAAGTAGAATTCCAATATCCGATGCTGAAGTGGTGAAATTGGTAGACACGCTAGTTTCAGGGACTAGTGAGCAATGAGCTCATGGGGGTTCAAATCCCCCCTTCAGCACCATTTTTTTAGTAATTAACGATTGTCTTTACCCTTACCACAAAGCGCTTTGCTAATTATTAAGAGAAAATAATCATTGACTATCTCTGCCCTATTGCAATTATTGTTTTATAGATATTTTTATTGAATTACAACCCCCTTTCAGATGGGTAACGGACATAACATTCTACTTATTAAAAATAAAGGAATTTATACAGATGGAAAGAAAGATTTATATTCTGGATACAAATGTCCTGATTCACAATCCCCAAGCCCTTTTTTCCTTTGAGGATAACAGAGTGGTCTTGCCTATTGTAGTAATAGAAGAGATTGACCAATTTAAAAAAGGTGTGGATGAAAAAAGCCGTAATGCCCGTCAAATTGGACGCTATCTTGATGCTTTACGGAAAAAAGGCAAATTGCAGGAAGGTGTGCCCACCGAAAATGGAGGCACAATTCAAGTAACCGTGAATAAAGAAATAACCAATACTGCAGCGGAGTTGTTATTTCTTGACCGCAATGACAATTTAATAATAAGCACTGCCTTGTATTTCAAAGAAAAATACCCGGAATCTCTAGTTACCCTTGTTTCCAAAGATGTAAATGTGCGTGTAAAAGCAGATTGTGTAGGTGTTAATGCAGAAAATTTTGAGACGGATACGATTAAATATGATGAATTTTTTACCGGTTGGGAAATTCTGGATTTAGAACCGGAGCAATTTAGAGAACTGGAAGAAAAAGGGTATATAAACAATATTTTTGGTGACTTTTTCCCCAATCAGTTTGTGCGTGTTCCTGTTCCTAATAATCCCAATCAATACAAGACCTTGCGTTATCATTATGGACGCAACCAACTGTATATAATCAATCATTATACAGGACAGCAGGTTTTTGGAATTAAAGCACGCAACTTTGAACAGGAAATGGCTTTAGATATCCTTTTGGATGACAGTATAAAGTTAGTTAGTTTATCGGGCAAAGCAGGGACGGGAAAAACCCTTTTAGCTATGGCTGTCGGTTTACAAAAGGTAGTGGAAGAAAAAAAATATTCGCGTCTTGTCGTTTCCCGTCCTATTTCTCCATTGGGAAAAGACCTAGGATATTTACCGGGCTCCAAGACCGAAAAATTTAATCCTTGGATGCAACCCATTTATGATAATATGGATATTTTGCTCTCTTCACATACAGATAAAAGCCAGGCAGGTTCTGCAGGCAGAAAAAAAACCGATATTAATGATTTAATAGATTACGGTTTTCTGGAACTGGAACCGCTAACTTATATCCGGGGACGCAGTTTACCTGACCAATTCTTTATAATTGATGAAGCACAGAACTTAAGTCCGCACGAAATGAAAACTATTATTACGCGTGCAGGAGAAAACACAAAAGTTGTGCTTACAGGAGACCCCTATCAGATAGATATTCCCTATTTGGATTCGCAAAGTAATGGACTTTCCGTTTCGGTAGAAAAATTCAAAGGAGAAATTCTGGTTGGGCATATCACTTTAGATAAAGGTGAACGCAGTGCTCTGGCAGATTTAGCTGCCAAGTATTTATAAGTTATGTTGCGAAAAAAGATTTTTGAGCGTAGCTGGGTGGAAATTGACCTTTCCGCTTTCAGAAATAACCTGAATATCCTGAAAAGCTTTCTGGAACCTCATCAACAATTTATGATGATTGTGAAAGCAGATGCTTATGGCCATGGAGCAAGGGAAATAAGTAATATTGCCTGTGAAGAAGGAGCTGTCTATTTGGGAGTTGCTAATCCTGAAGAAGGCCGCTTATTACGGCTACAAGGTTGTAAAATTCCGATTTTAATTTTATCTCCCTGTTTAAATAATGAAATTAATACCATCTTAGATAATGACTTAGCTGTTAATGTTTCTTCCTGGGATTTTGCCAAGGCGTTAAATAAAACCGCTAAAGCTAAAAATAAACAGGCAATTGTTCATTTGAAAGTTGATACCGGTATGCATCGCAGTGGTATTTTAGATAGTGAATTTAATGGTTTTTTTGCTAAAATAGCCAAAATGGACAACCTGCTGATTGAAGGTGTATTTACTCATTTTGCCTCTGCAGAAAACGATTCGGAGTTCAGTAAACAACAGGAAGAACGATTCTGGAATATAATAGATAACCTACCCTTTACTCCCAAATATCTTCATATTGATAATTCTAATGCCTTAATAAACGGTTTGGGTAAACGCAGTAACTTAGTCCGTTTAGGGATTATGGCTTATGGAATTCAAGTTCCAGGTAATAAAGATATCGCTTTGCAACCTGTTATGACATTCAAAACAATCCTTTCCCAAATTAAACATATTGCCAAAGGCGAATCGGTGGGTTACAATCGTTCCTGGATAGCAAAAAATGATTGTTTATATGGAATTCTACCCATCGGCTATGCTGATGGTTACGATTTTATGCTTTCCAACTGTGGCGTTGTTTTATTGAATAATAAGCTCTGCAATGTTATAGGACGCATCTCAATGGATATGATTTGTGTGGATTTGAGTGCCTTAGAAAATCCTGCAATTGGTGATGTGGCAATTCTTTTAGGTGGTTCTGCAAAAGAAACAAGAGCAGAAAATCTTGTTTCCAAATACAGAGGTAATTCCTATGAACTGCTCTGTCAGGTAGGACGCCGAGCTAAAAGATATTATTTTCAAAACGGAAAAATGATTTACAGTAGTCCTCTTTCCCGGCGTGATTTCGTTCCTGATGATTTTTCGGACAGAAAATTGAATCTAATAATTGAATCAGCAATTGCTCAACGCTTGCAAAGCATTGAAATAGGAGAACTTATTTATCGCGAAATGCTGAGGGATTTCTTTTATTATAAGGATAAAGATATTCACTATCGGCATAACTTCCAGCATCAGGTTGTTTTTTCTCCTTCTTTGAATGCCGGATATTTTAATGCGGTAACCACGCTTAATTTTGATAAAGTGCTTAGTAATGACTATTTTCTGGTTGCCTGTGCCGCTTCCGATGAAGTTCTCCGTCGCTATTTTAAAAGGAGCGATGTAGAATACCGTTGGTTGATGGATGATAGCTTTGAACTGAATAGCGAAAGCTTTATTGTTTCTTTGGCAAAAGTAGATGACCTTATTCTGCAAACAACCTTACAATACATAAATGACTGTTTGGAAATTAGATGTTTTCATCCCGAATTGAAGAAAAAAATCGGAAAGAAAGTTCATTTCACAATCAATACTCTTACTTTGTATCCTTGTGCCTCTCATCAATTCAGCGTTTTTATTACGGAGCTTACTCGCGGGGTGGATATTTCCTTCCAGTTTCCCCAGGATATAATTACAGTGGATTGTGTGCCTTTTTTCTCCGGTCAGGATAAAGACCCTTTCATCCAAAGAAACAACGGAGAAATAAGGGTTTCCAGTAAACCTGAGGAATGGATATTTCCCATCAGCGGAGTTGTTTTTGCCTACTGATTGAAAAAAAAGATTGACAAATCTCTTCTTTCAAAAACAAAGTCCCCAATAAGTTAATTTCTATATATTTGTAGTTGTTAGCTAAGGTGACTTGCTTATGAAGAGATTGCATTTACTATATATTACATTGATTTTGTGTGTGCCTTTGATGGCTGGAAGCTTTAACTGGTATTCACAAAATGATGAACGCTGGAAATCAGAACAATTAGGTTCAGGGAGAAAATCAATCGGCAACAGCGGTTGTGTGCTAAGCTGTCTTTCTATGCTTTTAAACGCTGAAGCAAGCAACGAATATATGACACCTGACCGCTTAAATGAATGGCTGAAAAGAAATGGCGGATATTCCGGAAGTAATATGCGGTGGCAAATTCCCGGTGAAATTGACGGCAGCGGATTGGGTCTGGAACTTGTTGCACAAAGTACCACAAGAAATGATTGGAATTTCCTTTCCAGTGAATTAGCAAAAGGAAACAAAGTAATTGTAAAAGTTGCCGGCAGACGCAGCCATTGGGTTCTTGTAATTAAACAGGACGGACCCCACAATAAGCCCTCTTCCTACATTATAAATGACCCCGGAATGAAAGAATACGAAGAAAGAACTCTTGCCTATTTTGGCGGATTTAAGTCCGCTCGTTCTTATTCCGGAAACTGGTTGGATGAACAAGCATTTGATTTAGATAGTGAAATTAATGTAGTTCCTGTTTCCCAGGATGAACTTTTTCTTTACGATGTTGCCAAATTACCCCATCCTGCTGATGTTTTTGTTACTATTCATAATAATTTAGCAGTAGAAATTTCCGGCTATTTTATTCTGGGGCTCTTTGATGATGAAGGAAATTATCTTCGCACTGTGGACTATGAATATGCAACTATTGATGCCAGTGGCAATTATGACCTGTTATATGAACTTCCTGATGTTAAACCTTTAAATGAAGAACACCAAGACCTGAAGATTATTTATAGTAAATACTTCTCTCATATTCCTTCCTTGACCGAATCCATTGAACTCATCAATAAAGGCATTAGAAATTATACCAATACTGCCAATTAACTAACTTAATTTTTTAAGCGTTTCGGTTAGGGCAAACCCTCCGGAAAAACGATGTCCTCGTCGTTCCCAATCCGGAAAAACGACATCCTCGTCGTTTATAATGGCTGACAAGAACATCAACCTTCCGGAAAAGTCAGGAGTCGTCACTGTGCAAGTCAGGAGTCGTCACTGCCGAAATAACTTTTTAGCTATGAACGAACTCGTTTGGCAGTGAGGACTCGTGACGACTTGTTTCACGCAGATTTGATTTATGATTTGTCTACAGTACAGTGATTTTATTTGAGATTGCCAGTTCCGTCATGAGTCATATGTACCACAAAAGTTATTTCAAAAGTAAAAATTATCAAGGCACAAATGACTCCTGACTTACAGATTTCCTTTCCGGAATAAACGACATCCTCGTCGTTTATAAGTGTCCTCCGGCTACGATTTTGTTATGTAGCAGGAGCTATGTACAGGCGGACGCCGTTCCGCCGTTTTTAGTCGGCGCTACAGCGAGCGCCGGTACAAAAAGCTCTCCGTCCTCCGCCCTCCGCCCTCTGCTTTCTAATTTATATACTAATTATCTAATTTATAACTCATTGTAACATAAGCTGTTAACTAATAAATTAGATAAATTAGACGGTTTTGGAACCCTCATACTATATACCAATATCCTTTTGAATAAATAAATATAATAATAATAAATATTAATATAATTATTATACATTCTAATACCTGATTATCCAACTATGACACCCGCAGAGCATCTAATTTATCTAATTTATCTCTTAACCCATTGCCATTAAGCAAGTTATAATATTACCTCCCCTTTCTAATTTATCTCCATCATTAGCACAACCCATTGCCATTGTGTAAGTTATAATTTTACCTCATCTTTCTAATTTATCTCAGCCATTGGCAAGCGGTTGCCTTTGTGAAGGACTATTTCATTCCTGTTTGCGAATTTATTCCCTAAATCTCTCTGCCTGTGGTTGCCTTTGTGCAGGATTTATCATATTTAATATTTAAATAAGGAACTCTTTTGCTTCCCTACTGCCCACTAATATGCCGCCAATATGTCTGTTTATACACACTAAAACTAAGTTTGAGAACTCTTCAATACACTGTTCATATACAGACAACCCTCCAGTAGGGAAGCTCTTCGTAAAGTCAGGAGTCATTTGTGCCTTGATAACTTTTACCCGGGAAATAACTTTTTCGGCACATATGACTCATGACTGCACGTAGACCAATCATACACAAAATCAGCGTAATCAGCGTAATCTGCGTGAAACAAGGAGTCATTTGTGCCTTGATAACTTTTACTTTTGAAATAACTTTTGTGGTACATATGACTCATGACTGCACGTAGACCAATCATACACAAAATCAGCGTAATCAGCGTAATCTGCGTGAAACAAGTCGTCATGAGTCCTCACTGTCAAACAAATTTGTCCATTGCGTAAAAGTTATTATGGCAGTGACGACTCCTGACTTGCATTATCCCTAAAATCCCTATAATCCTGTTCATCCCAAACCTATTATTTTTTTTTCTCTCTGCCCTCTGCCCTCAGCCCCCTGCCATAGTAATCCTGTTCATCCTAGACCTATTAAATCCTCAAAATCCTTAAATCCTTAAATCCTCGTTTCTAAAATCCTATCTGCGTAATCTGCGTGCCCCCCCAAAAAAAGAACTTGACGAAATAGCCGATATGGAAAAAAATCAACACAGCTTAGGATTAGAACTTTGAGGAGGTTTGATGAGCAACTATTTTATGGAGACCCATCATCATGAATGGATTCTAACTAACCGTAGAGGTGGTTATGCATTAGGAACAGGTAATTTGATAAACCAGCGAAAATATCACGGTTTGCTGGTTAGCAGTGATAATAGATTCAACCGCTTGCATTTAGTAGCTGGTATTGAAGAGAAAGTAGAATGGCGGGGAGAATTTTTTCATCTGGATAGTAATAATTACAGCAATTGTATATATCCTGAGGGCTTTCTGCATTTAGTAAAACCCTGGTTGCGTCCTTATCCGATTTTTTTGTATTCAGCTCTTCCCCATCAGAACGATATTTTAATTCTGAAAGAAATAATGATGGATGAAACAACCAATACCACTTTAGTGAAATATACTAATTTGGGTCATCATTTACTGCATTTTGAGCTCCATCCCAAGTTTACGATGATTCCTCATCACGAGCTGAACAAACCTGGCTCTCTGGATTTCCTGAATTTTATAACAGAAATTGAAACTCCGGATAAATTCACGCGTTATAGTGTTCTTAGGCAGGATAACAATATAGTGCTTTATGGTGCTTTGCTTTTGGGTGAAGTTATACCCAATCGTTATGTTTATTACAATGTTTTTTATCCCTGGGAAGTGATGAGTGGCTATGAAGGCATTGGTGACCAGATAACTCTTTTCCAGCTTAGTTTTGACCTAAAGGTGGGACAAAGCAACTATCTTCTTTTCAGCGATACAGCTATTGAGGATGCCAAAACCCTGATTGAGAGAATTGAAAACCGTTATACAGACCTTCCTAAACCGTTGGATTATCCCTCTGCTCCCGATAAAGATGACACTCTTTTGAATTCCCTGGATTATAATGATAATATTATTTTCCCGTATGACGCTTATCTTAAAATCCTGGAATTTGCTCTGAAGGACTTTTTAGCTAATGATGATATTGTAGCCGGCTATCCTTTTTACGGTTCCTGGGGTAGAGATACAATGGTTGCCGTAAATGCTCTCTTACATTGTCCCAATCAACAGGAAACAGTGGAAAAAATCCTCAATAAATATAGGGGTTACATTAAAAATGGTCTTATTCCCAATATGATGGCAGAATCCGGCAGAGAAGCAAATTACGATAGCATTGATTCCACTTTATGGTATATCATTTTACTCTGGAAACTGGGTAAACGCAAGCAAACGGTTAAATACTGGAAAAATGTTATTGCTTTAGCAGAAGACATTTTAACCAATATTTTGCATAATGGAACTCATCCCTTTAGTGTGCGTTCTGATGGTTTAATTGAATTACATCCTGATTTTGCTCATGGCACCTGGATGGATGTGCGGATTGATGGAAAACCTGTAACCCCACGCGAGGGAGCTCCCATTGAAATAAATGCCCTTTGGTATAATGCTTTGTGCTCTTACGAAGCTATGTGTAATGCCTATTGTCAGAAATCCCGCAAAAAATATCAGGTAAAAGAAGAATTTATCCAGTTGAAAGAAGTCGTAAAAAAGTCCCTGCAAAAGTTCTACAAGGATGGTTATCTGGCAGATAGAATTGTAGGTGAAGAACTGATAATGGAAATTCGTCCGAATGCTATTATAGCTCTTGCTTTGCCCTGGCAAGCGTTTTCCCAGGAAATTCTGCAGCAGGTTCTGGAACTAAGTTTTAAGGAGCTCTACACTAACTATGGAATACGCACTTTGAGTCCTAAAGATATTCGTTTTCGCAAAAAATATTATGGAACACAAAGAGAAAGAGACCTTGCTTATCATAATGGCAGTGTTTGGGCTTGGTTATTAGGTCCCTTTTGCGGTTTATATACAAGGGCGTATAATGGTGTGAAAACCCAAGAGGAAATAATAGATGCTCTTACTTCTTTTATTTCCACTTTTCGCACCAGTTTTATGAAAGGACATATTGCTTCCCTTGCCGAAATCTGGGATGGGGATACTCCCCATTTTCCTAAAGGAGCTCCAGCTCAGGCATGGAGCGTAGCTGCCTTATACAATATTGAAAATTACATTATTTTTCTGCAGGAGGGCAAATGAAAATTCTAATGTTTACCTGGGAATTTCCCCCTCTAATTTCCGGAGGTTTAGGTATGGCTTGTTATGGAATGGCAAAGGCACTGCTAAGTCAAGGAATAAAGATAGACCTTGTGTTGCCAACTAAAGAACTGGTCTTTTTCCCCTTGAGGGAAGAAAGTGATGCTGATACCCTGCCTGCGGTTTTTATTGAACCGGAAAAACATAAGGAATATACAAAGCGCACTTTCTCCACAATGCACGAACGCCTGGAATATATTGGAATATCGGCACATCCGGAAAGCTATTTTAACCTGAATGAAATTAAGGACTATGTAACCTCCATTAAAACAACATCATGGCTAACAGAAACTCTTACCACTGAAGAACATAATATCTGGAAAGAAATGACTGCTCGTCTGATTGGCGAAGAAGATTTAATTCGGAAAGTGCAGGAATATACTTTCAGAGCACATCGTTTTGCTGAAATTTTGGATTATGACCTTATTCATGCACACGACTGGCTTACTTACCCCAGCGGGATTTTAGCCAAACAGATTTCCCGTAAACCCTTAATTGTTCATATTCATGCTACAGAATTTGATAGAGCCGGTGGTACTGGAGATGAAAGAATTCATAAAATTGAACATCTCGGAATGACTTATGCCGATAAAGTTATTGCTGTGTCTCAATATACAGCCCAGATGATTATGAGTCGCTATCGCATAGATACAGCAAAAATCCGCATAATTCATAATGCTTTTACTGTTTCGGAAGCCACATTACACAATAAGAAACGCATTTTCAAGGGTCCTACGATTTTATATTTAGGAAGAGTAACTCTCCAAAAAGGTCCGGATTATTATCTGGATATGGCGGACAAAGTTCTGAAAGTGCATCCTGAAGCAAGATTTATACTTGCCGGAACCGGAGATATGCAGCGTCAAATTTTGCGTCGTTCAGCCGCATTACGCTTAAAGAACCGTTTTCTCTTTACCGGTTTTCTTAATCGGAAACAGGTTGAACGCATTTTACAAGCAGTGGATATCTATGTTTTACCTTCCGTTTCCGAGCCCTTTGGTATTTCGCCTCTGGAAGCAATGGCTTATGGAATTACAGCAATTATTTCCAAGCAATCCGGAGTTGCGGAGGTTGTGCATAATGCTTTTAAGATTGATTATTGGGATATAGACCTTTGGGCTGAAACCATCAATCATCTGCTTGAAAATCCTGAAGAATGCACTAAAATAGGAATGGAAGGCAGAAAAGAAGTCCAAAAAATTCAGTGGGATGAAGCAGCAGATAAAATCCGTCAACTCTATGCTGAAACTCTTTCTGAATATAGCAAGCAAATGGAATTATAAGGAGATAGCGATGTTAAATATTGTATTCTACTTTCAGGTGCATCAACCCTACCGCCTAAATCATTTTAATGTTCTGGATATTGCTCATAATGCCAAGATTTTTGATGATAAGCTAAATGGCAATGTAATGCGTAAAGTAGCGAATAAATGTTATTTACCAACCAATCAGTTGCTTTTGGAACTCATTGAGAAATACGAAGGCAGGTTTAAGGTTGCTTTTTCTATAACCGGAACTGCTTTGGAACAATTTAAACTCTATTCTCCCGAAACCCTTGATTCCTTCAAGCGTTTGGTAGATACCGGTTGTGTAGAATTA
This sequence comes from Candidatus Cloacimonas sp., assembly GCA_023227825.1. Taxonomy (GTDB): domain Bacteria; phylum Cloacimonadota; class Cloacimonadia; order Cloacimonadales; family Cloacimonadaceae; genus Cloacimonas. The sequence goes on along the minus strand of JALOCJ010000009.1, from coordinate 3,665 downwards.
TTAGGTGAGACATATTATCATTCCTTAGCTTTTCTTTTTGATACCAATGAATTTCTTGACCAAGTTTATTTGCATCGGGATTTAATGCAAAAGGAATTTGGCTATTTCACTACTACTTTCCGAAACACAGAGTTAATCTACCAAGACCGCTTATCCGATATAATTTTTGAAATTGAGGGCTTCAAAACCATTATTACGGAAGGCGTGGATAGAATTCTCCAATGGCGCAGTCCGCTTTATGCTTATAAGAATTATTCCAAAAATATTAATCTACTGCTGAAGTATTATCAATTGGCAGATGATATTGCCTTTCGTTTTTCCAATCGGGATTGGCCTGAATATCCTTTAACCGTAGATAAATTCATCCATTGGATAGACCAGCTTACCTTAGCGGAAAAAGGCGGGAAAAACCTCTTTCTGAATCTTTTTATGGATTATGAAACCTTTGGAGAACACCAATGGGCTTCTACAGGTATTTTTGATTTTATGCGCCATTTTCCTGATGCCGTTTTAGCAAGAGAACATCTGGGTTTTGCCCATCCTAAAGATATTTCCCATTTGGCAAATTATCAACAGGAATCCCTTTCTTTTCCGGAACCTGTTTCCTGGGCTGATGAACAACGCGATATTTCTGCCTGGCTGGGAAACGAAATGCAACAAAATGCCAGTGAGACCTTGTATGAATTGCTGAACAGAATTAAGGAAAAAGGCGATGAAGAACTGTTAAGAATAGCTCGTTTGCTTAGCACTTCAGACCATTTTTACTATATGTGTTCCAAATATTTCCAGGATGGAGATGTGCATAAATATTTCTCACCTTACGATTCACCTGACCAGGCATATATTTATTATATAAATGCTTTAGCTGAACTGGAAGAACTGCTTTTAAGGTAAAAAATGATGAAAGGTAAAATTCTGATTTTAGAAGATGACATTGTTCTTTCTGAACAAATCGCCAATGTAGTAAAATATTATAACTATGAAGTGATACAAACTGTTAATAGTGACCAGTTTTTTGATGTCTTACGCAGTTTCCAGCCGGATGTAATTCTTTTGGATGTTTTTTTAGTCGGTTCCAAACTGGATGGTATTCAGGTTCTAAAACACTTGAAAAACGATATGGACTTAAACTATAAGGTGATTGTTATTTCAGGTGAAGTAACTTCTTCTCAAATAAATGAAATACGCACCTTAGGTGCTTATCATTTTATTGAAAAGGGCTCTGCTTTCTCCATCAGTCAATTGCTGTTACATATAGAAAATGCCATAACCCTGAAAAAACAGGAAGAAGAACATATCGGTTTGCAAATTGAATACATCAATCTCAAGAAACAGTTTACAAGAAGTTTCCCTTTTATTGGTGAAAGCGATGTTATCAAAAAAGTGCGGGAACAAATTTCGCGCCTTGCCACAGTTGATGAAGATATTTTCCTGATTGGCGAAACAGGAACAGGTAAAGAAGTAGCTGCTAATTATTACTATATATATTCTCCCCGTTTTGGCAAACCCTTTCATACCGTAAATTGTAGTGCTTTATCTGAAACCCTGATAGAATCAGAACTTTTTGGTCACATCAAGGGCTCTTTTACCAGTGCTGACCGTAGCAAAACCGGCTTTTTTGAAGAATGTTCCAGTGGCATTCTCTTTCTAGATGAAGTAACTAATCTTTCTCTACTGTCTCAATCCAAAATCCTGCGCGCTATTGAAAACAAAGAAATCCAAGTTGTAGGTGGAAACCTGAAGAAAGTTGATACCCGTTTGATATTTGCTTCTAATGCAGGAATGGATAAGCTCTCTGAGGAAAGCATTTTCCGCAAAGACCTTTTTTATCGCATTGAAGGGAACATTGTTGACCTTCCACCTTTGCGCGAAAGAGATGATGATATTCTGCTTCTGATTTGTTATTTTTTAACCAGTTTTTCTTCTCAATACAGTGTTATGGACCGTTTAGACCTGCCTGCTCTGAAAAATGATTTACTTAGCTATTCCTGGCCCGGAAATGTTAGAGAACTGCGTAATTTCTGCAAGTTCATTATGATTAATGAAAAGAAAATAAATAATAATGTAATAAAGAAACACCTGCAACATAAAACTAATCAATTCCGCTTTTCTAAAAACCATAATAATGGAAAATATATACAAATTCAAAATCTTAAAGAGAGTGTCGCTTCCTTTGAAAGGGATTATCTTTTGCATTATTTATCTCTAAATAATTGGAAAATTTCCCAAACTGCAAAATCAATTGGACTTGAACGCACTACTCTGTATAAAAAAATCAAAACCCTCGGAATTAATCATTTTAATATGGAGGACTAAAAGTGCTGCAGGAAAACCTGGGCTTAAAAATCCTTTCCCTAATAATAGCAATTTTTGTTTGGTTGCAGTCCCTGTTGATTTCGGAACAGAAAAGTGTAGTTAATTTACCCGTAGCACTAAGTTCCATTCCTAAAAACATTACTTTGGATAATGTTCCCAAACATATTCCTTTCCAGGTGCGGGGAAAGGGCTTGGAAATTATTAAACTGAAATTCTCTCGCACCCAGGTCTTGCTTGATGCCAGTAAAATTAAACCCGGCTCAGATGTTATTTCTGTAAGTGATTATACAATTAACCTGCCGGATAATATCCAGCTGGAATTTATAGGTCCCGTAGAGCAACAGGAAATAGCAGTTTATGCTGATGTTTTCCATCAAAAAAAAGTCCCAGTAGAAATCTCTTTTGCTGATAACTATACCCGCGAACATTTTACTGCCTTAAATTATACTATTATTCCTGAACAAATAACCATCTCCGGTTCCAAAAGCAAGGTTCAACAAATTGACCGTATATCTACCGAACCTGTATCCCGCGATATGCTTGAACAGCGAGAACTTACCTTAAAATTAAGTCCCTTGGATAAGGAGGTCTCTGCTTCCCCTAAACAGGTTAAAATTTACCTCTCTACTTCTTTTATTACTACTAAAATTTTGAACAATTTACCGATTACTTTGCCACCGGGAAAAAACTGTATACCTTCCTCTGTTACAGTTAAACTCTCGGCTGATTCGGAAATCTTAAAAGAACTGAAACTTACAGAAATTAAAGTGGGTATCTCTTCCCAACCTGATGAACAAGGTTTTTATCCTGTCCTCGTGGAAGTGCCTGAAACAGTAAAATTGCTTGCAGTTACACCTCAAAGAGTTCGTCTGAAATAAATGCCAACACAATACATTTTAGCCTTTGAATCCTCCTGTGATGATACTTCTGTAGCTATTTTGGATACTAATTATAATGTTCTTGTAAATCTTATTTCCAGTCAACCGGAACATCTGGAATTTGGAGGTATTTTACCCGAACTTGCTTCCCGCTTGCATTTAAAGAACATAGTTAACTTAACCAAGGCGGCTCTTAATACTTCTAATCTTAACTTACAAGATATCAGTGCAATAGCTGTTTCTATCAATCCTGGCTTAGTTGGTTCTTTAATTGTCGGGTTGGCTTTTGCTAAAGGAATGGCTTGGAGCTTATCTTTACCTCTGATAACAGTTAATCATATCTTGTCGCATATTTTTGCCAATTTTATTGAACATAAAGTTATTGAACCCCCTTTTTTAGCCCTCGTTGTTTCCGGAGGGCACACGGAACTTGTCCAATTTGATACTTTATCTACTTTTACGGTTGTGGGA
>JALOCJ010000008.1 GCA_023227825.1 Candidatus Cloacimonas sp. | reverse complement strand
CTTTAAGTGGTTATGAACCTTATGAGGCAACAACCAATGCTACCGGTAACTTCACTATTCCTAATGTTTTTGCTAATCAGACCTATAACTATGTTGCTACTGCTACTGGTTATCAACCGGCAACGGGTCAGGTTGTAGTTGGAACAACAAATGTGAATATGGGTGATATTACGGTTAACGAATTGGCGTTTCCTCCTTATGGAGTAGTTGCTGAAGAAGCTGCAAATTTCACTAATGTAACCGTTACCTGGCAACCACCCAATCCTAATGCTCAAACAATTACAGAGGGCTTTGAAGGCACAACCTTCCCGCCTACTGACTGGAGTCAAATTATCACGAATACAGGTGCAGCAGGAACAACTGGTGTCTATCCAACCTGGTGTCAGGTAGGAACTATAGCTCTTACACCTGCAGTTCCTCCTCATGGTGGATCTTATCAAGCAGCAATGTGGTGGGATTATGTTCATCAAGATGAATGGTTGATTACACCTCAATTCTCTTGCCCCGGAAATGCTGTATTACAATTCTGGAGCTATGTCTATCTTGGTTCTACCCATGATGACCACTATTATATTAAGGTCTCTACAGATAATGGCAATACTTGGACTGTTCTTTGGGATGCAACTGCTTTAACAGGCGGATGGAATTATTATGCCACTCCAATTACTATTGATCTTTCTTCCTATACCGGACAGCAAATTAAGCTTGCCTGGCATTCAGATGATCCGCCTTCCGCTGATGGAATGTGGTATGTTTGGTTCGTGGATGATATCCTTATCGGTACGCCCGATAATGTTCTGAAATTCAGCACAGAGGAACTATTAGCAGCTTCCAAAGTAAATAATTCAACACCCAAAATGGTTTATCCTTCTTTGCCTATCAGTCGTGACAGGATAAAGAATCCTGCAATCAGTGAGCCCGTTCTAAGCGTAGAAAGGCCTACTGAAAATAACAGAGTTTTGCTTGGCTACAGAGTATATCGTCTTTTAGCTGCTGATCAAGGTAATGAGGCAAACTGGACAACTCTAACTCCTTCTACTATTACTCCTACTACTTATGTAGATAATGCCTGGCAGCCCTTACCTTCCGGTGTTTATAAATTTGCTGTGAAAGCTGTCTATACCAATAATGTATTTTCCAATGCCGCATTCTCCAATGAAATTCACAAAGGTATGATGGGAACCTTAACCGGAACAGTTACTGAATTTGGAACCAATCTTCCAATTCAAGGTGCCACAATTACCGCTGGTGAATATAGCGGTCAAAGCGATGCTACCGGACATTACAGTTTTGGCGTTTATGCTGGAACATATACTGTAACTTGTACCAAGCAAGGTTATCAATCCGGTTCACAGGCAGGTGTAGTAATTACAGGTATGCAGACCACAACTCAAAACTTCGTGCTTACCGAAATCACTTTACCTCCTGTAAATGTTCAAGCAACAGATAATGGAGCTATTGCCAATATTACTTGGATGGCACCTGGATCTGCGGGAGGTGAATGGCTGCACTATGACAGTGGTGAAAATAATGATAGCATAGGTACTGGTAGTGCAAATGACTTTGATGTATACATTCGCTACCCTGCATCCGCTCTTGCTGATTATGCCGGAATGAGCTTATATACACTCAAAGTATGGCCTGCCCAGGCAGGAACCTTCTCCGTTCGCGTTTGGACTGGAGGAACTGCTGCTGCTCCAGCTAATATGGTTGTAGATCAAGGTTTTACGCCAGTTCTTGACACATATAATACTGTTACCTTGAATAATCCTGTTCTCGTTACAGGTAATGAAGAACTATGGTTTGGTTACCGTAATGTTGTAACAAGCGGTTATCCTGCCGGTTGTGATGCCGGTCCTGCTGTTAATGGTTTTGGCAATATGATGTATTTTGGTGGTTCCTGGACCACTCTAATTGAGCAGAATCCTGATCTGGATTACAACTGGAATATCCAAGGTTTCGTTGGTTGGGCAGCACCTACAGCTGCACCCTCTTTTGAAGGGATTAGAACAGTTCTACAGAGAACTAAATCCTTACCTCAAGGTATGGCTAAATCTATCTCCCATAATAATGAAACTGTTCAATCTATAAAATCTACCGATGACAGAGTTCTGGTTGGTTATCAGGTATGGCGTTTACTGCAAGGTCAGGAAACCAATGAAAGTGCCTGGACTTCTTTAACCGGCACTCCTATTACTGCTTTAAGCTTTGCGGATGAAGATTGGGCTTCGTTACCGGATGGAACATATAAATGGGCAGTAAAGGCAGTTTACACAGGTGGAGCTTATTCCGTTGCCGCTTTGTCTAATGCGTTGCCTTTGTATCATGAAATTGGAACTATTGCTGGTATTGTTCGCAATATGCAAAATCAACCAATTTCTGGAGCTACTGTTACCTGCGAAGATGTTACTGCTACAACCAATGCCAGCGGTGCATATAGTATGACAGTGCTTTCTGGAGTTCATAGTGTAACTGCTAGCCATCCCAATTATGCTTCCGTTACGCATTCTGGTATCATAGTTGTAACCGGTCAAACCACTACTGTAAACTTCCAGTTGCCTCCAACCTCAGATTTGTTTAGTGATGGCTTTGAAACCTATCCTGATTTCACTTTAACTTTTGCTCCTTGGACACTGGTTGATGTGGACCTAAGCGGAACTTATGGTATTCAAGGTTATGCCTGGGAAAATGCCTATAGTCCGATGGCATTTATAATCTTCAATCCTACTACTACAACTCCACCTCTTACTTCTCTTACAGCTCACGGAGGAAACAAAATGGCTTGCAGTTTTGCCTCAACCACTCCTCCTAATAATGACTGGATGATTACTCCGCAATTGTCAGGAGCAAGTTCCATCAAATTCTGGGCAAGAAGTTATGTAGATGACTATGGATTGGAAAGATTCAAAGTAGGTATTTCTAATAATACTACTCCCGGTAGCTTCACTATCATTAGCGGTCCAAATTATATTCAAGCACCGGTGGAATGGACTGAATACACCTATCAAATTACACAGCCAGGACCTCTTTACATTGGTATTCAATGCCTTTCCAATGATGCCTTCTTCTTCTGTGTTGATGATGTTACAGTTGCAGGAAACGATGTTAATGATCCTGAAGTTCCTGTAGTTGCCACTGCTTTACATAATAACTATCCTAACCCCTTCAATCCTGAAACCACTATTAGCTATAGCGTTAAAGATAGAGAACCTGTAACCCTTGAAATCTATAACATTAAAGGTCAGCTGGTAAAAACCTTAGTGAAAGGTATTCAGGAACCTGGAAATCATACTATTGTTTGGAATGGAACTGATGATAACGGTCGCTCTGTTTCCAGTGGCGTCTATTACTATAAGATGCAAGCTGGAAAATACAGCAGCACCAAGAAAATGATAATGATGAAATAAGTTAACTGATTAACTGTTTGGCAAGTTAAAGGTTAACAAGTAATGAAAGCCCTGGGCTGAATTAGCTCAGGGCTTTTTTAGTCCATTTTGTCTTTCCCTATATAGATAAAGAAATTTATTTTATACTTGCATAACAGGAAAGAAATAAAGAATGAATTGGGTATGAAAGTAAGAGCTGAGAGCTAAAGCCGCGATTATATTCCAGAATTAATGATGTCTTCGTCTTTTCCTGCCTGTGAACAATATAAATTCCTGATTATTTTCCTTGACACCAAACCCATATCCAAATATACTATATTTAAAGAGTGATTAACGATAACAATAGATTACGAAACTTATCTTCTCAAGGAGGAATTATGAGAAAGACATTGTTTATAATTATGTTGACCCTTTCCTTTATAGGAGGGTTATTCGCCCAAGTAAACATTCAAGCAGGACTGACTGTTACCGAAAACCTTGATGGTATAGGAACTACAGCTACTGCACCGTTACCTGCAGGTTGGAAAGTTGATAAAAATAACTCAGTTAGAACTCTTGGAACTTATGCTGCAGCCGTAACTGCCACTGAAAAAATAGGTGGTAATAATATGTCTACCACCGCCTCTCAGGGTATTTATAACTATGGAGCAGGTCCTGCAGCGACTGCTGAAGATCGTGCAGTTGGTTTTTTATCTTCCGGCTCTGGTACCAAAAGTGGCAATGTTTATGTTCAGCTTACCAATAACGGCAGCAGTGCCATCAATTCTTTTACTATCAGTTACAATGTGGAAAAATACAGGATGGGAACTAATCCAGCCGGTTTTTCCATCCAAATGTATTATTCCGCTGATGGAACAACCTGGACTACTGCAGGAAGTTCATTTTTAACTTCTTTCCCGGCTGATGCTTCAACTAGTGGTTATGATTCTGCCCCGGGAGATACAGTTCCTGTAAACAACGCTATCTTATCATATTCCTTACCAGCAGGAAGCTCTTTATATCTTGCCTGGAACTATTCTGTAACAAGTGGTTCAACTGTTACCAGTGCTCAGGCATTGGGTATTGATGATGTAAGCATAACTGCCACAGGAACAGCTTCACCTATCATTATAGTAAATGGCACTTTAACTCCTTTTTCTACTTATACCGGCACTCCTTCAGCAGCTCAAACCTACAATTTGAGTGGTCAAAATTTAACCGGAAATATCACTGTTACCGCTCCCACTGGCTTTGCTCTTTCTACTGATGGAACAACCTATACCAGCAATTTGTCTTTACCGGCTACTTTTAGCGGAACTGTTTATGTGCGGTTAACAGGAGCCACAGCAGGAACTTTTTCCGGCAATATAGTTCATTCCAGTCCTGGAGCAACTACTGTTAACCTTGCCGTAGAAGGAACTGTTACCAATCCTTCTCCAATGATAGAGATTACTGCCAGTTTAACTGATTTCAGCACTTTATTGGGAACTCCTTCTCCAGAGCAACATTATATGGTAACCGGATTATTTTTAACCGCAGGAATAAGTGTTACTGCACCTACCGGTTATGAACTTTCTACAGATAATACTACTTATTCTAACACCCTTAATTTAGCCAGTTCTTTTAGCGGAACTGTTTATGTGCGTTTAACAGGAGCTACAGCAGGAACTTTTTCCGGCAACATAGTCCATTCCAGCACAGGAGCTGAGACCCAAAACTTAGCCGTAAATGGTATAGTGATTGATCCTAGTGTCTCAACGACTTTTCTGGAGGAAGAATTTAACTATCCGGCTGGTGACCTATTAACTGCTCACGGTTGGGTACCTCATAGTGGAGCTGGTAGCCATCCTATTATCGTAGCTGATGAAGGACTTGTCTATCCTGGCTATTATGCTTATCAGGGTTTAGCGGCACAGACAGTTTATTCCGGTTCTGCGGAAGATGTTAATAAAACTTTTGCTAATCAGACCTCGGGAACTTTTTATGTCTCCTTTCTGTTCAATGCTTCCGAAGCTAAAACCACAGCTGATTATTTCTTCCACTTCGCTCCCAACACTATCGGTACTGATTTCAAAGGAAAGGTTTTTGTCCAAAAAGATGCTTCCAATAACTTAAGATTTGGTATAACTAAAGCAGCAAGTGCTATTTCCGAAACCTCCGCTACTCCTTATAGTTATAATTTAGATACTACTTATCTGATTGTTGTTAAATATGTTATGGTCTCCGGATCTACAAACGATGAGGTCTATATGTGGGTTAATCCAACTATCGGAGCAACCGAACCAACCGCTCAACTTACAGCTTCAGATTTAACCGGAATAGACATATCGGCAATAGGAGCTGTGGCTATCCGCCAGGCAAATAACACTCCCATAGCCAAAATTGACGGAATCAGAGTAACTAATAATTGGGCTAAACTATGGGAAGGAACTCCAATGGAGACGCCAGTTATTCATACCAGCACAACTGAACTTGATCCTTTGGAAAGCATTGTTAATCTTCCTTCAGATGAAATCAGGGACTACACTTTATGGGGAACCAATATCTTAGGTGGAATAACTGTTACAGCTCCCAACGGCTTTCAGGTTTCTACTTCGCAAACAGAAGGATGGGCTTCCAGTATTACTGTCCCGGCTGATTTCAATGCTCTAATTTATGTTCGTATGTTGGCTTCTGCCATTGGTGAATATGAGGGCAATATTGTTCATACCAGTGCCGGTGCCGAACCAGTTAATGTTCATGTTACTGGAGAAGCTTTTCCCACACCTGTCAGCTGGAATATTACTGCCAATTTAACTCCTTTTAGTTCCGAAGCAGGAACTCCTTCAGCAGTTCAATCCTATACTCTAAGTGCATCAGGAGCTGTTGATCCTATTATAATAACTACTACTTATCCTTTTGAATTAAGTTCAAACGGCACAAGTGACTGGGCAACATCTTTGTCCTTAAGCTACAACTATAACGGCAATGTTTATGTCCGAATGAACGCAACGGGAGCAGGAACTTTTAACAGTATAATTTGCCACAATACTACTTATGCTAATGAATATCAACTGCCTGTTAGTGGAACCGCTACAGCTCAACCCGGAATGGCAAGTGACTTATTTTTCTCTGAATATATTGAAGGCAGCAGTTACAATAAAGTGATTGAAATCTTCAACGGAACCGGTGGACCGATTGATTTAAGCAATTACAAGGTTTGCCTTTATGCTGACGGTTCTTTAACGCCAACAAACACTTTAAATTTAACCGGAACTCTTAATCATTTGGATGTTTATGTTATTGCCAATCCTTCCGCCAATGCAGATATACTTGCTCTATCAGATACAACTGCAAGTGTTACTTTTTTCAATGGAAATGACGCTCTGGGACTATATAAACTTGGAACTACAGAAACCTTGATAGATGTTATTGGCACTATTGGAATTGATCCTGGAACTATCAATTGGCCTGTTGCCGGAATAGCTTCTGCAACTGCCGAACATACTTTAATTCGTAAACCTTCTGTTACTCAGGGTAATTTGGATTGGGCAACAAGTGCTGGAACTAATGCAGATGATAGTGAGTGGGTTGTTTATCCTCAGAACTATATTGATAATCTGGGAATGCATACCTTTGGCAATGTAGTAATTACACCTGTTTTTAATCCTCCTGCTGGTGCTTATGCCAGTCCTATCAATGTAACGATCAGCACAACTACTTCTGGAGCGGTAATTCACTATACTACAGATGGTTCTGAGCCCACAGAGTCCTCTGATATTTACAGCGCTCCAATTCCTGTCAGTTCAGACACAACCATAAAAGCTAAAGCTTACGCTGCGGGTTATACTCCTTCTGCTATTGCCACTGCTTTTTATGATTTCCCGGAAAATGTATCTACTATAGCTCAATTGAGAGCAGGAACTATAGGCAGTTCCTATCGCCTTACCGGAGAAGCAGTTCTTACTTTCCAGCAGACAAATCGCCACCAAAAATATATCCAGGATGCTACTGCTGCTATCGTTATTGATGACCCGAGCGGGATAATAACCACAACCTATAATCTCTATGATGGCATTACAGGTATAGCAGGAACTTTATCTGTGTATGCAGGTCTTTTGCAATTTGTTCCACTTGCTGATCCGGGTGCCGCAACTTCTCATAATAATACAATTGTTCCGGTAACAAGAACCCTGGCTACTATCACTTCTGACGACCAGGCAAAGCTGCTAAAGATTTACAGCGTAACTTTAACCCCCAACGAGACCGGATTATTTGCCTCTACAGCTGAAAATATTCCTGCTACCGATGCTTCCGGAAATGGAGTAATGAGAACTTTCCCCAATACCGATTATGCCGGAACGCCAATTCCGACTGATCCTGTGGATATTATCTGTCTGGGAGGACAATTTAATGATGCAATGCAATTCAGTCCCCGTTTTCTGGCAGATATAACTCCTGCTGCAGGAATTTTGGAAGCTCCGATTGTTAATATTTCTCAAGTTGCTGGAACGATAAACCTTAGCTGGAGTGCAGTTTCTGGAGCTACAAATTATAGAGTTGAATCCGCAGATGATCCTTATGGAACTTGGACTACAGTAACAACTACTTCTAATTTATTTTATAGTGGCACTGCTGCTGATAAAAAATTCTATCGGGTGATAGCAATCAACTAAACATAGCGCATCCGTAAAAATATTTGGAGGTGGAGATTTCTTCTCCACCTTCTTTTTTGTTCCTGTTTTAATTCACAATTTTGAGATTTGAAGACCAGTTGAACTATACTTATATGTAAATTTATCTACTGCAAGTCAGGAGTCGTCACTGCCGAAATAACTTTTACGTTATGGACTAATTCGTTTGGCAGTGAGGACTCATGACGACTATGATTTGATTTTTGATTGGTCTACTGTGCCATCAGTGCCGTCATGAGTCATATGCGCCCCAAAATTTATCTCCCAGGTAAAAATTATCAAGGCGCAAATGACTCCTGACTTACAGTGAGGACAGCCCCAAAAGTTATCTCCCAGGTGAAAATTATCAAGGCACAAATGACTCCTGACTTACAGCTGCGCACCAAGTTAAATCTTTTATGCTTCTTTAACGATTCTTTAACGACTCCTTAACAAAGTTAAGGCATTGTTAAAGAATCGTTAAAGAGTCGTTAAAGAAAGGATTAGGCAAAAGGTATTATTACTCTTTAAATGCTATTCGGCAAAAAAATTTACGCTGAAGGGCAGGATTAGTAACGCTTATTTTTATGGTTTATCATTTGTAAATTGGCAGTGTTTTTATTTGCTCCCACCTTTAGCTTCTATTCTCCTCTGCAGATTTCCCTTGACTTTATATCCACCTTTAGATATATTATTTTATAAGAGATAAACTTATATGGAGGTATAAAATGTTTCTATCCGGTGCACAACTGAAAGAGGTTTTCCTCAAAGCCAAAAAACAGCGTTTTGGTATTATTGCATCTAATGTTGTTTTTGACACTCAAATCAGAGCTCTTGTTCAGGGCTATGCTGCAGTCAATTCAGATGGCTTAATTCAAATGAGTACTGGTGCCTGTAAATATGCGGCAGGTACTTCTCAGGATTTACAAATTGGAGCCAGAATGATTTCTACGATGGTGAAGACCTTTTCTGCACAATTTCCCAAATGTGGAATTGGACTTCATATTGATCATGCCACACCCAACTATTTTGATTTTATTAAGTTCTGTATTGAGAACGACCTTGTTTCTTCCGTGATGGTAGATGCTTCGGCAGAAAAACTGGAAGATAATATCAGGATTACTAAAGAGGTTGTTGATTTGGCGCATAAATATAATATTCTGGTGGAAGGTGAAATTGGTCATATCAAGGGTGCTGAAGATGAAATTGTTTCTGAAGATGAACTTTATACTAAGCCCGAAGAAGCTTTGGAATTTGTAATAAAGACCAATGTGGACCTCTTTGCTGCTTCTGTAGGCACAAATCATGGCGTTACTAAAGGTGAAAATGTAGTCCTGCACTTGGATTTGATTAAGGAAATTGATGACCTGCTGATTAAAAATGGTGTGGAAAGAGGACTGGTTTTACATGGAGCTTCCGGATTAACTGACTGGCAACAACAAACCGCTATTGCCAATGGGGTAGTTAAAATCAATAAGGATACTCACTACCAAATGGATATGGCTTCTGCTATTCAGGAATATTGGGAAAAAGAAAAATATGCTATTGTCTGCCCTCCCGATGTTGACCCAGCTGTTTATATCCCTAATAAAAGCAAGTTTGATCCACGTAAATGGCTAATCAAGGGTGAAGAAAAAATGCAGAAGACCGTTATGGAATTCTGCAAAATGTCCGGCAGCGCAGAAAACAGTATTTTGCTATAACTGATATGATCAAAATAAGCAATAATTGGAATTCTGATTCCACTCTCTGTTTGTTTCAGGGTGACTGCCTGGAATTGCTTGATTCCATACCGGATTCAGTTATTCAGTTAGTTGTAACTTCACCACCCTATAACATTGGAAAGAAATATGAAAAGCGTAAACCTTTAAACCAGTATCTTGAATGGCAAAAGAAAGTTATTGCAGAATGCTTTAGAGTGCTAAAAACAAGCGGCAGTATTTGTTGGCAGGTAGGAAATTATATAGATAACGGAGAAATTGTCCCTTTGGATATTGTGTTGTATCCTTTTTTTGAGGAATTGGGATTAAAACTACGTAATAGAATAATCTGGCATTTCGGGCATGGTTTGCATTCTTCCAAAAGGTTTTCCGGACGCTATGAGGTAATTCTCTGGTTTACTAAAAGCGATGCATATACTTTTAATTTAGACCCTGTGCGCATTCCGCAAAAGTATCCTGAGAAACGCTATTTTAAGGGAAATAAAAAAGGTGAATTATCCTGCAATCCTTTAGGTAAAAACCCTTCCGATGTTTGGGATATTCCCAATGTTAAAGCAAATCATATAGAAAAGACAATTCACCCTGCTCAATTTCCTGTAGAATTGGTAGAACGCCTAATTTTATCTATGACTAATGAAAATGATTGGACTTTAGACCCTTTTATGGGAACAGGAACAACTCAAATTGCTTCGCTTATTCATAACCGGAAAAGCTGTGGAGCAGAAATTCTGGATGAATATTATGAAATAACTATGCAAAGAATTAATAGGGCTTTTTCCGGTGACCTGAAAATACGCCCTATGGAAAGACCGATTTTTAATCCGGATCATCCTGAAGATATAAAACCGCTTGCGGTAAATTTAAACCAGATAAAAGAAAATCAATCCGAACTTGATTCGGTTTGGGGTAATGAAAAATGAATATAATTTATGAATACTCACATCTTGGCGGTGTGGAAATATTGATAGTGAAATATCCTGAAATCCTGAAAGTGATAAAGAAAGTGATTGAAGACATCTCACCACATAAAACCAAGATTAGTAAAGAAAAAACAATGAGAGGTAAATCCCTTGTCGCCCCTAAAGACCTTAATATACAATTCAAAGAAAAACTTGAGAATTTGGGGTTTAAAGAACTAAGAGACACTTTCCGGCAGTTCCGGTAGCAATCTATCTAATAGATTTATAACTACTTATAAGGAGATAAATTATGACAAACATAGCAATTAACGGTTTTGGACGCATTGGTCGTCTGGTCTTAAGAGTGATTTTAAATAGCCATCCCGAACTGAATGTTGTAGCTATAAACGATCTTACGGATGCTAAAACGCTGGCACATCTTTTTAAATATGACAGTGTACATAAGATTTTTCCCGGTAATGTTTCCAGCGAAGAGAATTATTTGGTAGTGAACGGAAAAAAATTCAGGATTTTTGCGGAAAAAGACCCTGAAGTTCTTCCCTGGAAGGATTTGGGAGTAGAATTTGTAATTGAATCCACCGGTATCTTCACTTCCAGAGAAAAAGCATCCAAACATTTGAAAGCAGGCGCTAAAAAGGTTATTTTAACAGCTCCGGCAAAAGATGAAGTAGATGCTACAATCGTGATGGGAGTAAATCATACTACTTTAAAGGCAGAACATACAATTGTTTCCAATGCTTCCTGCACTACAAACTGCCTGGCTCCTGTAGCAAAAGTTTTGCAGGATAAATTTGGCATCTTGAATGGTTTAATGACTACTATTCATAGCTATACAAATGATCAAAGAATTTTAGACCTGCCCCATAATGATTTGCGTAGAGCCAGAGCTGCCGCAATGAGTATGATTCCAACTTCCACTGGAGCTGCTAAAGCTATTGGTTTGGTTATTCCTGAACTGAAAGGAAAATTAGACGGAGTAGCAATCAGAGTTCCTACCCCGGATGGTTCTTTAGTTGATTTATGCGTCAACCTGGAAGTAGAAGTGACTAAAGAAGAAGTAAATATGGCAATGAAAGAAGCGGCGGAAACATATTTGAAGGGCTATTTAATGTATACGGAAGAGCCAATTGTGTCTATTGATGTAGTAGGAAACAGCTATTCCTCTATTTTTGATGCTTTGATAACTTATACCAAAGGTAAAATGGTGAAGGTCTTCAGCTGGTATGATAACGAATATGGATATTCCAACAGAGTAGTAGATTTGCTGGAATATATGCGGATGCTGTAAATCTCAGAGATTTTTACACTGAGAATATAGAGGTTAATTTAACAAAGATATAATATAAGTCAGGAGTCGTCACTATGTAAGTCAGGAGTCGTCACTATGAAAGTCAGGAGTCATCACTGCCGAAATAACTTTTACGCTATGTACTAATTCGTTTGGCAGTGAGGACTCATGACGACTATCTCTCACAGATTCTAAAGTGCCGTCATGAGTCATATGTGCCACAAAAGTTATCTTCCAGGTTAAAGTTCTCAAGGCACAAATGACTCCTGCCTTTTATGGTTGACCGGGAGGTCAACCTTCCTGAAAAAGGGTATTTTATTTTTATAGTTTTCCTCTATATTTAGGACAGGTTTCACTTTTCACTTTTCTTCCCAAAGAAAGCAATTGACATTTTTTACCCTTTGTCTGAGAGGGATTTTATATAATTATAGGAACTTAACAAAAAATTTATGAGCGAATATCCAAAGTCCATCTTCACTATTGATGTGGAGGATTATTTTAATGTTACTGAAGAAAGAGGTGAGCCACCTGTTTCGGAATGGGATTCTTTACCCGGCATTGTAGAAAGCGGTTTTCTAAAATTGCTGGATTTGCTGGATATTTATCAGGTGAAGGCAACCTGTTTCTTTTTGGGTTATATTGCCAATAAGTATCCACAATTAGTGCAAGAAGCTCAAAAACGGGGTCATGAAATTGCCTCACATGGAATGTTTCATCGCATCATTTATAAAATGAGTAGAGAGGAATTTACTGCTGATATACTACAGTCCAAAAACATTCTGGAAGATATTTGTTCCGAAAAAGTTATGGCATTTAGGAGTCCCAGTTTTTCTTTAACAGAGGCAACTCCCTGGTTTTTTGAGGCATTAGCCGAGACAGGTTTTATTGCTGATTCTTCTGTTTTTCCTGTGAAAAGGGACTATGGTGGTTTACCAACAAGGCAGAAAAAGCCCTATCAGATAACTACTGATAAAGGTAATATATATGAATTCCCGATTTCGGTAGCTCCTTTTTGCGGTAAAGAAATTTGCTTTTTCGGGGGTGGTTATTTACGTCTTTTTCCCAAACAGCTTATTTTGTATATGCACAAAAAGCTGGCAAAGGAAGGTATTCCTACCCTTTTTTACATTCATCCGAGGGAAATGGAACCGCAACATCCTCGCCTAAAAATGAACAAAATGGCATATTTCAAAAGTTATGTAAACCTGAATACTGTTAAACCCAAGCTGGAAGCAATTCTTTCCTGCAGTAAATTTGTAACCTGCCGTCAGTATATAGAGACCTGTTTTCCGGGAAGAACGATGGTCTCAACGTTTACTGAAGTGGAAGATTTGTAGTCAGCAGAGATGATATTAAAACTATGAAGGATACTTCAATGCAGGAAAATAAAACTGCTTCTTTCTTTGATAGCTATTCTCTTGATTTTAATGCTATTTATGGTAGCGGAACAGGATTTTTCCAACGCTTAATTAATAAATGGTTTCGGCAAACAATGTTAATCCGTTTTCAAAAGACAATTGCGGCTTGTAAACCGTTGGAAGGAAAGACGATTCTGGATGTTGGTTGTGGTCCTGGAATATATACTGTTACATTAGCAAAAGGTTCTCCGGATTTTGTTGTCGGTATTGATTTTGCACCCTCAATGATACAAATAGCCAGACAAGAGGCAAAAAAAGCGGGAGTGGAAGATATCTGCCGGTTTGAAATTGCCGATTTTCATTCCCTGCCGGAAGATAAACAGTATAATTACCTGATTTTAATGGGCTTTATGGATTATATAAAAAATCCGCAACAGATTATTGAAAAAACAATGCGTCTGGCAAGTGATAAAGTTCTTTTCAGTTTCCCTTCTGATAAAGGTTTTTTGGCTTGGCAACGAAAAATCCGCTATAAATTCAAGTGTCCGCTCTACCTTTATAACGATAAACAACTCCAACAGCTTTTTTCGGATATTTCTCCTTGGCAATATACTATTGAAAATATAGGCAGAGATTTCTTCGTAACCCTAAAAAAAGAGGAAAACATTTAGGTAAATAGCAATGCTTACTCATTACCTACCTATTACGGATGGCATCCGTATTGGGTAGGTAATGAGTAAGCAATGCTACTAAGGAAGAAAATGGAACTGTATTTATTTAGTGATAGTTATAAATAGGGAAGAGAAATAAATAATGATGTGAATTTATAGGTGGTTGACCGGGAGGTCAACCTTCCGGGGTTTTGGGTTGACGAGGACGTCAACCATCCGGAAAAACGATGTCCCCGTCGTTAATAATGCTACAATCCCAACGAAAGATAGAGAGAGCGGTTTCCATTTAACCAGGATTGTTGCCATTCGGTTTTCAGGGTAATTATTTTTCCTTTGAGGGTTAGTTTGGCAAAAATCCTATTATCTTCACTTGTAGCACTAGTAAATCCCTCCGGGTTTTCAGTATCAGTTTCCGGTAGAATAAGAGAGCTTAAGGTTTGCCAGGTTTTAATTCCGGCTGAAATTTGCCATTTAGTTTTTAGATAGTGAAAGGCATTTTCCCAGTAAAAGCTGTTGTTACGATGTTCAATTTTATCTTCATAGTGATAACGCAACAAAAGTGTTAAAGAGAGTTTCGGATTTAATTCGCTGTCTATTTTAAACCGCAAACGATAATGGACAGGAAGAGTATCTATATAACTACTATCCGTTTCAGTTACAATTTCCTTATCCAGAAGGGTTAATTGTAGGTTAACAGTGGTATAAGAAGGTTTCAAAGTAAGATTGAAAATCGCTCGGGAATTCCAGTTTGGACTTTTAAGAGCGTTATTTTTACGAATTAGAGCATAGCGCAAACCAAATAATACATTTTTCTGTGGCTGATAATCCAAATTCCAGTCAATTTCCTGATTTTCACCTTGAACGCTTAAAAGACAAGGTTTGGCAGCATAAGCCGGCAATTGTTTTCCCTGTCTATAAGAATAGTTAAGTTCCTGAGATATATAATTATAAATGAATTTAGCGGAGGTTTGAAAAGCCAGGTTTTCTTCCACTAGGGCGGTTTCAGCAGATAAAATACAGTTTTCCCTGGTTATTTTAGTGGAAAGAGCGTAGACATTTAGTTTTTTTACCCAAAGCGAATCAGCAAAATTATGATCATAATTCTGGGTATAAGCCAAAAAGGCAAAATTATTGTCTTTATAGTGATATTCCAGTCCTCCGGCAATAATTTCTTCCTGAACAGAAGTTTTTTCGGACTGAACGGATTTATAAAGGGACCCTATTTTTCCTTCTTTCAGAGAAGCATTACGCTTTTGACCGGAAGCCATAAAAAAGGCGGAAAAATTGTTTCTCCGAAAAATAGTGCCGGTTCCAAAAGGAGAAAAAGAAGAAGGATGACCTGCTCGTTCTATCTCCAAAAGGTATTTTCCTCTGCTTTTTTTCAGGATGGTTCCCATACCAAAAGCAGGACGAAAAGAACCAAAATGAATTTCGGAAGGATTATTTTCGGAAGGTATAGCTGATAGCTGAAAATTGGCATAAAGGTCTGAATTTACTTTTTTATAAAGATTCAAGTTAAAGCGCAGGTCTTTTTGCCGAAATTGAAAATTAGTAAGACCATTATCAAAGGTCTCTATATATTTTGTCCGGTTCTGAATATCTACATTATACTTTCCTGCTTCCAAATCTGCATAAAGTTGTTGCAGCCAGTTATTTTCCAGGTTTTCGGATTCCAGCTCCGGGATTTCTTCAATTTGGGCAAATAAAGGAAAACAACAATAAGAAAAGAGGATAAGAAAACAGCCAAAGAACTTCACCAGGCAGAGCCCAAATCAACAATATGGGTTAAATTAAGTTCAGTATGAGTGCGCACGGCATACATCAAATTTAATTTACCAATCAGCACTTTCAACCCCAGTCCAAAACGCGCTGGCTCGTTTTGCCAGGAACTTTGAATGATTAAGGGTTTTGCAATGGTCAGAGAAGTTGCCAGAGAATAACTATCCTTTTCCTTGGGTCTGAAGGAATAAGATGCAGCAAAGGATGAATTTTCATTAGCATTAAAGGCGGCTGCTAAGGTAAATGTCTTTTCTTCCGTGCGGATATTGTTACAGCGTATTTCGCTGACTAACCTTTTATTCTGAAAGGAAAGGGCAAAATCATTATCCCAGGTATACCAGCTTTGGTCTTCTATTTTTTCGTAGATTAAATGTTGCGTTGCACCCAAGCGAAAAGAAGATAGTTTTAGGCTTAGTGCCACATATTCATTTTGCCAACGATAATCCTGATGAGCAAGATAGTCAATTCCCGTAGCTAAAATCAAAGGTTTAACAGGAAAGGCACTATGTAATCCATAAAAATTGATGTCGCTGATACCATAAAGCTGATGCCAACTAAGGCAAATTCCGCTTTCACCAATTAGCGGAGAAAGAGTATAATCCGCCGGTGAAGCCGATAAAATTGTCATCCCGGATAAAGCATTAGCGGAAGCGGAATTTTCGGTTGTTAAAGAAAAAAGGATAGGGTTTAGCGAAAACAGGAGAAAGGTTACACTCAGGATGTGAATATATTGTTTCCTTGTTTTGCACCTCATAGCATTAACACATTAGTAAATAAGCGGTTATGGGTTCAATATAAGTTTACTTCGCTCTCCGGATCAAAGAAATGTGCTTTAGCCATATCAAAAGTAACACAAAGTTCTTGTCCCATTCTGGGCAAATCTTTAGGATCAAAACGAGCCGTATATTCGTTATTTGCTGTCGTCAAAACAATATGATATTCGTTACCGAGGGGCTCAACAAAATCCACTTTGGTAATAAACTTTTGCGGTGATTCAGCCATCGCGTCAAAACGGGAATCGTATATATCTTCAGGTCTGATACCCATAATAATATTCTTATTTATGTAATTCTTCAGAACTTCTGCCTGGGAAAGAGTAAGTTTCAGCTGATAATCCTCACTGTCAAAATATAAGTCATTATCTTTTTTAACCAACTTTCCGCGTGTCATATTGATGGCAGGACTGCCAATAAAACCGGCAACAAACATATTTGCCGGATTATTATAGATATTCAGAGGTGTATCTATTTGCTGAATAATACCATCTTTCATAACAACAATGCGGTCTGCCATAGTCATTGCTTCCACCTGATCATGAGTAACATAAATCATAGTATTGCCAAGTGTGTGATGCAATTTAACAATCTCTGCTCGCATAGCAACACGCAATTTGGCATCCAGATTGGAAAGGGGTTCGTCAAATAAAAAGACCTTAGGATTGCGAACTATGGCTCTTCCAACGGCTACACGTTGTCTTTGACCCCCGGATAGTTGACCCGGCTTTCTTTTCAGCAGTGATTCTATGCTTAATAATTTTGCTGCATCATAAACAATTTTCTTAATCTCATTTTTAGGAATATGCCTCATTTTAAGAGCAAAAGCCATATTATCAAACACAGTCATATGGGGATAGAGAGCATAATTTTGAAAAACCATAGCAATGTCTCTATCCTTTGGGGGAATGTTATTAACCAAAAGATCGCCAATATAAATTTCCCCAGAAGAGACCTCTTCCAAACCGGCTATCATTCTTAAAATTGTAGTTTTTCCGCAACCGGAAGGACCTACAAGGACAACAAATTCCTTATCTTCCGCCGTAAAAGTTACATCTTTAACAGCATGAACACTATTATCAAAATATTTATTCAAGTTTTTTACAGTAACCTTAGCCATTATAACTCCTTTTGTGATTACTTAAAGCAGATAACAGGGAAATATGTCAAGAGAGAAATTATTGATACTATTCTAACAATTATTATCATTAGCTCCGTTTAAGGACTGATAAAGTTCAACCCTGTTGCGTCCATTAGTTTTTGCCATATAGCAGGCCTGATCTGCACAGGCAATACATTTGGCGAGGTTTTTGGGTTGAGAAGAAAGATGAAAGTCACAAGCAATTCCGATACTAATTGTGAAAGTAATAATCTGATTGTTGTAATCAAAGGAATATGCCTCAATTTTTTGACGGAGGTCTTCCATAATAGAATAGCTCAATTTCCGGTCTGAATCAAAAAGAATAACTAAAAACTCATCGCCCCCATAACGAATAACAACATCACTTTTGCGAAATTCAGAACTGAGAATGCGAGCCAGTTCTTTCAGTACAAAATCCCCTGCCAAGTGACCATAGTTATCATTTACGAGCTTGAAGAAATCAATATCAATCATACTGAAACAAACAGGAACATTATGACGAGCTGCTAAAACCACCATTTGAAAGAGATTTCCTTCCAAATATCGTCTATTCCTCAATCCGGTTAAGCTGTCGGTTAAAGAAAGTTCACCTACTTTCTCATAGAGTTCTTCAATTTTATAGAAGTTTGCCTGTAAACTCTCAATATAAGCATTATTCTGTAAAGATGCTTGATTGCTGAGTTCTTTGATGCGACTTTCCAGATAAGGAATAGCTCTATAAAAATACAAAGGATCAAGATGTTTTCGCATAAAGCGGGAAAGATTGAGAAAAGAATCCCAGCTTTTATGCAAAAAGTAATTGGAATATTGATAGTTCTGAATGGAATCCTTGAAGTTGGAAAGCACCCCGCAATTATAGTATCCAGCAAAAAAATAAAGCGTGTGTAGTTGTTGAACATTCAGCATTGAAACAGGATATTTAATCAGTATCCGTTGATATTCTATCTTTTCTACGGAAGGAACAAGACGGTCTTCCAGAGAAAACAATTCATATAAAACCATAGCCGTGTTCAAAGATTTCTGCTCTAAAAGAAAATCTTTTATGCGCAACAACAATGTTTTCTTGATGATATTCTGCTTAAACCAGTTAATAGAAATAAGCCAGCGGATGATAAAATTGATTGCACTATCTCTGCTATCACTTTTATATGCCTTCAAAATCAGTTTTAATTGTGTCTGTAAAAGCTCTGCAGGTTTATTTTGATGCCGAAAGATTGCTGTTTTGGAAAGCTGGAACAAAGCCCAGAGTTCAAGATGTTTGTTCTCTTCAACGAATTCCATTTCTTCCAGGAGTTCTTCCGCATTTTCAAAATCTCCGTTTTCCGTCAAAACATAAAGCAACTGAAGACGATTAAATATACTCATTAATTCCGGTTCACTATCCTTATGCTCATTCATAATCTTTTGCACATAGGGATAATAAGGAGAGTCCTCAGTTACAGGAAAATGACTAAGGAAACTGAGAAAATTGTAAAACTCGCTTTCCTGCGTTGTTTTTATCTCCAGGAAATAATCCAGCAGGTATTCAATAAGCAAACCTGAAAATTCACTGAAAAGAGGATTATCAATATTCCCTGAACAAGCAGGAATTACAATATCCAAAATTTTTTCTATACTCAGATAACAGCTGTCCTCATCTGCTATAATCAAATCGTGAACTAAGTTCTTCAGCTTATTACGAGTATCCTGTTCCACATTTAGGAACAGGGAAATATTATAAATATGAGGTTGGCTATTTTTTTGCTGGTTCATCTTCTTTTGCAGGGACGAAACGGAAAACTGTTTCATCAGGTTTAGTAAGCCCAAAATTTTCCCGTGCTGCTTTTTCAGCAGCTTCGGGGTCAGTTTTTAAGCGTTCATTTTCTTGTGCCAAACTATCATTTTGAGCTTTGAGGATGGTAGTTTCTTTTTCCAGCTGGTCTACCCGGCGTTTCAGTTTCCAGGTATTCAAAAAGCTATTATCGGCTAAAAACAGAATCCAAATAATCAGCAGAACCATTATTGCCCAAAAGGCAAAACGCATAGGAGGACTAAGCTTTTTCGTTTTTGCTTTCATTACACACCTAACCTTGCCAGTATTGATTTTTTTATGTCTATTGCCTGATAGGGACAGAGTTCATAACAGCAAAGACATTTAATACACTGCTCTTTATGTATATAGGGTTTGGTCTTATTTTGCAGGGAAATAGCTTTTACCGGACAGCTCTTTACGCAGATTCCACATTGTTTACAGCGTTCACTGATCACAGGATAAAAGTAATACACTTTCCGAAATGCCTTGCGAGCAATATCAGGAACATATTTCAGCGTCTTCTGTATTATTTTTACATTGTTTATATCTGCATCCGATATTCTATAGTTGCGGAAAGAAACAGGAATTTTAATCTGCGAAGGTAAAATGCCATCCATAATCAAAACGGAACTTAAATAAGGAACATCTTTCAACTGAAAACCCATTATGTGAGAAGCAATATAATCCACTGCAGGAATGGAAGTTGAACCGAAAAGAAGTCCAAAATGATGTGGCTTGCCTGCAGAAGGTCCGTTACCATCCATACCCATTATACCATCAATTATGCTGTAAGTTATCCGGTTACCAATTACAGCATATAAAGCTGTAAGCAGCTCAGCAAAACTATTAGTATCGGGATATAAACGATGATATTCACTTTTCACCAATCCAGGCACAAAACCGTAAAGATTTTTCAAGGCACCAGTGAAAGCAGTCAATTGATGGGTCTTATATTTGCCCACATTGATAATTATTCCACATCGGAAGAGAGCTTCACTTATCTTTATTTTCTTATCTTTATAGCTTAATTCCCGGAAGCCCAAAGTAGAAAAATTAACTACTTTAAGATGATATTTTTCTGCCAAAGAAGAATATCCACAGGTCTGCCAGACGTTTTCAAAAGAAACAGAACCACCGGAACTGTCACCAAACCAAATCTCTTTTTTTCTGTCTAAAAAATAACGAATAATTGCTTCCAGCACAATAGGATGTGTAGTTACAGCTCTTTCAGGAGGATATGCTCCCAAAGCATTGGGTTTAATTAATACTCTTTTACAATGGTTTATTTTATAACTTTTTATGCCTGAGAAGAAACTCGTAACTGCTTCTTCAATAACAGATAAATCGTAGGAATCAATTTTGCGGATTTCTACTGTCGGTCTATTCATTAAACTGAACTTCCTTCTTCCGAAAGATATAATTTAAATAGCAACTAAGTGAGAGGTTTATTTGGGTCTTTTTCACATCTCCCAAAATAACTTGCATCGCAGAGAGATTAAGTATTCCGCTTTTGAAGCGATAACTTAAGCCCGCAGTTAAAGAATGCTGTGTATTATCTTCAATGAAAACTGCTTGCGGAACTGTATTCCAGGCATTACTGGTATCAGGATTAACAACATTTTGTCCCAATCGTATCATCCCGCTGTAAACATTGGAAGTAAAATGATAACCAAAACGATAAACTGTATTATCTTTCCTTTTTTCAAAGCCGGCTTTGAAAGTAAAACGATCAGCAAAACTATTACAAATATCGCTTGTTTGTTCCCATTCAGCTTCTGTAGCAATTGTGAATTCCGGTTTTACAAATTCAATTCCCCCTGTCAGCCAAAGAGGCATAATAAAATCGTAGTTTGCACATTTCAAATTCCAGCCAAATTTGGTAGTAGGCATCATACTAAAGCCAATATTGGCAGGACCAAACTGATAAATAATTCCAGGTTGAATGCGTAAATGATATTTGGAATCCCTAATACGTTCGTAACTTCTTAAATAGATAGGATCATCAATATAATGTAATTGATTATGTATATCCAAACCCAAATGCAGAGGTCCGTTATGAAAAGCAAAAAAAGCAGTTGCCTGATGAAGATTATAAACAGGAGACCGCTGAATTAAATCTGCTCCCTGATTGATAAAAAATGAATAATCATCCAGAGTAATGGATTTCGGTAAATTGTATAACACACCAAAGGAAAATTTATTCTCCAAAGGAAAACTTAACCCGAATAGCCCAATCGGAACAGGAGAAGTATAATTAGCATAAAGAGGATAACCATCTGCTTCCAAAGAGGGCTTAATATTCATTTCAACAAAAACTAAAGCTGAATCCGGTAATACCGCAGCAGGATTTAAAAGTGCATTATCTAAACCACCTAAAATAGAAACACCCGTATAACCTCTTCCTGCAGCAGTTGAACCAATATAATTCCGACTGAATGTATCATAAAAAGGATTGCTGAATTGAGGAAGCAATAGATATAAGGAATCCGTTTGTGCCAGCAAAAAAACAGATGCTACACACAATATAACAGTAAAGAACAGTCGTTTAATCATCTTTCCTTACCTCTTATGAGCTTTAATTTTAATCGTTTGTTGTCTTTCTTTACCTACCGAGATTAGGGAAATAGGGATTTGAATATAATCCTCTATAGCTTCTATATAAAGTCGGGCATTCCAAGGCAATTTATTGATATTTTTGCAGTTACTGATGTTTGTATCCCAACCTTCAAATGTCTCATATACAGGTTGAGAAAGAATTATTCTGCTATTATCCAAATCCGGAGAACGGTGTATTTTTCCATTGTATCTGTAACCTCTGCATATTTTTAATTTTTCTATTCCGGTTAGCACATCCAGGCAAGTGAGAACGGCATTATCCAAAGCATTTATTCTTGCTGAAAATTTTCCTGCTACAGCATCAAACCAGCCAATTCTTCTGGGTCTTCCTGTTGTAGAACCATATTCATTTCCTGTTTTCCGAATATAATCAGCTGTTTCATCAAGTATTTCTGTGGGAAAGGGCCCTGATCCTACTCTTGTAGTATAAGCTTTATAGACCCCAAAGACCTTATTTAGTCGCCTGGCTGAAAATCCTGTTCCAATTCCAACACCATCAGTCATTACTCTTGAAGAAGTTACAAAAGGATAGGTGCCGAAATTCAAATCCAGTAAAGTTCCCTGAGCACCTTCAAAGAGAATATTTTTTTCCTGCTTAGCCGCAATTTCATTAAGCAGGATTTCTACATCACCCACATATTTTTTTAAATATCTCCAATTCTTTTGTAGGTCTTCCACCTGTTGTTCCAAGTTTTGTTTAGTGATTCTAATCCGATGATAATTATATAAAAGCTTAATCCGTTCTCTTAAATTAATGGGGTCTGCCAGGTCTTCTATTCTTATTCCAAATCTGGCACTAAGATCACTGTAGGCAGGACCAATTCCTTTGCGGGTGGTGCCTATTTTAATTCCTCTGCGCCCAGTTTCAATTTCCAGGTCTATTTGTTTATGGACAGGCAACACGATTCCAGCCCGAAAATCAATAAGGAGACGGTTTTTAAAGCTGATTCCTGCTTTTTCCAGAGTTTTTATTTCCTCAATAACTGCCGGGGGCTCAATTAAAACACCTGCTCCAATTAAGCATTTAGTTTTAGGATATAAAATTCCTGAAGGTATAGTATGTAACACATATTTCCTTCCTCCACTTACAATAGTATGACCGGCATTACTGCCACCTTGGAAACGAACAACATAATCAGCTGATAAAGCTAAGTAATCAACTATTTTAGCTTTTCCTTCATCACCCCACATACAACCTAAAACCAATATTGATGCCATTATCTTCTCCTTATTTCCTATAATACATATTAATCATTATTTCTATTTCTGTCAATCTATTTCTTCGGATTGGCAGGTTAACGGTTGAAGTGAAAAAAAGTGGAAAGGTAAAATCCTCAATGAACATAGAGGATAAACTACAAATATAATACCCTTTCTCCAAAATCAAATCAATAAGAATCCTTAAATTCAATCAGTTTACATTGCAATATTCATTTTTAAATTCTTCCTTCTTCATTTCTCCTTGACATATAGAATAAAAAAATTAGATTGTATTGTAGGATTCAAATTTTATAAGGAGATAGAATGAAAAACATCCTCATACTTATACCCTTCCTGTTGTTCTTATTGCCTTTAATGGCAGAGGACTGGTTAACCATATACAACGATGATCTTTCTTTAGTCCGTTCCCGTTTTGAACTAGAATTGAATGATGGACGCCAGGAAATCAACTATAGTGATATTACCAGCCGTCTTGAACCGGCTTCAGTAATTGTTACCGGAGGTGGAATTCGTATTGCCGAACAGAATTATGAATATGATTTAGCCGGAAAATGGCAGATTATGGCTAAATATCTGGACCGAGAAGTTTTAGTTATTACCAATGACCAATCCAAATTAGCCGGAATTCTCAAATTTTATCAGGACGGCAGTATTGGCATCATTGAAAAAGGAACTGATCGTTTATTAGTAATTTCCGAAGACGAAGCCCAGTGGCTGCAACTAGCTGAACTGCCGGAGAATTTTTATACTAAACCGACTTTACATTGGAGTATCATTGCTCCCAAAAAAGCAAAATACCCGGTCCAAATGACTTATTTAACAGGTGGCTTCAGCTGGAATGTAACTTATAATACCGTTTGGGACGAAAAGTCATTACTTTTCAATTCCTGGGTAACAATCAATAACACTTCCGGCAAAGCATTTAGCGATGTAAATTTAAAGCTCATAGCCGGGGATGTAAATCGGGTTTATAGTGCTTATTATGATAATATCCGGGGTGGTCGGTTAGCTTATGACGCCGCAATGGCAAAAGAACAGGCAGCTCCTACCTTTGAAGAAAAAGCATTTCACGATTTCCATTTATATACTTTAGACCAGAAGGTTTCCTTCGCCAATAATCAAACCAAACAGCTGGAATTGTATCCTCCAACAAACATTAAGGCATACTCCGAGTATGAATATCCCACTTATGCTGAAGGTGTAAAAAGTATGATAAAATTCAAAAATACTAAGGAAAACGGTGCCGGAATGCCACTTCCCAAAGGTATTATCAAGGTCTATAAACAAGATAGCGACGGCAATCTGGAATTTATAGGCGAAGACAGCATCAAACATACTTCTAAAAATGAAGAGGTCTCCATCAACACCGGAACTGCTTTTGACCTGGTTGCCTCCACCCGTTTAAAAGAACAAGTTCAAATTTCTAAAAGTATCACTGAACGCCTTATCCAGATTACCTTAAAGAATAATTCTCCCGATAAAAAAACCATTAAAGTAACTCACCAGCTTTCTCCCAATACCCGCATTATAAATTCGGACTATAAATACACTCAGGATAAAAACGATAAAGTTACTTTCAGCATTGATATCGCTCCCGATAAAGAATTGGTGTGGACTTTTAGAGAACGCAGCGAGTATTAAACCTAAACGGAGTTTTACTATGCGCGAAAAAATCTTTTCCAACATCGTTGGAATTCAAAGAGAAATGCTTAAATTGATAGGAGAGGTCTCTGCCTTAACCAACAGTCCCTTAGCCATTGAAGATGCCATAGACGATGTTTGGCATCCCAAATGCGATGTCTTTCAAACAGATACAGAGTGGATTGTGATTGCTGAACTGGCAGGAGTGGAAAAGGATGAAATCAGTGTTTCCATTTCTCCTGAATACCTCAGGATAAGCGGAACCCGCAGTTTCCCCAATTCAAATTCAACCGTTTGCTACTATAATATGGAGATTGAAACCGGAAGATTTGACCGTAAAATATTTTTCCCCGACTTAAGCATTGATAAAGAAAACCCTAAAATAAGCTATATTAACGGAATTTTGAGAATTGCCTTTAATCTGGCACCCATTGTAGAAAGAATCATTCCTGTGCAGTAAGTATCTATCCTTTTGCCTCCTGACTATCTTGCTCCCGGTTGCTTGCTTTCCAACCTATTTCTACAAATCATCCACTCATCTTCAGCCCATAGTAATGGATGGGTTGTGGATAGGTGGATTGTAAGGGAAAAGTTGGATTAGAGCAAAAAAGGAATAAGAGTTGTTTTAGGGATTGGCTTTCCTATTTTATACAACATTTTTATAGACAAGCCATAAATAATGAATATATCGTCCTGTGACAATAAAACAATTATGAGGAATACTATAGGACGACGAAACTAATGTCTTGATACTTAGATATTAGAAAAAATTGAGCTGGCAATAGTTCCTTTACCCGATGGTTTCGTAGTTCGTAGACATATAATAGACGCAGCTTTTTCCGGGATGAAATTAAAAAGACAGGAGCTCTGCTCCTTTCATTATCTTGATTTATATAACTACTTTGGAGCTTTAGCATAACTGCCTGTTGCTTAATCACTTATTTAACGCTCCCTTAACACTGCCGTAACGATTCCGTAACACTGCCTTAACTTTGTTAAGGAGTCATTAAAGAAATGTTAATGCAGCATAGAAGATTCAACTCAGCAGGAAATAATGCGCTGTCTAAAAACAGGTAAAGGGCTTGCCAATAGCAAGCTAAGTTATTGCACCTAAAATAAATTTTAATTTTGGACACGATAAATTTTGAACCTGTAAGAGGGAAAAAAGGTTAAGGCAAATTCTTTCTTTGCCACTTACTTTTCTTATTAACATTTTTTCCCTTAAAGTCCAACAGATATATTCCATAAACTTCACCGGACTACTGTTTTTGCAGAACTCCACATCAGACAGGAAAATATTTATGCCTTTTAAATGTGAAAACTATATTACATACTGCAGGACTTTTTGGCAGGTCTGAGCATTGATTTGCAGAATAGTTTCCAAATCCGGATCACTGACAGGTTCCTGTTCATCCAATGCCTTTTTAACTAAGTCAAACATTTTCAAATAAGGAATTTTATTCTGCAGAAAGAGAAAAGAAACCGCTTCCACAGCAGAATTGATAACGGTAGGATAAATTCCTCCGGCATTGGCTACTTCTAACCCTAAATAAAACAAAGGATAGCGTTTCGGATCAATTTCCTGAAAGGTTAAAGGGGGAAGAGAAATCAAATCCGTTTCCACAAGTTGCGAATGAACTCTTTGGGGCCAAGAAAGGGCATATAAAATAGGTAATTTCATATCCGGCTTACTCATCTGAGCCAAAAAAGAGCCATCAATAAATTCCACCAAAGAATGAACAATGGATTGGGGATGGATTACCGCTTTAATTTTGGAATAGGGCTGCTTAAACAACCAATGCGTTTCCATCACTTCTAATGCTTTATTGAACATTGTAGCCGAATCCAGAGTAACTTTTGCGCCCATAGTCCAGTTTGGATTTATTAGTGCCTGCTGAGGTGTTATTTTGTTAAAATCCTCCAAAGGCAGGTCGCGGAAAATACCTCCGGAAGCAGTAAGATGTAAAAATCTAATTTCTTCAGCAGGATGTTTTCCCATTGCTTGAAAAAGGGCACTAAGTTCGCTATCCACAGGCAAAATTGGCTTGTCGGAAAGCATTTTGGTTAGAATATGTCCTCCCATAATTAGGGATTCTTTATTTGCCAATGCCAGTAATTTATTGTTTTTTAAGACAGCAAAACTGTAGCGAAGACCTCCAGAACCAGCAATAGCATTTAAGGCAATATCGTAATTTTCACTCGCAATTGCCGTTAGCAATTCTGCTTCACCAAAATATATTCTTATGTCAGGATTTTCACTTTTCAGCTTTGTTTGCAGTGCTTTATCTTCTATTCCCGTAAAAATCAGACAGGGAATATGATGCTGATAAGCCGCTTGAAGCAAGGAAGAATAATTTTTATGTGCTGAAGCTAAAACAACAGAAATATTTTGCTCTGCAACAACTGCCAATGCGGAGGTTCCAATTGAACCCGTGGCTCCTAAAAGAGCAATTGACTTATTTACCATTGATAAGAAACAGAAATCCTTTGGGAATAGCCCAAATCATCCTCCGAACCGTTACGGAAGGCATAATTTAATCCCAAATGCTTATAAGAAACCCCCATTCCGGCAGTGAAACAATCCACATCATATCCGGCAAGTAAACGCAAATTGGAAATTGGCTGAACTGCAATTCCAGCGTGAAAATCGGCGCTGAAATCTCCCGCTTCAAGAGTTGCTTCTCTGTTTTCCAGTAAAATTTCACTGCGCACAGCAAGATGAACAGGAATATTCTTTACAGGAGAAAAATTATAACCTAGTTCCAGATCTAAATTGGGAATAACGGTTTCATTCTCTCCACCTTCCCAAAGAATTTGAGTGCTGAAAAAATCTCTGAGGTTTACTCCCAAATTTGCTTGTTTATTTATCTGCCAAAACATTCCAAGATCAGCTCCAAAAGCATAACCGCTATATTCTGCCAAAGACCTGTATGCCAGCTTGGGTGAAATGCCTAAATACAGTGTTTTGCTAATCTGCCTTGCTAAACCGGTATAAAATATAAAGTCCTGATTGCTAACTGTTTTCCAGACAACAGGACGGTTTTCGTTACTCAAACTGTCATTCGGGTTTTCCAGTTTGGTTAATTTTATTTTATCTATAGCTAAGTGATTGAGCGTAAAAGAGGTCTTAGTATTAGAGCCGATAATTAAGCTTAATTGATTTTGCGCCATTAGACCCTCAAAATGCTCACAACGCATAAGCTCTATTCCGCTTTCAGGATTCAAAGCTAAAAGGGCAGGATTCCACCATCCTGCAGAAAAACTGCTCTCATAAGTAAGCCCTGTAGAACCCATTGCTGTAGAGAGAACCCCAGGACTTACAGCGAAAATTTCTCCCGCATATTTTGTAGCAGCAAGGGGTATAGTTATCAGCACTAAGCAGATAACCACAACTTGGATTTTCATTTAACCTTCCTCTTGTCTGTTTATACTTATAAAAAACGGGAGAAAAAATGGTGGGCCCAGAGGGATTCGAACCCCCGACCAACCGGTTATGAGCCGGTAGCTCTACCAGCTGAGCTATAGGCCCCCTAAGTTTTTTTATTTAAATTTCTCGGATTGCGGAATTCCTTTTTAGATGATATCAATGCTATACATATTATAACTGATTTCCTCATCTTTAGCAAATCGGAAATTCCTGCCCCGATTCACAATTTAAGACCTAAAATCCTGAAGGCAGATTTTCGTCAAGCCCAAAAAGTAATAGAAAAGAATATTTTGTCTTGACAGATTGCAAGCAGAGAAAATAAAGGTTGCATAATATAAGGAAGATAGTTATATGTGTTACCAAAACAAGAAATTATGCGAACCTGAAAAGATTGAACAAACAAGAGATAAAAAGCATTTGCAATACGCAGATGCTTTTTTTTTGCCTTGGAGGTAGCGTGTTTATTGATGAAATAATCCGTAAAGGTCTGGAAGAAGATATCGGAAGTGGAGATATAACTACCCGCTATCTGGATTTGGAACCCCAAAGTAATATTGCCTACATCATTCCGAAAGAAGCAGGTGTTTTGGCAGGAGTAGATATAGCACGCCTTGTTTTTCGGATGGTTGATCCCGAACTGAAAATTGTTTTATACAACAAAGATGGCGATAAAGTTATCCCCGACGATGAAATTATGCGTCTGGAAGGGCGTCCTTCTTCCATTTTACAAGGAGAAAGAACTGCCTTAAACTTTATGCAACGGCTTTCCGGAATTGCCACTAAAACAGCTAAATTCGTTTCTTTGCTGGAAGGAACAAATGTAAAACTTCTGGATACCCGAAAAACAACCCCCCTTTTACGTTCTCTGGAAAAATATGCTGTCCGCGTAGGTGGTGGTTATAATCACCGTTTTGGCTTATTTGATATGGTTTTGATTAAAGAAAATCATATTCGTGCCTGTGGCTCTATTACGGAAGCAGTAAACCGCATCCGCAAACATAA
The DNA here is from genome assembly GCA_023227825.1 of Candidatus Cloacimonas sp. Classification (GTDB taxonomy): domain Bacteria; phylum Cloacimonadota; class Cloacimonadia; order Cloacimonadales; family Cloacimonadaceae; genus Cloacimonas. The sequence continues at coordinate 90,143 of JALOCJ010000008.1, read as the reverse complement.
TACAAGCTATAAAATTGAAGTAGAAGTTACTAATCTGAAGGAAGTTGACGAAGCTGCCAAAGCGAAGGTGGATAGAATTATGCTGGATAATATGACCCCTGCGCAAATAAGAAAGGCAGTAAAAAAATATAAAGATGTTCTGGAATTTGAGGTTTCGGGTGGAATTACAGAAGATAATATTCGTTCCTTTGCCGAAACAGGAGTGCAATTTATTTCTTCCGGAGCTCTCACTCATTCTTATAAGTCACTGGATATCAGTTTGTTATTTAAGGAGTAAACTATGGAAGAACAACTGAAAACTTTAGCCAAAATGCAAACCCTGGATGATGAAATTGGACGCTACAGGGTTTTACAAAAAGAATTGCCCAAACAACTAAACGAGATTATTGAAAGCGTAGAACAAGCAACTGCCAACCTTCTTACCGTGGAAACTGAAAGAGCAGAAATTAATAAAAAACAGCGTACCCTGGAAATGGATATAAAACAATTGCAGGAACAACAAAAAAAATATACCAACCAATTGGCAGAAATCAAAAACAACAAAGAATATAAAGCATTAAACAGCGAAATTGCCTATATCAAAGATAAAATCTCCAATCTGGAATCCAACCTTTTAGAACTGATGGACCAGGAAAACGAAATTAAGGAAAAAGTCGCCTCTGCTAAAGCTGAACTGGAAAAAGCTGAAACCCGAAAAAAAGAAAAAGAAACCGATTTAAGAGAACAGATTGCTTCCCTGGAAACCAAAATTGAACAAGTTCGCACTAAAAGAAATGACCTGGCACGCACCTTACCCGTTCCGGTGGTTAAACACTATGGCAATATGATTAAACATAAAAATAATCAAGCAGTTGCTTACAATCGTAATGGTTCCTGTGGTGCCTGCGGATTTGTGATTCGTCAACAAATGAGAATAGAACTTCAGTTGCGCCGCAAAATTATCTATTGTGAAAATTGCGGTCGCATTTTGATGAACCGCTTTGAAGATAATTCGGAAGATGCTTCCAACTAATTTTGCCCCTGGTTATGGGAAATTTGTTTTTTCGCAGTTTTGCATTATTATTTAAAGAGGGAAGATTTGATGTTCACTGCAAATAAATTGCAGAGGAAAGTCCGGACACCATAGGGCAGGATACTTCCTAACGGGAAGCTGCAGTAATGCAGAGCAAGCTCCACAGAAATAAACCGCCATTTTTGTTTTTCAGAAATGGCAAGGGTGAAATGGTGGTGTAAGAGACCACCGGTATCTTTGGTAACAGAGATAGCCAGGAATGCCTTATCCGGTGCAATGCCAAATAGGAAAGCTATGATGTTGCCCGCATCGCTTTCGGGTAGGCAGCTGGAGCTGTTTTGTGAAGAACAGCCAAGATGGATGAACATCACTTTCGGGAAACCGCAAGAACAGAATCCGGCTTATAAATCTTCCCCTCTTTTTAAAAAAAACAACATTCCTGTCGGTTGGTTGATAGGAACATCAACCTTCCGATAGTTTAAGAGGTATAAATGCTTAAAAAGTTAATTATTATTCTCATTCTGGTAACTGCTATTGCTCTTTTTGCTTTGGCACATAGACCCCCGAAAGAATTTGTGTTACAAACCGATGTCCTGAATGAAGCATCGGGTATTGATTTCAGTATCCAAAACAAACAGGTGCTTTGGAGTCATAACGATTCCGGTAATAAAGCCGAAATTTATGCTCTGAACACAGATGGACAATTGCTTTCTACTCTTATCTTAAAAGGTGTCCAAAACCGCGATTGGGAAGATATCGCTGTTGCCAAAGATCCCTTAAGTGATATTAGCTTTATTTATATAGCCGATATTGGCGATAACAATGCTAAATATAACTCTGTCTATGTTTACCGTCTTAAAGAACCTCAGCTAACAGGTAAAGACGAAATTCTGCAGAGCAATGAAATTAAAACTATAGAAATAAATTACGAAGATGGACCTCGCGATGCAGAAGCAATCTTTCTGGAACCTAATACCGGGGATATTTATCTTATCAGTAAAAGGGAGGAACAGGTTGGTCTTTATCGCATTGCCTATCCTTTCAATTTTAAGGATAAAAATATCGCCAGGCGAATTGCTTCTTTGCCTCTTACCTGGGTTACCGCCGCAGACCTGAGTAGTAACGGAAAACAGTTATTGGTGAAGACCTATACCGGAATTTACAAATATAAAACAAAGCTGGACGATAAAAAGAACATTACACTTAGCAAAGAAGCCAAAAAAATGACCTATATTACAGAGCCACAAGGAGAAGCTCTCTGTTGGGATGCTAAAAACAAGGGCTATTACACTCTTTCCGAATCCGCCAGGGGAATTACTCAAACCCTTTACTACTACAAATAATGTATTGCAACAAGATTATTCTTTGCAATATGAATATTATGCTAGCTGTTAGTGGATGGACTATCTGGCAAGAAATTACGCTGTTTATTTCACTATAGTGATTTTCTTAATTTGGCTACGATGCCGATCTGTAACCTTGAGATAGTAGATTCCTGAAGGATAATCATTTATATTAAACTGTGTGATTCCACTTAGTATTGGAATATGCGTTTCAGAGTGAACCAATCTTCCTCTAAGGTCATAAAGTGAAAGATCAATACTGCATGTGTTCTTGTCTTTAAATTTAATGTTTAGAACATCGCGTGATGGTTGGGGATAGATTCCATTGATCAAATCTGATTGAATGGGTAGCACTTCTTCAGAATTTGAAACTGTTTTGTGATATGTTACTATCAGCTTGGGACTTGCTACAGGTCCTTTTGCATATGATGCCCAGTCTTGTGCGTATCCAGATACATCATAGCCAGGGGGAAAGTGCAATCTATATTGTGAATAAGTCCTTGACTGTTGGATATCATCTAAATAACTGCTGGTTATATCAGTCCCAATCCATCCAATGTATGCGCTATCTTGTAAAACAGCAACATTGGATGCCAACGGAATAAGGTTAAAAACTTCTGGGGCCATCGTAGTAAACTGCAAGTGATCAACTTGAACCTGATAAGGTGTGGAGTAATATTGTGGCCAAATGAGATCTTCACTGTTATCAACATAGTATTGACAATAAGCAAAAAGAACTGCACTATAAAGATGGTAATCAAGTGGTATAGGTCTCGTCTGAAAAGTTACTAACGACCGATATTCTTCTATCCCAGGATTTCCCCAAGGACATCTGCCATATCCTATTGCAAGAGAAGTTTCATTTGGGAAATAGCTATAAGTATTGTCCAGCATGTTGTAGTAAATTGTCCCTGTCAAGTAAGCAGGGTTAGCAAACACAGTATCGACAAGGACAAATTCGTCATCAACTGAATAACAGGAAGTTATCGTGAATAAAGTGAAAATGAGAATCATTACAAGAGTTTTCATTTTAACGTACTCCATTTATATCTTGGTTTTACACATTGGCATGGGTTTCATCTCTTATACATAAGATGATTAATAGAACTGTTATGTTGAGTCCCAAATGTTGGTGTAAATTCCAACTCATTATTTCTCAGGTTCTTTGAGGGCATTTGATATCCCTCGTTACTCACAATCTATGTAAGGCCAAACTACCGAGTGCATTATTTTCATCTCTTTAATCAAAGTCAAGTCCTTTTTCATAAAAAGCTACCTTGCTACGACGGCGCAGATCAAATGAATTGCCGGGAGCTTGTTTTTGAACAGTTAAAAATTTCTTTCATCACACATTATACTATTTAACATATAACTTCTTCAACAACTGATACCACTATTAATAATAATAAGAATATTGTCAAACACAAAATTGTTTTTTTTCATTTTTTTGTGGAAAGCTGTAAACTCCCTTGCAGTTTAATTTTTCAGTATACATAAGTTCTGAAGAAACTACGGCGAAATATAATGGGTTGCCGAATTCCGATTCGGCAAATGCCGTCAGGCATACTTTTTCTTCAAAGGTCTCCGTCCTTTTAGGCAAAGAAAAAGTTTGCTATTCCATGACCTTGGCTAATTCTTCGGCTTTTAGCCAGGAAAAACTTGATAGAATATTCAACTTCTTAACTACTATTCTATTAAGCAAAGCTGGTATTGCTTGCTCAATAGCCTCCAAAGTACTAATATCTATGTTGTGTTTGTGTCATCCCCTTTCTTACTACTTTTTGGGTAAGATTATGAGACAAGATAATCAGTATTTATAGCTTGTAAATATAAATTGATTTGCTTAAACTAAGTTATACATCTCAATTTAAAAGAGATTATAAAAGATATGAGCATAATAAATCAGTTATAGACGCCTTGCAATTGGTATTGAATAACCTCAGCACAGAAATTCCCTTACCCGAAAAATACTAAGATCACCAGCTAAAAGGAAATCTAAATGATTGCAGAGAATGTCATCTAACTCCAAATGTTCTGTTGCTGTATAGAATTCAGGATAATGTTCTTGTTTTAGTTAGAATTGGCACTCACTCCAATTTGTTCAATTAAACCTCTGATTCCTGACTTCTTGACTTATAGCTTTGTTTCTTTTGCAATAAATTCCCTATGTGCATCAAAGGCAATAACAGGAAGATTGTTTAAGGGGAAGAATTTTGCTTCAACAGCATCATCTCCAGCTTGAAGTTTGCCACCAATAGCTTTCATCCTGAAACCGATGCTAAGAACTCTTTCATAGATTGGGCTATTGCCGTAAAACCAACCTACGCAATGCATTATTTTGCCTTTCAGACCTGTTTCTTCTTCCAGTTCCTGAAGAGCATTTTCTTCCGGAGTAAGATTAATTTCCATATAACCACTCGGCAAAGCCCAAAAACCTGCTTTTGGCTCTATACCTCGTTTCACTAAAAGCAATTCCTTATTCTCATTGAAGAGCACAATCGCTACAGCAGGAATAGGATTTTTGTAATAAACCCAATTGCAGGCAGGACAATGAGGTCGCAACTTATTTTCAATATCTGTCCTTAGCTCAAGTTTATTCCCGCAACGGAGGCAGTAGTTAACATCTTTATAGTTAGCAACACTAAGTTTTTTCATATTTTCTTTTATAACTTCCTTATTTCTTTTGTCAAGCAGAAAAATTTTGCAATGGAATAGATTAACGCGTGAAGTGAAAAAGCGGAAGATGATATCACCTTCCGCTTTGCTCAGTTTTTATCAGTATAGGTTAATCAAATTTCAGAATAAGAATAGAAGGTTGATTATTGGTATCCAAAACATAGAGGCGGATGGTCTTTCTATTTTCCTTTTCCATATTAGTTTTTGCTTTTTCCAGTTCCGTATTGAATTCTTTAGGGCTATTTACTTCTATTCCATCAACTTTTTGAATTACATAGCCAACTTTTAATCCAGATTTAGCAGCAACGGAATTTGGCTCTACTTTAGTTACTACAACACCTTTATCACTGGTCACATTTAAGCGTTTTGCTATAGGGCTATCAATTGCTTCTACAGTAATTCCTGTAGCAAGAGTTCCTTTAGTTGTATCTGTTGCCGCTATAGTATCTTCAGGATATGCTTCCAGGGTTACTTTCACGGTCATTTCTTTTTTGTTGCGCAAGATTTTTAAAGTTATATCCTGTCCAACTTTAGCTGTAGCAATCGCAATACGAAATTTAGGCACACTGGAAACTTTCTGACCGTTTATTTCCAGAATAATATCCTCAACCTGGAGTCCGGCTTTTTCTGCCGGAGAATCCTTTTCCACTTTGGCAACAAGAACTCCTGCAACTTCTTTCAAACCGTATGATTCCATAATGTCCGGGGTTATTTCCTGAGCCAGAATTCCAATATAGGCACGAGTAACTTTTCCACTGGCAACAAGGTCTTCTACAACCCTTTTGGCAAGATTGATAGGAATGGCAAAACCGATTCCTACATTACCTCCATTCGTGCTTGCCAAGGCAGCATTAATACCTATAACTTCACCTTTGATGTTTAATAAAGGACCACCACTATTGCCACTGTTGATTGCAGCATCAGTTTGAATAAAATCTTGATAAATAGGAGCATTATCACCCAAATTAAGATTAGCTCTACTGGTTGCCGAAATCACTCCCAAGGTTACTGTTCTATCCAATCCTTCACTGAAAGGATTACCAATGGCAATAGCCCATTCACCAATTTGCAGTTTGTCCGAATCACCCAAAGGAGCAACAGTTACTTTTTCATCTTCTTTAACTATAATTTTGATAACGGCAACATCAGTATTGGGGTCTAAACCCACTACCGTAGCATTATAAACCACTTTATCTGCCATCGTAACTGTAATTGTTCCTTCTCTTCCTTTTTCCACAACATGGTTATTAGTTAAAATAAATGCCTCCCGCGTATTGGGATTATATTCATAAATAAAACCGCTTCCTAAAGAAACGATAGGACGCGTCTGTTCCTGAGGAAAGTTGAAAAATTGACGGAACCAGGGATCGTTAAAAAAAGGATTAATATAATTTTGAACCGTCACTTTTGCTTCTACCCTAATCTGAACTACTGCATCGCGGACATTTTTCACTACTTCCACTACAGGATTGGGTGCACTCGGGTCAATCATATAATCTTTTGCTGTGGCACAACTCATTAGAAATATCGCCACCAGCACCAGGACTATTTGTTTCCCTATTTTCATGATTTAATCTCCTTTTACTGAATTTAGAGTTTCTTTTACTTTATACTTGTGAAAAACAAAAAACCTGCGGGAAAACCCCTTCCTCATAAAATTATAAAGACAATATAAACAGATTAGTGTTTAGCGTCAAGTGAAAAATATATCTGAGCAAGCAAACCTAAATAGAACAGTAGAAATAATTAATAAGCATATTCAGCAGTTTAATTACCGAATTCCTGTTTGCCACTTAAAAGAACTAACATTCTTTAAGATCACACCTTTATTTATGGCAACAGAAATTTGTAAGCCCATTTTACCATAACTGCATTACTGAGATTAAATATATGATCCTTAAAAGCTCTTTGGTGCTTTATAATATCCAATAAACCCCCATTCTGGAGGATGAGTGGATGCTGAGTAGATGATGGTAAAATAGAAAGATAGCCAAAAGGATTATAATAAAAGCAATAAGTTTTATCATCTGCTGGAAAATTGTTATGATATAGTTTTCCCATTTAAAAAGCATAAATATTTTCCTGTCTGATGTGAATTTCAGCTAAAACACCAATCCGGAGATTTTTATACAATATAACAACCATCCTATAACAGAAAACAATGTTAACAGAGAAAAGGAGTTGGCAAAGAAAGAATTTGCCTTAACCTTTTTTCCCTCTTGCCTGTTCCTAATTTATCGTGTTCCAAATTAAATATTTACTTTAGGTTGCAATAACTTAGCTTGCAATTGGCGAGACCTTTACAGGTTTTTTTGCTGCGCATTGTTCCCTGCCAAGTTGAATCTTTTATGCTGCATTAACACTTCTTTAACGACTCCTTAACAAAGTTAAGGTATTGTTAAAGAATCGTTAAAGAGTCATTAAAGAAATGACTAGGCAACAGGTAGTTAAACTAAATCCACAAGGTAATTTAATAAATCAAAATGATGAACGGAGCATAGCTTCTGCCTTGTAATTTCATCAGGAAAAAACTGCTACTATTATAGGTTTACGAACTACGGGATCATCGGGTAAAGTATCTATTGCCAGCTCAATTTTTTCTCATATCTAAGCAACAAGACATTACTTTTGTCGTCATATAGTATTCATCCTGATTTTCTATTATTATGAATAAATTTAATCATTATTTATGGCTTGTCCATAAAAATGTTGTATTCTTCCACCTCTTTATTTTGGCAGTAGTAAAACGCAAGGGCGGAAATAAATTCCGCCCTTGAAGTATATTTATAAGTGTCTAAATCTTCTACTTTGCCTATTCCATCAGCAGCATTTTGCGTGTGGAAACATAGTTTCCTGCCTGCAAGCGATAGAAATAGATACCTGAAGAAAGGGTATTCCCTTTATCGTCTTTAGCGTTAAAGACAGCTTTATAATGTCCGTTCTCTTTTTCTTCGTTTACTAAAGTTCTCACCAGCTGTCCTTTCAGGTTATAGACCGCCAGAAGCACTTTGCATCTATCCTTAACAGAATAGGCAATAGTGGTTTCTGGATTGAAAGGATTGGGATAATTACCGGTTAGTTCAGTGGAAACTGCTGGCAAATATTCATCCTCATTAGCTACCGGCTCCAGCACAAAGTTTAAGGTTGTGTTTTGATTGGGGAGAACTACAACCCCGTCAACTGTTCTTGGTTGATAACCTGTTGCTGAGGCTGTTACACTATAGGTTCCTATTGCTAGAGAAAGAGAATAAGCACCGGCAGAATTAGTTGTAGCAGAAACTCCAGCAGCAGTTACTGTGGCTCCTGCAATGGGCTGATTATTCTGTTTCCGGACAAAACCAACAATATTACCCATCTGCGTCTCTTTATTCAAGATATTAGAGAAGGATGCTACAGAAGTTACATCAGCAGTATAAACAGCTTTAACAGCCCAACGGTAACTTCCGTTGGGAAGTGCAGTCCAGGCAGAATCAACTGTTGCCAGAGTAGTTATCAATTGAGTATTTAGAGGAACCCAGGTATCCGGTATTGTTTCATTTCCACTATTTAAACGCCAGACCTTATAGCCCTGTAAAGACCTTCCAGTGCGTGTAGGAGCTGTATTTATATCTTTGAGAATTGGGGGAAGCTCTCTATTTCCTTTAATTGCTTCGCGGGAAGGACTTGGAGCTATTATAAAATCAGAAGAGACCTTTTCTACAGTAACTTTAGAACGAGAAGAAATCAGCTCTGAACCAGCAAATTTAACACCTTGAACCGCATTGCCAATATAGAGATTATCAATAAACCAGCAATACCAGAGGCCATCATCTGTAGGTGGATCATCTGCATGGAAAGCAATTTTGATTTGCTGCCCACCATAAACTTCCATATTCAGATAGATAGGTGAAACATAATAATTCCAGCCCCCAGTTGCTGCTGTAGCATCATACAAAACAGTCCAATTTGTGCCATTATCGGTAGAAACCTTAATGTAATAATGATCATTATAAACAGACCCACGATAAATATAGGCATCTACGCTAAGATGAGCTGATGGAGGACAATTAAATGCAGGAGTAATCAACCATTCATCCTGGTGATCATAATCCCACCACAAACCGGCTTGATAATTGCCATCAGGTGGATTTACAGGATTTCCTCCCGGATTCACAGTTCCAAATCTGCACCAGGTAGGTAAAACTCCCGGTATAACTTCCGGTCCTGTATTATTGATGATTTGAGTCCACTGCAAAGGTGGAAACACATTTCCTTCAAAACCCTCAGTTACCTCTACTGCTGTAGGATCAGGTGCCTGCCAGGTGAGATTTACTTCAGTATAAGTATCGTTCAAAGCAGCAACAACTCCAAAAGGTGCATAGGCAACTTCATTGAGAGTTATACTGCCCATATTATAGTTAGTTGCTCCTACATTGACAGTTCCTGTGGCAGTTGTATAACCGGCAGCAATAATCGTGTATTCATATTCCTGATTGGCATATACCGCTGGAAAACTGAAAACACCTGTAGCATTGCTGGTTGTATCATAATTTTGATAACCCACTAGATATATTGAGGCACCAGCAATTCCAGCTCCGGTATCACTGGCTAAAATAGTTCCGGTTACAGAAACAGTAGGCATTGATTGCATTGTCACATTCAGGATTTCGGTCTCATCCTCCTCTATAGTAATATTGATGCTTTGACTGATGTAACCATACTTGCTGAAGTTTACAGTGTAATCATCAGGAAGGATATTGGCAATATGATAATGACCCGCAGCGTCTGTAACCGTGCTATAATTAGTAGTAGGAATATTTACCGCTACTCCTTGTAAAGGAATATCTCCGGTAGCAACAACAGTTCCATCCAAATGTCCAACTCCACCAGGAATTACTATTAGTGTGGTCTTAGGGAATTGACCAGAAACAGTTCCCGTAGTAGGTAGATTATTAGGATCATAAGTAATGGAATCACTCTGAGTCCGTCTGGAACGTCCTGTATTCGTTGCATCCGTTTGTGCCTGAAAGTCATCGGTGGAGCTGTGATACACATCTTCCCAGGGACGCTGAACAAAAATAACCAGGTTTTCTCCATTCAGATACAGATAGGGAGCAATAAAAGGAATCGTAATAATATGACTTCCTGAAGGGTAGTTTATCGTTCCGTCAAACACAAGAGTCATCCCGGAAATAGGAATCCAGCCATCAGACAACGAAGTTAAAGTTGTTGTTCCGATCCAAACCTTAGTAGGCATATTAGGCAGATCGGTCGTAAAATCATTATAGAACTGGATGCCGGTTATCTGACCCATAAAGTTACCCATTTCGGCAGGATAGTATAGCCCTTCGTAAATACTGTTTCTATAGAACATATCTACAGGCATCCGGGCAAACTGACCTCCTTCTCCAATCGTAATCATAAAAACCCCGGAAGGATTTACCAGGATATTTAAGTTAGGAGTTTGGTCATTCAAATTATTCTGGTCTCCATCCAAGACCACTTTGCCGTAAATAGTCATTGCACCTTCAGTTGCGGGAGTCCAGGTAATCGGAACTTCCACAGTAACTCCTGGTGCACAAGTTATTCCTGCCGCAGTTGCAAGTTCATTTCCAGTGGCAGAAAATAGTTTAACCGAATATGTATTTTGAGAAGCTGTTCCCCAATTATGAACTGAAATATTATACTGAGCTTCTTGTCCTACGGTTGGAGTCACATTACCGGAGATAGCAGTTGCCGCAAGATCATTGGTAGGGATTATTTCTATCATAACATCATCCACATAAAGTGAGCGACCGGTTCCTCCCAGACCGTGTTTAAAGACAATATGTTTTCCTGTTCCCGTGTAAGCATTAAAGGCAACTACATATTCCGTTAAAGTAGTAGTTAAGGATATTTGTTCAGTTTCCTGATAAGTAGAAGGATCAGTAGGATTTACCATAACTCCAATAGATATAGGATAGCCGGCACTGGAACTGCGAGCCCAGAATTTTACCCTTGTCGTATTGGTAGGAATTGCAGTTCCCAGAGGAGGAGCAATCAACATCAAAGTAGCATTGGCATCCGAAGGATTATACAGGCGAACACAATTGGGTTGACTGTGGGCATAAGTAGTAGAAGCATAAGTTGCTACTACTGCCGAAGTGGAGGTTGACTGCACAATTTTCATCCAATCCACAGGTAAATCAGGAGCTGTAACCTGATCAAAGTTTTGGGCATAAGGCAATATATTCAAAGTAGTATCAATGCAGTTTCCGGATAGTGTTACAGTGTGCGGTAAGCGTTCCCTTCTATCTGATTTACCGGAATTTAATGTAATAGTATAAGTCGTAGCCAAATTATCAGTAATAGTAATCGTGGCTGTATGATTACCAACAGCAGTAGGATTGTATCTGGCAGTGAAATTTATGGTCTCACAAAATGCAAGATTAGCAGGTAGCGTTGGTAAATTCTGCAAAGAGAACATTTCACTGCCGCTGATAGTGATACTATTAATTGTAAGAGTTCCGCCACCCGCATTTCCAATAGTAAAGTTTTGATTATTTACAGTATTAATCAAAACAGTTCCCCAGTTATAAGAAGTAGGTGCCAAACTGAAGATAGGGTCTGGTCCCGGGGAAGAGAAAAAGAGAGTTGTTTTGGGGAATTTACCGGAAAGCGTTCCCGCAGCTGATGGATTCATTGGATCGTATGTAACCGAATCCGATGTAAGCTTACGAGCTCTATTACTGCCAATCGTTTGAGCCAAAAAGTCATCGCTGGAGCTAAAGTATTGAGTATCCATAGGGCGATTGGCATAGAGAACAAGATTACCACCAGTATAAAGATAGGGTGTCTGCAACGGGACAGTAATAGTATTTTGACCGTTAGGGAAGTTTAAAGTTCCATCATAAACCAAAGTTAAACCATCCAAAATCCAGCCCGCAGAAAGATCCTGTAAATTGGTTGTTCCCATCCAGATTTTTACCGGTTTATCGGTTAAATTTGTAACAAAGTTATTGTAGAAAGATAGGGCAGTTATATTACCAAATAATCCGATTTCATCAGGATAGTATAGGGTTTGGAATAAACTGTTTTTGTAATAAAAATCCCAAGGTATACCATCTACCTGGCTACCATCACCAATTGTTACTGCTAAAACATCTAAGGGCATAACCGATATATTAAGAGGAGGTGTAGTATTATTATCAGGATTGGTGTCAGCAGGAAGAACTACTTTTCCAGTTAAGCTCATTGGTCCTTCAGTTGCAGGAGTCCAGGAAACAGTAACATCAAGCTCTTCACCCGCAGCAATAGCAGGGCCTGGAACGCTTGCCAGTTCTGTTTCTCCGCTCATTAGTTTTACTGTGTAGCTACCGGCTGGCTTGGCTTGAGTTCCCACATTTTCAATTCCAATTATGTAGCTGTAAGCAGTTCCCACGGAAGGTGTAGTAGAGCCGCTAATTGTATTAGCCGCAAGATCATTTCGGTAGATCAGAATTCTATTGGAAAAGCCCGCAGGACCAGGTAAGTTATTAGTATAAATACCTTTCACAGCCCAGCGGTAATTTCCGTCCGGTAAAGTTCCCCAGGCAGTATCTATAAAGGTTGTATCTATAATAGTATTCGTGGTAAGTAAAGTCCAGCTATTTTCATCAGTTTCGTTACCGGAAATCAATCGCCAAACCTTGTAACCATTTAGAACTCTGTTTTCAGTGCGGTTGTTATTTGTTTTTACAAAATTTCTTTGGGAGTGATTCAAAGTAAGTTCTTCAGTAATTCTGGCTGCTTCATTTTCGCTTAAACCTTTAAGGAGAGCGGGTACAACTGGAACAGCTGAATTAGCAACTCTTGTCTGAGCGGTTCCTACATAAACATCATCTATATACCAACCAGCATAATTGACGACAGTTGATGCCCACATCTGGAATTGAATCGTTACTTCAGACATACCGTCATAGGCAGAAAGGTCTATAACTCTGTGTTGCCATTGGGTTGCTGTATAATCCCAGGAAGGACCCCAAACCAAAGTTCCGTTAATAGCAACCTGACAGTAGTCAAAATTGCCAAACACATTTTCCCAGCTCCAAAAACTCAGTTGTGCGTTTGACATAGTACTGAAATTGAAGGTCTTAGTCAAATAATTGAATCCGCCTGAATTAGTGTAGTTTGTATTTATTTTAGTTCCCCACATCCCGGTTCCGGAATGGGCTGCAGGAGGCGGTGTAATATTTGCTCCAGTATAAGTAGGTGACCAGTTTGCTACATCGTAAGTATTAGTCCATTCAAAATCACCTAAAGGATTTGTCCAGTTAGAAGAAGGCACCCAGCCCCCATCGTCAATTTCAAAATCTTCCAAACCGACTCCGGTTCCTGTTGAGCCGGGAGGACGCCAAGTAAGGGTAACTTGGGTTTGAGCCGTATTTTCGGTTGCAACAATCTGAACCGGAGGTAGAGCTAATTCGCTCATAACCAAAGTGCCCATATTTACATTGGTTGTGCCAACTACCACCGTTCCTGTTAAATCTGCATAACCAATTGCCTGAATAGTATAGTTATAGGTATTCCCCGAAAGGACACCGGTGATAGTAAAATCACCATTGGCATTGGAAGTGCCTTCATAATCCAGAGGTCCATCCAAAAATATATGTGCATTGGCAATTCCTACTGTAGGTTGATCGCTACCCACAATATGTCCACTTACAGATACCGTGCTGGAAGATACTAAGCTGATGTTTTGCACCGTATTTTGGTTTTCCACAATAGTTACAGTAACGGACTGTGTTTCATAACCAAGTTTAGAAGCAGTTAAAGTGAAGTTACCAATAGGCAGATACTGGAAAGTGTATTCTCCTGTAGCAGAAGTAATACGAGTGTAAGAATAATTGGCATTACTTACTTGAATCAAAACATCGGCAACAGGAGAACCACTACTGGTAACTGTTCCGCTTAAAGAACCCATTCCCGTTACTACAAAGGTTAAAGAAGTCATCGGAAAAGTTCCGGAAAGGGTTCCTGCAGCAGAAGGATTCATCGGATCATAAGTAACTGAATCTGATACAAGTTTACGAGCACGGTTAGTCCCAATTGTCTGAGCTCTGAAATTATCACTACTGCTAAAATACTGTGTATCCATAGGGCGGTTGGCATAGAGAACAAGATTACCACCGGTATAGAGATAAGGTGTCTGCAGAGGGACTACAATTGTATTTTCTCCACTGGGAAAGTTGAGAGTACCGTCATAAACCAGGGTTAAATCATTCAAAATCCAGCCCGCACTAAGATCCGCCAAATCCGTTGTTCCGAGCCATAGTTTTACCGGCTTATCAGTTAAATTGGTAACAAAATTATTGTAGAAAGTAACCGCGGTAATATTACCCATTACTCCAATTTCATCCTGATAATACAGGGTCTGGAACAAGCTGTTTTTATAGAAGAATTCCCAGGGAATACCTTCTGCAAGATTACCTTCGCCTATAGTTATTACAGTAGCTCCTGGAGGCATAACAGAAATATTCATAACCGGTGAATTATCGTTTATAGGATTTACATCACCGGTAAGAACAACTTTTCCATAAATGCTCATCGGTCCTTCCACAGTAGGTGTCCAGGTTACAACTACAGGAGCAGTAGCTCCAGGAGTAATTGATAGGCCGGGAACACTTGCCAATTCGGTATCGCCGCTCATTAATTTAACTGTATAGGCATTTTGGGTGTCAGTTCCCCAGTTTTTTACTGTTACTGTATAGTTTGTGGCATTGCCTACACTGGGAGTAACATTTCCAGTTACAGAAAGGGCTGCTAAATCGTTAGGAGCTATTAATTCCAAGCTAATATCATCAAGATATATAGTTCTGCTTGTTGCACCAAGTCCATGTTTGAAAGCAAAAAAGCGTCCGGTTCCAGTGTATGTAATTAAGTCAACCACATATTCTGTTAGCGTAGTAGTAAGAGCAATGTTTTGAACTTCCTGATAGGTAGCAGGATCGGTCTGATTGGTCATTGCTCCCACGGAAAGAAGATAATTAGCTCCACTGGAACGAGCCCAGAATTTAATTCTGATCGAATGAGGATCAAGAGCATCTCCTATAACCGGGGCTACTAGCATAACCGTAGCATTGGCATCAGTAGAATTATAGAGACGGACACAGTTTGGTTGGCTGTGAGCATAAGTTGTGGAAGCAAAAGTATTTACATAGGCAGTAGTTACTGTTGCTTGCACGATACTTGTCCAGTCAAAAGGTAAATTAGGAGGGGTAACAGAATCAAAGTTTTGAATATAGGGAAGGGTATTTACAATCGGTTCTCCGTGAGTAGTAAAACTCCAGACGGGACAGTTGATTGCATCCCCGATAGCATTATAAGGAGTTACTTTCCAGTAGTATGTAGTGTTAAGATTCAAATCCTGAGGTGGATCATAAGTTGTAACTAAGCCCAAATCCTGATTGTTCAATATGTTTGTAGGGGGGTCATTAGTTCCCAAAGAGAGCTTAAAACCGGAAGGAGCACCTCCACCACTACTCCAATTCAAATTTACATCAGGATTAACAAGGGTGGCTCCATTGGCTGGAGAAATCAAAATTGCCGGATTGGGAGGATTGGTAATTATAAGAGGTGCCATAACAAATTGCATATTGGAACGGTTGGTAGATACAGTTCCAGTAAGGGATGTAGAAGCATCTGTAGTATCACTATGATAACGCAGGGAGCTATTGAAAGTAGTTGTAGAATAATAACAAGAGGCATTCTGAGTGTAATTTCCGGGTATAAGAGTGGTAATAATATCCACAATGAGGTTGGAAGCCCCATCCCAATTAAAGGGAGTAGTGAAAGTATGCACATTCCATCCCGTTACAGGCATAAATTCTGGTGCACTCCAAACAGTTGTATAATCCCCTACTTCAAAAGTAGTAGATAAAGTTGTTTGGGTTGTTTGTTTTAGCTTAATTGTGTAGTTCGGCATCGGACTACAATTATTTAAATTACTGACATTGAAGGCAATAGAAGTTATATTGCCAGCACCACCACCAGCATCATTCAGTTCGGATGCTAAAACTAAAAACTGCTGATGGAAATTCTTAAAATAGGTTCCGTAGGGAGTGGGGACTCCTGTAGTAGTATTAACTGCAGTTCCACTTCCGATAGAAACCAAAGTTTGAGCGGAAAGAATTCCTCCCACACTCAGCATCAGGGCAAGAATAGCTAAAAATAAGCGTTTCATAACCTTCTCCTTAAATTTGGTTATACTTTGTTGAGTAAAACACATATAGAGTAAATATAAACATTACCCCCGGCTTAAACACCGTCACACTATGACATTAAACTAAGTAAAAAAGCTTGTGAACTAATAAATTATTATCCACAAACATAAATTAATCTTTACTTACAATCATAGCAATTTTTATGCCCATTTCAATAGAAATTTACCCGGAAGATTGTATTTGAAATTTAGCTATTTTCCTGTGTTCTCTTGCCAGACAGTATGGATATCATCCAAGTTAAAACCTTTACGATAGAGAGAAGCAAAGACCTTTTCTTTTTGTTTGTTTAGAGGCAAATTGCGGTAGCGGAAAAGCAGTTTATCAAATTGTTCTTTCAGGTTTTCTTTTTCTTCCTCGGAGTTGTAGATTTCCTTTAATTTCCCTTCCCACAGTTCAGTTGGCAGATGAGTTTCTTTCAGTTTCAGGATAATTGCCCGTTTGCTTTTTTTGCGTTCCACAAGAGAAGCAATGAGGATTTGCACAAAGCGTTGGTCATCAATATATTTTTTTGTCTGGAATTCTTTAAGGAGGGTATCAATCAGTTCGGCAGAATATTTCTTTCGGGCAAGGAATTGTCGGCACTGAACAGAGCTATGTTCTTGAGCGGATACATATTTCCCTAGCTGTTGTCGGGCATTTTTTTCTATCAGCGAAAGCAGTTCTTTACCTTGTTCGCCATCAATTTCACCAGCAAAAGGAAGAGGAAAATAAGTAAGGAGGATTCTATCGGGAAGAATCCCCCTTATTTCATTGTCCATTATAATCAGGGAGTTTTTATCTTTTTCAGCTTTCTTCGTTATCTTCAGGAACATCGTTTTCGGCGCTTAAATTGAAATCCTCAGGATTTATTTTTTCCTTTAGTTTGGTTTCAATTTCTTCCAGCAGTTGCGGGTTTTCCGTTAAATAGAGCTTAGTTTTATCTGCTCCCTGACCCAATTTGAGGTCATTATAAGAGAACCAGGAACCACTTTTCTTGATTATATCGTGCTGAACTGCCATTTCCAGAATGATATCCAGTTTGGAGATACCCTGACCAAAAATAATAGGAAATTCTACTGTTTTAAAGGGAGGAGCGAATTTGTTTTTCACTATTTTCACTTTAGTGCGTGCTCCAATAACCTGTGATTCGGAGCCAATATCTTTAATATTAGCACCATGCCGAACTTCTAAGCGCACGGAAGAATAGAATTTTAAAGCTACTCCTCCGGTTGTTGTTTCCGGATTCATATAAGGACCGGCACCTATTTTCATTCGGGTTTGATTAATAAAAATAACTGCTGTATTGCTTTTGGAAACGATGGCAGTTAATTTTCGCAGTGCCTGGCTCATTAACCGTGCCTGTAAACCAATATGGCTATCACCCATTTCTCCTTCAATTTCCTGTTTAGGAACCAGTGCCGCTACCGAATCAATTATTATTAAATCCACTGCAGAACTGCGCACCAAGGTTTCAGTAATTTCCAGTGCCTGTTCTCCTCCATCAGGTTGAGAAAGCAAAAGGTCATCTGTAATCACCCCTAAGTGTTTGGCATATATAGGATCAAGGGCATGTTCCACATCAATAAAGGCAACTGTGCCTCCCTGTTTTTGACATTCTGCGCCAATATGCAAAGCCAGAGTCGTTTTACCTGATGCTTCAGCACCGTAAATTTCCGTGATTCTACCTTTAGGGATTCCTCCAATTCCTAAGGCAATATCTAAGTTCAAAGCTCCTGTAGGAATTACATCTACAACCTGCTGAGGTTTATCTCCCAGGCGCATTAAAGTTCCTACACCATATTTTTTTTCCAGTTGTGAAATTGCTGTTTTTAAGGCAGCATCTTTGTTTTTATCCAGCATTTATCCTCCGGCTGTTTAGTAAATTATATTTATTTAAAACGGTATATTGCGGTCCTTCCGGAAATAATTGACTTTTAAACAGACAAAGGCAGTCAAAATCCAGAAGTTCGTGTCTTATATATCTACTCATTATTTCTCTTTCCAAAGGGGGATTTAATGATGCTTTCAGTCGTGCCAGGGTGATGTGTAATTTCATTGCTTTCTTATCAGCTTCAATTCCATAGGCGGAAAGCTCTTTCAGCAAACGCCGATTTAATTTGAAGATATCTTCATTTTCACTGGAAAGTTTCAGCCATAAAAGATGGGGTTGAAGAGCAGGAAAAAATTCCAAGCCCTCAGGACGAAAACGAAAAGCCGGTAAATCCTCCAGTTGATTATCTAAAACTTGTTCTATAATCCCTATTTCCTGTGGTTGAACATCTCCAATAAAAAGCAAAGTAAGATGCAGATTTTCCGGTTTAACCCAATTTACATAAGGTGGGGTTGCTTTAGAATATTTGTTAACTACACTTCCAAGTTCACTTTTCAAGGGCTTGGGTAATTCCAGGGCAATAAAAGTGCGAATCATCATTTTCACCGCTTATATCCAATATCCAAAAGGAATTTCTTCCGATGTGTAATATCTGTATCCAGTTCAATTCCCTTGGGTGAAAAACCGTCAATAACGCCTAAAATTCCACATCCCTGTTCTGTCTGAGCTAAAATAACCTCTACCGGATTGGCTGTAGCACAAAAAATATTCACTACTTCCCGACAGTCCTTAATTGCTTGCATAATATTTATAGGAAAAGCATTACGCAGAATAATCAAAAAACTGTGACCGGCACCTAAACGAAACATATTTTCTACCGCTATTTCTATCAGTTCAGTATCCGTTCCCTCTTTGCGAACTAAACAAGGACCCGAGGATTCACAAAAAGCCAAACCAAATTTGATTCCCGGAACACTTGTAACAAGTGCTTCATACAGGTCTTCCACTGTTTTTATAAAATGGCTTTGACCTAAGATTATGTTACAATCAGAGGGAAACTTGAGTGTTTCTGTAATTATTTCCATTTTGTGTTCCTCCTTTTTACTCCCGTTTTATTATTTTACCCTTAAAAAAAACAAAAAAGGAATGTCAAGGAAAAGTTTTCCTTCGCAATACCAAATTCCATTTTGCAATGTCAGCTAAAAGCAGATTAGAAAGATACATTCTTTCTTCCTCTCTTTTTGCCATAATGAACCTGTTATACAACATTTTTATTTACAAACCATAAATAATAATTATATCGTCCTGTGATAATAAAAATTCAGGAAGAATACTTTAGGACACCTCATGTCTAACTGCCTGTTGCTTAATCACTTATTTAACGATCCCTTAACGCTGCCGTAACACTTCCGTAACACTTCCTTAACGGCGTTAGGGAATCGTTACGGAAGTGTTAATGCTGTCTAAAAGAATCAACTTGGCAGGAAATAATGCACTGTCCTCCTGTCACAAGTCCTCACTGCCAAACAAATTCGTGAACAGGTTAAAAGTTATTTTGGCAGTGACGACTCCTGACTGCATTCATTTTTCATTGCTCTCAGCCAGGTAAATTGAGACCTCTTAAAATGCTTTTCTTTTGTAATATAGGGAGTAAATTCCCCTGCGATGATTTCCTGAGGTGAATGTTCCGCAATAATACTACCCTCATCATTCAATAGTGACTTTTCATAGATAAGTTTCAGAGTCGGATTGATCAAATTCTTGTCGTAAGGTGGATCAATAAATATGATATCGTATTTATTTTCACAGGATTTCAAATATACATCAACCTTTTTTCGCCAGAGATGACAATTTTCTGAACAATCCAAATGCGTTATATTCTGTAAAATAGTACTAATTGCGGAAGGAGCAAATTCTACAAAATCAACCCAAACAGCCCCTCGTGAAAGTGTTTCCAAACCTAAAGAACCGCTTCCGGCAAAAAGGTCTAAAACCCTGGAACCTTCATAATTCTGAATAACGCTGAAAATAACTTCGCGATTGAAAGAAGTTGTAGGTCTGGTACTAATACCGGGAACCAAAAACAGGTTTCTTTTTTTATAGATACCGGTTATAATTCTCATTTTTCGCTTATTTTACCCTTGGGCTGTTTTCTGACCTTATTAAATTTCAATTCCAGTTGCACAGGAAAAGGATCGTAAAAAGGACAGGCAATAATAAGCACCCAATCCTTTTGTTTACATTTTTTATAACAGTTGGCGCAAAGGGAATTGATGTTCAATATAGGTTTTTGATTCATCAGGGCTGATTTTTTAAGCTTTGCATCTCCAGAAATAGCGATAACAGGTCACTCAATTTAACCTCGCTCAGTTTTTGGTCTTTATCAAACTTAACCAGCATCGCAATTAAGAAATCTTGAACATTGCATTCGCCAACATCACTTGTCTCGGAAATCAAACTTATCTGTGCCTGCTGTTCAATCTCTTCCAGTATTTCTTTTAAGGCATCAAGTTCGGATTCATCTACTAAAACCTCTTCAGGCATAACTTCACTGAAAATCAGTTCTGAACCCTGCATTTCTTCTATGAGCTTTTCCCGTGCTTTAGCCATATTACTGAAACCCTGATGGTCCAGGATTTTTAAATAGGCAAGTTCTTCCGGTGAAAAGAGTTGCTCCAAACGGGGATCGTAATTCTTATTAGGATCGTTTAGAATACGCAGATGAAGGTCCTCTATCCTTTCCCGTAATTCCGGAGAAGGATCATTTTGACTTATTAGCTCATAGGCAGCTAATGCATCATAAAATTGATTCTGTTCTTCAAATAATCTGGCTAAGGTAAGAGTAGGTTGCCAGCTGCGTGAATTTGTCTTCATTTACTATCTCCCGATTTTTTCTTCATAAAGTCATTATGTAAGAACTTTGTTTTGTGTCAACTGCTTTCTTTGTTTAGCAGGTGAAGTGAAAAGGTGAAAAGTTATTTCGGTAGTGATGCTTCCATACTTATTTCTCTCACTTTATAATCCCGCTACATAATGGAATTCATTTCTTTATTTTTTTTCAGAATAACAAAATCATACCTGAATTAGCTAAACACAACCTTATTTTTACCGCTGCTTTTACCTTTATACAATGCCTTATCTGCTCTATTTACAAGTTCTTTGGCATCCAGATGGTCTTGTCCATTATAGAAACTAACTCCGATAGTAATTGTAACTTTAATCAGGTTACCCTTATAGTCAATATTAAGTTCTTCAATACTTTTCCGGATGCGTTCTACAACAATCGTTGCTCCCTGTTCTATGGTTTCGGGAAAAAGGAACAGAAATTCTTCTCCGCCCCAACGGCAAACTGAATCTGTTACCCTTATTTTCTGCAAAAAGGATTGTGTTAGTTTTACCAGGACAAAATCTCCGCAATCGTGACCATAATTATCGTTAACCTTTTTAAAATCATCAATATCCGCAATGCCAACAGCAAAACCACGCTTAGTTTCTAAACTGCGGTTAATTTCTTTATTCAGCATTTCTTCCATCACCCATCTGTTATAAAGTCCGGTCAGGGAATCATATTTTGCCTGTCGTTTGAGGCCTATATTAGCATTACTCAGTTCCTTATTCAAGATTTCCAAACTCTGAAACAGTTCCCCATGAACTTTTTCGGATATAACCTGGGTATCAATATCCACAAAAATATCCAGAATGCCTATAACTTTCTCCTTATCATCAAACAAAGCAGAACTGTAAAGATCAGCCCAAAACATAGTGCCGTCCTTACGTTTATAGCGTTGCTCTTTACGCAAACTACTCACTTTCCCTTGAGCAATTTTGTTCAGTTCCTGATTGATTATCGGTTGTTCTTCTACAAGAGTTATATCTTTAATATTCAGGGTCTTGGCTTCTGTTTCTGTCCAGCCCAGCGATTTACACCAGGCAGGATTTACAGCCATAAAATTACCTTGCTTATCGGTTACCGCAATAGCAAGTAAGGCACTATGAAAAATCTTGGCATACAGGTCTTCTTTTAATAAAGATTTCATATCCGCTTCCTTTATTTTGAATATGGTTAATTAAACAGTTACAGGCAGATAAATACGCTCTGATGTTATTACATTGCATTGATTTTTTCCCTTATTTGCCGTTTCAAATTACTTTTTATCCGGTTAAGTTCTTCATTATCAGGAATATATTGCACTTGGACAGGTTCCAGCATTGTAAACCCGCATTCTTTGGGGTCTCCTAAAAGCTGATGTAAAATTGGTATACTTTGTCCACCCCAACCATAACTTCCGAAAGCAAGACCAATTTTATTGCGGGGTGAAAGTCCTTTTAAATAATAGAGAAAAGCAGCTACCGTTGGTAAAATAGAACTGTTTAAAGTAGGTGAACCTACAGCAATAAATTTGGCATCAATTACAGCGGTCATAATATCCGAAATATGAGTGGTCTGCAAATTTAATAATTGAGCTCTAATCCCTTCTTCTGCAAATGCTTCAGAAATGGTGTAAGCAAGTTTTTGAGTGGATTTCCACATTGTATCATAAATAATTAAAGCTTTATGAATGTCTGCTATATTATAAGCCCAATCGTGATAAGCAGAAAGGATTTCAGGAATATTTTCCGCTGTCCAGATAACTCCATGACTGGGACAAATCATATTTATATCCCAATTACCTGCCTCTTCCAAAACCTTCTGAACCTGTTTGGAATAGGGCAGAACTATATTGGCATAATACTTTTTTGCTTCTTCCAGCACAATTCCTGCAGGAAGGTCTTTGGCAAAGCGTTCATTAGAGGCAATATGCTGACCAAAACCATCGTTGGAAAACAGGATTTTCTCTTCAGGACAATAAGTAAATTGATTATCAGGCCAATGCACCATCGGAGTAGTTAAAAAAGTTAAAGTCCTTTTCCCGATTTTGAGGGTATCTCCGCTTTTGATTTCTCTAAAATTCCAGTCCTGCTTAAAATGCCTTTTCTGAGCTTTTATTCCGTTAGCATTAGTGTATAATTCAGCATCGGGAATTATTTTAATTAGTTCCGGTAAGCCACCGCTGTGATCCATTTCTGTATGATTTTGAATTAAAACATCAATCTTGGAGGGCTCAATTACATCACTTATCCGGGAAAGCATTTCCTCAAACAGATAACTCTTTACATTATCAATAAGAGTAACCTTTTCATCTATAATCAAATAGGCATTATAAGTGCTGCCCCGTTGAGTTATATATCCATGAAAATTACGCAAATCCCAATCAATAACTCCAACCCAATATACATTTTCTCTTAATTTGAGGGCTTTCATAGCTATTTCTATCTCCTTTTTTTATCCGGAAAAACGACATCCCCGTCGTTTTAATATTATTTATTCCCTGGTTGACGAGGACATCAACCTTCCGGAAAAACGACATCCCCGTCGTTTTAATATTATTTATTCCCTGGTTGACGAGGACATCAACCTTCCGGAAAAACGACATCCTCGTCGTTTTAATATTATTTATTCCTTGGTTGACGAGGACATCAACCTTCCGGAAAAACGACATCCTCGTCGTTCATCTATATTTCCATTTACTTACTTATATTATATTCAAAATAGAGAATCAGGTCAAGTATATTTTTATTTTTGGCATATTGGGCAGTAAAATGTAGAACGCCCACCTTGTTTCAGTCGTAATATATTATGTCCTAAAGGACATAACTGCTTTTTGTAGACCTGCAGGAAGTTTTGAAAACTACCTGGTTTATCATCAATTCTACGATAGTCCGAAATACTTGTTCCGCCTTTATTTATTGCCTCTGTAAGGACTTCCCTTGTTTGTTGAATTATTTCCACAATTTTCTTTTGATGTATTTTATGTGCAGGTTTCGCCGGGTTTATTCCTGCCCTAAAGAGAATTTCACAAACATAGATATTTCCCAATCCGGCAATAATTCTCTGGTCCATTAAAACAATCTTTACAGGTGCTTTTTTACCTTTTAGTTTTTCTTTTAAAGCTTTGGCAGTAAAGTTATCGCTAAACGGTTCTAATCCCAAAGGCGGCAGGTAGTTATCTATGTTTTTTTGTCCACAGATAACTATTTTTCCGAAAGTGCGAATATCCATAAAATGCAGAACTTTCCCCTCTTCCAGGATTATTCTGGCTCTTTCATATTTTATGGGTTCACTGCAGAAGTTATCATATATCAGCTTACCTGTCATCCGCAAATGGATTATTAGAGCATTATCCTTTTCCAGCTTTATAATAATATATTTCCCGCGGCGTTTTATTTCCCAAACCCTGGCTGGAAAGGGATTTGCTTTCAGCAGTTCATCTGCAATCACCGTTCCCGGATAATAGCAATCAACACTTTGAATGATTTTCCCCTTCAATACTTTTTCCAAATCGTTGATAATGCTTTGCACTTCAGGCAGTTCGGGCAATTCTTATCTCCTTTTTTTATTTATGAAATCAGTGTAATATTAGAGAGCTAATCTTTTTTCTCAACCGGATAGTCCTCTGCAATAATTTCCAGGGACAAAGAATCATCCACTTCAGGTTTTAAGGGCTGAAGTAAGACCTTTGTTTGATTTTCCGAAACCCGATATCCAAACTGCAGCCAGATATCTGAAACAGGAAAAATACCGCTGTATTTTCCCGACTCCGGATATTCAAAATTATTATTTAAGGGATAGAATGCTCCATCAGCATAACTGCAAAGAGTTAGTTGTTCTTCTTTAACCTCAATTGGAGTTCCCTTATCATCTTTGATTTGTAAAGTTAGTTCAAAGGTATTGGTTTTGTTGTCTTTGGACAGGTCTTCCCAAGTGCATTTTACCACATTCACATATTGCCAGTCACCATCAATGAACACGGAAACCAAATTTGGAATACGCGAAAATTCAGAAGGATAGCCATTAGCCCTCAAAATGCAAACAGCCATAATTTTATACTGCACTGCAGTTAAGTTCTTATGTTGAAGCATAATATGCAAAGGGAGAAGTCCGCTTAATACCTTTTTGGAGTTTATTTTGTATTTTTTTTTCAATCGGGAAAGCACTTTTATAACTCCCTCCCGATTATGGGGAAATTGATAACGAAATGATTCCGGATAGAGTTGTGCTTTACCTTTTTTATAGTTTACCGGTTTGGGCAGGTCTTCATAGTAAACCGCAGGAGAGAATAAACTCATAACATATTCTTCATCCATCTCCGGTTTATACAGTTTTAGCCAATTCTCATAAAGGGCTTCCAACAGCTCTGCATTTGCCTGCCACAAAAGTTTGGGATCACCTTCCAGCAGGAACTGCAGAAAATTGCTGTCGGGATTAGGATTCCGCTGATAAAATTGCCAAAAAGAAGAATAATTTCCTCTGCAGGCAAGAGCAACTTTTATTACCAGGGAATCATCTGTAGTTTTTGTTTTCAGTGCTTCCTTTTCCCATACCTTTTGTTTTTCCTGCCAGCGTTGTTTTTCCAAATTAACAGCATTAAGATATTCGTCGGGTTGAGTTTTGCTTTCTCCTGAAAATTCAGGATATTCCAGAGTTGACCACCCACCTGCAAAATCAATGTTGTCAAGGATTATCGTTTGTCCTATTGTTTTTTCCTCATTGGAAGGAATCAAAACGAGAGCTTTACCTTCTTTAGTGTAAACCGAAAGATAAAAAGCACCCCTACCTGTAGTAAATTCCAGAAAGCCATTTTTATCAGTAGTCAAATTAATTAAAGACCTTAACGAACCCCAGTTGAAGACCATTGGAATAACATTAGCATTAGGTATTGGCATATTATTTTTATTTAAAACCTTTATTTTCACTTTCCGACTTCTCTCTTTTGTATAATTTGCAGTAGAATTGATTACCGCATCATATTTACCTTTAATTAAAACCTCATCTTCCCAGGTTGTTAAAGTTCCGTCTGCCAAAATCAGCACTGTTTTATCCACTAAATCACTGAACCAGGTATTATCCGGAAACCAAGCCATATCCATATCTCCTGTATAATGCCATTCACCATCCAAATAAATTTCCGTCCAGGCATGATTATTATCCGTATGAGCCCACCAAGGTGTATATGCAGGACGGGCAGGAAGTCCAATTGTTCTGCAGGCAGAAACAAGTAAAATCTGCATTTCTTCACAGCGTCCGATTAAGGATTTTTGCACTATATCCAGAGGACTTTGATCTCTTCCGGAGGTCTGTTGAAATTGAATCCGGGAAACACACCAGAGAGTTACAGCATGATATTTTTCCAGATCCGTATTCGTCGTATTGATTATATTTTGCAGACCGTCTTTCAATAATATGTTCCTATAAGCTGTAAGGGGTTCATCAGAAACGGTTTGTTTGGCTACATAGGAAAGGAAAAAGTCAACAGGATAATTCAATCCTTTTTTATTCAGCAGAGCACAAATTGTTTCATAATTGCTTTTTATGTCTTCAGGATTGGCTTCTGCCAAATTACTGTCACTTTCGTAAGCAAGTAAATAGTTCATCAAAATATCGGGATATTGTTTCAGCAGGTCTTTGTATTGCTGCTTTTGCTCTAAAGTTAAATGTTTCAGATTGTTTTTAGCTTTTGCAGAAAGTTCTTTATAAAGTTCCGGATTTTGGGAACGGCTAAATTCTGCAGGAAGAGCAAACAACAGAATTGTGGCTATTAACAGCACAGTTACTAATAATGCTTTTTTCACCTATTACCCCTTTTTTTTCTGTATGGGCATTATCTTCTTTTTTATAGATAAACTACAGCAAAATTCAACAAAAGCAAGAAAAAGCTGAGAAATGAAGAATGAACTTAAAATAACTGGATTAACAGGATTTATTTGCTTAAGAATTATAATGTTACAAAATCCGTGTTATATGTAAAATCTGTGTTGCTGCCAAGTCGTTATTAGTCATTTGCACCATTAAGATATTAAACAAGATACGGCTATGAAGACGCAAATATCTCCTGATTTAATTCCTTCTTCATTCTTCATTTCTTTATCAGTTCTTTCAATATAGCCAGTGCTTCTTCCTTTGCACCTATACCGTTTTCCGCTACAGGACCCACGCAGGCAGGACAGCCGTTTTCACAAGCACAACCTTGAATTCTATCTATTCCTGCATACAAAAGTTGATTATGCAATTCATACAATTTCCGGCTGAGACCTATTCCCCCGGGAAAATTATCATAAATAACAATTACAGGATTGCCAAGTGCCAGGGGGGATTTATCTTCACTATGCACACCCAAATCCTGAGGTGCGCACATTACAAAAAAAGGTGCCAAATTACCAAGCAGATAAGCTAAGGCAGATAAACCGCTTTGAATATGCACTCTTGTTTCTGCCAAACGGTGACAGCGTGGACACAAAGCAACAAGATTATCCGGCTCATTGGCTTCATCTGGGTCTTCAAAACGCCGAAATGGAATTATATGATGAACTTCCAAATCCCCTGTAGCTCCACAATTCCGGCAGTGATAATTATCTCGCCGGCAGATTTTTTCACAAATTTCTTCCCACTTATTACCGTAATCATTTTTATCGTTATTCCACAAACCCTGCTCACGGATTCTTTCCACTGTTTCTTCCGAAAGGGATATCCAATATGCCCTGGTCTGCATAATTTCGGGTGGCAGGTCAAGTTCCTCCTGATCCAAAACTTCCATTGTCCAAAACCGCAAGCGTTTAAAGCCGGTTATAGTTTTGGTAACTGTCACTTCCCCAAAGTGTTTTCTACCTCCGGTAACATTTTCTAAGCGCAATAACTTGTTCAAGGCAATTTCAGTGAATTGAGTCGCCTGCGTGTAATAATTTACCTGAACGGGCTCTAAAATCACTTTTTTCTGTTCCGTATTCAGTTCTTTAACCACCCAGGTTTCACCCTGATGGAGGTAAATGGCATTAGGATGTGTCATCCATTTTACGCTTCCGGAATCTACCCAACCGACTAATTCGTCATCTGCCAGAATTTGAAATTGATTTCCCGCATTGCGTAAAGAAACATCTCCGGCAGGATATTTTCCGCTCAAACCAATATAGCGGTTACCGATATGTTTTATTAAACCCTCATCCTCAAGGGCAAAGAGGTGACCTTGAATTTCAGCAAAACTCAAGGCACCAAAATTTTCTCCATCCTTCAAAGCCATTTCACTTATGGCACAAAGCAGTTGCAGGCGTAAAATTTCGCTGTTATCGGGGTCTATTAATGCCTGTTCAGGGTTGTTTTCAAAAATATATTCGGGATGCTGACAAATATATTGGTCTAAAGGATTTCCGCTTGCTTCCAAAATACATAGAGACAGATTTCCTTTTCTTCCTGCTCTACCGGCTTCTTGTCTGGTGGCACAAATTGTTCCGGGATAGCCATTTAAAAGGATAGCATCCAGACCTCCGATATCAATTCCCAGCTCTAAAGCATTGGTAGAAATTACTAAACCGATTTTACCTGTGCGCAAATCATTTTCCACTTTTCTGCGCTCTTCAGCTAAATAACCGCTTCTGTAACTGCGGACTTTATCTGCCAATTTCTGATCACTGGTTAAATAACGAAAAATGAGTTCCACACTGCGTCGGCTGCCGGTAAAAAGAAGCGCCTGTAAATTTGTTTGTAAAAGACCTTTGGCAATACTGCTTATTTCCTGGGTAGCACTTCTCCGGATGCCTAAAGCGGGCTCAATAACAGGTGGATTGCAAATATAAAAATGCCTTTCTCCTTTAGGAGAGCCATCTTTATCTATCAACACAACCGGCTCTTCAATAAGGGTTTCGGCAAGTTCACGCGCATTGGCTAAAGTAGCGGAAGTGAAAATAAACTGCGGTTTTTGACCATAAACAGCAGTAATGCGTTTCAAACGCCTGATTACATTTGCCGTATGCGAACCGAAAACTCCCCTGTAAATATGCACCTCATCAATTATCACATAAACTAAACGGGAGAAAAATGCACTCCACAAAGTATGATTCGGTAAAATACCCAAATGCAACATATCAGGATTAGTAAAAAGAATATTTGCCTGTTTACGCAGTTTTCCCCGTAAATCCGTTGCTGTATCACCATCGTAAATACCATTTATTATTGCAGGTATAGCAGAATTTTGTCTGTTCAACTCTTTACAAAGTGTCTGCATTTTCTGTGCCTGATCCTGTGCCAATGCCTTTGTAGGAAAAAGAAGTAAAGCTCTACTTTGCGGATTTTGCACTATTTTGTTTAAAATAACTGACTGATAAACCAAACTTTTCCCGCTGGCAACCCCGGCACTTACAACTACATTTTCCCCTGCTAAAAGAGCTTTAATTGCCTCTGCCTGATGAATATAGAGCTTTTCTATTCCACTGTTTATCAGTAATTTCTGCACAGGTGGTAAAATACCCTCAGGATACAAATCCGTTTGCGCCACTTTAGAGGGTTCTATATTTTCAGCTACAATTGTGGAAGAAAAACGCTTTTCCTGCTTAAAAGCTCTGATAAAGTCCTCAATTTGTGTCTGTTTTTGTTTCACTGCTTCCTTTTTCCCCAAGTTCCTTTTATAGGCATACCTTATTTGAACAATGCCAGTTACGGTCAAGCACTATTTTTATATTTACATCATCTTGTTTTATAAGCTGTTATCCTTTTTTTTCATCCCTTCCTTAATTGCATTACCTACTCATTGCCTACCCATTATGGATGGAATCAGTAATGAATCCGTATTGCGTAAGCAATCCTTCCTGGAAAGGTGTAGCCGGAGGACATCGTTCCTCCGGAAGGTTGATGTCCCCGTCAACCATAATAAACAACGAAAACATCGTTTTTCCCGGAAGGTTGATGTCCCCGTCAACCATAATAAACGACGAGGACATCGTTTTTCCGGAAGGTTGATGTCCTCGTCAACCATAAAAAACAACGAGGACATCGTTTTCCCGGAAGGTTGATGTCCCCGTCAACTATTAAATAAGCGATGGAAGCGTAAACCCCCCGTTCAAAGAAAGATAAACAATAAGATCGTTCCCCCTTCACTAATTCTGTTTTGATGTATGTTTTTCTTACTTTCTTTTACTCTGCCATTTCTGGTTGTGTTGGTAAACTGTTTTTTGCCATTTATGCCTGTGAAGCAAATCATAAGGATAATCTTTGGAAACAGTGTGACCTAATTTTTTTTCCAGTTCTGCCTTGATATTTTTAACAGTTAAAAGTATACCGCTTTCTGCCTTCCTTTTCAGTTCAGCCAAAAAATCTTCCTCTTCCTGCCAGCTTAAAAAAGAACTGTGATTTCCACCTTTTTTATGACTCTTTATCCCTTCTTCACCCTTGTGATTGAAATTATATACCCATTTATTGATAGTATAAACCGAAACCTTTATTATATCTGCAATCTCTTTGACAGTATATTTTCCTGTCTTTGCCAAATACAATGCCTGCCATCTTTTCCTTTCAGCCATATCCTTACTGCTAATCATTCTCTCTTTCAGCTCTTCCACTGAAAAATTTCCTTTCACTTTAATCCTGTTCATTCTTTTACCAACTGCATTATATTCAAAATAAAAAATATTTATGCTTTATACTGCTGAGCAAGAGACATTAAATCAGTAAAATCACCTATTGCATTATGAGGAATTAAGAGATAAAACCAAGGTTTGCCAGAATGTTTCAAATTGTGTGATGTTGCAAGATTACACCATTTTATAGCAGCATCTTTTTTAGCTAATACAATACTATCTTCCAATTCCATAATAGATTTAACTTCAATCATATAGATTTCATTTTCTGTTTCAGCTATTAAATCGGGAACATATTCAACCTCATATCTTCCTGTTTTTTTATAAAATATCTGAAATTGACCTATAGCTGGTTTAAACCATTTTAGCGCATCTCTTTCCAGTATTCTGGACATAAGCAATTCTTGATAGGATTGGAATTTACATATCTGATAAAGGCACTTTTTATAGCCCCCGAAAAGCATTGAAGGTATTTTACTTTTATCAGCAGGGGTTGTTTGAAAATAACATACCTGATCATTTTTCCTTGCAGTATAAGCCGATTTTTTTAGTTCCGTAAAGCCCTTACTTAAGACAACTTCATATTCTACTGGCCTTTCATATTGATGCTCTACCATCTGAGTATGAATATATTCTGCTATTGCTTTTTGATAGTATACCAAAACTTTGGTTACTTCTTTTTCATCTTTTAAATAACTTAGAAAATGATTTACTGCCTGACCTGCAAGTTCATAAATAAAATCTGAATGAACATCATAAGCAACATCGTCATAATTACATAGTTCTCTAACAATATAGTCCTCCAGACGGGTTTCTTTTATAAAATAGGATTTGCCGGTAATCTGTTGCTGCTCATTTGTCCTTAATAATTGTGCATAAAGTTCTCTGGACACCGGATTATAATTCAATTTAGAGCAATCAAGCTCAAACGGATGATAGTCAATTGTTATATCTCCAACGGGGGATAAAAGTATTCTCGGGATATCTATTATTTTGTCTATTACATAATCTGTAGTTGATTTAACTATTCGTGCAATATCAACTTCTTCCAGTAACCCTTGCAATTCCAGCTGTTCTCCGGTAAGATTTTGTTTTACTTCCTGAACAATGAGTTGCTGGATAGAATCGTCAGTCAATGCTTTACTGTTTGGCTGATTTTCATTTTTTTTTATTATTTCATAAGTTATGCGGGCAATTTTCTTTTCTATTTCAGAAGTAAAGAGTTCTTCCTGTTTCTGAACTGGGTATTCATATTGCAGATCGGGATTAATTTGCTTTTCAGCAAAAATTGTTTCACTTTCCGGATAGCTTTCTACTGTCTGCAAACCCTCCAAATCCTTATCAGGGTCTAAAATAAACTGCTCTAAATGAATTATGGAACCCGGACGATTTGCTTCATCCAATATTTCCTGAAATTTATCGTGAGCAACAATATTCAAACGATCTATACTATCAACACCTGTTCTCTTTCCATAAGGTAAACGCAGTCCTCTTCCAATTGATTGTTCAATTAATATTCTGGCATTAGCTGCTCTTAAAGGAACGATAGTATAAAGATTGGTAACATCCCAGCCCTCTTTTAACATATTTACATGGATAACTATTTCGGTTGGTTCTTCCCACTTTTCCACATTCAGCAAACGCTCAATCATCTCATCTTCTTTTTCTCCCGTTACGCTGGAATCAACTTGAATAACTTTGTCTTTATATCTGCCTCCAAAAAAATCATCTGATTTTATGGTCTCCAGCAATTTCCCTGAATGCAATGTATCTCTTGCTATAACTAAAACAAAAGGTTTCACAAGTGGCTTTCCATTTTGCTTGGCATAAGTGGTTAATTCCACTTTAGTAATTTCATGCAAACTTATTCCATCTTTCAGTTTAATTTCTTCCAAAGCATCCGAGCTAAAGTTTTTGGGATCAAAGTTTTTCTGAGTTATTACAGCCGGTTCTTTTACAAATCCATCTTCCATTGCTTTCGCCAAAGGATAGCTATAGATCACATTTCTAAAGGGAATAGGTCCCCTGGTTGTTTCTACAAAAGGTGTGGCGGTTAATTCCAATCCCAAAATCGGCTTCAATTCATTTATTGCTCTTGCACCTGCAGTTGCTCTATAGCGATGTGATTCATCCATTATTAAAACCAAATCCGGCAACGATGCTAAATACTCAAAATAACTTTGCCCCAGGTATTCGGATAATCTTTTAATCCTTGGTTCTTTACCTCCTCTAACTTCGGAATTTATTTTGGAGATATTGAAAATGTTTATTCTAATTTCACTTATTACACTCTCTATAATGGCTTGTCCTGCCCTGTCTGATTGAATAGTAGATTGCTTATTATAATTATCTCCTGTTATCAGCACAGGAGGATTTACAGCAAATTCCGATATCCCATTAAAAACATACTTAGGTGTATTGGGAGTAAAATCCTGTTGAAGCTTATTGTAAATTGTCAGATTGGGTGCTAAAACAAAATAGTTACATATACCGAAAACCCTGTATAGAAAAGTTATAAAAGCTCCCATCAAACGGGTTTTTCCTACTCCCGTTGCTAAAGCAAAACAAAAAGAAGGAAAATCCCTTTCAAAATCCTTTATTTGGGGAAATTCTTTCTTTATCGTGCTCAAAACCTCGGTAGAATTTATTGATTTCTTATCCATAATTGCAGAATTTAAATCATATATTTCTGTTATCCTGTTTAATATTTCCAACGACTTTCTTTGCGGAGGACGCAAACTTAAACGACCGGATATGGCATTTACTTCTCTTTCAGGATTCATATTTCCCCCTCTTCAAATATATTGCTTTGTTTTTCCGGTTGCTCCATCAAAGGAAGATTCCTGATATTCAAACTGTAATCATCTTTACCGTATTCACATTTGTTTAATATCTGCTTTGGAATCTTTTTCACAGTTAAATTATTGAACTTGGAAACATCAGCTGTGAAAGCAAGACAAAGGATTAGTAAAGTTCTATTTTCTCCCACTTCTTCACTAATTAACCTTATTTGCTCTTCATTAAGTATTTGCGTAGTTACATAGATATAATCACTTTCAGTGGAATAACCCTGCTGCCAGAATATTGTTTCACTTGGTGCATAAATAAAACCCTCAAGTTTACATATTGCTTCAGCTAAAAGTTCTTTATTATAGTCCTTGCTTATAACCCAATTTCCCCATTTATCCTTTTCCAGCAATGAAGGAGCTAAACGATAATATCTGAAGCCACCTCCACCTTTCCAGTTTACATCTTTACTTATGCCTCCCTGATCCGTTCCATCTATAACTTTTTTCATTCTGGGTATAATATGAGTATGACAATGTTCTCCGAGCTCTACCATTATCCATCTTCTTCCCATTTTATGTGCTACCGCTCCTGTCGTTCCTGAACCTGCAAATGAATCAAGAACTATGTCACCTTCGTCAGTTGCAATTTCCAGAATTCGTTTAATAAGTGATTCTGGTTTTTTTCCATTTTTAAAATCCACTCCACCTTCATGACCTAAACTTAAGTATGAAATATCATTCCATATATTTGTAAGAACTTCTGATGGTTGAGGAATACCATTGAATTCTCTTATTTTAGAACTCAAAAAAGCCAAAGTCCTTCCATTATATATATAGATTGAGTCCTTGTTATCTCTTTTATACTCAAAAACAATACCCCTGTTATCAAATGATAATTCAATTAATTCTTGTATTTGCTTAGAGGGTTTTTGAAGAGTATTTAAACTAACAACAGAATTAGCATTTTTTAATGAAAAATCTGCCATTTCTAACAATCTTATATGTTTCCAATTAATTCCCCAAGCTTTTTTTGCTTCTTTCCAATCTGAAAAGCCATGATTATTATATACTATTTCAGCAATAGATTGCAATTTCCATTTATCTACTGTTTGATCTCTGTTTATTATGTAGGTGCCATAATCTTCAGTGTACTGAGATGGAACATATTGCATAGGTCTATTATATTTTTCCCGTTTTTTAGAATACATTAATATATATTCTGCAACAGTTACTGGGCAAGTATTAATAGATCTGAAACTTGCAGTACTGGCTGACTTTACGGTTATTATCTGAACTAAGTTATCCCTACCAAATATTCCATCGCACATTACTTGAAAATATGCTAACTCTTCTATATTTAAATGTACAAATAATATGCCGTCATCTGCTAAAAGAGAATATATTAATTCTATTCTATCTCTCATTAAGGAAAGCCAGACAGAATGTTCAAGATTATCATCATAATGTTCAAAAGCCTGTTTTGTATTAAATGGAGGGTCTATATAAACACATTTTATTCCACCATGTAGTTTTGAATCCAGTGCTTTTAATGCTAAGAGGTTATCTCCGAAAATCAACATATTATCATAGATGTCTTTTTCTGAAATTCTTTGCTCAGCATAATACGACTTTTCAAAATCTTCAATCAAAACTCGCGGTTCAAGTTTTGGCTTTTTTTCCTTCCCGATCCATGTTAGTTCAAGCTTGTTATTTTTCATAGTGTTACCTTTAAAAATGTTTATATTACTTATCCTTAATTCTAACAACTCCTACATCATAGCCAAGAGACCTTATATTCAGTTGCCTACTTAGTAAATCAATTTTAGCATATAATGAGAGTGTTTCACCTAAAGCATCTGTTGTTTTCGGTTTACTGACATCTACATTACAAGGATGAGTTTCATCATAAATAGCAAATATTATTTTAATATCTCTATATGCCACATTTTCAAGTTCTTTTAGTAAATCTATATCTTCTTTTTTTAATTGATGATTTTTAACATTATCCATATCTGCATTAATTACTTTATTTTTGAATTCTCTATCATCTCTAAATAAATGAGCAGAAGTATAACCTTGCGAAAAAAGTTCTCTTAATTTAGCACCAGATGCATGCTTTATATTTATCCAGTAGAATACATCGTTATCTTTTTTCATTATGTCACATAACTCAATTTTATCATACCCATTTGAAGGATGTATTAGATGCCTGTGAAGAATTGTATATTTGTCATTGTATAATTCTTTTATATAATCATCTTCTTTATAATTTTTTCCCCATAGAGGTAGTTCTAACTTTTCACATGATAAGCAAGTAATTTCATTGATTAGAGAATCTAACTGTTCAACAAATTTCTCATCAGCTCGATACCATCTATTGCTTATAGTAAAATAGGTTATACCTTGATATGTAATATCTCCACAAATATAATACCTTAATTTCTTCTTATTCAGATTATAAATATCATCATCAACATCAAATTCAATTTGTATCTTATTTATATCATTATCATTATTAAGTAATTCAGATGCTTCTATAAAAACATCTGATACTGTTTTTATATCATCTCTAGCTTTTTTCCCACAATGGATTTTATAGCTATTTATTCGATCAGGCAAGAAACCAATTTCCATATCATCAATAAATAGATTTTCAATTTTATTTTTTTTTATTGCTTCGCATAATTCATATTCTAACTTGCTTATAAGTTCTTTTTCAAATTTCGGATTTACATATAGCATTTCTGGTATTTCTAAAGTATCTTCGCATTTCCTGTTATATATTGAATCCACCCTTTCAATAAAGCTTAAAATTCCTTTAAAATCTTTTTGTCCTGATACATTCAATGAATCACCGGCTTTGATGCTATGGCCTATTTCAAAATCTTGGTCCATTATTGTTGATTCATCTTTTTTTGCACTTGCTCTTAAATTAGTTATCACGCGATGCAAATTTTCAAAATCTCCTATTGGTAAATATCCTGGTTTAAATACTCTATCCAAGCTATTGAGCATACCTCCTGCGTCCTTTTGAACTAATCCTTTTAATTGTAACGGAATTATTATTTTTTTCGCGATTTTTAGTCCAAACCTTGGTTCAATGTTATATATTTTTGTCAAAGCATGAAACCCTAATCCTCCAGTACAGGCATAAGTTCTCTTTTCCAAATTAATCAATAAAATAAATCCTGAATATTTTACCTTTGGTGCTTCATAGTTGAAATCTTTTAGATCCAAATTCAAGCCATTGAAGACATTGAACCATTTTACTTCTTTTTCCTCTGGTAATTGAAAAAATAATACATAATTTGGTTCTGATTTTGTTTCAACTTTTACTTTAGCATATCCAGGAAAACTTGCATCTTCAATATTAGTTCTCTTCTCTAATAGATATAAATTAATTTGTTTTGTGATGTCTTCCTTTTTTATTTGTTTCATAATAATAATGCTCCTTATATTATGTTTTTACTTCTGATATCATTGATCGTTTTGCTGATGTCAGCAAAATGATCTAAGGTATTGTTACCGGTATTTTTACACGCTTCTTTAGCTTTATCTATAACATTCACAAAATTTCGCCATTGTGAATATCCGAGGGTTTCGGCAAGTTCTCTGGCAAGCCAATATTCTGAGCCATATTCATTTACTTTTTTTAGTTTCTCAAAGATGTTGTCCTGATAACTATCCAGGTCTTTCATATAACCTCCAAATTATTTCAAACTGATTGGTTTGAATGATATTTTGATTCAGTTTGTTTTCAATTTCTTGGATAAGATTTTCTCTTTGTGCATCAATTTTATCTTGTTCATCAAATAGAGCTTTTCGTTTTGCATTTCTGGATTTTTCCAAAGTGCTTAGTTCTTTTTGATATTGAAGTTTTTCTTCCAGAGATAAGGCAATACGGGCAGATTTTCTCACTTCTTTCATTTTTTTATCCAGTTCTTTAATTTCATATTCCAGTCCATTTTTCAGGTCATCACTCCAGGATTCTATTTTCTGCGCTTCGGCATCAAAGAATTGAGCATTTCTTTTGGATATTTCATGTTTTATGAGTTCAATTTGTTCTGTCGTTTTCTTTCCCACATCAGGGTAAACAGGATATTTCATTATATCTTCTTTAGTCAATTCTCTTATCACTTTTGCCGGAAAATTGAATAGTTTGGGAATTTCATCAGGAAAGATAACTTCACTTTCATTAGTTGCTGCCGAAAATACAATGTATTCTTCTATTTGATCAAATGATTCAACTGTTAACAATGTTAAGGACAGCAAACCCTCTTTATTTAAGAATTGTTCCAGAGCATAGTTTCTACCGGAGGAAGAATTGTAGCAAAATTCAATTTCGGCAGGTGGTAATTGTCTTTCTTTGGCTTGATCAATCAATTTAATTGCCAGTTTATGTGATAATCTATATAAAAATGCCTCACCCGTTCTACGTGGTAATTCATATAAACCAGTAGGAATATTTTCTTCCGGGAAAGGATTTTCTTTTAACAAAAAACTGGAACTATCTTTAAATTGGCAATACTCCTTTAATTCATATTCAGTTAATTTCATTAACAGCTGTTCATATTTATTTAAGAGATAGTTGGATTTATTCTCACGGATTTTAAGTTTATCGCGCACTTCCTGATCAAAATTTTCCAGTAAAAGTTGGCGTGATTGAGTAACTTTCTCATCTATTAATTCCATTAATTCACTTTGAAGTTCATCAAATGCTCTATTTATTTCTTCTTCTTTGCGGCAATTTTGGTATATATCCACAATTCTTTTTTCTAAATCCACACCGGATTCTATTGCCCCCAAAACTTCATCACTGGCTCCAAAAATACCCTCAAAAAGGCGGAATTTATCATTTAAAAGTTCATATACTCTTTGATCTGCAGCGTTCTTATTATTCAGAAAATTAACAACTACAACATCAAATTTTTGTCCATAGCGATGGCATCTGCCAATTCTTTGTTCAATTCTTTGAGGATTCCAGGGTAAATCATAATTTACAACCAGAGAGCAGAATTGAAGATTGATTCCTTCAGCTCCTGCTTCAGTTGCGATCATAATAATTCCTTCATCTTCAAAATAATCCACTATGGCATTTCTCATATCGGCTGTTTTGGAGCCGGTAATTTTATCTGTTCCTGAATATTTTTTTAGCCATTTATGGTATATTTCCTTAGAGCGTTCATCGCTATTGGAACCGTTAAAAAGAACAATATTATCTTTATAGGGTGTTTCACTAAGAACTCTTAAAATATAATCTTGTGTTTTGCGTGACTCAGTAAAAATTATTGCTTTACGGGGAGCACCTAATGTTTCAGCTCGGGCAAATGCCTTTTCCAAAGCTAATAACAGTGCTTTGCCTTTGGCATTAAATTCTATGGATGTAGCCAATTCTTTTAGTTTTGAAAGCTCCAGAATTTCTTCCTGAAGGGATTTAATATCTTGGGGGCTAAGTTCATCCTGGTTATTACCGTTTTCCATTTCTTCCGCATCTTCTTCAAAGCAATCATAATCTTTAGCAATATCTTCTGTAAGCTTAGTAGTAATCAGAGTATTTCGGATTCTGTCTTTCAATCTTTTTATGATTGTTTCCAAAGCTCCAGCAATAGCATAAGAAGAGGAAGCCATAAGTTTTCTCATTACCAGTATTATTAAACTTCTCTGACTGGAAGGAAGAGACATTAAATTATCCCTGCGTAAAAACTCGGAAACCGAATTATATAGTTTGTCTTCATTATCTTCGGGAGTAAATTCTTGCAAAATAGCGTGGCGTCTTGTATATTTTATATATGGCTCAACCTGTCTTCTTAATGTTCTATGGCAAACGGGCTTAAGACGAAGTTTCAGCTCTGTAAATGTATTTTCTTCGTCAAGATAAGTGTAGTGTTCTTTATAAGTTCTCAGGTCTCCAAATATATGATCATCAATAATACTTACCAGACCATATAATTCCAGCAGAGAGTTTTGTAGGGGCGTTGCAGTTAATAAAAGTTTGGGAGCACTCATCAATGCTTGTTTTAGAGTATTTGCCATA
The DNA here is from genome assembly GCA_023227825.1 of Candidatus Cloacimonas sp. Lineage (GTDB taxonomy): Bacteria > Cloacimonadota > Cloacimonadia > Cloacimonadales > Cloacimonadaceae > Cloacimonas. The sequence goes on along the minus strand of JALOCJ010000008.1, from coordinate 50,819 downwards.
ATATTGGTTGGTTTATAAACATTTCGCAGACGATGTGCTTCATCAAAAACTACCAGGTCCCAAGGAATGGAGGCAATATCAGATGCCTTGCTTTTAGCAAAATGGTATGAACAAATGTTTATAGTATTATCTTTCAGGAAGGGGCGTAAATTACCTTTGCGTCTCTCACTATTATAAGATTTTGTTTCCAGAATCTCACAAGGGATAAAAAACTTTTCCATTATTTCCTGATACCATTGCTTCCGTAAACTGGCAGGAGTAATAATAAGAATTTTGCGTTTGTATTCTGCCCACTTTTGCGATATTAATAATCCTGCTTCAATAGTTTTACCAAGACCTACTTCATCAGCAAGTATTGCACCTCTGGATAAGGGAGAATGAAAAGCAAATAGAGCAGCATCAATTTGATGGGGATTAAGATCTACTTGTGCATCTACCATAGTTCCGGCAAACCGCTCATCGCTATCAGAAGAACATTTTTTGGTCAGCTCGCAGGCGAAATACTTAGAGTGATAATTAGTTAGTGCATTATCCTTCATTTTCTATTTCTTAAGGTTTAGATAAAAAGGCGATAATGAATAAATTTTTTGGTTACATTGCATAATTCTACTCATCTTTTTTAGCTTCAGTATCAAATATTTTGAACACAGCCCTGAAACTGATAACTCATATCTACTAAACCTCCTTAATATCCAACTTTAATTTTACCGTCTCTTGTGAATCAAAAAACTTGTCAATAGAAATCTAAAATTGGCATTCCCATATTTTTTTACAGGAGTCCTATTTTCATTTGATGCTGGTTGTTACATTCTGCTAAGCTTAATTTTCGTTTATACTGGATAATAAAGTTAATGCATACTGTAATAACTTCAGCTATTCTGTATTATATGAATTCTTTAGACATAGATATATCTTCTTTTTTTTGTTTATTATTTTAGGGAATTCAACAGCGAATTTGGCAATATACTTTTTAGCCATATAGCTGAAAAACAATGCTAAAGCAATGAGAGCATTAATATTTTTAATAACATATCTAACTATACAACAGTGTGTTATAACTTATCCACAGCATTTTTTGGGGGGACTGCCTGGCAATTGTAAGATAAAACAAAATATACTATTGCTGTCTCCTATCCTCCTTTCCTAAAGCTATTAATCTAGCGTTTAACATACCTTAATCAAGCGTTTACTATTAACGCTTGATTAAGGTTAGATTAACACTTGATTTATGCTCTCAATATAGGGCGAAAAGAGTTGAGTCCAAAATATTGGTGTAAATTCCAACTCATTTTTTTTACAGAAGCTTGACAATTTTTCTTTCACGAATTCGGGGGTTTCATTCTGTATTACTAACATAGTGGTCTCCTAATGTTTAATTGATCCCGTAATTGTGAGACCGCCATTTTTGTAAGGACTTTTATTTCAAATTATTATAATAGTTTTCTGCCCAATAATTGATTTATCCACAAGGTCAATTCAGAGTTATTTGAACTATTTTTAAAATTTAGACACAAAATTCGTCTCACCCCCAAGAAAATGCTTCTATTAAAGTATTATGGGCTTTAAATGACATAAAATTCTCTATTGCTGATTTTGGTTACGAAAAGTTTTGAGAAAAAATCCACTTTCTCACTAAATAACAAATTAATACTTTGGACATTTACACCATATATCTAACTATACAATAGTATGTTATGACTTATCCACATCGTTTTTTTATGGGAATGCTTTAAATAAGGAGCTGGAAAGTTGAAAGCCCGGATGGTTGATGTCCCCGTCAACCTCCTTTTCGGAAAGTTGGCGTCCCCGTCAACTACTAATCCCTGAAGTTACTTTTTCAGCAACTCTCTTGTAATAAAATCCATTGTAAACATTAAAGTTATCGGTAACTATATAGTTTGGTTGCAAGTGGAACGACGAGGACATCGTTCTTCCGGATGGTTGACGGGGACGTCAACCTTCCGGAAAATGGGATTGACAGGGATGTCAACCTTCCAGTGTTCTCAATTTTTCATTCTTTATTTATTCTAAAATCGGTGTTTCAAGCCAATATAGAGGTTACGCCCCTTTCCCGGTTGTTCGGAAAAGACCCATTCTTTCCTATTGAATAGATTGGCAAGTTGAGCATACACAGCAGAATTATCCTTATGATATTCAGCCCCCAAATTGAAGATTATGGCTTCGGGAAGGTCGCGTCCGCAATGGTCTTTAGTAAAATAGTGCTGTAAAATATCCAGATTAAAAAACCAGTCACTATATTTATAAGAAAACCGGGAATCCAGATTGAGAAGTGGACGGTAAGGTGCTCTTGTAAAGTCACTTTCTGTTAAATAGGGAAGTTCCAGTTCCAACCCCTGATGCATAATAAGTTTATCCAGTTTGAAAAACGCTTCTACAGAAGTTAAATTGGAGAAAACATCGGTATAACGAAGGGTGGGAATGCGATAATTGGAAGTGCTTATGAAAACAGGGCTATCTATTTCATAGCGTAGATTATTCTTAATATTTATACGATTTAAAGAAAAATTTATTTTTTGAGGATAGAGATATTCTACTCCGGCATTGAAGTTCAGCGGTGTTTTTTTCAGTTTATGAGCATCGCTGAAAGAAATCCAGGGCGTCGCTTCCAGAAAAGAAAGATAGTCGTTTCCTTCTAAAAGGGGTTCATTAGACAAACTTAAAACACCCCAACCGGTTATAGGATAGCGATAGAGAAATTCCAGGGAAGGAACAATAGTGTAAGCATCAGCAAGCAAATGAATTCCCGGCTGAGAAAAATCCATAATATCACCATTATAGACAGGGGCAATTTGAATTCCGAAATCGCCGGATTTTACCATAAATTTAGTTTTCCAATTCAGGACTTCCTCTTCCAGACAGGAAGCGAGGTATACATTCAGATAGTTACCTTTGTAGGATTTTTTCAGGTTCTTTTGATAGAGATAGTTGTAACCCAATTGAGCGGAAATATCCTTAAAAGAAACATTTCCGACAGTTAAATCGGACCTGTGATGACTGAAAGTAAAATCCAAAACAGTATTATCAAAATCATCTGCTTGCGAGGAAACATTCTGAAAACGGAGAGAAAAAGGAAAATTAGCAGAGAATTCAGTTCCTAAAAAAAGGTTATTATGAACGGAAAGCATTTCGGAAATTGGAGAACGCATATCCAAAGTGTAAGTTAGAGCATTTAGGATAGAACTATCCGGGTAATAGCTGATGAAACTATTAACTCCGAAATCCATATTCCCTTCAAATTGTAAATAACTGCGATATTTCATAGAGGAAAGGGGTTTGGGCTTTTCGGTTAAAGGAACTCCAGGAGGAACGAAAGCAGGTAAACTATCTCCCATATTGAGCTCCGGTGAAAATAGTAGAGAGCGCTTATAGAGAAATGGTTTGAAGGAACTCTCTCCACTAACTGTTAAATCGGGAAGCTCCTGAGTTTGAGAAAATAATAATGATAGTGTTAAAGCGAGGGTGATAATTAATAAGGTGCGTTTCATTGATTTACCTCCAAAATTTCCATCAGTGCTTTTTTTTCTGGCTCTTCCAGGTCTGCTTCATATTTAGCAAAAAATGCCTCTGCTTCTGTGTTCGCTCCAGATTCCAGCAAAGTAAGGATTGTATAATAAATTGCTTTACTGCGAATATCTTCATATTCAGGGAAAAGCAAAATCACCTTTTTTAAGGTTGCAACAGCTGAGGTATAGGACTGCTGACGGTAATCAATCATTCCCATTATTAAAAAGGCAGTAGCATGGTCTAAGGTAGACAAACTGTTATTGATGATAAATTCAGCCAGGAGTTCTGCTTCTTCAAAACGCTGAGCATTATAGAGATACCGCAAACGAATAACATTTACCTCGGGGTGATTTTTAAGATAATTAGAGCCCAAAGACCAAAGTTTGTCAAATTCCTTATAATTATCGGCTTCGGAGCATTCCAGAAGCTTAACCCAAATATTGTCATCGGGTTTGTTTTTATAGGCAAGCAGGTATTTTTCCAAAGCAGAATCATAATTTCCTGTAATAAATTCCAATTCTGCCCATTTCAGTAATGCCTCGTTATTTTTGCATTGAGAATATAAATCTGAAAGCAAAGTATCCGCTTCCGCATATTTATTCAATTCAATAAGTCCTGTAGCCATAAGCAATTCAATGTCTTCATATTTTTGTGTGGGAAATTCTGTTCTGATTTTTTCGGCGGTAGCAATCAGGTCTGCCCATTTTAATTCATCAGCATAAACCTTCACTAGGATGTAATTGAGTTCAAACTTGATATATTCGCTGAAGAAAGTATCGGGTAAAACTAAAAGTTCATTTAAAAGCTGATCATTGTTATCTACTCTTTTTAAAGCCAGTTCCAAACCTACTAAGGCATCGTGAATGATAGCCAGTTGATTTTCAGTAAACTTTGTAGTATTCCGGAAACGGGTTAAAATGTTTATCCAATCGTTTACTGCTCTTTCATAATTTCCCATATTATAATAAGTATTGGCAATATCAGTAAGGGCTTCCAGAAAATGAGATGACTCAGGATATTTTTCAATAAAATCGTTATAGAGTTCCAAAGCCAGGTGATAGTCCCTGGCAGCATAAGCAGATTTGGCAGCTAGGAATAGATATGTATCGGGGCTTTCTTTTGCTTTGGAAAGTTTCAAATATAAGGTAGAGGCATCTTTAAAGCGTTTCATTTGATATAAAGTTAAAGCTCTATAACTTTGTGCCTCAATTTTGCGCACATTATCAGGAGCAAAACCTTCAGCCAGAAGAAACTGGTCTAAAGCCGCTGTATAATTCTTTCTTGCCAGCATAATATTTCCTTTTAAAAGACAAATATCATAGTTGGGAACAAGGTCTTGCAAAAAACTTTCACTTTGGCCATAATCACCCAAATAATAATATATTTGAGCAAGGCGTAAAGAAACCACTTCATTTTCCGGATTTTTACTATACAAATAAAGATATTTTTTCAGGGCTAAATTATAATTTGCCAAATAGAAATCCATTTCTGCCAGATAATAAGTTGCTTCATTACAATAGAGCGACTCCGGATAGAGATTGATAAGCTCCTGAAAGTTATTTTTTGCTTCAGGGTAATCCTTTTCCTGAAAACTGATATAACCCAAATAGAAAAATGCCTTATCCCTTTTACTTCCTGTAGGATAGCGATTAAGATAACGATTGAAGGCATCTTTTGCCAGGATACTGTTTCCAGTGGAATAAAATGCTTCCGCAATGAGAAAATCAATTCTGCTATTCAATTCCCGGCTTGTTTCGTAATTTCTTGCTTGACCTAACTGCCTTATTGCTTCAGTATAATTTTCCTGTTGAAAGTAAAAATAGCCCAAAGTATAATATAATTCAGCTTTCATCAACTCATTCGGGGTCTGTTTTAAATAGGTCTGCAATTGTTCCATTGCGCTCTGCTGATTCCTTTTGAACAACAATTTTACACGTTCCAAATAAGCAGGAATAGCAATTTCAGGTTGGACAGAATTGACTAAAACAGCTAAAAGCGAATCTGCCTGCTGTTCTTTCCCTTCCCTAATCAAAACCAGAGCACGATAATAATTAAACTGAGGAGAATCAATATTCAATCCCTGCAGCAATTGAGAGATTTGGTCAAAATCAGCTGTGCGTAAAGAACGGCGGATTCTGATATCCACAATTTCCGGAACGAAGGCAATTTCTTCCAGTTTATAGGAGCTCACAAAGCTGTCAAAATCATCATAACGCTCATTTTCTAAAAGATATTCCAGCCAGAGTTGAATGTAATTTAGGAAGTATGTATCTTTAGGTGATTGTGTCTTAAGTAATTCCAATGCCTGATTTTCTTTTTCCAGAGCAAGGTAAGTGGAAAACAGAGAAAAACGCAGAGTTTCATTATCGGGAAATGCTTTCACAGCTCTTTGGTATGCTTTTTCTGCGGAATAGTATTGACACAGTTGAAAATAAATATCCCCTCTTAAACTATTTGCCTGTTCTAGGTAAACAGGATTACCGGTTTCTGTTTCCAACCGCTGAAGGAGCTGTAAAGCAGAATCATACTGCTGCAGCTGTGTAAGGCAGTAAGCATAATTCAGAATAATTTCACTCCGCACATTTTGGCTGAGATTTATTTCCAGTAGGGCTTTATAAATATCTATCGCCTGGGAATAGGCATTTGCCTCCATAGCCAGATTGCCTTCAATAAACTTGATATACGGCAAATAGACGGATTCGGGATATAAAGCTTTAAAATTAGTAATTTCCCTGTTCAGGTTCAGAGAATCACCTACATTGTAAAGTTCCACAATATAGCGGTAAGCATAATTCTCGCTATTAGTTACAGCCATCATTGGGGTATTGTTTTGAGGCACAATGAATTCTGCGAAACTGAAGCAAGGAAGGAAAAGGACAAGCAGAGTAAAAAGAAAGTATTTCATAAACCTTTAATCTCACTTATTTATTTTGTTTTAAGGGAATGGAAACAAACACGGTAGTTCCTTCATTTTCTTTACTTTTAATCCATATTTTGCCGCCGTGCAGTTCTGTGATGCGTTTAGAGATGGAAAGACCCAAACCAAGTCCACTACTGCGATATTCTATAGACCCGGATTTGTGAGCATATATTTCGTTCAGTTCGTAGAAGGTGCGAAAAACATTCTGAAGTTGATATTCAGGAATCCCGATTCCATTATCCTGAACATAGAGAACCAATGCTTCTTTTCCGTCTATTTTTTCGCTTTGGAAAGCTGATTTTCGGGCTCCGATAATAACAGTACCAAAATCATTAGTAAAGCGGATAGCATTCAAAATTAGGTTATACATCATCAAATGAAGAGCTTCCCAGTTTGCTTTAATGGGAGGTAAATCCTTCTCTATTTCCAATTTAATGAACATTTTACGATTGCGGGAAAGAATTTGAACTTCCTGGTAGACGATTTCCAGAATTTCCTGAACTGATATGTTTGTAAGCGGGAGAGATTTGGTTAAATTATAAGTATTTAAGGTGGTTATATCATTAGTAGTGAGAATCAGCTTTTTTACGGAATTTTCAATTTTATTAATAATATCCTTTTTTTCTTCTTCATCTGCAAAGAGATTGCGTTTAAGACGGGCAACATAACCCTGCAAAGTAGTGAGGGGAGTATTCAATTCGTGGGAAACAATAGCCATAAATTCATCTTTCAGGGTTTCAAAGGTATTCAATTCGTTGTTCTTTTGCAGTAGATTTTCATAGAGCAGAGCATTTTTTAAGGCGATAGTAATCTGTTCCAGCAGGAGATTTATTAACTCTGTGTTCAAGTACATTTCCCTGGTGTTATCGTTCAGATTGTCCAGATAAATATAACCGTAAACATTATTATCTAGAACAACGGGAGCGCAGAATATACTGTGCAAAACATAGTCCTGAACACTGATAGCACTTTTGAAACGGTTATCTTCCACAGCGTTATAAGTGGAAACATACTCTTGAGTGTTTTGGGATAAGCTTAAAACGGTTTTGCTAATTCCGGAAACCGTTGGTAAAATTTGTTTGGCAGCATTGAGTTGAACCTTATAGATAATAGCTCCATCACTATCGCGTTTGATAAGAAAGCCCCTTGTGCTATTGGTAAAATCAATACAGGCAGAAACGATTGCTGATTCCAGTTCGTTCAGATTCACAATTCTCATCAATTCATGAGTGATCGCCATAAGCTGATTCATTTTTTCTATGCGTTGAGTAATTTGACTGAAATCCTCAATTCTAACTAGGAGAGCAGAGAGATGTTGTTTAGTAGAACGCATAAGGTAGGTTTCCTGTTTTGTAAAAGGCAATTCACCTTTATCGGAAAGGAGCAGGAAACCTATTCTTTTAGAACCAATCTGGAAGGGAACAATCATCAAATGCCGATTATTTTGTTCCAGTAAAACCAGGTTATCAGTTTTATATGCTTTTTCAATATAAGGCATAAGCTGAGTATTGATTAAATTATCCTTTCCGGTATTGTAACTCTGAAAACAGGTGTAAGATGAGACCTTTTCAGAATATTCCATCAGCCAGAACTGCCAGGGTGCAAGCACTTGGATAAGCCCTTTTTCAATTAAAAATTTAATCCTTTCTATACTATGTATATTGGTGAAGTTGAAAAGCATATCATTCCATTGTTTAACCAAATCCCGACTGCGGGAAGCAACAGGAATAAGATTAAAATTTTCCAGATTTTTCAGGAAATAGAGGTTTACAGTCAAGTAGTTCTGTCTGTCATCGGGACTGATGTTTTCGGTGATTTTTTCCAAATATAACTTGTATTTTTCAAATTCTGCCTGTGCTATTTCTTCCAGTTTCAATTCAGTAACTATTTGTATTTTAATTTGGTAGAGTTCTACGTTCAGCTGATAATATTCATATTCTTGCCAAGCGATAAGGTATTCATTTACTTGCCTTATAATTGCTCTGAGGGGAATATCAGGACTTAAAAGGTCAAGCTTTAAAGCCAAAACTTCCAGTTCGCATTGCCAATAGCGGTATTGATTATTTTTAATGATGGGCAGGGCAATTTCTATTAATTCTCTAGCCCGTTCCACATCTTTTAAGCCATAATAGCAACGGATTTGTAAGATATAGAAAACCGCTATAGCATAGTTATTATTTATTTCTCCGGCATGTCGTAGAGCAATTTTCAGTTCATTTAGAGCTCTTTCATAGTCCTTTTCTGCCATAGCAGCCAAAGCCAAAGCATTATGATAAAATTCTTCTTCGTGAATATGCTTGTAATTGATATGAGCATTTTTGGTTAGTAATTTTCTCAGTTTTTTGGCATTACCTGTTTCGTGGAGATAGTAAAAATAGGTTTTTACCAGTGGATTCATTTCTTTAATTTGTGCGTCCATCAGTTCCGGTTCATTTTCCAGAATAAAGGTGTAGTAATGTCCAAAACCCTTAATTTTGCTTTTAGATAAGGCAAGATTACGTTTTACTGCCTGAAGATAATTATCACTACCTTTGGAAAGTACTAATTTTTGACATTCCAGAAGCTTCTGTTCAGCAGTAGAAAAATCACCCATTTTTATTTTAGCTTCACCCTGATTTAATAAAGCCAACGCTTTAGACATTGATAAATTCAGGGCATCGGAATATTGATAAGCCAATTCGGAATAATGTTCTGAAATAACGGTTAATCCCTGTTTCAGATATAAGTCCGAAAGATTATTGTAAATCAACCCCAGATAGCGTTTTATATTGTATCTGTTCCAGATATTCAAAGCTGTAAAGAGATGTTCATTTGCTTCTTCAATCTTTTTTTGTTCACTGTAAAAAACCCCCAAGTCATTATGCATAGCGGCTAAGCGAATCATAACATAGGTATTATGTTCGGGGGGAAGCTTTTCCAGAAAATTTTCTATGGTCTTTATTGCAGTATCAAGGTCTTTATTAAGAGAATAATATACTGCTAGGCGGTCAACAAAAGCAATCTCCAGTTCCAAAGTCATCTCCTGTTTCAAGGCTTGATCTATATAGAGTTTCATTTGGGAAAGGTCAAGCTTGGTATATATTTGGGCATAAGCCAACCATACAAGAAGCTGATGTTTTCCGGTTTGAACATATTTTTCCGCGGTTTGGAAATATTTTAATGCTACGCGCAGGTTTTCGGCGAGGAAATTAACCGTTCCCAAAAGGTAATATTTCTCAAAAAAATCCGGTAATTCCGTAATTCTTTGCAGGATGAATGGAGCACGCTCAAAAAAACCAGTAATCTCCATTTTCTCCTGAAAAATAGATATATCTGCAATTATATCTTTGAGGGGAATTTGCAAAGCAGGATTAAAATCCAAATTCAAAACATTAAGAATGGCTTCAAACGCCTGTTCTTGTTCATTTTCCTGATTCAGCATCGTATAATATTTAAGATAATAGGAACGTGCACAATAATAATCATTTGCCAAAAAAGCATTAGCAATTAAACCCTTACAGGTGTCAAAATCCAGAACTGTTTCTTGGGCGTAAAATTTTAAAACACGCTGAGAGACGAGGATTTGCCTTCTCTCGCTGCATTCGCTGAAAAGTCGCTGTTTCGCTTCCATAAAAGTGAAGTAATAATATTTACGCTGTTTTCTTAAAATTTCGTTGTAAATGCTATCGTTAAGCAAAGAATATAATTCTGCATCCTTTATTTTCAGAATATAAAGCATCAATTCGCGACTTAAAGGTGTCTGAACTACGCTTAATTTTTGTAAATGTAAATAGTTAACATCTTTTAAGTGACTAAGGCGTGAATAAATAGAATGTACCAGACGAGTAGGCAATTGATAATCACTAAGGTCTAAAGGATAATGCAATTCTTTATCATAATAGAGTTTTTTCCGCTGGGTCAAATCAATTAAAATTTCTACAATAAATTGCGGATTTCCGGCTGAGCGCCTGTAAATATCTTCTATAAAAGCATTAGGAATTGGGTTTTGATTACCTGTAGGAGCGATATTGGCAAGTAAACGGTTAACATATTTTTTGGTTTCATCCAAATTCAAGCCGGGAATATGCAGCAGAATAGTATGTTCAATCTGGTTGATTTTATTATAATCGTTACAGGTTAGGGCAATCATAATGCGATGTTTTACGATGTAAGAGGACATAAAATTGAGGAAATCTATAGTATTATGATGAACATACTGGAAGTTACGAATAATAAAGATTATTGGTTTGTTGCTGGAAAGCTCAATCAGTAAACTTTTAACTGATTCAAAATCCAATTTTAACTCACTACTTGTTTGGCTGATTGTTTTAGCTTCCTGTTCCGATTCAAAAAGGTAGCGCCGGAATTTTTCAGAAATCATTTGTAAACCTGTATACTCTTGAAGTTCATCAGCGTTTAGAGATTGCACAAATTCTTTGATAAGAGCAAAGAATGCCTCGTGGTCTGTTTTGGAGCAAGTGTAATCAAAAATAAAGTATTTTCTGCTTAATAAGTGATAACGGAAAAGGGACATAATATTGTCCTTCCCTAAACCGTCTCCCCCCATAACGGAAATAATTTTCCCGTTTCCATTTTCCACAGCAGGAATATAATCTAAAAGCTGATGTGCATATTTATCCCTCAACAGATAACGATTAAAGCGTAAAGTGTTGATCATAGACCAGGAGACGGAAAAAGAATATTGAACAGGTTGAATACGGTTGATATAATTTACTATTTCTTCACTGTCGGAAAAACGGTTATCGGGATTTCGGTCAAGCAGGCGTAAAATAAACTTTTCCAGAGGTAAAGGAATATCTTTATTCAGTTCGCTGGGAAAATTGGGAATGAAATATTGATTACCACCTGTAATAAGCGCATTTATCTGGTCTATACTAAAAGGAAAACTACCAGTTGTAAGTTTGTATAAAATAACTCCTAAGGCATAAAAATCACTGGCTTTACTTGGTGATTTTCCTAAGTAAACCTCAGGTGCCAGATAAGGTAATGAACCGGAAACAGCTTGTGAATCCTGGGGGATAACAATTTTGGAAAAACCATAGTCAATCAGTTTTACTACAAGGGAATTTCCTTCCAGACGGTATAGGACATTTTCCAGTTTCAGGTCTTTATGCAAAATGTTCTGTGTATGAAGTGCATTCAAAGCATAAGAAATTTGAACAGCTATATCATAAATCAGATTTATTCTGTTTTTGCTGAATTTAAACCGGGAAAGGGGTTTGCCTTCAAAGTATTCACTGATGAAATAAATATGGTCAGCAATATGACCAAAATCCACTACCCTATTCAAATTGGGATGTTCAAGCTGGGTGATCCGATGCATTTCTTCCGCACTGAAACGAGAGTATAATTCTGCGGATGAAATATATTGAAAAAGTTTTAGCGTAAAAAGTTTGTTAGAACGAATATCACGAACTTTATACACATTAGCCCAGGTGCCAGAACCCAATCGTTCTAAAACTTCATAACGATGGTCTATAAACATATAACAGCTCCATTGCCTGATTTTTTACTTTTTCCCCGAATTATTCTCAAGCAAGCATATCGTAGGAATGTTTCCACCTCAGGTGAACCCAAAACCACTGTTCCGGATGTTTATGAATTTGATTTTCCAAAATTTTATCTAATTCACCCAGAACGATTTTATAATTATCTTCTGTATCTTCAAGCTCCTCATATAAAATGGGAGAAAAGAATTCAAATTGAATTCTGTCGTCTTCTGCTCTACGAGCAAAACTGGGAACTATAGGAACCTTATAACGCAAAGAAAGCTTGGCTACACCTTTCCAATGCGAAGCAGGGAAACCTAAAAAATCCATTACCATTCCTGAACTGCCAGCATTTTGGTCAATAAGAATCGCAACTATCCGATTTTTCTTAAATTCCTGAATAATATCTCTTAAACCGCTTTTCATATTGATAATTCGCATTCCACAACGCTCCCGGATAGCATTAGTATATTTATCAAATAAAGTATTGCGTTGAGGTTTGGCTATTCCGCTGACAGGAATTCCAGCTTTAGGCAAAATCCTTGCTGCTTCCCAATTTCCATAATGCGCTGTAGCAAAAATCACACCTCTCTTCAGAGATAGGGCTTTGTCAATATTTTCTCTGCCTTGTATCCGAATGTTTTTGTATAGCAAGTCATCATCCAGCAGATAAGTTTCATAAACAGATAACGCCATATTCCTATATAATTTCTTGATAATTTCTATTTTTTCTTTTCGGCTTTTTTCCGGGTAGACCTTACTAAGTTGTATTAAAGCAATATTTTTACGAATACCAAGCACCTGACCCCCAAACCAAAATAGACCTTTTAGTAATGACTTTGATACTTTTGCAGGCAGTATTTTTAGCACTCCAAGAGCTATCTTGAAACAAATGTATTCTATGCTATTTTGTATTTTCTTTTTAGGCACTTGGTAATCCTTATCTATAAACCTTTTTCTTCTGTTACCATTATTTTTTACTGCCTTGAACTGACAAGAAATATCTGAAAGGGGAGGTGTTTAATTACCAAGAGAAAAGATATCTCTTTTTCTCTTTGTGAATAATTTTCGGTGTTCCAGCATTCTCCGAGTAAATAAAATCCTTCTACTGATTTTAATTGACAAAAATTTGGTATTCTTTAGATGTGCCAAAAAGTGATAACATTGGAGATTCATTATGAATGACCAGTTGCAAGATTTGCTTAAAAGAGTTTATGAAGAAGGCGTTGCCAAAGCCAATGCTGAAGCTGAAAAAATAATCAGTCAAGCAAAGGAACAAGCAGAAAACACAGTTTCCCAAGCCAAAGCAGAGGCAGAAAGAATCTTAAAAGATGCAGAAAAAAGGGCAGCAGACCTGAAAAAAAACACCGAATCCGATTTAAATATGGCTTACAATCACACACTCACTGCTCTTAAACAAAAAATAACTGATCTTATCCTTTCTGAAGCCCTCAATACTAAGCTAAACGAGGCATTCAATGATACGGAATTTGTGAAAAAGATTATTCTGGAAACACTTACTGCTTGGAAGGAAAATGCTTCTTCCGGAACAATTATCATCAGCGAAAAGATGAAACCGCATTTAGACGAATTTTATATTAAATCCTTGAAAGATATCTTTGACGGTAAATTGAAGGTTGATTTTTCACCCGTTATGAAACAGGGCTTTATTATCACTCCTGAAGATGGAACTTATAAGATTAAATTTGAGGGAGATGATTTTGCCAACCTGTTTAAGAGTTATTTACGCCCTCGCACTAAGGAAATCCTCTTTGGTAAACAATAATTTATGAAACAAGAATATTACTATTTTGTCTCCGGCTTGCCCAACATTACTATTGAAGATACAAAACTACCTTGGACTCCGGAGGAATTTTTAGCTGAAGCAAAAAATCAAGTGAGCAATAAAGATTATCGTCTGCTGGAAATTTTACATCTGCCAATGGATTTGGACAATCTCTTAAGGATTTTGTATAAAAGCAATAAAGACCGCAATAAGGAAGGCCTGTATGAAGATTCCTTTTGGGAAGAATATCTTGTTTTTTTGCGTAATGTGATAGATAACCCGGAAATTAAAACCCCTGCGGAATTTGAAGTTCTTCCTGATTTTATTAAAGAAATAGTAATAAATACTTTACAGCAGGAAGAATTACAGCCCCTACCCCAAACCGAATTGGCACTCTTAAAAAAATTTTATGCCTGGACTGCTAAAAGCTCAAATGAATTTATCAGGGATTGGTTTGCCTTTGATGCTCATATCAGAAATATTTTAACGGCGATAAATGGTCGCAAATTTAATCTGCCTTATGCACAATATCTTATAGGTGAAGGTGAAACACTAGAAAAATTAAGTAAAAGCCATACTGCAGATTTTGGTTTAGGTAAAGAAGATGATCTTTACAATGCACTTGTCCGTATTTATGAACAAAACAATATTCTCTATCGGGAAAGGGGTTACGATATTTTACGCTGGCGCTGGGTTGAGGACTATAACTTTTTCAATTATTTTAATATAGACCGCATTTTAGGTTACTATTGTCAGCTGCGTATTTTAGCTCGCTGGATAAAGTCCTCCCCGGAATTGGGAAAAGAGGTCTTTAATACCATTTTAAGCGATTTGAACAATAGTTTCAGCTTTCCTGAGGATTTCAATATAAAAAGCACCCAAAGAAAATAGAAGGTAACAAATATGACAACAGGTATAGTTAAAGGTATAATTTCCAACCTTGTTCAGGTTGAGGTTTCCGGTCCTGTTTCCCAGAATGAAATCTGCTACATCAATTTAAGTGGAGAAAAATTGATGGCGGAAGTTATCAAAGTTGTAGGAAACATAGCCAATACACAGGTTTTTGAAAGCACGCGGGGTTTAAAACCTGGCGATACGGTAGAATTTACTAATCGGATGCTGGAAGTAAAACTTGGTCCTGGAATGCTTTCCAAAAACTTAGATGGACTTCAAGGTGATTTAAATAAAAGGAAAGGTGTTTTTCTTACAAGGGGTGAATATACCGATCCCCTGGATGAGGATTCCCTTTGGAAATTTACCCCCATTGCTAAAGTTGGAAACATAGTTAGCGCGGGCGATTGGCTTGGTTCAGTTCCTGAAAGTTGGATTAATCATAAAATTATGGTTCCTTTCGTGATGGAAGATGAATATACGGTTAAAAGCATCGTGCCTGAAGGTGAATATAAAATAACTGAGACCATTGCCGTTTTAACAGATAAAGACGGCAAAGATATAGAAGTTAATATGATCCAAAAGTGGCCTGTGAAAATCCCTATTACTGCTTATGTAGAAAAACCGCGTCCCTTCAAACTTCTGGAAACAGGTGTCCGCACAATGGATACCCTGAATCCTATGGTTGAAGGCGGAACGGGCTTTATTCCTGGTCCTTTTGGAGCAGGAAAAACCGTTCTGCAACATTCCATTTCCAAAAATGCAGAAGCGGATATGATCATTATGGCTGCCTGTGGCGAAAGGGCAAATGAAGTTGTGGAACTCTTTGTGGAATTTCCGGAACTGGATGATCCCAGAACAGGCAGAAAACTTATGGAACGAACTATCATTGTTTGTAACACTTCCAATATGCCTGTAGCGGCAAGAGAAGCATCTGTTTATACTGCTATGACGATTGCTGAATATTATAGAAATATGGGGTTAAAAGTATTACTTTTGGCTGATTCCACTTCGCGTTGGGCTCAGGCACTGCGGGAAATGAGTAATAGAATGGAAGAATTGCCAGGACCTGATGCTTTTCCAATGGACCTTCCAGCTATTATTTCCAGTTTTTATGCCCGTGCTGGATTTGTTTACTTGAAAAGCGGTGCCACCGGTTCTATAACCTTTATTGGAACTGTTTCTCCTGCAGGTGGAAACTTAAAAGAGCCGGTTACGGAATCAACAAAAAAAGCCGCACGCTGTTTTTATGCACTTTCTCAAGCCAGGGCAGACAGTAAAAGATATCCTGCAGTTGATCCTATTGATTCTTACAGTAAATATCTAGAATATCCTGAAGTGATTGAATACCTGAATGCCAATGTAAATCCGCACTGGGTGAAAGATGTAAACCATACAAAAGATATTCTTTTACGCGGAAAAGAAGCACAGGAACAGATCAATATTTTAGGTGATGATGGAGTTCCTCTATCCTATCATGACAAATACTGGAAAAGCGAACTAGTGGATAGAATTATTTTACAACAGGATGGCTTTGATAAAGTAGACCAATCCACCCCGATGAAAAGACAACAATATATGCTGGAATTGATTTTGGAAATCTGCAATGCGGATTTTGTTTTTGAAAGTTACGAAGAGGTTATGCCTTATTACACGCAGCTGATAAATATCTGTAAGCAGATGAATTATATGGAATTTCAAACCCCCGAATTTAATAACTACGAAGCAGAACTTCATAAAATAGTTGAGGAAAGGAGAGCTAAATAATGGAAACCCAAGCTTTTCAAAAGATATATACTAAACTCAATCAAATAACTAAAGCTACTTGCACTGTTCAAGCAACAGGAGTAGGAAATGAAGAATTGGCTACAGTTGCAGGACGCCTGGCTCAGGTAGTTAAAATTATCGGTGATAATGTTACTTTACAGATTTTTGCCGGAACCGAAGGAATCGGAACTGATGCTGAAGTTGTCTTTTTCGGAAAAGCACCTACTTTGAAAGTTAGCGATGAATTAGGCGGAAGATTTTTTAATGCTTATGGGGACCCCATTGATGGCGGTCCTGAAATTGAAGGTGAAGAAGTAGAAATTGGCGGTCCCTCAGTTAATCCTGTGCGCCGTAAACAACCTTCGGAATTGATTGCTACAGGAATTGCCGGTATAGATTTGAATAATACTTTGGTTACCGGACAGAAAATACCTTTCTTTGCTGATCCTGATCAACCTTATAACGAAGTGATGGCTATGGTGGCTTTGCGTGCTCAAAGCGATAAAATAATTTTAGGGGGAATGGGGCTTTCCAATGATGATTATCTGCTTTATAAAAACACCTTTGAAAATGCCGGAGTGATAGATAGAATCGTTTCTTTCGTGAATACTACAGAAAACCCGACCGTGGAAAGATTGTTGGTTCCCAATATGGCACTTACTGCGGCAGAATATTTTGCTTTGGAAAAACACGAAAAGGTTTTAGTTCTTTTAACCGATATGACACTATACTGTGATGCCTTAAGTATTGTTTCCAACCGAATGGACCAAATTCCTTCCAAGGATAGTATGCCCGGTTCACTTTATAGCGATTTAGCAAAACTCTATGAAAAAGCAGTGCAATTTCCCGATGGGGGCTCTATAACAATTATCGCGGTTACAACTCTTTCGGGAGGAGATATTACTCATGCCATTCCTGATAATACCGGTTATATTACTGAAGGGCAGCTTTTCCTGAAAAGGGATACGGATATCGGCAAAGTTATTGTAGACCCCTTCCGTTCACTTTCGCGTTTGAAACAACTGGTTATAGGTAAAAAGACTAGAGAGGATCATCCGCAAGTGATGAATACTGCAGTTCGTCTTTATGCTGATGCTGCTAATGCCAAAACCAAGCTGGAAAACGGATTTGACTTATCGGATTACGATCTGCGTGTGCTTGATTTTGCTAAAGAGTATTCCGATAAAATCCTGGCTGTTGATGTTAATATCAGCACTGATGAAATGCTGGATAGAACATGGGAACTTTTCCAAAAGTATTTCAACCGTGCTGAAATAGGTATCAAGGATGAATTTATGAATTTGTATTGGAAGAAAGGATGAACCTGAAATTTCAGTATAATAAAATCTCTCAATTACAGCTGATTAAACAACTGGCGGTTAGGCAAAGAGCATTGCCTACCTTGAAAAACAAAGAAAGTGCTTTACGCCTGGAAGTTAAAAAAGCCCGCGATCAAGCATTTGCCTTAGACCAAAAGGTGAAAGAACGCACAGCAGAACTGGATGCTTTTATGAAACTTTTTGTGGAATTTGATCCCAACATTCTGAAAATCAAAAATGTGGAAATCAAAACCCGCAAAATAGCCGGTGTAAAAACCCCGCTATTGGAAAACATTGAATTTGAAATTGCTGATTATAACCTTTTCAAAGCTCCTTCCTGGTTTCCTGAAGGAATTGCTTTGCTGAAGGAAATCTGCCAGCTGCAAATAGAAAGGGATTTTTTCATTCGGAAGATGCAAATTCTGGAACAGGTTCGCAAAAAGACCACCCAAAAAGTAAATCTTTATGAAAAAGTGCAGATTCCTGCATTTGAAGATGCTATATTAAAAATTAAACGCTATCTGGAAGATGAAGAAAATTTATCCAAAGCATCGCAAAAAATCCTAAAATCCCGTTTTGAACAGGGGAGCCAGGTATGATAGAAAAGATGCGTAAATATACCTTTGTTCTCTATCATCAGGATTATGAGAAATTCCTAGCTGATCTGCAAAAGTTAGGATTAGTACATATTATCCGCAGTTGTGATGAAAAAACCGAGTCCCAAACCAAAAACCTGGAATTGATGCAGGAATATGGGGAATGCGTAAAATTTTTATCTAAACTGAAATCCATTGCTCCCAAACAGGCAATTCCTTTACCTACAAAAGCCTTGCTGAATAAAATAAATGAAGCCAGAGAAGAAAAGGAAAAACTGCAACACACCATTGATTTGGTAAAAAAACAAATTCGGGATTTGAGTCCCTGGGGTCATTTTGATTACGACCTGGTGCGCAAACTGAAAGAAGCTGGCTTAACCATTCGCTTTCATACCTGTTTAAAAAATCACTTTAAACCGGAATGGCAGAAAAACTATCCCTTAAAAATTGTTAACGAAGTTGGCGGTATTTTATATTTCGTGGTTATTACTGATGATGGCGACCCTTGTTTGGAAGCCGATACTTTTTCTTTCCATCAGCATACCTTGCAGGAATTTGAAGATAAGCTTAAGGAATTGGAAAACAAACAGAAAGACATTGATGATTATCTTTATTCTATAGCTCCCACTGCTATAGAAATGTTCAATGAAGAATTGAAACACCTCAGCCGCGAATACGAATTTGAGGATGCTCTCCAGCAGGGTAAATACGAAGCGGAAAACACAATCCGTCTGTTAAGCGGATGGATTCCTATTAGTTTGGAACAGGGCTTAAAGGAATTTCTGGACAAAAACAATATTATTTATGTTTCCGAAGATGCCAAACCGGAAGAAAATCCCCCCATCAAACTAAGAAATAACTGGTTTGCCCGTCTTTTTGAGCCCATCAGCAAAATGTATATGCTGCCCTATTACAACGAGTTTGATTTAACTCCTTTTTTTGCACCTTTCTTTGCTTTATTTTTCGGTTTTTGCAATGCGGATATTGGCTATGGCATAGTTATTATCATTTTAGCTGTCATCTTGAAATTAAAGATGAAAAACCAGGGTATGAAAGACATTATGACCCTGTTAATGATCTTTGGAACTGCTTCCATAATAATGGGTTGGGTGATGGGCAGTGCTTTGGCTTACGATTTGAAAACAATTCCGGCTATTAAGGATAAGATTTTTATTAAGGATAACAATCAAATCTTTAATTACGCTTTGCTTTTAGGAGCTATCCAAATTCTTTTCGGAATTGCTATCTCAGCTGTAAAAACAATACGGAAAAACGGATTTAAATTCGGTCTTACTACTATTGGAACCTGGCTGTTATTGTTTGGGTTAACAGTGCTCGGCTCTTCCCTTTTAGGAACCGATATCAGCAAAGTTCAGCCCTACCTTAAATATCCTATTTATA
The DNA here is from genome assembly GCA_023227825.1 of Candidatus Cloacimonas sp. Lineage (GTDB taxonomy): Bacteria > Cloacimonadota > Cloacimonadia > Cloacimonadales > Cloacimonadaceae > Cloacimonas. The sequence goes on along the minus strand of JALOCJ010000008.1, from coordinate 31,125 downwards.
TCGGTTTGGCAATGATTTTGCTGTTTAATAGTCCCGGTAAAAATATTATCCTTAATATTCTCAATGGTTTTTGGCTGCTCTATCAAATCGTTACTGGTTACTTTGGCGATATTTTATCTTACATCCGTCTTTTTGCTTTAAGCGTATCTAGTGCCATTTTGGGTTTTGTGATGAATTCCATAGGAAGCCAAATTGCCCACGGAATTCCAGTTGTCGGACCGGTAATTTTTGTGCTGTTTATGCTTTTTGGACATACTTTAAATATTGCCTTGGGAGGTCTTAGCGGTTTTGTTCATCCTTTACGACTCACTTTCGTAGAGTTTTACAAAAATGCCGCTTTTGCAGGTCCCGGGCTGGAATATAAACCTTTTGGAAAAAAGGAATAACAAGGGAGGTTAAAATGCCTGATTCCTTACACACAATAGTTCAACCAGTTGTTGCCACTATGGCGAGCCAAAATTTAGCATATTTTTTGGCTTGGATCGGACTTTTCCTGATGGTAGCTCTTTCCGGAGTCGGAAGTGCCTGGGGAACTGTTATCGGTGGTCGTGCAACAGTTGGGGCAATGAAAAAAAGGGATGATGTTTTTCCCAGCTGTATGATCCTATCCGCATTACCTGGAACGCAGGGTCTTTACGGTTTTGGTTCTTTCTTCATCCTCAAAGCTTATGTTACTCCCCAAATTAATATGCTTCAGGCCTGTGCCATTTTAGGAGCGGGTTTGATTTCAGGAACCGTGGAACTTATTTCTGCTTATCATCAAGCCAGAATTGTAGCTACGGGTATTGAGAGTATTGGTTCGGGACACGATGTTTTTGCTAAAACTCTTATTTTAGGCGTGTTCCCGGAACTTTATGCGATTATTGCTTTTGCTGCCTGTTTCCTGATTGGCGGAGTAATTCCAAGTTTGGCATAAAAAACTAAAGTTCAAAACAAAAAAGGTGAGGTTTTTTTAACCTCACCTTTTTCTATTGGCGATAGATAATATCAGTTATAGAAGTTCAATTACCACGAATTTTTGTTTCCGGAAGCTTGTTGCATCAAGGATAGTAAGCACATTTTGGTCTCCCTGTTTTTCTACTTTATAGGAAGTGGCCGGGTGATTAGTGAGAATAGAATAGCCCTTTTTCGTTGCCGGAAAAGTAATTTGCTGATTTTCCAGCAGGTTCATCGTAGTGAATTGTTCAACCGGGATATTTTGTTTTACGGTGGAGACCTTGCCAATGCCTAAAAGTCCACCTTTTCTATCCATAATTCCTTTGGACATTAGTTCTTTGCGAGTGCCATACACATAATAAATTGTATTTGCTTCAATGCTTTGTTGCGTAATCTGTTGTTCTTTTTCCGTAATCGTCATTTCGCGTTTCTGAATTTCTTCAGCGCTGGTTCTTCTTTCCGTTTCCAGGGTTTCATTCAAAATACCTAAGCGCTGTTGTAATTCATCCATAATTTGTTCTTTTTCGCTGATACTGGCTTTAAGTTTATTCACAATTTCCTGAACACCTTTCAGTTGGCTTTTGGAAGTTGCAAGTTGTTTTTCCAGAGTAGCAATTTTCTTTTTATCGGCTTCAATTTGGTCTCGCATATTAGCTATGGAAGAAATTATTTTGGTTCTCCGCTCTTCGGGGGAAGTTCCAGGAATTTCTTTCTGCGTAAAAAGTTGTCCGGAGAGGTCTTGTTCCAGCGATTCCAAGCTTGACTGAATTTCGTTAATCGTGGAAGTGGAGGTTTCATACAGCTTTTTCAATTCTTCGTTGCTTTTCATAATATCTTTGGATTTGCCGTTAGCATTAATCCAAAGAACGGCAAAGATGATAGTTAGAATTGCCAGGATTGCCACGATAATCGCCGTTGTAGCTTTCATGCTTGACTCCTTTGTCTTGTAATTTAATTTGGTATTTAAAAATATATGCTGTTATTCTGTCAAGACAAAAGGGAAAAAGCAAAAATGAAATATTCTTTTCTTAAGCAATGGACACTGGAAATGATTAACTATCAATCGGTAGTAGAAAGCGTTTGGCTGTTTCCTGAGCTTTTAGTATTCCAAAATAAAGATAAAAAAGCCCTTTGTATAGTTCTCAGTAAACGCGATACCTTTATGTTCCTGCAAAATAATTTCAGTCCGCCTCAGGAAGGGAAAAAAATCTGGCAACAGCTTACTAATTGTCATCTTACAGGTATTTCTTTAGCTGAAAATGACCGCCTTGCCTATTTGGAACTTCAGCAAAGGGATATCTATCAGCAGAATAAAAAATATTTACTTATAGCAGAATTGATGCCTCCTCAACCCAATGCCGTTTTAGTTGATGCAGAAATGAAAATTCTGGATGCTATTCATAAATACAGCTATGCGGATAATCCCCAAAGACAAATTTTATCAGGGCTTATATACACTCCCCCGAAAACATCTTTTCAGCCAATTATAGAAGAGGTTACTCCCCCTTATCCTGATGGTAGTTCCTCCTGCAACGATTATTTTATTTATTTGTATTATAATAAGTTTAAGCAGGAAGAAGAGGCAGAAAACCGCCAAAAAACGAATACTGCCCTAAAGAAAGAACTCCAAAAATTACAGAAAAAAAAAGAGACCTTACTGCAAGACCTGAAAAATGCAGAAAAAGCTGATTTTTGGCTTGCCTGCGCTGAATGTTTGAAAACCAATCTGCATAATATCAAAACCGGTATGCAGAGCTTTACTGCAATCAATTATCTTGACCCCGCATTGAAGACAATAGAAATCCCTTTACAAACGGACAAAAGCCCTCAGGAAAATTTGCATTTATATCTGAAAAAGTATCATAAAGCCAAAAACGGCTTGCAGATAATTACCAAAAATCTGGCACAGACAGAAAAAGATATTGAAAATGTGAAAGAACTACTCGTAAAAGTGGAAAAAGGGGAATTGCCTGATATCGGAAAGCTGCCCTCTAAGCCAACAGGACGCAAAATTGTTCACAACGCTATTCTTGCCGATAAACTCTTAAAATTGAAGATTAATGATGATTTTCAAATTATCATCGGACGCCGTGCCAAAGAAAATGATTATTTAACTACACAGCTGGCAAGACCTTATGACTATTGGTTTCACTGCCGGATTTATCACGGATCGCACATTGTTTTAAAATGCCTGAAAAAAACAGAGCCCGGTCCTTATCTTATTGAACTTTGCTGCAATTTGGCTGCCTGGTTTTCCAAAGCCAAATTTTCTGCCAATGTTCCCGTGGACTATACCCAAATACGCTATGTGCGAAAACCGCGTAAAAGTCCCCCTGGATTAGTTACTTACACGAATTTTAAAAGCGTTTATGCCACACCTATGAGCTTAAAAGAAGTGCGGGAAAAACTTTCTTGAAAACAAAACTGCAGGCAATCCTCATCAAACAAAGCCAATATAGCGAGAGCAGTTTAATTCTGCAATTTTTTTCCCTTCAACAGGGAACTATAAGTGTTATCGCCAAAGGCATCCGCAAAAAAAGTGAAAAACAGCAATTATTGCCTCTTTGTGAGTATGAACTGCTTGCCTACGAACCGAAAGAACAGGGTTTATGGCTTTTCAGCGAAGCAAATATTACCCGCAATTTTTCTGTTTATCCTGGTTCTGCTACCTGGGCAGCTGCCGAAACCGGCTTGGAACTAATTAGCCATCTTATTATTCCCCAGGAAGATATAGCTACAATTTATAACCTCACTATTACCTATCTGGAATACTTGAAAAAAGTGAAAAACAACGCTATTCTGATTTTTTGGCGCTTTCTAAACAGAATAACTATCTTAAGTGGCATCGGCAATCCCCTAAGTAATTGCTGTATATGTAATAATGTTATATCACTGCCTGCTGCGTATCTGAAAAGTAAAGGGGGCTTTGTTTGCGAAAATTGTCTGCCGGAAATTTACCCGAATGATGCTCTGTTAATTCTTTCACCCCCGGCAAGAAAAATTTTGCTCCTCCTGCCGGAAATTGGTAATCATCTGGAAGAGATAACTCTAAACAGGTCTATAGTAAACGAAATTAACACTGCTTTTGCCCTCTATTGGCAGGCACATCATAAACAAACCCTGCACCTGAAAGGACTTTCCGTTTTAGCTCAATTCTACAATGCCTGATTTTTGACGGTGGCAATACCCATTATCTGCGATAAGATATTTATATACAGCAAGATAAAACATACGGGAAATGAGGGAAGAAAAATAGGATATCAATTCAAAAATTCCATCTCCTAAAAAGTTAAATAAAGCAGAAAAGAGAAAAGCAAGATAGGGATTATATATTAAGTAACAAGATGTTATATACCTTCCATATTGAAAGGACATAAAAGGAAAAAAGGATATTTGCACAAAGAGAGAAAGAGATTAAATTGAGAATTAAGAATGGAGAATTGAGAATTGAGAATGAATGGTGAACGGTGAAAGGTGAAAGGAAAACTTGGATGCTTATATCATTTATAGAAACACATTCAAGTTTATAAATCCCTAAAATCCCTTTAATCCTGTTCATCCCGGACCTATTCTTTTTTTCTCTCCGCTCTCAGCTCTCAGCCCTCTGCCAAAAACCCTCTCAACACTCTAAACCTTCTCAACCTTCTATTAAATTATTTATTCTATCTGAGAATAGTATCAAATCTCTTTATCCAGATATTGATAACCGGGAACTTTCGTTAATAAGCCGTCTTCCACAGCTGTTTTAACAGAAAGGCAGGGTAACTGTTGTTCCAATATTTGAGCTTTGGTGATAGTTTTCAGGTTCACCTGTTCCGGATATTTAGCTTGCATTGCCCATAGCATTTTTACAAAAAGGGAATACCAGGAAGGCACCCGCACGCTATCATCCCTATCTCGCAACAAATTTAGATAATTTTTAAAATCGCTGCGATACCCTTCCGAGGGGTTAATGGCTTTAATTTGTTTAGCTATGGCAGCATATTCCAGGTTTTTTTCCTGGATCGGCATTTGGGGAGCGCGTCGCATTAAAGTTCTTTTCAAGCGAGGATGATAATAGTATATCGCACCATCCAGTTTGCCGGAAAATCCCTTTATTCCTTCTTTTACTTTTACTTTCATTATAACCTCCATATATTTTTGTGCCAGATTATTTCCTTACTCCAAACTGTCAATCATTTCTTTATCATCCCTTAATCACTCCTTAATTGTTAACGCTTGATTAAGGTTAGTTGAATGCCTAATATACTATTTGAAGAAAGGGTAAAGATAATTACACATTACAGATAATAACTATGGTTTAATGTGAAGAGTAACCAGATAATCATAAGATTCCTTTCCTCCGCTTTTTTAGAATAGAAAAATCCTCTTGTCTTCAGTATAAAAATCATATTAATAGGACAGTATAAGTATAATTAATCTCTTTGTAATTGTTACAAATTATTGTATTTTGCTAATGAATCATTCAGGGATTTATTTTCAATGTATTGTCTTTGGAATTCGGTCTTTATTTTTGATATAGAATCGTAAATCCGATAAATCTGAGAGTGGTCTTTGAATTTTTTCGTATAACAATCTAGTTTCTTAACAATGATATTACCACTATCATTTTCCTGGGCAATCTGTTCAAGATTTGAAAGGATGCTTTCTATCAAACTAATATAAGTACTGGATTCAATATCATTTTTAAAACTGAAATCCAACAAGTCCAACAATTGTTTTAGATCAGCTTTATTAGTATATGCATCCAGAGGATTAATCGGATAATAATCAAAATCAAATTTCTTATCTTCTTTAATAATTTCAATATATAATGGCAAAGCATCTCTATCTCCAAAACAACAGAGATAATAAATATATGCTCGATAATGTTCACAATTGGCATCTTGTATTTCTGCTTTAATTCTATCTATCAAACCCTTCATAACTTTTCTTTCCCAAGAAAACTCCCTTGCCAAATAGAATACTATATTTTCTGGACATTTTGATACATACCCATTAAACCAGTTTTCATCAATCTCTAATTTAATTAGTGCATTTACACATGTAGATAACAAATAATAATTATTATAACCCTTTTCCCAATTTTCCATAATCTCATAAGTATGAGGAAGAATTTCACTATATTTGTTTTGCACACAAAAATGGATATGATTACCTATTATCTCGTCTGACATATTATTCTTGTTTTTCAAGTTTTCCAATACTCTTTCTTTAAGTAGGGGCTTATCCCCAATTAAATTTTCAATGATTTCCCAGTCCGAAACATAAACAATAGATATGAAATCAAGTAAAACCCTATTGGGAACTTTAATCAAACCTGCTTTAACAAAGTTCCAAAATTTTAAAACTCTTACAGTGATATCAAACGATGTTTTACTTATAATAGTTATCTCATTCTTAATATCACAATTTTTAATAAATTCTTTTGCCCTATTTTGCAACCATTCTTTTAGCTTTGGTGTCAATTCGGGAGTATCTTCTTTATTTTGATTAGCTAAGCGTTTATTTTTAACAAAGTTATACTCAATGAATCTCAAAATAAGTAAATCGTGATTGAACTTTAACATCTTAACCGCATCATCCTTATTTACTTTGGGGTTTTTACTGAAACAATACTTGAGTAAAGAATAATTAACCCAACTGAAGGATAATCTGTCTTTTTCAATAAATTCTTCATAAGTTAAGCTCTCTTTTGAACCAAAAATATTATTTAAGTCCTTAGTAAGCAAATTAATCTTCAGAATTATATCTAAATCTCGCTTAAAATGAGCTTTATTTCTTGCTGATGTGCAATTTCTCCTGGCTTCTATAAACTGTTCCTGATATTCATTAAGCAATTTCTCATATAAAGGGTTTATATTATCAATCGCTAAGTAACTTATCAAAGCTATTTTTGTTTTCTCAGGCAAGGAAGGAAATAGATCTTTACAAATTCTGCTTACAAAGTTATCATCTTCTTGAAATAGGGTTATTAGTTGGTATTCGTAATTTTTCTGTTTTCCTTCTTTAAATATTCTTTTTACCAGTTCATAACCTTTTCCTATCTCCTTAAAGTACTCAATTAATTTTTTAGTATCATTAGTATCATTAGACAGGGATCTGGCTTGTAAATAATAAAGGAACAAACGATACATACTATCGTAAATCTCTTGTTCTTTATGATCATTCAGCGCAATTTTAACCAGTTCATAAAATCGGTAAGACAGAAAACTGGTTTTATGTAGCATCTTCTTATTGATAAAACTATCAATGAATTTATTGAAATGTGAAGATTTGAAACAATTGATGCAATAATCTTCAATAAAGCTTATCAATTCAGATTTGTTATAATTTCTATCCTGTTTAGATAATTCTACATAGATATCTAACAGTTCATCCAGATAATAAAAATCATAGTCATACTTAGTAAGTAATTGAACTGTATCCTCTTTACATTCATCGTAGAGAGTTTTCAAGAGATCAAAGGGAAAATGATCTATATCAATAAATAGAGTTGCAATGTTATTAAGCTGCTTTCTATATTTTTTAAGGTCTTCCCTCTTAAAACACTCTAATAGGGTTTGCTGAATTCTCTGTTTATCAAAATTATTAGCATACTTTAGGATGATAAAGGCATTCATAATCATATCAATCTTATTCTTGGGGTTGCGAATGTAGTTTAAAAGATAGTTTTCCTTCTCTACAGTATTCCAAATTCGGGAAAGTTTGTTTAGGTTTATGTCCAATTGAATATATCTAAGGGTAGAAGAATAGGATTCAAAGATGGAAATAAAAATATCTTTTTGCATTTCACAATTCATAAAATCAGGTAATATATTGATAAGAGATTTCGGTTTTAAGGTTTTGATTCGTTCAATCAGGTAATTTCTTTCATCATCAGATAGTAATTCAATAATAAAAGGGATAACCGGCTCCCAGTTATAAAGAATTAACTCTGCATAAAATAAGTAATTAAGTTCGTTCGGAGATTTAATATTCTTAAAAGCTTGGGCAGCCAGATAATCCTGAAAGAGCTTATGGGAAAAACTATATTTTCTTTCACCATTTATCTCGCTTATTTCAATCAGTTTGTTATATTTTTGGAGTGCATTTTCAATTTTTTGATCAGCTATTATATGTTGTATATCTTTTCTTGATATACTTGTTAGTCCACAATCCGTCATACAAAATGCCAGTATGCTCATTGTTTCTGGAAGTTCGTCATACTCATAATCCGATTTAAATGCTGTTTCAGTATGTTCTTTATCTTGTGCTATGCTCTCTTTTACAGCAAAATCCATAATTTCGGTAATACTTCCGGGTAAATTTGCTAATGATTGATAATAATCTACTATTTTAACCAGAAAGAAAGGATTTTGAGCAAGGGAAAAAATGTCACTCCATACAGTGTTTGCTGTAAAATCTAAATGTTTCAATCTATCAGCTGAATAGTTGATAATTTGTTCATTAGTTAAAGGTGCCATTGAATATATAGCATAATCCCTCATTGGTGTAGTAGAAAGGTCAGTGGGTCTGGTAGTTATAACTATTGGAATTTTGGAATATTCACTATTCCAAACATTAAGTTGCTTATGAAATTCAGTTTTCCCAGAATCGCTTAGTTCATCATAGCCGTCCAACAACAATATTAGATGGTCTGGAAAGGATTTAAGTTCTTCTTTAACAGCGTCTTTTATTGATTGAGCATTATAGTTTTTTAATTTTATCAAAACCGGGTTATTTTTATCCAGAATTCTGGAGTATTTATATGCATAATAGCTTAGATAGGTTGATTTCCCTGAGCCACCGCTATCCATTATAACTATTTTATTATTCGGGTTCTGGCTTGTATTTTGTCCCAATACTGTATCCAAATCAAGATAGTTTATTCGCCAAAATATACCTTTTCCTTTTTGAGTTATCAATTTCAGGTCTATTTTATATTCCTCAGGTTTCTCATATTTGCGGCAGGATGTTGTTATGCATTCATCTAATTTGTCCCTAAATAATTTTACTATATCATTTCTATTTTTATAAACATGGCAAATTGCATTTTCTCTAACTCGTTCTAAAAAGCTCTTAATTTTTTCATTCTCCGATTCATCCGGGGAAAATGTGCCGTTACTTTGCTGTAGAAATGAAAAAACAATAACACGGGGGTGGATATGTGTTTGATTTTCTGCTTTTTTTTGTAATGCCCTCTGCAACTCATATTCCGTAGCTGAAATATCGTATCCTTCCATTATCCTGCCATATCGGGAAGCCATCATACCAAAGTATAAATCATATTCTGCAGTTTTATCATCAATGATTTGCTGAGGAGATTTGTTTATATCTGCATCGACAAAATCGTTTTGTTTCCAATTTAGCACTTTGATACAAAAATCATTTTGGAAAGCGGAGGGGATGAAGCTTTCTGCACAATTTTGCAGTTCATCCACTAAACCCTTTAACTTAGGATCCTTATCAGGACAAGACACGAAGACCTTTATTTCATTCATTTTGATTTATGAATATGAGAAGGCAAGGAATTGGGGTCCCATTTTTCTGAAGGGATGAAGTTACCATTTTCATCACAAGGTGGACCAGGGGGTGGATTTAAAGCTGAAATATAGGTTGAGGTTGCTATCCTATCTGCACCACCCTCAAGAAGAGGGGTCATTTGATCATAAATTGCCAAAATACGAAGCTTGGTGCGATATTCTCCAAATTCTTCTTCATCCTTGCGTTTTACAATCGGAAAGGTCTCCATTATATATTCTACTGCTTTCCTGGGAGTTTTAAAATAGGCAAGAAGGGGATTTATTGTATTGTCCGATGCTGACGCTGAAAAATCTTGAGAAGTTGAATTATGATTCTTTTCCCATTCCTGCTGTGTTCCCAGATAGAGATGAAAATAAAGCGCATCCAGTTCACACTGAATTTCAAAACGACGCTCCTCATCCCAAATAAATGGGGGTCCATTATATATGGTATTATTATTATTTATTACACTATACGAAGTAAAGGAAAGTTCTATAAATCTTGAAATTATAAACTGAAAGAGTTGGGCAGAATATTGATTATCCGTTAATACTGGAAATTGCTTAACATAACCATAGGACAAACATGTTCCACCTACTTTTTGCCTGATTATATAATCACAACAAAAACTATTCATATTACACAAAAGTATTGGTAACATATCATATTTTGAGCTATTAATAAGTGGAAGAGTATTCCCAACAGCACTTAAAGGGAAAGCAGATGATATAAAAGTCCTTTCATTTGTAACATTTGTGATGTATCTAAAGCCAAATAAAAAACCTGTTTTAAATATCTTATCAAGTATTTCATTTATACTAACCCAATAACGCGGTAAGGGTTCGTAATCTGGATCCTGCAATCTATTTAATGGGACTCTGGGTAATTGAGTGGAAGCAGAACCTTCAGGTAAATAAGTATAATCCCCAAAACGATGATTGAAATGATGAATCATTTTTGCTTCATATAGGGGTAAAAAGTGTTCTTCTCCCTTTATAAAGTGATTACCGGAAAGTACAAAGCCCTCTGCTTCCAATTCTATTTTTGTTTTAAAGAGATAAGAATCGTTTGCCATATCAAACATTCTTAAAAATGATATTCCCCAAGGGTTTCCTTCTTCGCCATAATTTTCATTGATAAGGATAGGAACCCGGCGGTAGATATATTTGGTAAGTTCGGCATCGCTTTTATTTCTGAAAATAGGGCAGGTAAGGGTGTTGGGATTAAGCAATTCAATATCATCCTGGCTCAGTTTAAAATGGCGTTCCGGGTCTTTTAAATCGGCTATGGAAGTAGCGAAGAAGACAAAATCAGCAATTACAGGTTCATGAGAATTCTTAGGTTTCAAGATATATTCAAGGTTAAGAGGAGCGATAGTTAAGAGGCAAAATTTCATTCTACTATCTATTCCTGGAAATATCTTTTTCCTGTTTTCAAAATCATAGAGGGAATGTAAAGAGCCAGTTATAATTAAAGTACTAAAGAACATTTTAGTTGTATCATCAGTAGCAATACCACTGGGAACAATACAACCACAATAACCTATGTTGCTTAGAAGGTTACGATTTAATTCTGCAAAGACAGTATAGGTATTCAGATCTCCTATACCGCAAAGAGGAAAGTTTCCCCCTTCTCTAATTAGCAGAGATGAAGCTTCAGCAATACGCAGTTGTTCTATAAATTCCTGATAGAGGTTAGGATTAGTATGAGGTAATTCAGCAATTAACTTTTTGCGTTTTGAGGCATTTTGGGCATTGGCAATATCATTATCCCTAGCTGCGAAAAATTCTTTTTCCTGCAGTTTAACTCTTTCCCAAGGTGGATTTCCGAGGACACAATCAAAGCCGGGTGTTTTTTTTATAGGTAGTTGATTAGTTTGTTCGGCATTATTATCGTTAGCTATATCTGCAGAAAAGACCTCCGGGAAGGCAAGATGCCAGTGGAAAAATTGATAAACATCAGCCAGTCGGATAATTTCCTTTCGCAGGTTAGGGTCTATGCAATAAGGATTTTCACTTATCTTATACAAGATGCCTTGAGTGATTAGATAGGGATAACTTTCCTGTTCGGTTTTTTTAATTACGAAAGCAGCACACCAGGCATCGTAAATAAATTTACTGTTTAGATAGTATTCGGAGGCCTGAAGTTCCTGATATACCCGTTCTTTCTTTTTCAGGTCTGCCAGGTTTTCTTCCGGCATTTGGTTCAGGTTTCTTTGGGAAGGAGCAATATTTTTTTCATTACTCCAAATTTTATTATCGGGGGTTAGAATATCCTGAACTCCGCTGCGTTCTTCTTTATTTCTTTTTTTGTAATAGGAGCAATATGATTTATCGTCTCCGGTTAGAGGTGTAAAAGCGGAATCCGGAATTCCTTCTTTCAGCAATTTGGGAGTGCAACCCAAAAGAGAATTTCCACATTTGATGTGATGGTCAAGAAAAGTGAGAGGTTTTCCTGGCTCCAAGGTATCCATCCAAAGCGATATTTTACAAAGTTCAACTGCTAAAGGATTGAGATCAACACCATAAATGCAGTGGCTGATAACATCTCTTAGGGCATTTTGAATAACTAAGGGAGAGGGTTCTTCTTCTTGAGCACGAAGGGAAGCCAGTCGTTTGGCTAAACGATGAGCAGCTTTCAATAAAAAATGTCCGCTGCCGCAGGCAGGATCACAAATTTTAAGATTCAGCAATGCTTTTTCCTGGTTTTCAGGAGAATTATCTTCTGTTTTTGCCTTTTTCAGAGCAGAACTGATAACCGGTTCCAAAGCTGTATCCAGTAAGCAATTAACTAAGGAATCGGGAGTATAATAACTTCCGGTTGTCTTTCTTTCTGAACCGGTGATAACCTTCAAGACGAAAGTTCCGGCATCAATATTAAGGTCAGGATGCATTTCCAGAAAGGATTCATAGATACTGCCAAGTTCTTCGGAACCCAGATTGCGATAACTGATTTCCTGAAAAACATTATTCTTTTGAGCATAACAAAGAAAACGCACTGCGGTTAATAAGTCGCTATTGGCTATTTCACAATTGTTTAAAGCGGAAGTAGATTCTTCTTTAAATAGAAATGAACCCAAAGCCGGTAAGCCCAAAATTTTATCTCCACTATAAAGACCTGTAAAAGTAATCAGCATTTGTTTATAGAGGTCACTATGCCTGGTTCCCCTTTTTCTTTTGGCGATTTTTTTTATTCTTTGCAGAGAGTAATACTGATAATATATCTTTTTGAGGGTATCCGGCAAATCCAGTGGAAGCAGAAGATTTCTTTCTTCCGCTACCAAAATAAAGATTAAGCGATAGACCAGATGGAGGATTTGGTGATAAAATTCGGAAATGGAAAGCTCTCCAGAGCGTAATTTTTCTTTTAACATAGAATTGGAAGGATGAGAAAGAAATCCGCAACCTAATACCTCAATTGCCAGCTTAACTTTATCCCGCAATTCATCCCATATTCTAATACCTTCAGTTTGGGAAAAATTATACCATTTTTCCAGAAAGCAACTTTCAGGAGGCAAAGGTTTTCCAAAATCATCAAGATCAACTTTTAATCGCGATTTATGACATAGCATCCAAAGCAGGAAAAAATCGCTATAGACCTCCCCATCCATCATTGCCTGCAAATCAAATTCTATATAAGAATTGCGGGTTAAAGAAACATTATCTCTTAAGAGGCGTAATTTATAACCATTGGCAAGAAAACCCCAAAGATGTTCAGAACTCCTATTCAAAAATTCCTGCAGCAAAGAATGAGGAGACCTTCTGGCTGACCCTCTGGCAGAAAGATTAATGCGGTCTAAATCCCATTTGTAACTAATTAGATGAAAAGCAACGGGTTCTGAACTTTTGTGACTGATAGGATAGAACTTTCCTTCAATCTCAACTGATTTTTGAGTTTGTAAATCATTGTATCCCAATTCGTGAAAAAGAGGATATAACCAGCGTTCTCTTGTTTCAGTAGTTCCAATATCATCATCTGTAAGGTCTTTAATATGATTTTTAAAACTTTCCCAGACACCGGTTAATCTAAGATAGGAACGAGTTGCTGCTTCATTCAAACGCTCCGTAGGGCTTAAATAATAGTCCTCAGGTTTTATTCCTTCCAGGGTTTGGTCACCGTTAATTAGGCATTGTAAAAACTCATTAGATAAAAGAGAGCCCTCTATATGCACAGTGGAAAAGATTGTTTGTTTAGACATTAGCATCCTACCTTATAATTTAAACTCACATAGCTAAGAGAGTTTGATATATTAGGGGTTCTAACCCATATAAAAATTAGCTTTGCAGCTACTATGAAGTTATAAGCTCCAGAGTGGAGAACAAAAACAACAAGGTTACCTATAGTATTAAGAGGAAAGATAATTTCTTCTCTTTCCAGAATGTTCTCTGCATTTGGGCTTAGATAATTAGGCAATTCCATTCTTTATTACTCTCTATTATAATAATTTAAATTAACCCTAAGAGATTTTATATAGGTAGATAGATATATACACCTACCAGGTCTGCCGGGAGTTGTGTTTTCACTTGGGGTTTAACAGATTTTCCTATTAAAGATAAATCCCGCACTTTAGTATGAGCAGATAAAAGTTCCCGGGCTCTTTCTTCGGCAAAAATATTCAAATGAGGCAGAAGCTTATTGTAATCAGCAATAACTTTTTCCAGCTGTTCTTTGGCAAATTCAGGAGAAACATTAACAGCTGGTATGGATTCAAGTAGTTTACTTATTTCTTGTTTTTCCAGCCATTCAGGTTCTTCAGGTTTACCTTGAAAAGCAAGAATCTGAGAGTCCTCTACTAAAATGGGATAGGATTTATTATGAAATGCCTCAATTAAATGGAAACGATAACGCATTAACAGAAGTGTGGTCTTTCGCTCAACTGAAGAGGTTCTGATTACTCCACATCTTTTTGCAATAGCGCTGTTGCCTTCCAAGGCAGTATTTATAACTATATCTGCTAATCCTTCTACTATAGGATGAATGCGGGGAAGATACATTTCATTTTCACTAACGGGAAGCTCTAATTTTAGGATTAGTTTAGCGGAAGGAAAATAACAGCTTTCTTTTACAAAGTTAGGCACAGTGGAAACATCAATCTGTAATGTATCCTCGTGTTCTATTATAGAAGCATTAAAGCGGATTAAACTTTGTTTTACGAAATTTCTGATATCCAGCTTGGAACCGATTGATTCGTTAATTTTATCCAGTTCTGTGGTTATTTCATCCAGGTATTTAGATAATGCCTGCTGAGAAAATATAGACCGGCTAAGTTTTTCCCGTTCTTTAGCTTTATCCCAAGCCAGATGTAGTTTCTGTTTATCTTGGGCAAAGAAATCGTCAAAAATCGGAATAATAAGCTGTTCTGAACTGCTTTCCTGCTCTCTTAAAAGCAGACCTTCAAAAATTGCTTCAAGAACTTTTTCGGAATCATAAGGAACGGGAACTGAAACACCTAAGGTAGATTTTATTTGATGATGTTTTTTTAGCAGAACATCCAGAATAATACCATCTATTTGATTATCCGTTCCATAATAAGTTAGCAGCTTCACTTTTTTGCTTATTTGTCCGAAGCGGTCCACTCTTCCTTCTCTTTGTTCATGTTTGGTAGGATTCCAGCTGAGATCGTAGTGAATTACAGCATCAAAATAATTCTGCAGATTAATTCCTTCAGAAAGACAATCGGTACAAACCAAAACCCGTTTTTCATGTTTGGAAAGTTCAATTATACTTTGTTCTCTCCCTTCTGGAGGTACAAGACCCGTAACAGAAGCAATTTCTACATCTTGGGGTAAACGCTGTTTGAGCTGTTCAGTAAGATAATCAGCGGTTTGAATAAAGCGGCAAAAGATGATAGGTTTAAACCCTTCTTTTAGATAGGTCTTTAGTGGTTTGATTATATTCAGCAGTTTATAGTCCAGCTCTCCAAAAAGGGATTCTGCCTCTTTGGCAAGAGCTCTTAGCTTTCTATTACTGTAAGAATTTTGATCTTCGGAGGAAACACTGCCGGGTACAATATCACTGCTTTCTGTGCCATCGCGATCATAAGTATCATAAACTTGGCGACGACCCAATTCATCGGCTTCCCAAGGATTATCAGTTTCCTGAGTAGCATTGCGGTTGTTCATTGTTTTTACTGCAGCTGCAGGACTGGAAGCTAAAGCCCGTAATAAAGAAAGTGCAGACCACCATCTAATCCTTCTGTGAAGTTCTCCCCCTTCCTTATCCTGGACAATTTCTCTGGCATAATTTAATGCTTTGGTAAAAAGCTGACGGTAGGGTTCGGATAGTTTATAGCTAAGTTCTTCAATAATAGCTTCAGGAAAAGAAGTATCTTCCAGATAATGTTCAATATCGGCTCTGCGACGCTGAATAAAATGTTTGGCTATTGTTTTACGATAATTTTCATTTTCAGTTCCTGTTAGATCATCAGGATAAGCAGCAAATTCACTGTTCAACAAACTTAATAGGGAACGAAACGCATTTACATTTCCTGAATGGGGAGTGGCAGTTACCAAAATAAGATGACGCGACAGGTCTTTACTTAATGCGTTAACCAGTTCATAGCGTTGTTGTCTGCTACTTGTGCTAATATTATCATAACTGGCTGTATGCGCTTCGTCTATAATAATCATTTCTGGAGCTGTGCGGATAAATTCATCTTTATGACGACCGCTTTTAATATAATCAATGGAAACTACCGTAAATGGATAGACCTCAAAGACGGATTCATTTTGGGCACAATTCTTTTCCAATTGACGCACGGTGCTTGATAATACTAATTCTGCTTCAATATGAAATTTATTTAATAATTCACTTTGCCATTGTTCAGCTAAATGAGGCGGAGTTAAAACACAAATTCTTGATATTTCACCCCTGTCCAATAGTTCTCTGGCTATTAAACAGGCCTCTATCGTTTTTCCAACACCTACATCATCGGCAATCAAAATTCTAACCGGATCAAGCTTTAAAGCCATCAGTAAGGGTAATAATTGATAAGGACGGGGGTTAACTGCCAATCTGCCAAAACTTCTAAATGGACCGGCGCTGTTTCTAAATCCCAATCTGAGAGCATTTCTCAAGAGATTGCAGGATTGATAATCTCCCAATTGAGTTGGATCAGGCAAACTGAAAGAAGCGGGATGAACTTCTTCTATGGCAGTTAGAACACCTGTAATTTCTTCTTCACTGCCTCCTAAGGGTTTAACAATTAGAAGTTCAGAGGTTGATTCCGGTTGAACAACCCATTCCCTGCCTCTAACAGAAACAAGTGAACCGATAGAATAATGTCCGGAATTATCATTTGAAGATTTGTCTGGTTGAAGTTGTTCCACTTTTATCTCCTTTTCAAGATGATATAGGTAATTTATCTATAACTGGTTTTATGGCGTTACTTATAAACCGGAACATATTAATTTTCCGTTCCGAAAATTTCCGGGTGCTGGTTAATTATGGTTTGCCAGTTTTGATTATATCGGAATCGGATAACTTTCCAGCCAAGATCATCAAGACGAGCATCAACTTCTCTGTCTTTTTCCATTTTATTGGAAAAGTCGTGAACCTGACCATCAATGTAAATGGCAACATATTTATCAGGATAAGCAAAATCAGGACGCGTTTCGGCTTTTTCAATTAGCTGCTGTGCCACGGCAGGTAAAATATAATTATTATTGTATATGAAATCCAGCCATTTAATTTCCAAATCTGAAGCGCATAAATTTCGCAAATGCTGGTAATGCTCTACGCGGGATACTTCGCTGGAAGATCGTTTAAAATCTGCATTAAGCAAATTTTTAAGATGAGCAATAATAGATTTTCGGTCTAAAATAAGATGATCTAGCTGATTCTTATAGCTTAAAAGACAATCATAACAAGCAGCTTCACATTTTTCGCGGGAGTTTTTATGCATTTCCAAATCTATGAAACTATCCGGATCATAATGACATATTTCAATCGCTTTCCTGATAGTTTTGCGAAAGTTCTGTTCATCCATCATTTGTTTTAGAACTCCTGCACCACCTTCTGTAGCTTCATAAAACAGAATTGAATGTCTCATATCTTTGTTTGGCAAAGGTTCTGCTGCCAATTCGTTATCCTCAAGGTCAAACACCCGTTGAATTGCATTCTTTAAGGCAGCTTGTAAAGATGCCATAATAGCGGGCTCTGCGTAAAACTGGGGTTCAAAAAGAAGACAGTTTTTAGTGTCGCTAACATAAGGGCATACCAATATTCGGTTGCTGCCAAAAGGTGAATCGTCATCATTATCAGTATCAGGATTTCTTTCCCAATAACCACTTTCACTATCCAGCCAGAAACCTGATTGCCCATCTCTATAGTTTTTTCTAAAACCCATATTGATACGCCAGATATCAGCTGAATCACCATAGGTTAGTTTTGCTAAAAGGTTATTTCCTGAATATAATTCCGTTTTAAAACAGGATAGTTTACCTCCCTTTTTAGCAAAGCGGATAGTAGTCCTCATTTCATATCCCATTCTTAACCTTTCCTCTTCGTCACAGCTAATTTGTTCTCTTCTTTTGGCAACAACATTCTGCAAGCGGAAAAGATTGGTTAAAGATGAACCAAGTTGATTATTACAATTTTCACAAAGGTCATTTGCTTTTTCATTCAGATATCCACATTCAGGGCATAACTTCATAGAAGCTAAATAGGGTAGATTATTATTATCTCTTATGGGAGGCATAATAACTTGAGATATAATATATTTAGAACCTTCATGGTAGATAAGAGAGCGGGGACCGAATTCCGTGATTGCTAAGAATCTGGGTCTATTAAGATATTCATCTTCTCCTTTAACTGTGCTTCGAGCAGGTAGATAAGCGGATAAAGGCAATCTGGGAAAGTTATATCCAGGTAAAAACCCTTCAGAAGCAAAATAGCGATAGCTGTAAAAATCAGATTGAAAAGCACCCTCTATAGAAGTTAACAATTTTAACTGAGTTTCTGCTTCATTCCTAAGCCGGATAGCTTGCTTTCTATCAGCAGAAGGTCTACTGACATCTAATATAATACTATTTTGAAATTGCTGCTGTTTTAAGGCAGCCCGATAGAGGTCTCTCCACCGTTCACAGGACTGTTCAAATTCGTTGGGAATTTGTTTAATTACATCCGTAAGCCAATCGTCATTAAACCAAATGGTATTCTGGAGATAATCCCGAACTGTAGCTATCACTCTTTCTGCTCTTTTTAAAGCTCTTTTTTGGAGATCTAAATCAGTTAATGTGGATTTTACCGAAGATAAAAGTTCTAAGTTATCCGTATTAACATCAATAACATTGTTTAGAGATTTACCCAAACTGATTTTGGCTTCTGATAACCAGATGGCATTAATATGAGAATGTAACATATCCTCGTTAGCAATATCTATCTGAGGTGGAGAAACAATTCCCGAAACCATTCTTTCGGGATGTTTATAAAAATATTGGTCATGTGGACTTCCTGTGCTGCAATAACTTAAAATTAAGGCAGGTTGTCCACTGCGTCCGGCTCTACCACTACGTTGAGCATAATTTGCAGGTGTGGGAGGAATATTACGCATATTTACAACATTTAGCCAGGAAATATCAATCCCCAGTTCCATAGTAGGAGAACAATATAGAATAGGCAATGCCCCTTCCCGAAAATCTCTTTCTCTTTTTATCCTTTCCTCATAGCTAACCTGAGCTGTATGCTCGCGGGCATAAATTTTATGAGTAGTAAGTGCAATTGCAGAATAATATTCTTTAAAGAATTCGTTTACCGGTTGACCTTGGACAGATTCTTTGGGCTGGTGTAGAGGATCATAATAACCTGTCTTTCCGTCCCCTTGTTTCCAGATAATAGAATCGGCAACCAACTGATAACCGTTATTGTTTTTATCAACCTGTTCAATTATACCGGCGCTACATAGTTTATTCACCAGCTCTTCAATTATAACTTGTGTGGAGTCAATATCCAAATTAGCATTATAATTCTGGAAAGTATTTACTCTTCTTAGATATTGTCCAAAAGAGCCACGAGGAGAAAGATATAAATTACCACTGTTAAAATTACGGTTTTTTTGGCTATAGGGATATAAGATAGAGGCATTAGTTAAGTTTCTGGGTTGGGTATTTTCATCAAAACCCCACGGAGGAATCAGACGCTGCTGACTTTTTTGTAAAATTGCGTTTTGATAGTTTCTATTAAGATATGTTACTTTAATTACCAAAGACCTGCGCATTAGCTCCAGTAAAGTTTTCAGGACCTTATACCTGGCTTCTTTAGTAGAGGATGCAATAGCAGGATGGCAATTTAGCCATTCAGAATCAGAATTAGCCAGTTCGTTTAATGATAAATAGTCAATTTTCAAGAGCCCTACTTGTTCCAAATTTGGAGCTGTGATTCTCCAACCTCTACGAAGGTCATAATATAAACGGTAACCCAATACATCCCATAACGCCTGATTTGTTTCTTGAAGTGCATCTCCTGTAGTTGCCTTGGGATTTGAAGCATACACTTCATAAGGAAGATTCAGACATTCAAACACCTTTTGAGCTAAATAGCTATGACGCAGACCTGCTTCTCCCTCACTAACTAAAGCTTGATACAAAGCTCCACGCAATAAACCAATTTGAATAAAATCATTAAAATGACCAGCTTGAAGAGAGGCATCCTGACGGTTATCAGTAAAGCTTAATAATTTTTTGGCTTTTTCTTCCAAATCCATTTGTTTAATATTGCGTATTGTTGAAAGAGACAAAATTGTAGTTGCCGAAGCTCTTCCTTCCGTTCCCAAAGCAGTTAACTTGGGAAAATCGCTCCGCTGAGTAGCATCAAAAGAAACACCACAGGAAGGACAAAAACGAAAAGGGCTTTTAAAAAAATACATTTGCCTGCCAGCGGGATTTTCTATGCCATCGGTGCTAACAGATACACTTTTAGGTATATCCTTTTTACGGTTAGCAAGGATATTTCCATTAACATCTTTCCATTCAGGTGGAATCATAGCAGTTAAATCATAATCCGATTTATTTGGAAGATAAAGAAAACCAGCTTCCTCTTTATTTACATAAATATCATACATTTCGCGAGGAGTATATGAATTTTTATGATCCTCATTAAAAGTTTTGTTTACAGTATAGAATTCCTGACCGCAAAAACGGCAAAAGGCAATTGGTAATAGGACTTTTGATTTATCTGTATCGGGAACATATAATTGCTTTTGCATAGTAAGATAGCGAGATTCATTATCTTCCAGGGAAGCATATACTGTTTGACCTCTGCTTATAAACTGATGAAGACGAAAAGCGAAAACAGGAAAACCATTTATAGGATTAATGGTTTGAAAACCTAACATCAGCATTTTTTGTATGGCACTAACACAAAGATCCTGTTCCATATTAGATAATCTTTGCAATATAGCGGCTCCCCCATCGGGTCCTGTGATACTAATTGGATCGGAACGAACCAATGCTCCAGAAAGAGGATCAGTTTTGATTCCAAAATTGCTTTCTATCCAAGAAGCTAAATGATTATGTTTGATTTGATCAAATTCCATTTGGTCAGTAGTTATTACTGAGGAGATGTCTTTTTTTAGCAATTCAACTTCATCCAGGTTACTAAAATCATATTCCTCCGTAATTCTCTCTAAAGATTCGCCAATAACATCATCTTCTGCTATATTAACCCCAAAAAGCAAAGAAGAAATCTTGGCAATTTCCTGCTTCTGATTTTTTATATCACTACTGGATAAAGTAGCAGAAGTACCTATGCAAATAACATCTTTTGCTCCAGTAGCTTCTTTTGTTCTTCTTATCAACATAGCTACATCCGCACCTTGTCTACCACGATAGGTGTGTAATTCGTCCAAAACTAAAAACTTCAGGTTCTTACAAGCATTTACCAAAGGAATTTCATCCGGTCGGGTTAAAATAAGCTCTAACATAACATAGTTGGTAAGAATAATATCAGGTGGATTTGCCCAGATGGCTGCTCTTTCCATTTCATTTTCCTGACCCGTATAGCGCTTGAAACTAATTTTGTTTTCAGTAGATTTATCCTCTGAATTAATAAATTTATCCAGTTCTTGTTCTTGACTATTAGCTAAGGCATTCATTGGATAGATGATAATTGCTTTAATACCTTTCCCGGAACCGGTTTGAAGGATATAATTAACAATAGGAATTATATATGCCATACTTTTACCGGAACCGGTTCCAGTAGTAAGAATATAACTCCCATTTTTTGCTGCTTTCTTTATAGCTTCAGATTGATGTTTGAACAATTGCAACTGCTTGGTAGAGGTTCCTTTTTCATTCCTTATATTGAATATTTTTTCACAATCAGGATGTAAAAATCCTTCTAATACAAGTTGTTTTACAGATTCACCCAAGGTAAAAAAAGGATTTATCTGCACAAGAGGATCGGGCCACAGTAGACCACTGTTCATTTCATTCAAAACTAAATTTTGAATTTCATTATCACGAATATTAATGAAACCCTGAACAAATGAGCTGTAATCTGCAATTATCTTATCTCTGAGTTCAAAGACATTCATATTTTTATTCCCAATATTTAGTTTTTTTATCATTTCTTGAACTAAACACCCTGTCAAGAAAAATCTTAACAGGTATTACTTGTTTTTTCCCAAAATAATATAATATAGCGACAAAGGGGTTGGCAAATTCTTCTTTGCCTAAGAAAACAAAGGTTTCTAAAAATCCTTAATGCTTGATGGCACTTGCCGAATCTGAATTTAGGCAACCCACATGCAAAATATAACTATTAACTATTCTGTTGCGTTATTTGGGCTAAAATGAATCCTGCAATAAATTCATTATTACAACTAACCTTTTAGTAAACGCTAACTCTCTTTTTGTCATTTTTGAGAAAGCAGAAATCCGGGTTGAATTATAACTGCATTTTCAGTGCTGAATCTGTATAAAAAGTTCGCTTGCTCTATAAAAACCGGGGTTTAGTCACTGGAGCGGTGCTTTTTCTGCTGTAACTCAAAACCGGTCTTTGGGCTGACAATGTAAAACGAATTTCTGCTGTAACTCAAAACCGGTCTTTGGGTTGACTGTGTAAAGCGAATTTTCTGCTGTAACTCAAAACCGGTCTTTGGGCTGATAATGTAAAGCGAATTTTCTGCTGTAACTCAAAACCGGTCTTTATGCTGAATGCGTAAAGCGAAGGCAGGTAAAAAATATACTGCTTTCTATAAAAGGTCAAATCAGCCAAAGAAAACCGGTTTTAAGTCACAGCAGACATTCCTCTTGACCTCTTTACCTCCCGACCTCTCGACCTCTTGACTTCTTTACTCTTTCCCAATAGCTTTTAACAGCCGTTCTGCTTCTTCAGCGGTAATTTTTCCCGCTTCCAGCATTTCCAGAATTTTCATTCGGCTATGGTCTATAGAGCTTTCCTTTTCTTTTTTCTTGTGTTCTCCTCCCAGATAAGGTTTAATTTGAGGTGAATCCAGAATTTTTTTAATATAGGCAGTTACCGATTCGGTATGAAAATGATGTTTTTTGAAGTCATACATATTTTCTTTCAGATTTTTAATTCCTTCTTTAAGGGCATCCTGAATTTGAGAACCGATATCTTCCAAATTCTTGAGCACTTTGTCATTAGTGGCGCGGAAATCAAAGTTCTCTATCAATTCCTTCAGTTTAGCGGTAGCGGAGGTAAGTTTTTCCTTTATATTTTCCTCTTTAATAGAACCGGCAATGTTATTTATATAAGCAACTACTTTATTAACCATTTCCACCACTTTCTGCTTTTCTTCTTCGGAGTTCACTTTTTGTAAAGCAATTCTAATTTGATCCATCTTATTTTTCACAAAGTCCAGATTTAGCCGTGATTCAGCATTAATTTTAATTGTGCCGTTATCTGTAATTGCCTTAATTTTAACTTTTCCTTCACCGTTCTGGATAGAGTATATATTATCCTCAACCGTAACCGGTAAATCTATAGAGGTCTTAATTCTACCCCATTGAGTAATGGCTTGCAAAGCAAAATCAAAATCATCGGGAAGAATCAGATTTATAGAACCATTTACGGATTTTAACTGAAAATTGCCATTTTCCAGAGGGACGGTTTCAAAGTAAACAGGTCCGTTTTCGGAAGTTATTTCTACTTCGGGAAATGAACTTACCCGCACTTTTACAGGACCGTTTTCATTTTCCAGATGCAATGTCTTGCCACTGATTTGGGAAGCGGAAAAGGGACCGTTTTCCAACTTGGCAAAAATGTCTCCTTCACAATTAGACAGGCGAATTAAGCCGTTTTCACTTTCCAGGTGCATATCACCTTTACAGTTCTGCAGATAAACGGGTCCATTTTCATTTAGAACTTTAAGTTTGTTTTTCAGGTTATCAAAGTTTACAGGATAGTTATCTGTTATAATATGCAGGTAAACACCTTCAGGAATGGTTACATTAAAAACAGCTTCTCTAAATTCATCAGATTCAAATTCCGGTAAACTAATCTTTAAAACCCCTTCCCGATAATCAGATTGAATATAATCATCTGCCTGGAAATCATCCTGAGAACGGTTAAAATTGATAGTTCCTTTCAGACAAACTTCTTGTTCGGCACCTGCCTGTAAGAATAATTTAGCCAAGTGATTCTCAATCACTACTTTGTTCAAGGGTTCAAATACCCATCTTTTCTCCAGATTGAATTTGTTCATTTTTTCCTCCTTTGTTCAATCATAGAAATTGCTTCTTCTACATCTACAAAGCCCTCATTTAAATCGGAAAGAATATCAATCACTGTATCTGTTACAGGTTCTTTTTTGGTGATTATTCCGATAATTTCCCCTAAGCGATTTTTTACTGTGGGATATGATATTCCCAATTGATTTTGCAGCTCCTTCAGGTTTCCCTGAACTATTAAAAACAAACGGACAAACTCCAATTGGCTGGCATTTAACTCTGCTAACCAGTTATTTTCAAAATTACCTTGAAAACTAATCTCACAACGGGGGCAATGCAATTCCCTTATTTTCAACTCCCCTTTGCAGATTGGACAGTTTATTAAATTCATTTCCATCTCCTTCAATATTCTTAAAGACAATATAAACAATCTTCAGAATTTGTCAAGGAGAAAATTAATATTATTTAGGTTTATGGATAATAGGTTGCTGAATTGGTTGACAGGGATGTCAACCTTCCGGGAAAGTCAGGAGTCGTCACTGCCGAAACAACTTTTACACTCTACACTAATTATTTTGGCATTGAGGACTCATAATAGCTATTTCTCAAAAACTGCATTTTCGGGTAGATTATTTTCCCTCCGAACCGTCATGAGTCATATACGCCGTAAAAGTTATCGCAAAAGAATAAATTTGTGAAGGCGTAAATGACTCCTGACTATCATAGCGGAAGAATGATGTCACCGTCGTTTATTTGGTTGACAGGGATGTCAACCTTCCGGGGTTTTGGTTGACAGGGATGTCAACCTTCCGGAATTTAGGGTTGACAGGGATGTCAACCATCCGGATACACAAATTATTGACAAAATACAGCTGTTCTACAAATGGATTTATTATAAAGCGATTGAGGGAGCAAAGTTGAATAACCTGTTAAAAAAGATTCTGCTAACGCTGTTGATAGTAATTCTATCACAGCCGCTTTTTTGTAACACAACAGCTGACAAAACAGTTGCCTGGTTGAAAGAAAAAGGTGTTGCACCTGAATTAATAGTGATGATAATTTCAATGATTCCAATTATAGAGCTGCGGGGAAGTATTCCGGTAGCAATTTTTTTATTTAATATCCCCTGGTTGGAAGCTGCAATTCTATCTATTATTGGTAATATGATTCCAATTCCTTTCATATTGTTATTGGTTGACTGGTTTTTTAATCTTATCAGTAAAGTGAAGATTGGTCGTAAATTTACTGAATGGTTGTTTACCCGAACCCGAAAGAAAGGTAAATCCATAGAAAAATATGAAGAAATCGGTTTAGTTATATTTGTATGTATCCCGCTTCCTGGAACCGGGGGTTGGACAGGTGCTTTAGCAGCTAATATATTTGGGTTAAGATTTTGGCGTTCAATGTTTTTTATTCTTTTAGGTGTAATTATGGCAGCAATTATTGTAACTGTCTTATCTTTGATGGGAACTTTAGCTTTATGATTCGGAAAAATAGCTATAAAATATTTTGGTTGGCGGGAGAAAGCTCTGCTGATTTGCATTCCGAACTGGTAATGAAAGCACTAAATGATAAATTTGGTAATTTAACCCATATAGGAATTGGCGGACCGCGGATGCAAAGGCAGGGTTTAAAGCCAATCTTTCCTTTTGATAAATTTGCCGTTATGGGTTTTGTAGAAGTAGTCAAACATTTGATCTTTTTTTTCAAAGTCCAGATTAGATTAAGCAAACTGTTCTCTACGGAGAAATTTGACCTTGCTATACTGGTTGACTATCCAGGTTTGAATTTAAGAATTGCCAAAATGGCAGATGAAATGCGTATTCCTGTGTTATATTTTATCTGTCCTCAATTTTGGGCTTGGAAACATAACAGAGTGTATCAATTGAGGGACTCTGTGCGTTATGTAGCTTGTATTCTTCCTTTTGAAGAGGAATTGCTGAAAATTCACAATATCAATTGCAGTTATATAGGTCACCCTATAGCAGAAGAAATTACTTTTGAACTGGACCGTGATTCATTCGCTCGTTTTTTTGGTCTTGATTCCAGTAAAAAATGGATTGGGTTTTTCCCTGGGAGTAGAAATAATGAAATAACTAAAATGCTGCCTGTCTTTTTGCAGGCAGCAAAAAAGTGGAATCAAAATGAATATCAAATCCTGTTTTCCAAATCTCATAATGTTAATCATCAACTTTATATGCATTTGATAGAAGGACAAAAGGATATCAATATTATTGATGGTTATAACTACGAAATGATGAAGTATTGTGAATTGCTTGTCTGCACTTCAGGCACCGTAACTCTGGAAGCTGCCTATATTGGAACCCCTCTGGTAATATGTTATAAAGCATCCTATTTATCCTATTTGATAGGTCGTAAATTCGTTAGAATTAAAAGGATCGGTTTGCCTAATATCGTTTTGGATTCAGACCTCCTGCCGGAGCTTATTCAGGGAGAAATGAATCCAGCCAATATTTATAAAGCCGGAATGCAAATCTTGACCGATCCTGAAATGAATACCAAAATTCGGAAAGAACTATTTAAACTGAGAGCAATGTTAAGCAATAAACATCCATCAATAGAAATGCCGAAAATAGTTCGTCACCTGTTTGAGACCTATGGCTAAAGTCCTGTTTTATCTGGAACGAAAACTCGGTGCCTGGTTTCTGTTACTTTTGCGCAAAACATTGAAATTCAAAGTAATAAATCAAGAGTCATCTGATAACATACGCTGTATCTATATGTTCTGGCATAGAAATCTTTTGATGATGACTCTCCAAAGAATTTATCACGGAGCAGCTGTTATGGTTTCATCTTCCAAGGATGGAGAATTAATTGCCGGACCCTTATCAGAACTTGGCTATGTTCCTGTTCGGGGTTCAAGTTCTTTTATGGGTTCTTCTGCAATGCGGGAAATGATAAAAATATCCCGAAAAATCTCTCTTGCTATTACTCCCGATGGACCTAAAGGACCTTGCTACACTTTTCATCCGGGCTTATTCCAAATTGCGTACCTGGCAAAGATTCCGATTGTTGCTGTAGCCGTAAATGCAAATAAAGAATGGCTATTCAATTCCTGGGACAAATTTCGCTTTCCCAAACCTTTTGCCAGGTTAACTATCATCTATTCCGATCCTATCCGGGTGAACAGTAAAGAGGATTTTGTAACTGTAGAAACAGAAATCCGTGATTTCCTGGCGAAATATGAAAAAGATACTTTTATTCCTAAAGAGAAAAAGAGATAGAAAAGAATAAGGAAAATAAGGTTTAGAGGGTTTAGAGAAAAGAGCTAAGGGCAGAGGGCAGAGGGATACTTTCCGGAATAAACGATGTCCTCGTCGTTTCCTGTCCTCAATGTAAGTCACAGGGAATGAAAATGTTGAGAAGGTTGAGAGGGTTGAGAGGGTTGAGAGAAAAGAGCTAAGGGCAGAGGGCAGAGGGATACTTTCCGGAATAAACGATGTCCTCGTCGTTTCCTGTCCTCAATGTAAGTCACAGGGAATGAAAATGTTGAGAGGGTTGAGAAGGTTTAGAGGGTTGAGAGAAAAGAGCTATGGGCGGAGGGCGGAGGGATACTTTCCGGAATAAACGACTTCCTCGTCGTTTCCTGTCCTCAATGTAAGTCACAAGGAATGAAAATGTTGAGAAGGTTGAGAGGGTTGAGAGGGTTGAGAGAAAAGAGCTAAGGGCGGAGGGATACTTTCCGGAATAAACGACGTCCTCGTCGTTTCCTGTCCTCAATGTAAGTCACAAGGAATGAAAATGTTGAGAGGGTTTAGTGGGTTGAGAAGGTTGAGAGAAAAGAGCTAAGGGCAGAGGGCGGAGGGATACTTTCCGGAATAACCGACTTCCTCGTCGTTTCCTGTCCTCAATGTAAGTCACAGGGAATGAAAATGTTGAGAAGGTTGAGAAGGTTGAGAGAAAAGAGCTAAGGGCAGAGGGCGGAGGGATACTTTCCGGAATAAACGATGTCCTCGTCGTTTCCTGTCCTCAATGTAAGTCACAGGGAATGAAAATGTTTAGAAGGTTGAGAGGGTTGAGAGAAAAGAGCTAAGGGCAGAGGGCGGAGGGATACTTTCCGGAATAAACGATGTCCTCGTCGTTTCCTGTCCTCAATGTAAGTCACAGGGAATGAAAATGTTGAGAAGGTTGAGAAGGTTGAGAGGGTTGAGAAAGTTTAGAGGGTTTAGAAGGTTTAGTGGGTTGAGATACAAAAATGGCTGATAAACCCTCAGCCCTCTGCCCTCTACTCTCCGCCCCCTGCCCTCCGCCCTCTGCCAAAAGCCCTTTATAAAAATGACTCCTGATTTCTTTTATAAATCAGGAGTCATCAAATCGTATTTTTTGAATTACACTTTTATCTTACTTGATTACCAATATTTTATTTATACCGCTGTGTTCTCCCTGCTGCCAACGCAGAAAATAAATTCCGTCCGCAACAGTTTTTCCCTTTCCATCACTGCCATTCCAATTGATTTGAGAATTCAAAGGATCACTGATTAGCAATTTATTTATCAACTGACCTTTAATATTGTAAATCTTAATTCTCACGGGCTCTTTTTTGGTTCCGGTAAATTTCAGTGTTGCATTATCCTGAAAAGGATTAGGATAGATTTCCAGTTTCGGTTCGGGGACAGCAACAATTTCATCGTCATTAGCTGTATAAGAAGAAAGCATCACATTAGCATTTCCGAGATCTGAAATCGCGGTATCATTGTAAAAGAAATCACTTATAGTAATCTGGGTAACAGATATAGAACTTGTATTACCTATAGCTCTGAATTGAATTTTCAATAAAGCTCCTGCTCCAAAAAGCGGAATAGTTGAATTACCTGTAATATTCAAAACTCCGGAAGTGGAAGTATCTACAATAACTTCACAATTTGCACTTAGCGTTCCCTCAGTTATAATACCGGTATATTCAAGTTTAACAGGATTATAGTTAATATGATTTTGGTATTGAGTAACATTCCAGGAAGGAAGTATATAGGTAGTATTCATATTGGTAGTACCAATTGTATTATAATTTAGATTCAAAATATTGGTAAGGAAAATCCTACTCTCCGCTAAAGAAGCTACAGGAGGTGAACAATGAATAATAATATAACTTACATTAGTAACCTGCGTAGTATTATAGTGCATACTCGTAATATCAAACAGAAAATCTCCCATATCCCTGGCTCTAAAAGTTAAGTTAATCAATACTCCACCACCACTTATATGGGTAGTGTTATTCCAATCTATACTTAACATTCCGGGTGAATTTTCTACTACTGTGATATTCCCATTTGCAGATATAGTTCCCGTAGTGGAATAACCTATATAATCAACAAATTCACTGTCATAATATAATACTATATCGTAATGATTTACATTCCAGCTGCCTAAAATAGGATTGGTCTTTATGGAAACATTAAAATTATCACCTGCAGATGTATCATTGGCTATAAGTTTTACCGGAATAGTAGAAATGCTGTAGTTTTGGGGAATTGTATTAATAATAGCACTCTGATTATCAGTAAAACCACCAGGATTGCTTGTATAAAAATAACCATTACCTGAACCACTCCAACCAAAATTGAAGTGAAAATGATTAGTAGTATCGTAACCATCCATAACAAATGCGTGACCCCCTTCAGCAGGATCATAACCACTATAATAAACAGGACAGCCATTATCAACTTGGGCAGTCAATAAATTATTCCAATTTGCCTCTGTGTAACTGCTTTTCATTACATATTGGGCATTAGGATAACGGAAATGATCTACAAATGCTACAGCTGCATCAGTGCTTTGAGCTCCTGAACCATCAACAGAATAACCCATATGAACAGCAACGCCACAATGATATAATAAAGTAGCAATAGGCAAATATTCAGCTTCCGTCGCTCCTGCTGTATCATTCATTTGATCCCAAAGATAAGTAGTGTTCCCAAAATTAGCACTTTGATAACCATAACCGGGACAATAGTAACTTTCATTACCTACTCCTGTTTGGGGATGATTCCAATATTTCATCACCATACCCATTGCCGTAGCTACACAACCTGTATATACATGACCACCAGAACCTTGTGAATCAACGGGACAAAGAGCATTATAGGGCCAACCCTGATCCCACATCGTTGTTACTAAGGGTGTTACTGAACGTTCAGTTCGGAAAGTATTCTGATAAGAACCTTCAATTAAACTCTGCCATAATTGAACATTTTCCGGATATTCAAGTTTTGCTTCTCTAATCTGCTTGATTTGAGTGGAATAATTTTCCAGCCAATAATAGAAAGCCGGTGGCAGATTGTTGATATTAGTTAACCCTTCATCTGAATATGCCAAAACAGGATAAAAATTATCTTCTGCTGACACAATGGCATAATTTCCATTTGCATAATTAATATAATAGAGCGTTGGCTCAAATTCAACTGCTTTATTGGACTCTAAAGGTAAAAACCTTCCTTCATTGTAAATAAATAGTTCAACATCATTCATATATACCGGATTTTTCAGTTCCGCTTCTTTAAGATAATTCCTTGCAGCCAGCAAAGCGTTCTCCGGCTCCACTACTTTAGCCCACATAATAATACTGATCAGGCATAAACCTGCGACGAGTATTATTATTCTCGCTAATTGATTACGAGTTAATTTCATTTATCCTCCAGGATATTTAGATTCTGTATTTGTATTTTATGCACAAATTATTCCATCCATCTCATTATTCCGCTACTTTAGCTTAAATCTTTGCTCTCTTTAATTCTTGTTTTATCCAATCCTTTTTATACTACTTTCCTATCTCAGGTTACATATATTTTGTTTCTTATATATACAATAATGCAATAACCCTATATAAGCAACCTCAAAATATTCGCTTCCTTTGTTCTATTATAACCTCTTTCTCTTCAATCCTCTAAACCTTTCAACTAAAAAACAGCCGTTAGCGATGGCGGCGACCTACTCTTCCACACAGTTGCCCGTGCAGTACCATCGGCGCAGACAAGCTTAACTGCTGTGTTCGGAATGGGAACAGGTGTATCCTTGCTGCTATAACCACCATCGC
>JALOCJ010000015.1 GCA_023227825.1 Candidatus Cloacimonas sp. | reverse complement strand
TTTTGGGGAAGCATTCACCAAAAGGTTAACAGGTTAACGGGTTAACAGGTGAGTCGACAAGGTTAAAATAGAGCGTTGGGGGCGAATTTTGGGGAAGCAATCACCAAAGGGGTTAACCTGTTAACCTGCTAACCTGCTAACCTGCTAACCTGCTAACCTGCTAACCTGTTAACCTGCTAACCTGCTAACCAGCTAACCTACTAACCTGCTAACCTGCTAACCTACTAACCTGTTAACCTGCTATGGGTTAACCTGTTAACCTGTTAACCTGCTAACCTGCTAACCTACTAACCTGTTAACCTGTTAACCTGCTAACCTGCTAACCTGCTAACCTGCTAACCTGCTAACCTACTAACCTGCTAACCTACTAACCTGTTAACCTGCTAACCTGCTAACCTGCTAACCTGCTAACCTGCTAACCTGCTAACCTACTAACCTGCTAACCTGCTAACCTGCTAACTTGTTAACCTGCTAACCTGTTAACCTGTTAACCTGCTAACCTGTTAACCTACTAACCTGCTAACCTACTAACCTGTTAACCTGCTAACCTGTTAACCTGCTAACCTGCTAACCTGTTAACCCGTTAACCTTACCAACTATTTCTTTTAGAGGCACTTGCTTTTTTTGACAAAAGGAAGCTAAGCCATCATAGATCTTATCCACTGCTTTAGGGTCTATAAAATTGGCTGTTCCTAAAGCAATCATAGAAGCTCCAGCCCAAAAAAACTCCAAGGCATCCTGCCAGTTATAAATTCCCCCCATAGCAATGAGAGGAATTTTTATGGCTTGAGCCGCACGATAAGTTAAAGCTAAAGCTAAGGGTTTAATTCCAATTCCGCTATAACCCCCGATTCCTTTTTTGAGCATAGACCTTCCATTCCGATAGTCAATTGCCATTCCCCAAATAGTATTGATTAATGATATTGCAGTAGCACCTCCATCTTCAGCTGCTTTGGCAATAACTCCAATATCTGTAACATTGGGAGTTAATTTTACGATTAGTTCCCTGTTTGTTAAAGGTGATAGAAGAGCACATAGTTTATATACAACATCAGGATCAATACCAAAAGTGATGCCTTCATTTTCTACATTGGGACAGGAAACATTTAATTCGTAACCAGCAATTCCTTCCTGTTTTTCCAGGGCTTCCAGCATTTGAGCAAATTCCGCAAAAGATGAACCTGAAAAACTCACAATTAAAGGAACAGTAAGTTTTTCCTTTAATGTAGGTAATTCCTCCTCAATAAATTTATCCAAGCCGGGATTTTGCAAACCTATGGAATTCAACAGTCCTGCTTCCGTTTCATATAAACGCGGAGGTGGATTTCCCTTTTTCGGATAGCGGGTAATAGTTTTACAGACATAAGCCCCTAAATGTTCCTGATCAATAAAATCCAGGTTCTCCAAAGCAAAAGTACCGGACGCAACAGTAACAGGACTATTCATTGTAAGCAGCCCCAAAGATGTCTGAAGCGGATTTAGAATTTGTTCCATAATACCTCCCCAGCATTAAAAACAGGACCTTCTTTGCATACCCTTAAATAATTCCAGTCGTTTTCATTACCAACAGGAATAGCACAACCGTAACAAACGCCAATGCCGCAAGCCATATATGCTTCCAGAGAACAATAATGTTCAATATTCAGTTTATTGGTAATCCTGGCACATTCTTTCAGCATTGGAAGAGGACCGCAACTATATATTAAATCAATCTTCTTCTCCGCAATCAATTTTCTAATTCCTTCTGTAACCATTCCTTTTTTGCCAAAACTGCCATCTTCGGTCCAAACCTCATCGCAGGGAAAAACATCACTTTGTCCTGAACCACCATGCACCCAATAAAGCAAATTATGTTTAATTAGTTCCTTTTGTAAATACCACAAAGGAGGATAGCCAATTCCTCCGCTTACCAGTAATATTCTTCTGCCGGTAACAAAGGGAAAACCGTTTCCCAAAGGACCTATAAGCTCTAAAAGGTCTCCTGCTTTTAGTTTATAGAGAGCATTGGTTCCGCTGCCTACTTTTTTAATGAAGAAACCAATTCTCCCTTCCGCATTATCATAAATAGAAATGGGCTTAAAAAGTTTGGGCAAAGAGCGTGTTTCTTCTGCATCGGCAATACTGTAATGAGCTCTAATTTCAAAGAATTGTCCCGGCTGGCATTTTTCCCCCAATGCCTCATCCCAAATCCATAAAATAAAATAATCCCCACAGAGTTCTTCGCGGGAATATATTGTCCGTTCCAGAAACTGGAGTTTGGGTTTATCCATTTTCACTATCCAGATAAGTTATTTTACCATCACAGATAGTGCACATAATCCTTCCAGGAAACCATTGATTGAGCCAGGGTGTATTTTTACTTTTGGAAAGGATATTTTCTGCTGAAAAAAGAGTTTCCTTTTCCAGGTCTATAATCGTTAAATCGGCTGTTTTTCCTTCTGCTAAAATTCCCCCGGGTAAATTCAAGATCTTGGCTGGAGCGATAGTTAATGCCTCAATTAAACGATTTAGGTCTATCTGTCCCGTCTGCACCAGGTTTTTATAGAGCACAGGAAATGCCGTCTCCAAACCAATTATGCCAAAGGGAGCCAGATCAAATTCTCTTTCTTTTTCAAAATCCGCATGAGGAGAATGGTCTGTAGCAATACAATCAATTATTCCTTCTTTCAATGCCTGGATACAGGCAAGACGGTCTTTTTCACTACGCAGTGGGGGCTTCATTTTAGTATTGGTATTAAAAGATAAATTTGCTTCTTCATTTAGCACTAAATGGTGAGGAGTAACTTCACAGGTTACCGGTAAACCCTTATCCTTGGCATTTTTTACTAGTTCTATAGAGCGCTCTGTAGAAATATGAGCTATATGTAATTGAGCTCCGGCACTTTCTGCTAGCATAATATCCCGGGCAATAATAACTTCTTCTGCCAGACCCGGAATTCCACTAAAACCTAGTTTAGTTGCTACTTTACCTGAATGTATCTGTCCTTTTCCTGCCAGGGAATAGTCCTCGGGATGAATAATTACAGGAATACCAAAGTTACTGGCATACTTCATACAGGATAGCATTATACGCGCATTCTGCACACATTTACCATCATCAGATACAGCAACAATACCTCCTGCTTTCATCGTTGCCATTTCTGCAATTTCTTCTCCCGCTGACTGTTTAGTAATGGCTCCAATCACATAAACCTTGGCAGAACCGTGTTCTTCAGCCCGTAATTGAATGTATTCCACAGAAGCAATATTATCGGTAACGGGTTCTGTATTAGGCATTGCACAAACAGTTGTAAAACCACCATGCGCAGCGGCTAAAGTTCCTGTTACAATATCTTCTTTATAGGTCTGACCAGGGTCTCGTAAATGAGAATGCAGGTCTATAAAACCAGGGAAAACACATGCATTTTTAGCATCAATAATTTTATCTGCAGTTATATGTATTATCCCCCCTATTTTAGCAATCTTTTTTCGTTCAATTAAAATTTCCCCTTTTATCAATTTACCTTTTTGGAAGATGTTGGCATTCTTAATTAAGGTCTTCATAGTTTTTTCCTCCCTATACCTTTCCACCTAAGATTAAAAACATTAAAGCCATTCTCACAGCAACTCCATTGGCAACTTGTTCAACTATGATACTGTGATTGCTATCTGCAATTTCAGGCAAAATTTCTACTCCTCTGTTCATAGGACCTGGATGCATAATCAAAGCATTCTTTTTGGCATATTTTAGGGTCTCTTTAGAAAGGACATAGTGCTTACTATATTCTTCCAGTGAAGGAAATAAGCCCTCAGTCATTCTTTCTAATTGCATTCTTAAGCCCATAACGACATCAGCATCTTTTAAAGCTCGTGGCAAATCAAACTCTACTCTGCAATCGTAAATACTTTCCATATTGCTTGGCATTAGTGTTTTAGGTCCACAAACAGTAACTTTAGCTCCTAATTTACCCATTCCGATTAAATTACTACGCACCACGCGACTATTCAAAATATCACCTACAATAGTAATTTTGAGGTTTTTCAGGTCCCCTAATTTTTCCCAAATTGAAAAAATATCAAGCAGTGCTTGAGTAGGATGTGAATGTCTGCCATCTCCTCCATTAATAACTGGCTTTCCAGAATATTTGTTAACGAGTTGAGGACTTCCAGGACTGCTATGCCGAATACAATAAAGGTCTATACCCATGGCATTAAGAGTATAAACAGTATCTTGCAAGCTTTCTCCTTTTTGTAAAGAAGAAATAGAGGACTGAAAACTAACAACATCAGCACTTAAACGATTGGCAGCTAATTCAAAACTCATTCTGGTGCGAGTGCTATTTTCTACAAATAAAGTACAAACGGTTTTACCTCTAAGGGTAGGGATTTTTTTGTATTCCCGTAAATTGATTTCTTTCATCCCTTTAGCTGCTTCCAGAATGAACATAATCTCTTCTCGGGAATAATCATCCAAGTCAAATAGTGAGCGTCCTGTAAATTGTGGTTTTGAGGTCATTTTTTCTCCTTTCCAGCTCGCTGGCTGTGATTAAAGGTTTTTTCCCTTTTCTTGGGAAATGCCAATTTGGTCAAGTATTTTTTTCACTCACTATCACTCTGATAGCAAGCTAAAAACGGTTACTAATCAATTGTGGATTTATACTCTTGGACTTATGAGTAAAAGAATCGTTGACATAATCTGTGTTTCCAATTATATTGTAGTAGTAGTATTTTTTTTAACTGGAGAAAAAAAATGAAAAGACATTTAAGCGTTCTGGTAATGTTGCTATTACTTAGTTCTCTGATGGCGGTTGCCTTACAGCAGAATAAGGATGTAAACCGAAAGCATTATGCAACTGACAGAATAAAAATAAAACTAAGCTCTGAGGCTGTTAAGCGTGCAAATCTTCCTGCAGAGCTTTATGCTGAAAAATCCTACACAGGGATCAACGAATTGGATCAATTGATGTCTCAAACAGGAGCCACTAAAATAATAAAAGCTCACCGCGAGGTAAAAGATACAAACTGGGAAAAGCAGACGGGTTTTGACCGCTGGTTTTTACTGAAACTGAATGGCAAAACAACCGTGGAAGAAGCAATTACCAAGTTTAAAGCCAATCGCTATATTGAAGAGGCAATTCCTGAATATATTGCCTATCCAACTGTAGTGCCGAATGATACTTATTATGCCAATAACTGGGGTCATAATAATACAGCTCAGCTTCCTGCTTATACTGCAAGTGGTCATACTGGAGCAGGAGTTGGCACAATTGGTTTTGATAGTGATGCCCAGCTTGCCTGGAATCAAAGCCAGAGTTATGGTTCAGCCAGCATCATAATTGCTATTATTGATACCGGAGTAGATACTTCCCATCCCGATTTGAGATTAGTAACAGGATATGATTTTGGAGATAATGACAGTAATCCAATGGACGATAGTGCTGATCCTGGTCATGGAACTGCCTGTTCTGGAATTGCTACAGCCAAAGCGAATAACTCCTTAGGTATTACAGGAATTGCTGGTGGCTGCAGTGTTATGCCTTTGAAAGTTGCCGATTCCAATGGGGATATGTATTTTACTGCTATTGAAAACGCTTTAACTTATGCAGCTGATCATAATGCTGATATTGCCAGCATGAGTTTAGGGGCAACAGATGTAGCAGAAGGTGATTCTCCTTCTACGGATGCCGCTTTGAATTACGCCTATAATTCTGGTGTAGTATTATTTGCCGCTACCGGTAACGAAGATAATCCTACAATATCTTATCCTGCTAATGAAACATCTGTAATTAGTGTTGGTGCTGCTAGTCCCACGGGTCAAAGAAAAAGTGCCTCATCCTCCGATGGAGAATATTGGTGGGGTTCAAATTATGGAGCAAACTCTCAAAACAATAAAAATGCTGTGGATATTATGGCACCGACAATTTTACCTGCTACAGACCTTACTGGAACAGGAAATGGTTATAATACAAGCGGAGATTATTATCTTTGGTTTAATGGAACTTCCTGTGCCACACCTTATGCAGCAGGAGTTGCTGCATTACTACTTTCCAAAGACCCATCTTTAACTCCCGCTCAAGTGTTTTCCAAGCTTACTTCTACCGCAACTGATATGACTATAGATGGAGGAGCAGGTTGGGATAGATATACCGGCTATGGAATGGTTAATGCCAATGCCGCATTAAATACTATTTTGGATGGTATGCCTTCTTGCACTATTACTGCTCCTGTAAATAATGCTTCTTATCCGCTCAATTCTAATATCACCATTAATGCAAATGCTACAGACAGTAATGGGAGCATCGTATCTGTAAAGTTTTATATTAATAATACCCTGCGTAACACAGATTATTCATCTCCTTATTCCTGGGAATGGAATACTACCGGTTTTCCTACAGGAAGTTTTGTAATCAAAGCTCTGGCAACTGATAACTCTAATAATGAAACTTATGATGAAATAACTGTTGCTTTAATTTCTCCAGTTACGGAAGCGATTATCGGAAATGGAACATATGTTACCGGAAATCAATTAGCTTCACCTATTAATGTCTACTATAAAAGCTTGCACGGTCAATCTGTTTACACAGCTGCAGAATTAAATCAGGCAGGCATTTTCGGTCCTGTATATATAACTCAGCTCGGCTTTAATATAGCAGGTTTACCAACAATTACAATGCCTAATTTTATTGTGCGACTAAAACATACTACGGCTAATAATGTCTCAACTTTTGTTAATGCAGATAGTTTAGTGACGGTTTATTCCAATCCCAATTATTTACCTACTCAGACGGGATGGAATATGTATAATTTTTCCACTCCATTTTTATGGAATGGGATAGATAATCTTTTAGTAGATACAGCTTTTGGAATTACTAGTAATTGGAATGCTTCCGGAACAGTTCAATATACTTCAAGAGAAAATGGTTATCATTTCATTAGGAATGATTATAGCGATCAGACCAATGTTTTTTCTGGAGGAGATGCATCTTCCTACCGCCCGAATATTAAGCTTATTGTAGAACAAGCAGATAATGGTCCTCAAATTTCAGTAGCTCCAGCATCTCTGGATTTTGGCAGTATTCCTATTGGACAATCCTCAAGCCAACAGTTTACAATCCAGAATTATGGAAATGCAGCTCTTATCGGAACAATTACTACTCCCGAGGGATTTACTGTTTCTGAGGCAACACGCAGCAATAATCTAAATACAGATAACCAAGCTCTTGTTCGTAATACTATTAGTTTTAATATCCCTGCAAGAACTACTTATACTTATTTATTAAGCTTTATTTCTCTTACTGTCGGTAATTTTTCGGGAAATGTAATAATCTCCAGTAACGCTGAAAACGATCCTCTGATTAATTTACAAATTACTGCTAGTGCCTATATTCCTCCAACAATTGATGTTAGTTCTAATGAACTGGCAGTAACTTTATACACTGAAACTGCTACTAATGAAAACTTTACTATTTCCAATTTGGGCAGCTTACCTCTCACCTATCATATCTCTATAAGAGAAAGCAGAATATTCTCACAAAAGATTGATAATCCAGATAAAAGTATTGAAGGCAGCACTTTAACTTTGAACTATACCGATTATGAACCTGGAACAACTATTGATTGGACATTTACTCTTTGTAATAACAGCACGGATACAGAATGGCTGAAAGATGTATATATTACTTTC
Organism: Candidatus Cloacimonas sp.; assembly: GCA_023227825.1. Taxonomy (GTDB): domain Bacteria; phylum Cloacimonadota; class Cloacimonadia; order Cloacimonadales; family Cloacimonadaceae; genus Cloacimonas. Next base: position 15,480 of record JALOCJ010000015.1, on the reverse strand, counting down.
CCTGCCGGTATTATAGTTAATTCTGCTACCAACTTTACCGGTGGATCGGCAGCTATGCTTCCTGATTTAACTTCCGGTAATGGAATAACAATTCACTGGAATGGACAAAACCCTGAAGGTTGGGGTGTTATTCAGGGCGGAGAAACAGCTACTGCAATTGTAAATGTAACCATTCTCTCTTCTTTTGCTGGAGACCTAATTCTACCTTACATTATTCAGGGTGATATTTATGGCGGCGAACCACATGAGATAAACGGTCAAATTGTGCTTTCAGAAATTATTCCTCCTGTTCCCTGGCTTTCCATTGAACCAGTTCAAGGAGAAATTCCTGCAGGCGGAACTGCCATAATAAATGTTACTTTTTCAGCTCAAGGAATTTTTACAGGAGTATATAATGCCAATCTGGAAATTACTTCCAACGATCCTTTACATCCCCTTATAATCCTACCGGTTTCTATGAATGTCCTGCAACCGAATCATCCACCTGTGATAAATTTACCGGAAAGTTTCTCTTTCTATGCCAATGAATCCTTAGTAGTGGATTTTACTCCTTATATAAGCGATGCGGATAATGACACCTTAATTATTACCTGTAACGGAGCAAATAATGTTATTGTAGCTATTGAGGGTTCGCAGGTTAACTTCAGTGCTACCCATAATTGGTTTGGAACCGAAACAATTACTTTCAATGTTTTTGACGGTATTGACCAAAGCAGCGATATTGTAACAATTAATGTTCTCTTGAATATTACCACCGGAGTAATTGTGGATTCAGATAATTTACCTACTACCTGGACAATAGATAACTCTCCTTTTAACATTACTGAGCCCATTGTTATAGATAGCACTCAAAATGTAACTTTTGAACCAGGTATTGTTATTCAGGTGTGGAATGATGAACCTATCAATATTCTCGGTTCCCTTTCTGCCAATGATGTTACTTTTGCTCCTGGCTTTCCGGATTTGTTTTGGGGTGGTTTGGCAATTACGGGAACTGCAGGTACCCGAACAGAAAGCAATTTTATCAATTGTGAAATCCTGAATGCTATTAATCCTATTAGCATTATAAATTCCAATCCGATTATCAATACTGTTTATATAGCACCGATAGATACTACAGCTATAATAAACGGAACCGGAATTACTGTTATTGGTGTTTCCAGTCCTCCCATTGAGAATGTTACCATCTTAAGCTATAAAACCGGTATTCAGGTTATCCGGGGTGAGGAATATCTACCAACTGAACCGATTATTCACCAATTAACACTCAGAAATTCCTCTGTCTCTCCACGCCAGGAAGAAAATAATACAACGGGCATAGTTATAGAAGGAAAGAGCAATGTAATTATTACGGATGTGGATATTAAGGACTATGATACAGCAGTTAAAATTGAAAATACCAATCCTCTCCAATCCGCAAATCCTTCCTTAAGTCATATTCGCATTCGTAATACCAGCAGCACTTTGCGCAATGAAGACAAATGCGGAATAGAACTGAAAGGCAATGAAAATGCCATCCTGAATGATGTGCAGATTGAAGAATGTACTCAAAGTATTAAAGTGGAAAATTCTGAAACGACAGCAGAAGCAACTCCTTCCCTGGATTTTATCCGTATCCGGAATACCAGCAGCACTTTAAGACAGGAAATGGAAAACATTGGAATTTTGGTTGAGAGTAATACCACACCTGTTTTGCGTGATGTTCAAATTGAAAATGCGGAAACCGGTATTCAGATTAACGCCGGGGGAAATATTGATCTTAAATATTCTCTTATTTTGAATTGCCAAACCGGGTTGAAAAATTATAGTACAGAACTTATGCCTGTAACCCGTAATAGCTTTGTTATTGAAGAAGATGAGGTGCCACCTGATTTTCTCCAGAATTGTGTTGCTCTCTCTATCTCTGCTATACCCAATTTGGATTTCAGCAATAATACCTTATTCGGTTATCCTAAAATAGCTATTATCTCTTCTTCACATTTGAATTTATTTAATAATATTGTTTGGAGCAATGCTGCCCTAAATAATCCTTTGGAATGTGTGAACGGAACTTATAATGTTACCTATAATGATATTAACTATGGCACACAGGTCTTTCCTGGAACCGGTAATATCAATGCCAATCCAAACTTTGTGAATGCTTCGGAGCTTGATTTCGCTTTGCAATATAACAGCCCCTGTATTGATGCTGGAAATCCTGATACAGAACCAGACCCGGATAACACTATTGTTGATCTTGGTCGTTTCTATTATCATCATACTGTTGCTTTTACAGCTCCGGAAGGTCCTTTCTTTGTTGGACAACCTCTTCAGTTTATAAATAATTCTATTGGGCACAATACTCCCGAAAGTTACGCTACCTGGCTTTTGAATGGAAATCCTGTTTCCAACGCCTATAATCTGGATACAATTATTAATACCTGGGGTAGCTACAATTTGCAGCTGGTTATGACTTCCGGACCCCTCGTGGATAGCAGTAGTGTTTTTCCCTTTGAAGTTATAGATGAAACACCTCTTTCTCCGCAAAATGTAATTCTGGAATCAACCCTTGATAACTATGTTTTGCGTTGGGATGCCGTTACTCTTTCCGTATCCAATACACCTATAACGGTTAGTAACTATAAAATCTATGCCAGCGAAGAACCCTATGGAACCTATACCCTCTATGAAATTGTCCCTGCCAGTAGTAGACAAATTAACCTGAACCTGTCCGAACTTGGCTCTAAACGCTTTTTCCGCATAACTGCCGAAAAGTAAACAATAGTATAAAGCAAATCCAGATTTAACATAAGCCCGGTTTCCTGCCGGGCTTTGTCCTGAACCCGGAAGGTTGACGTCCTCGTCAACCACCTAATGAGATTTATTTCGTTATCTAAAAGATCGCGGAAAGCAAAAATCTTGTAGAAAGTTGAACGACGAGGACGTCGTTCTTCCGGAATTTCAATAACTCTCCTCTATTCTCTACCCAAAGGTCTATCAGTGCTTTCCCAAAAACAATATATTCCTAAAATACTTCCTTTTTCCTAAGTTAATATCTTTTCAGACCTTCTATCTATTTATATTTTCCCTCCACAAGTCATTTTATCTCTTATTGTATACTTTACCTTTTTACAATAAAGTAACAATCAAGTAACAACCCCTTAATGAAAACTAAGGAAGTGTTACGGAAGTGTTACGGGGTCGTTACAGAATTGACTATCTAACAAGCAATTACCTAAATGCAATGCTAAGGGACAACATATATGCTTAACATCTTAATAGTTAATATGATTAAGAAAATAATAGTTTCCTGGATGTCCAAATTTGAGAATCATTCCTGAAAAAATAGAACCCGGAAAACCGGCTCCACCCCATTAACAAGTTTAGCTATATTATTCCGGTAATTCCGGTTATGCTGTTATCTGTGTTCAGCAATCAATAGTTAAAATCCGCTTGACATAAACCTCTGGAAATGCAATTTGGAATTATATATGTATTCAGTGATACAATATGGAGTTTTAATGAAAAAATGGCTGTTTCCTGTTCTGCTTGGTTCTTTGCTAATTTTCTGTGCCTGTTCTCAAAATACACGACTTGCCAAAAAGACCCAAAAGAACTTAAATAAAGGGAATTATGAAGAAGCAATTCAGGACATCGTAAAAACCCTCAGGAAAAATCCCGATAATGATGTAGCTCAAGACCTTTTGGTTCAAACCTGGCAAAGTTACTGTTCGGCAAAACAGAAAAAGATAGAGAATATCATCCAAAGTACCGAAATAAATAAATGGGAACAGGTTTATGGGGAATATACTGCGCTGCAAAAAATGGGAGAGGAAATTCAATCCCTGCCTCCTTTGCTAAATCCTTATTCCGGTTATAGAGTTACAATTGAAATTCCTGATTATACGGAACAAATAAAACAAAGCAAAGAAAATGCTGCTGCCGCCCATTATCAAACGGGTATGCGTTATGCTAAAATCAGCAGCGATAGAGAGATGCAAAAGAAGGCAGCTTTAGAATTTAAGGCAGCTCTGAATTTAATTCCCGATTATCAGGATGCCGATTTAAGATATGAACAATGCCGTAAACTGGCAATCAAAAGAATAGCTGTTTCTCCCTTTGTAGATAAAAGTAATACTTCCGGAAAATATGGTGCCGTTAGTGATATTTTAACTGACTATATTGTCTCTCGCCTTATTTCAACAGCTGTCCATAATGAATTTATAGAAATTATATCCCGTACCCAATTGGAAACGGTGATGAAAGAACAACAACTCTCTGCTTCCGGTTTAGTGAATGAAACTAGTTCCGTTCGTTTAGGTCAAATTTTAGGTGCTAATGAAATCCTCACTGGCAGTATTTTGCAGATTAGCGTTTCCCCTGAACGCACTGTTAGTGTTCAAAGCGAAGATGAAACGGAAGTTGTTCTGCGCACTGAAGAATTTATTGACGCTGACGGAACTGCTCAAGAAAATGAAATTAAGGGCAAGGTCTATTGCCGTTACCGTAAGTATACTAAAACGGCAAGCGTTAGTGTTTCCACATCCTACAGTATCCTGGATGTGGAAACCGGAAAAATAATCTTGCAGGAGACCCTGGAAATTAAAAATCCCTGGAGCGATACCTGGGCAAGAAAAATTTCCGGAGATGACCGTGCCTTAAGTAACAATACCAAAAAATTACTGGAAAAAGCAGAACCCTTTCCCCCTTCCGTTAATGAAATGATTCTGGAAACACTGAAAAATACAGGAAATGACATCGTAAATAAAGTTAGCGGATATTTATTACAGTGAAACGGTTTTTGTATCTTCTGCTCTTAATCTTAACGGCTTGCAGTATGGCAAAAAAGCAACCGGAATGGATTTTGGAAATGCCTTATGATAATGAATACTATAGCGCTGTTGTAAAAATCTCCCGTAAAGCACCTAACTATGTGGAGCTTGCCAGAAATAATGCTATTCTGGAAATATCCACTCAAATCAGTGTGCAGATTGATTCTGATATTGCTTTAAAGGAAACAGAAGAAAATGGTATTCCCTCCTCTGAAATAATAAGCAGAATACGCAGTTCCAGTAATAATAAAATTAGAGACCTGCAGTTGGTTGGCACTTATGAAACTAAAAATGACTATTGGGCTTACTATCGTCTTTCCAAAAGGGAATATTCTGCTTGGCGAAAAACTCAATGTGAACAGGCAATGGCTCAAGCACTTAATTTGCTTGCAGATTTTGATTCTTCAACCTCCAATATTGTTTCCGGAATAACATCTCTTTTACAAGGACTGGAACTGATTGTAGATTATACTGATAGGGATTTAACAACTCTTTACAAAGGCAATGAGATTAACCTTTACAACGAACTTTTCTATCGTCTGAACCGTTTACCTGAAACCTTCAGCCTTAAATTTGCCAATAATGAGATAGACCTTACAGCCAAGCAAAGAGAACGCAAAACGGTTACTCTTGCTGTCAATTACAATAAAAACGGACAAGAATATCCCTGCTCTAATTTTCCTGTATGCTTCATTTTTAGCAGTGGAAAAGGCGAAATCATTCCCTATACTACAACAGATGAAAACGGCAAAGCGGAATTAATTATCAACCGTATAACTTCTTTCAGCAATCCTCAATTCATTGAAGCTAAACCGGATAAAGATTTCTGGCTGGCAGATAGAGATAATACTGTTGTTAAATCTATGTTTAATAATCTGCGCTTTATGCCTGCTGCTATAAAACTAAATGTCCGCCATCCCAAGGCCTACCTTGAATATAGTTTTGATAACACTCCGGGAACTGACTTCCGCAATATTTTAATTAAGAAACTGCAGGACTTGGATTTGGAGGTTACCGAAAACCAAAACGCCAGCGACTGGACATTCAAAGTTAATATCTATAACCGTAGTAGTAATTATCTGCCCCTTCTCAATCAATATTCTGCCACCGCTGATGCCTATATAGAATTGCTTCAAAGCAGCAACGGTAAAAGTATCTATAACACTAACTTAACCGGAATTAAAAGCACTGCTTCTTTACCCGAAATTGCCAGGAAAATGAGTGAATTGAATGCTGTAAATGAGATTTGTGATAAAGTAATGTTTATGCTGGTGGAACAATATATTATGTTTTAGAGTGCTGGAGTAGTTTACGGAAGATTAATATCTTGTTCTTCCACTTTCTGTGTAAGGGCTAATTTACACTTTGATAACCTTGCTCCAGGCAAAAAAATGTTTTTAAAGTGCTAATGTCTCTTGACTCTAATTGCAATTAAAATTCCAGCCAGCAATCCTCATTGATATCCGATGGCTTGTCTCCGATTTTAATCTGCTTTTTCTCTGCTCTGATAAAATACAGATATTCACTCTTCCAGTTCCAATTAAGGGTTTTTCCTATCTCAGCAATGTTCTCAATGGCATCTTCAGTAAGATAAGCAATTGCTCCACATTGGATATAGATAACTCGGGAAAGGTCGTTTTCAAAAGAGATTTTAAGTGCAGAAGAAGGTTCAGGAACCAGAAAATACTGTCTCCGGGAATCCATAAAAAGAGAGGCATTAGCTATTTCCCGAGGATAATTAAAGCATAACTTCCGAAATTGTTCATCTACAAAAATAAGATCTCCGCTTCCCAAGCCAAAACCTTTTTGCATCAAGTCCTTCATTGCAATTGCTCCGGATTTAAGATCAATGCCGTTTTTTTGCAAGCCCTTATCCCAAAAGTATATTTGCCTGGGTTTGGGCATAGGAATAAAACCTAACAGACGCAAACATTTAATATTTCTCATCCAGGCATTTTCCCGGTAGCGGGTAAAAATTAAGCGGATATTATATTCTGAAAGGTCTTCCGCTCCCAATTTCAAAGCTAGATAAGCATTGTTGTCATCCAGTTCCAAACGGTGAAAAGTAAGCTGATAATTGTCATTACTTTCAATTTGCAAATTTTGCCAGGAACTGCTGGTTAAAGAATTGAGCCAGGAAATTAATGGAATACCTTGCCAGGTCTCTTCTTTTTGACCACCATCTTTATCTCTAACAGTAATGAAAGTAACAAGCTTTTCCTGGTTTAAGTCCTCTTTGGTAATTTCTTTTACCTGCCCTTCTGGTAAATATACTTGAAAAGCCGAAAGCTCCAGAATTATTAACAGCAGACACAGGAATAAATAATATTTACGCATTTCTTCATCCTTTTTATACAAGCTATATAGAGAATATAATTCATAGAACAAAAAAGACAAATTGAGTGCAGAAGTTAGATATAAAGTATACTATTTCCGCTTAGTTATACTTCTTCCTATCATACTTCATTTGTCCTTTTCTGCCATTAGTCCTCACTGCCAAACACAAATAAAATCTGCGAAATCCGCAAGCAATACTAAAGTTCGGAGTTGACAATTTTACTTGCTTTGGATTTTTGGTAAAATGCCGAGTGTAAATTCCTAACCTGTATCCAGTATGGAATTGCACCATAGGGTATAATTGGAAACGATTATGCCTCCCGTATTTGGAAAGGCAACAGGGAAATAAATAAATTCATCCCTGTTTGCCTCTATAGTTTATTATGGAGGAAAAATGAAAAGATTTAGCGTGCTTTTACTCGCACTCCTTACACTGTTTATATTTGCCTGCAGTGAAAAGGATGACAATCCAACAGACACTAATATTTATGGTTACAAACTGGAACAATTTATTCCCAATGCCACTTTGCATGATTTGGTTGATTCAACTGCCAGCGAAACCTTGAATTTTAGGGAGTTATTTGCTTATGAAATCGTTGCCAGTGACAGTTTCAGTCCTCGTGCTTCCATTAATGCCGGTTACGATTTAACCTGGAATTTCTTTAAAGTGGGCTATATTGTTCCAAGCGACAACAACCGAACCTGGTTTTCTCCGGAATTGGGACTTCCAAGCGCTTTCAAAGTAAAAAACACATCTTTATTTAATTTATACCGGAAAGTGGATGTATCTAGTGCTGATAAAACCAAAACTGCTGAGCTAAAAGGTTTAACAATTCATACTATCCCCAATTGGTATTCCGTGGATGAAGAAGCAATCAAACTAAGCGATTTGATTCAGGGTATTAGTTTATCCGATAGCAGCAGTATTCGTTTAATTGCTATAGATGACTATTATAAAGATTATACTCCGCAACAAATTGCTGAGGGCTATTATCTGCTGGATTCAGAAGTTACTACTTTTCCGGCTCTGAATGATTCTCTTACTAATTCCCAAAAGAAGTTTAAAAAACTGGCTAAGATAGAACTAACCAATGCCGGTTTACAAGATTACAATTTTCCCCTTACACCTCATGATAAAACAGATATAGCTATTCCTGTTCCTGCCAGCTTTAACGGCTACGAATCAACAATAATGACGGATTATTAAAGAAATTCTTCAACATAGAAGTGAAACGACTACAAACTATCCTGCCGCTGATTTTTGCCTGGATTGCGGTTGCCTTAGGCGCATCGGCAAAACAGGATTCACTGAAGACCTACACTCTTCCTCCCGTTTATGTAATTGTGGAAAAGCCCTCAGAGGCAATTGGTTCGTTACATACAATTAACAGTGAAGATGTAATAAATTCCCTCTCCTTGAGAGAAGCAATGCAAAAAAGCGTTGGCATCAGCGCTACGATTGGGACAAAAGACGAAAGCAATTTACGCTTACGGGGTTTCCGAAAAAACGAAATTAAAGTGATGGTGGATGGCAAACCTCTAAATAACGGCTATTTTGGCAATGTGGATATCAGCAAACTCTCTTTACTGGATATTGAAGAAATCCAGATTTTAAAGGGACCCGCTTCACCTCTTTTCGGCACAAATAATATGGGCGGGGTGATTAATATTATTTCCAAAGCCCCGCCTAAAAATTACTGGTTGGAATTGAATACAATATTCAAACGCTACAATACCAATGAAGTAAATATATCTACAGCGCATAGTTTTGACACCTGGAATTACCGGTTAGGTGTTTCTCGGGAAAAAACGAATGGCTTTATACTCTCTGAAAAATTTACTCCTACTCCTTATGAAGATGGAGGAGTTCGTAATAACAGTGATCAATGCCTGTATAATATTTTCGGCTCTCTGAACAGAGAACTATTAACCTTTCATAATATAGGAATGGATTTCGGCTACAGCCAAATGGACAAAAAGAATATCCCTTCTTCTATTTATGAACAACGCTATCGTCAATATCAGGACTGGATGCGTTATCATATCGGGTTACGGACAAAAATGCAGGTGAATGACTCCAGCACCTTAAACTTGCAGTTATTAAGTGATGGAAGTTCTGATCGTTATTTGGAATATAAAGATCCTGCTTATGAGAATTTAACTTTAGATTCTATGATGCATAATGCCGGTTTTGGTTTTCATTCCCGTTTTACGACAACATTTTCGGGAAATAAAAAACTGGATATTGGCTATAATTACGATTATCAAGTAAATACTAGGAAAGATAATGATTCTTATCTTTCTTGGACGGATTCATTTGTTCATATTCATCAAGCTTTCAGTCAATTTGAATGTTTAATTATACCTAAGCTATTGTTTACGATAGGAATTGGTATTAATAACAGAATCAATAGAGATAATAACAATTTTCAACCTCAATGGGAACCTGCTTTAGGAATTGTGTATGAAATAATACCTGATAGTGAAACATCTTTAGCTATTGGACAAAATACTTCTCATCCAACTATGCGTCAACTTTATTCAGCCAGTAAAGGGAATCCCGATTTGAAACCCCAAAATGCCCTGAAACTGGAAATAAATCATAATCAGGCACTTTGGCAGAACAAAATTTCTTTATCTTGCAGTGCTTATTTTAATGATACCAAGGACCTTATTGATTTATATAAAGGACGCTATGAAAATATCCATAAAGTGCAATCCCAGGGAACGGAAATTGGACTTAGCTATTCTCCTGCGAATTTTTTTCAGACCAGCGTAAATTACGCTTACCTGAGCTACCGGAAAAATAGCGATTATTATTTAACTGAGATACCAAAAAACTCAGTTGAATTATGCCAAAGATTTACATTACCAGGTAAAATTAATTTTATGATCTATAGTTCTTATAGAGATAGACGTCTTTCCCAAGATGATAGCGTGAGTTACCATACTTTAAATACATACTGGAAACACGATTTGCTAGGCATCTTCCCCTGGAAAATATTGGAACTATCTCTGGGAGTGGAAAACCTGTTGGATGAGGATTACCAAAGTGAATATGGTTATCCGGAACCAGGAAGAAACTTTTCTATAGCTCTGAAAGCTAAAATATAGATTAAGAGAGCAGAAAGGACGAAAGATCTGGAGAGCGTTTAGTTTGAGAGGGTCGGAAGGTTTAGAAGGTTGAGAGGGTTTAGAAGGTTGAGAGAGTCGGATGGGTGATGTCTCCGTCAACCATAAAACGACAAGATGTCGTTTTTCCGGTGGGCGAATACAATCCAGGATGAAATATAAGCCCCGAAGCGAAATATGGGAATACCAACAGAGAAAAAACTTGACAAATCTATGGTATTATATAAAAAGAACAAGTTAAATAGCAGCTTTTGTCAAGCTTGATGAAAAGGGAGTATGCTTTGCTTTTACAGAAGTATTTTGAGACGCGTTTGGAACTTATTGACCAGGAACTTAAAAACGCACTATCATTGGAAAACAAATATGCCACAGAGCTTAAAAAAGCAATGTATGAAGCAGTAATTCCTGGAGGTAAAAGATGGCGTCCATTACTGCTTCTTTCAATGTTTGAAATGCTTACGGGGTTTAAAAAACACCGTGCTTTTCCAGATGCTGTAAAATCGGCAGTAGCTATTGAATTGTTACATAATGGAGCGATAGTTCATGATGATTTGCCAAGTGTGATGAACAGAACACAGCGAAGAGCTCAGCCCGCGTTGCATATCAAATATGGAAATGCCATAGCTATTTTGGCTGCCGATGCACTTTACTCACTGGCTTATGAAATAATCAGCGAGCTTAAAAATCCGGAACAGGCGCTGGAAGCAATTCGTCTTATTTCTAATGCTACAAAAAGCTATGGAATGATTGGAGGACAGGTAGTAGCTCTTTCCAGCCGACATAAAGTGATGAAAATAAACACTTTGAATTATATTGATAGGAAAAAGGTGGGGTCTTTATTACAGGCAGCTGCTGATATTGCTTGTTTACTTGGCAAAGCTGATGAAGAAACTCATCAGGTTATGAGGGCTTATGCCTTGAATTTGGGAATTGCCTATCAAATGATTGAAGATATTGAAGCGGATTATTCTCGTGGTAGTGAGGGTTTGGATGATGAATACATTCCTGTTTCCAAAGCCAGTTATACAGCTCTGCTGGGTTTTGATAAAGCGCGAAAAACGGTAGAAAATATGCTTGCTGATGCGGTTAAAATGCTAAAGCCATATCCCAAAAACTCAATTTTACTGGAATTCGTAGCTATGATAAAAGAGAGATTACCCTGATCAATGATTGATATTCATACTCATCTGTTGCCTAATATTGATGATGGTTCAAAATCCCTTGATGATTCTCTGCGGCAATTATGGCAGATGACTGAAGGCGGAATAAAAAGGGTCTATCTAACTGCCCATTATTTTAGAGGTCATTACCAATACAGTCGTCAGGAATATGATGAGAAATTCAATACCATAGTAAATAAAGCAAAAGAGGCAGGAATAGACCTTGATATTCAGCCCGGATTTGAAATTTATTTACAACCGGATATTTTGGAGGATATAAAAACCCAAAATCTGACTCTGGGTAAAAGTTCTTATATCCTTTTGGAAAGTGATTTAAATGGTCTACCCAATGATTTTTATAATAATATCTTTCCCCTTTTACGAGCGGGTTATAAACCTATTTTAGCTCATGCAGAACGCTATGTAAGCATTATGCAAAAGCCCTCTCGTGCCGAAAACCTGATCTATCGCAATATTTATCTGCAAACCAATGCCGGAAGTTTACTTGGACTTTATGGAGATAAGGTTAAGTCCACTGCCTGGATTTTAGTGAATAAGGGCTGGACACATTTTATTGCTTCAGACGATCATATTCGCGGTAAATATCTTGCCTATTTTGAAGCGCGGAATAAGGTGGAAGAAATGATAGATAATCATACTGCTCATTTGCTTTTTTATGTTTTCCCTTCCTGCATTGCCAGCGGAGAAAATATCCCTTATGAATATGTTCAGGTTTACCGTCCTCACCATTCTCATCATCATCATAAACGCAGTTTAATAAAGAGGATTTTTGGCTAAATTTCTCATTACCGGCATTACCGGTTTCATTGGTAGAAATGTTTTAAGGGAACTGTTAGAGTCCTTTCCCGATTTTAATATTACCGCGTTAGTGCGTCCGAAGACAGATCCCTGTCGCTATAAAGAATTTGAAAAAACAATTCGGATTGTGGAAATTGATCTTGCTGATACCGCTAATTTAAAGGAATTCCTTTTTACCAATGAATTTGATACAATTTTACATATTGGTGCCTTACGAGGTGGCAGGAAATTTCCCAAAGAAACTTATCTCCGCAGCAATGTTTACAGCACAGGACAGATGGTAGAATATTGTCTTGCTAAAGATGCACGCTTGATTTATTGTTCTTCTGTTGGTGTTTTTGGAGCAATTCCTCAAGAACTTCCTGCCGGACCTCAAACCGAGAAAAACCCTGATAATTACTATCATTATACGAAAATAGAAGCAGAACGTATAATCAATCGGGCTATTTTAAATGGACTGAAAGCTGCCATTGTTCGTCCCAGTATTGCTTATGGAGAAGGTGACTTCGGTTTTCCTTATCAAATGGTAAAATTGGTAGATAAGCATCTTTTCCCGCTTATCAATAAACCGGTTTGGATTCATCTTTGTCATATTGATGCTTTGGTGAAGGCATTTCTATATCTTACAAGCAGGGATTGGAAAAGCGGACTTACACTTACAGTAGCGGATCGTGAACCAGTTCGTTTGCAGGCATTGGTAGATTTTATTTCCCGTCAGCTTCACGGAAAAAACTATCCCCGGGCTTTAAGATTAGATAGAATTTTTTTTGCCTGGGGTGAAAATATAGCTCGTCTTCTGAAAAATGAATTGTGGATTAGCCGTTTTGAACTCATTTCCAAAAGCTGGTTTTACGATGTAAGTGCTTATTATGATATAATGGAAAAAGAAGGTTACAAATCCCATTTCACCATCCCCGAATTGGAAATAACCATAAAGGACTATCAAAAACACTGATGGCAGTTCCAATTATTAATGACTGGACAAAATATTTTGACAATCCGGATGAAGGTTTGGGCTCTTCTTATGAACGCATTGTGCTAAATAAGTTGCTGGATTATGTTTGTAAGGTCTATAAAATTCAGTCCGCTCTGGAAACACCTTGTTTTGGCTTTACCGGAATAAGCGGTATAAATCTGTTAAATTTAGCACGACAAGGAATAAAGGTCTCTCTGGAAGATCATAATTTGGAACGCCTAGAAAAAATTCGGGAATTGTGGCAGGAATTGCGTTTGCATACCGATATCAAATATAACCCTGATTATGTGCAACTGGATTATCCCGAAAAGCATTTTGATTTGGGCTTCAATTTTTCCGCTTTATGGTTCACCCAAAACATAAAAAGTTTTCTTTCTGAATTCTGCAGAGTTTGCCATAAGGCAATCTTAATTTGTGTTCCCAACCGCAATGGAATTGGCTATAAAATGCAAATAAAGGATTATACCCCTGAGAAATATCCTTTTTTACATCCGGAATATCTTGACCTTGCTACTATCAGATACCTGATGAAACAAAATAAATGGCAATTGGAAGACGAAAACTATATTGACTGTCCTCCCTGGCCCGATATCGGAATGAAAAAAGAACTCTTTTTGAACCGCTTGCTGAAGAAACAGGAAATTCAGGAAAAGGATACCGAACCGGTTACAATTCTTTCCTATTATCAGGAAGAAGACAGTAAATTTGCGGAAAAGATGTTTAGATACAGTTTTGTGGAAAGGACTGCTCCCAAACAGTTTAAAAAATATTGGGCACATCATTATTATCTGCTCTTCACTCCGGAAAATAGTGAATGACGCGAAAAAATCGTAATTCTCTAATAATTGGGCTAATTATAGGCATTCTTTTGCTTGCTGCCTGGTTATATTATACCCCTTTAGATGAAATTAAATCCCAAATTGCAAAAGTCAATTATAATTGGGTTATAATTGCTTCCATAGCATATCTTTCTGCCTATTTTTTACGCTCTTTGCGTTGGCGTTTACTTATTCCTGCTCCGGCTAATCCTAAAATATTCAAAACCTGGTTATATGCTATGGCAGGCAATCTACTCAACTATTTAATTCCTATAAGAGCTGGGGATTTTGCTCGTGCTTGGTTTATTAAAAGAAATTATCATCTTCCCTATTTTAAAGCATTGCCTTCAGTATTTGTAGATAAGGTCTTTGATACCATTGCCATTTTATTCATCATCATTGTTTTACCTTTCACTACAATTAAACTCAGTACACCGATGCTGATTTTACTTTGTTTATTGACATTGATTTTTATTGTGGCTTTTGCTATCTTGCTTGCTTCGGTGTGGAAAAAGGAATTGGTAGTGAAGATTATTACCTCTCTTATTTCCTGGTTACCCCAAAAAGCAAAAACAAAAGTAAACCCGGCTATAGAAATGTTTATTAGTGAGCTAAACCTCTTTGAACATCATCCCTTCAAGCTGATTTTAGCATTATTTTTAACTGCCGGTGGGATTTTATTGGATGGGATTTATTTTTATTTGCTTTTCAGAGCTTTCGGTATATTATATCCTTTTACTTTGGTTTTATTCGGCTACACATTAATAAATCTTTCCTATGCCATTCCTCAACCTCCTGCTCAACTTGGCAGTAATGAATGGATGATGATTATTATTTTTAGTATTGGATTTGGATTGACAAAGACCACTGCCTCGGCAATTATGGCTTTTGGACATATTTTAACAGCTGGATTAATGAGTTTATGGGGCATAATTGCTTTCGCAGTTCTTGGTCCTGAACTCTTTTTCACCGTTATTAAAGGAGATAAAATAAATGACTAAAGAAGAACTGATACAAGATATTACTGCAATGCAGGGCTTGAAAGAATCCCTGTTAAATGAAATACATAATGTTATAATTGGTCAGGAAAGAGTTCTAACAGATGTCCTTATCGCCCTTTTTGCCAATGGGCATATCCTACTGGAAGGAGTTCCAGGATTAGCTAAAACCTTGCTTATTTCTTCTCTGGCAAAAGCACTTTCCCTGTCTTTTAGCCGGATTCAATTTACACCTGATTTAATGCCTTCCGATATTACCGGAACGGAGATTTTAGTGAATGACCCGGTTACCGAAAAAAAACATTTTGAATACATCAAAGGTCCTATTTTTGCCAATATTATTCTGGCAGATGAAATTAACCGAACACCTCCTAAAACACAGGCAGCTTTATTACAGGCAATGCAAGAATATGCTGTAACCAGCGGAAC
>JALOCJ010000022.1 GCA_023227825.1 Candidatus Cloacimonas sp. | reverse complement strand
TTGAGATATTGTGTATAGAGGGTGATCCAGTTCCGCATAATCCCATAAGTATATCTTTTATGAATTTTTGTTTGGGTTTAGATAGTCCTTCTGCTGCTTTTTTACAGAAGCAAGATAATTTCCCTTGCACGAATTCGGTGGTTTCATTCTGTATTATTACCATGGTGGTCTCCTTATTTTTAATTGATTCCATAATTGTGAGACCGCCATTTTTGTAAAGCTTTTAATATCAGTTTATTACAATAGTTATATGTCCAGATTTTGACTTATCCACAGGGCTAATTCAGCGTTAGTTGAACTATTTTTAAAATTTAGACACAAAGTTCGTCTCACCCCCAAGAAAATGATTCTATTAAAGTATTATGGGCTTTAAAGGGTATAAAATTCTCGATTTGCAATTTTGGTTACGAAATAATTTGAAGGAAAATCCACTTTCTCACTAAATTACAGAATGAATACCTTGGACATTAACACAACCTATATGTACACACAACAGTGTGTTATAACTTGTCCACATCACTTTTTTGTGGGAATGCCTTAAAAATGCTGGCTCTGATTCCCCCAAAATTATTTTTGGCCATTTTTGCAGTTTTGCGTTACGAAAGCATTCAACCCCTCGTTTGGTTAACGCTTAAATATGAATTAGTTATGCTATTAAATAAAGCCATAAAAACATCACAAGGCATTAAATTAATGCGGTTTGATAATTTAACTCAACTTAAGCATTTTCCTAAATTATGCGTTTATCTACCCTTAATCACTCCTTAATTATTAACGCTTGATTAAGGGTTATATAACGTGTAATATACTCTTTTCAAAAAGACAAGAAGATATAAGTGATCACTGAAAACTGCAAATCTGATTGCAACTTGACAACGAAAACTGCAAATACTGACAGGAAATTTGCATATCGAATGATCTCAGCATTGGTTTGATGAAAGTGTTCAAATGGGTTCATCAAGATTTTAGGATTGACAACAGGAAGCATGATCTGACTATGGTTAGTTGAGGATGAGATGAGCATCGAGAATGAAGAACTAAAGAAGCAACTCCAAGATGCGCTAAAGCGAATCAGTTAACTGGAGACAGAGAACTCCAAGTTGAGAAATCTGATTTCGAAAGATACTCATCCATCAGATTTGAATACTGAGTCCTCAAATCCAACTGAAAACTTTCAAAAGCATAGCACAGAGAATTCACATTCAGTAAGTGCAAGCTCTATTAATGCTACAAACAACAATCAATCCAGTCCAGAGAACAAGGTACATCTCTTTCATAGCTTGTTTTGGGGGAGAGACGAGGTGTTTGCAATTAGATGGGTTGGAAAAGACAACAGGTCGGGATACTCACCAGCCTGCTGTGGTGTCCTAAATAAGTTGACACACAATACAGTAAAGGAGATATTGAAATGAGGACAAAAAATGAAGACAAACGGAAGCATACAAACTATAGTGTAGCTTTCAAGATGCAAGTGGTGGAAGAGGTCGAAAACGGTCTGATAAGTGCGGAAGGAGCCCGTAAGCTATATGGGATCTCAGGAAAAGATTCTATCCCATCTTGGATGGAGAAATATGGTATAAACAACAGAATTAACAAGGCGGTATACGTTATGACACAAAAAGAAGAACTCGAAATAGTGGTACTCCGTAAGGAAAACAAACGCTTGAAGAAAGCACTTGATGACAGCCATGTACAAGAGTTGGTATGGGAATCATTAGTTGAGATAGCTGAAGAAGAGCTTCAAGTTAACTTAAAAAAAAAGTTTGGTTTGCAGCTTGCCAAGAAGCTCAAAGAAAAGCTGACACAATCGGATTAAATACAAGCATGGAAGCAATTTGTATGACCTTTGGATACTCTCGCCAGACCTATTACAAGCATAAACAGTTGGAGGAATTTCGGACTAAGCGCGATCAAAATGTGCTTGCAGAAGTATGGAATATCCGCCATAAACAGCCCAAGGTGGGAGTTAGAAAGTTGCATATAATGCTGAATAATCTTGAGCAATCAGAGTTGAAGATAAGTCGGGATCAGTTATTCGAGCTGCTGGCAAGGAATGATATGCTGGTTAAGCAAAAGCAAAAGTTTACCCGCACTTCCCGCCCAGATAAAAAGGCCTCCGTATTTCCTAATCTGTTGGATATGAAAACGATAGACAAGAAGAATCAGGCATGGGTGGTGGATATTACCTATCTCAATACTTGTTATGGTTTTGCCTATCTATACCTAATAACTGATAGGTATTCGCGTAAGATTATCAGCTTTGTTGTTGCCAACAGATTGCATGCTAAATATGCATGTAAAGTTCTTCAAAAGGCAATTAGTACCGTAGATGATCCTGCTGGGATTATTCATCATTCCGATCATGGAAGCCAGTATTGCAGCGAGGAATACCAAAATATATTGAATAGCAATAAGATAGTATGTAGCATGACAGGCATAGCTCATTGTTATGATAACGCTGTGGCAGAACGTATTAATGGCATCTTAAAACAAGAATTTGGCTTAGGGAGGACTTTGCCATCTGTAAAAGTAGTTCAGGACTTGACATTTAGATGCTAATTGTCCTGTGAGTTCAAGTACATATTAGTATGATCCTGGATCAGTACGTCAAGTTTGGGAAACTTCGTACGTATGGTTCCATCATAGGTTTTCAAAGCAAATGGAGCTACCCAGTACTGAGAGTTTTCAGGAGGTATCTGACCGCACTCCAGATAATCTATATAATCGCTTGGTAGTGTCTCAAAGGTTGGTGTAAAATCGGCTAAGCGAGATGAAGAAAAAGGTTGAGCCAGATTCCGCTCTTTGTTTTGATGGTTTAATTAAAATTAAAGAACAAGGAGTAAATCATGACTCAACAAAAAAGAAAGAATGATGGGAAGGCGGAATTAGTCAAGCTAATTCCGTCGGTAAATCCTGGAGATTTTGTTAAAGTGTTGGAAAACAGCATACAACGGATAGCTGAAGAAGAAGTTAGTATGATACTTGGAGCAGATCCGTATCAGCGTTCAGCAAAGAGGACTAACTATCGTAATGGTTACAGAGAGCGCAAGGAGCCACTCGTTACAGGTACAGGTCCAGTGAACATAGGCATACCTAAGTTAAGAAAAGGAAGTTTCTATCCGACAATTTTGGAGCAATATCAGCGGGTAGATAGAGCTATTATCAGCATAATCAGTGAGGCTTATTTTGTCGGTGTTTCTACCCGCAAGATGAACAAGTTGTTTGTGGATTTGGGCTTGGAAAACATAGATCGTAGCTTTGTAAGCCGTTGCGCAGCTCAGATTGACAATGAAGTAAAGATTTGGAAGAACAGGGCGCTTGAATGAGGAGCTTAGACGCAGAGAGAAATGTATCAGGATCTTCCCGGATGAAAAGAGTTGCCTGCGGCTGTTTGGTGCGATCCTGTAAGGCTATTCTGAGGATTGGATAAGCGGGAAACTTTATCTTTCAGAGCCAATGGAAATAATTAGAGAAAACCAGAAAAGTCCTATAATGTTTGATTCTCCTCGCTATGGGCTCAAGCCCGTCGCAGCAAGGTAGATTATTTATGAAAAAGAACTTGACAAGGATTTATAAGATGAAAAGAATACAATTGGTCGTTTGGCCTAATATAGATTGTGAGTAACGAGGGATAAAAGATGCCCTCAAAGAATCTGATAAACAAAGAGTTGGAATTTACACCAACATTTGGGACTCAACTATTAAAAAACTAAGGAGAAGAAAGATGTATAATTGCCGATATATGGTGATTATTTCATGTTTTGTTATGTTGATCTGTTGCTCGATGGCCTGGGCAACCGCTTATGAAGATGACTCTCAAGTGGAGTCTGATGCTCAAAAAGATATGCTGGCTTATGTGCAGTCAACTTTCCCCTATCGCTTTGGGAGTGATCTGCAAGCTGGGGATTATGTCCAATATGAGATTGTGGACCACCATTCAGAAAGAGAAGAGCCGGAACTATGCAGTCTGAAAGTAACAGAGAGAAATGACAATATTGCTACCATCATGGAGGAATTCGAAGGGAACATCCTCTATTACCGAATTGATCTTCATAATAATACCTTGCTGGAGTATTGGGAATTTGATGAGGACGGG
>JALOCJ010000014.1 GCA_023227825.1 Candidatus Cloacimonas sp. | reverse complement strand
TTGGGGGGACTGCCTGGCAATTGTAAGATAAAACAAAATATACTATTGCTGTCTCCTATCCTCCTTTCCTAAAGCTATTAATCTAGCGTTTATCATACCTTAATCAAGCGTTTACTATTAACGCTTGATTAAGGTATGATTAACACTTGATTTATGCTCTCAATATAGGGCGAAAAGCGGTGTCTGAGTTGAGTCCAAAATGTTGGTGTAAATTCCAACTCATTTTTTTACAGAAGCTTGACAATTTTTCTTTCACGAATTCGGGGGTTTCATTCTGTATTACTAATATGGTGGTCTCCTAATGTTTAATTGATCCTATAATTGTGAGACCGCCATTTTTGTAAGGCATTTTATTTCAAATTATTATAATATTTTTCTGCCCAATAATTGATTTATCCACAAGGTTAATTCAGAATTATTTGAACTATTTTCAAAATTTAGACACAAAATTCGTCTCACCCCCAAGAAAATGCTTCTATTAAAGTATTATGGGCTTTATATGACATAAAATTCTCGCTTGCTGATTTTGGTTACGAAAAGTTTTGAGAAAAAATCCTCTTTCTCACTAAATAACAAAATTAATACTTTGGACATTTACACCATATATCTAACTATACAATAGTATGTTATGACTTATTCACATCGTTTTTTATGGGAATGCCTTGTATTTCTAAATTTCTTATAAATTTATATCATATCCCTCGTCATAAATCCAAAAATTGGAGAAGAGATTCCGTTAATATGCATAATCTTATAACAGGATTATTTCTACCCTAAATGATTTGTTAATTCAGGAAATTGTCTTCAATAAGGTTTTAAAAAAGTGGTGGGTGATACTGGATTCGAACCAGTGACCTCTACGATGTGAACGTAGCGCTCTAACCAGCTGAGCTAATCACCCTATAAAAAAATAAGTCATATATTATATCAGGGGGGTTCCCAAAAAGACAAAACAATAAGCTAAACTCATAACTATCAGTAAAAAAAGAAAGTGGTGGGAGATACTGGATTCGAACCAGTGACCTCTACGATGTCAACGTAGCGCTCTAACCAACTGAGCTAATCACCCACTGCAAGGTCAAATTTCTTAAAAGGTTATTTTTGTCAAGCTCCGAATTGTCTGCAAGAGCAAAAAAACTGTATTATGTCTGTTACTTCAAGAGCAAAAAGCGTCCTGCTTGATTATTGCTGTTTTGCAAGCGATAAAAATAAACACCATTGGGAAGAGAAGTTTTGGGAACAAAACTGATTTCATTTATACCATTATGAAGATCAATAGTGGTAATGCACTGCACTTTTTGTCCTTTCACATTATAAATATCTATAGTTGCAGAAGCGTTATTTTTAGGAGAAAAAAGACGAAAGACCGCACTACCGGAAACGGGATTGGGATATAATCCATTAACCTGTAAAGCCACAGGGCTATTGGTTTCATCTATCACAGGGGTGCCAACAGAATAACGAAAAGGGATACTGTAACTACCAATATTGGGACTGCTGACGATAAAGCGAAAATCCACAGTGGCAGGGGAGCCAATTGTTAAATTCAAATGAAAGGATATTGCCTCACCCGCAGCCATAGAAAACGGGCGGTCAATACTTCCCGGATAGCAGTTTCCTGTTTCATCACAATAATTCAAATACCAATCCCCAGGTACATTATCTGATTCCAGGCGCATAGTGTAATTTTCTGCTGCTCCAAGATTGAAGAACCATAAAGGAGAAGAAAGGTAAGTAGTATCTGCATCTCCTTGTATAGAAGGATTCCAGTCCATTGCAACCCGAAAATTATACTCAGGCAAAGGAAGTGAGGAAACACATTGAACTATTTTTTTATCTGATATCTGCAGAAAAACAATTCCCCACAAGTTACTAACCACCCAGGAAGGATTTATGCTGAAAGTTTTATTGTAATTATATGTATCTCCATAACCCGATAAAGAAACATTATCATCATAAAGAATACCTCTTACAATATGGTCTTCCTCTCCCACATTATCTTCTAGCAGATAATATACAAGACGGGCATCGGAAATTGTTACATCTGGTGAAATCATTATTACAGACCCGCTTACCAACCCCCTCTCAAAGCTGAAATTAGTCGGCACAATTTTTATCGGGGAAGCAGAATAGCGGGTTAAAGCAAGAGCGCTAAGATAATCGGTTCCGTCTGCAGTTCCTTCTCCTATTCCTTCCAGAGATACTATGCCGTTGAAAATTACATTGGGTAGACCTATAACATTGTAGTAAGAAAATCTTTCTTCTATTATAGCATTGCTGAGTTCTCCGCTGGTTGTAAATAACCTGGCACTGATAAATTCACTGTTATTGGTGGCTGAATGAACTTCCTGCAAACCCTGCCAGGCAAGAGGACAATTCATACACCAGGTAGCTCCAAAATCTTCTGCTAAAGTTGTTACAGGCATATAGGCCGGCTGTCCAAAAAGAATACTGCAAGCCAATAGAGCAAATATCAGATAAATGTATTTCATTTTCATCTCCTCGTCTTTTTATATAATAACTGATTACGGGAAGGTAACAACAAAATATTCGCCTTCCCGTCAGGAATTCTAACTGCTAAATAAATCTGCGGAATCTGCGGGAAATATTCTTTTTAAAAGCGGGTGTTAAGTTCAACGCGTAAACCTTCAAAGGGAGCAACATAACGGCAAATACCATTCCGGCAAACTTTTCCGCCTGCTTCTTTTCCGCCAAAAAGGATTATGTCACTATGTTCAAAAAGCGGGAATTTTATTTGAGCAGAAGCCCAATAGCGGCTGTCAAAAATCTCGCTTATCTCTTCCCAGTTGCTTTGTGCACATAAAGAAAGGGAAAGTTTTTTAAATGTAAAATCCGTTTGCAGCTTTGGTTCATAATGTTCACTTTCCGCTTCCTGTCTTTGTTTGGAGACCTTTTTATATTCCGCTTGAATTTGCACCGGGATTTTTAGCCAAGTAAAGTTTGTTTGCAGAGCAGGAATTAAATCCTGTTGCCAGGAATTGCTGCTCTCATCCACTTTTTCAATATGGCTGTAAGAAGTAAGCAGGGAAAAGGAATTTCCCGAATATTCCAAAGCAAAAAAGGCATCGTTCATTTTCTTGATTTTTTCGCTATTGAATGCTTCAGCATAGTCCGCAGTAAAATTAAGGCCATCCGTAAAAGAAACAGTTCCAAAGACCTGCCAACCAATTTCATCTTCTCCTGTAGCAGAAGCATCGGAAAGGGTCTCATTATGGTAATTTGCTGTTGGCAGATCATTTAAGCGATATTGAAACTTATCATACTGCTTATAAGCGCCCCCTAAAGTAACGGGACCAAAGTAATAACTGCCATTCACATAAATTGCCTTTCCGTTTTTTGTGTCAATGCCGGGTTGATGATAAAGTTTGCTAACTGCTGTCTCTGCTTGCAAATCAATATATTCAGTAGCATAATTTAATCTACCGGCAAAAATGGTCCTCTGATTATAGATATTAGTGGTAAGCAAATTGCGGAAAGCCATTGCGGAAGCGCCTAAGGAAAGTCCTTGGAAATTGGGACTTTGCAAATCGGTACCATAAGCCAAATCATATTTTCCGTTAATCGCAGGATTTTCTATAGCTCCGTAAATCGCTTTGAGCTTAAAAACGTCGTTATAGCTGAATAAAAAACTCTCCAAACGGTTATCTATATCAAACTCCAGGTCTTTATAACTGCGAAAAACAATACCGTTGCCAAAACTTTCTTCGGTTATTCCGGTATATATTTTCCAGGCATCTTTTTCGTAAGAGGCATACAATTCCTGCCACCCAAGTTCTAAACGGTTGCTATCCAGTTCATCCAAAAGTTCTGTTTGTTCTGTGGAATATTTGGGCAGTTCAGCAATAAATTTCATTCCCAAACCAAAATTCCTGCAGGCAAGGTTGAAACCGAAGGTATCGTTAAAATAGGTATGCAAAGAGTCCTCAACGGTGCGATAGATGAATTGGCTTTCATTGGAACCGTTTACAAAAAGGACATTTTGAGCACTAAGCAAAGTAATGCTGACTAACAGCAATAAAAGCAGAGTATATTTCATTCTCTATTCCACCATTTATGTTATTCTCTCACAGATTACACTGATTTCACAGATATAGATTTAGAAACGAGGATTTCAGGATTGTTGGGCTTTATATAGGTCGCAGAAATCACCGGTTCTTAATCTATATAATCTGTATGAAATTATTTCCTTACTCCGCATCGGTTTTATGTCCCAGTAAATTACGGATATGCATTTCATATTCATTTTCCACACCTGGTTCATAGCCAATATGGGAATAGACAATTTCCCCTTGTTTATTTAGAATAAAAGTATGCGGAGGATTTGTTGCCCCTATTTTTTTGGCTAAGGTCTTTTCGGAATCAAACAGAGTTATAAACTTATAGTTCTTGCTTTTCAGATAGTTTTTTGCCTTAGGCAGATTTTTGGGAGCATCAATAGAAATCATCACAACGGTAAGCGAATCATACTTTTCAGCCAAATTATTTAATTGCGGCATAGCATCTTTACAGGGTTGGCAGTAGTCCGCCCAAAAATCAATAATAACAGGCCCTTTCCCTAAAAGCTCCTGCAAAGCGACATTTTTTCCTGCTGCATCGGGTAGTTTGAAATCAGGTATCACTTCTGCAAAAATAGCAGAAACCATAAGTATCAGGATCAAGCAGGTAATCAGCTTTTTCATCGTGAACCTCCTTTTTTAACTGTAAGGGGATATTGTAAGCCACTATAAATTGTCGCGTTATTGGCAAAGGTTGTAGGTGTTTTTTGGGCAAAAACAACTAACACGGCATCCTCAGGAATTATTACATTAGCGTCAAATTCAAAGGCAACAGGATTACTTAAATCCACAGTGCTTATATCAATTCGTTTTCTGCCTATTACTACATTAGTAAGAGGTTCTCCTTCAGCATTTACTGCTGTGGAAACAAGATCAATAACTGCCAGATTTAGTATCAATTCTTCCTGATTGAAAGATGCAGATAGAGGGGTAAGTTTTACGCTTCCGGAGATATTTTTCTCCTCTACAGTAGCGTTTATTACCCTGTAATCCATCTGACTTAAGGAGTCCAATTCACTTTGCACGGTAGGAAGATATTGGTCTAAAATATCCTGATTTCCTCCAGCCAGTTTATGTTTTCCCTGGATAATAGAAACGGGAGCACTAAAAGCATTATAATAAGCATAAAGAGGATCGGTGAAAGCAACGGGACCGGAAAGCTGATGCGTTAAATAGATAAAGTCATCACCAAATTGAGAGCTTAAATTATGCAAAACATCCTCTACCGCAGGACAATAACTGCAACCCACATTGGTAACATATTCCACAATCACTTTTTGAGTTGGCACCTCGGGATCACAACCACATTGATTTCCCCGCAGCAGCCATTTTCCGTTTTCTTTTCTTAAGCGTTCTCCTGTGTATAAACTATCGGCAATAACTGTTTTGTTATCATCACTAATAGTTAATCGCCAATTTGCCAGAGCATTGGTCTCGTTTTGCAAAGTGGCTGTAATTAAAGAAACCTGAATAACGGGATTGCTTATTCCGGAAAGCAGATTGAATAAGATAGCTTCCCACTCACTTTTAGTAATGCCAAAGTGCTTATAGTCCTCAGCATAAAAAGCCATTACAGGTGATAAATCTTCAGGAGCAGCATTATTAAATGCTTCTTGCAAGGGACTGAAAAGTTCCGCATTAAAATCCACCTGCTCCAGTGGCTGGAAATTATGGTCAAAGCGGTCACAGGAAGAAATTCCCAAAAGCACAATTATTAAGAGGGCATAAACAATTTTCTTCATCTTTTTCCCTGTCTTTATCTATTCGGCTTTGGCTGGAATTTTATTAAGAGCATTTATTACCTCGTCTTGGGAAAGCAGTTCGCTAAAAATATAGGGTTCTTCACCCGGAATATACAAAGCATTAAAAGGAACGCCTGCTCTTCCGTGTTTTTTTATCCAGGCAAGCAGGGTTTCATCTTTTTTAGTGAAATCGCCTCTTAACAACAAAACATTTTTCTTCTTAAATTCCTGCATCATCGTATCCGTAAAAAGAACTGTCTTTTCATTAGTCATACAATTTTTACACCAGGCAGCTCCGATGTCAAGAAAAACCGCTCTACCTTCTTTCAATGCCTTATTTAAAATATCTTCTTTAAATACATACCAGCCCTCCGGTGTATGGGGAGCGGGAATAAGTTCTCCACTTTTACTTGGAATTTCTATCTTTTCAGTTTTGGTAAAAGGGAGATAATTAACTGTTGCAAAGATAATTAACACAAGCGGAATGATTGTGAAGAGCCACTGTGTTAATTTGCTGTTTTCCACTTTTACAAATCTGCCATAAAGCCAGGTAGAAAAACCAAGGATAACCAAAAACCACAAAACCTTCAGTAGATATTCCCCATCAGTTAACAGCAGCAAGGTCTTCAACTGAGTGTAAACAATAACAAGCAAAACAAAGCCCATCACTTCTTTGAAAATAATCATCCAGTTTCCCGGCTTGGGAATAATTTTCAGCGCTTTCGGGAAAAAGCCAATCAGCAAAAAAGGAAACGCAAAACCAAGCCCTATAATGAGAAAGAAAATCAGCATTAAAACAGGTGGCAAAGCCAAAGCAAAAGGCAAAGCAGCCCCTAAAAAAGGTCCGGTACAGGAAATAGCCATCAAAAAAGCAAAAATACCCCCAAAAAAGGAACCGCCATAGCCACCTCTGGATGTTGCCTTATTAGCTGTATTCATACCTGGAACGGTTATTTCAAATACTCCTAAAAGTGACAACGCAAAAACAAACACAATTGCCATCAGAGTTACTACGAAACCAGGATTTTGATTCTGCAAACCCCAGCCCACAGATTCACCTGCCTTTTGTAAAGCAATAAAAATTCCTGCCATTACGGCAAAGGAAATCAACACTCCCAAAGCGTAAATTAAAGTATGATTCAGCACTTTGGTTCTATCTTTCTGTGCCTGATTCATTATGCTCATAATCCTGATTGGCAATATAGGTAGAACACAAGGAGTGATATTTAATATAATTCCCCCTAAAAAGGCAAAAAGCAGGTATTTTAGTATTACACCAAGAGAATGGCTGGCATTAGGTTTAGTTTCCTGAAGCGGAGATTTTTCCATTGGAACGGTTTCATTTCGGGCAATTTTATTTGGTTTATCAGCTTCTTCTTCCGAAACGGTAGCTGGTATCAGTTCATTTTCAGTTATTTGAAAAGAAAGTGTAGCTGTTGCTTCTTCCGGTGGATCACACATTCCTGTTTCATAACAAAGATTATAGCTAAGCAAAACATCTATCTGTTTGTTACCTGCCTTAGCTGATTGCTTCACCGTAAAAGGCAAGGTTAATGTTACTTTGGGATGATAGTTCCATTCCTCTTCAGATACAACTTGTGTTGGTTTCGGATAAATAACTTTTCCTAAAATGAGGTCCGGATGGTCAGCTTCCAGATAAAAATATTCCGGGTCTTTAGGATTGACGGTCTGTTTTTTCCCCTCAGGAATAATAAGCGTGGCTTTAATAACACCTTTTTCTCCCGGTTTTAAGACCTCAGGAGAAAGCGAGAATTTAACGCTCTGGGCAATAATTGGTTGAATGAACACAACCAGACAGAGCATTAATAACAGCTTGCAGGTCTTATGCATTAGCATTATCCTTGGAAATTATTTTTGTGTTTATACTAAAATATAATGCAGAAAACATTCCAGACAAGTCAACTATTGGGAATGATAAATGAATGCAGTCAGGAGTCGTCACTGCCGCAATTACTTTTAATCTGTTCAAGAATTTGTTTGGCAGTGAGGACTCGTGACGACTTTTTTCACGCAGATTTCGCTGATTTCGCAGATTTTTATTTATAATTTTCTGTGTCTTCATGAGTCATATGCGCCAAAAAGTTATCTCCCAGCCCAAAAGTTATCCAGGCGCAAATGACTCCTGACTTTATGTTATCTGAAAAGCAAAAGTTGTTTAAGAGCTAATGACTCCTGACTTGGAATTAAAAAGGATATCGTTTTTTCTCTTTGTTTAAACTAAATCTTTTCTCTTTTTCTCTTTGTTTAAACTAAATCTTTTCTCTTTTTCTCTTTGTTTAATCTAAATCTTTTCTCTTTAATCTCTTTTTCTCTTTCTCTCTTTGTAAAAAAATCCATCTCACCATCTCACCATCTCACCATCTCACTTAGTTCATTCTCAATTCTCCATTCTCAATTTAATCTCTTTCTCTCTTTATCTCTTTGTAAAAAAAATCCTTAAAATCCCTTACACTTCCATTATTTCTTTTTCTTTTGCCTTTTCTGCCTCGTCTATCTTTTTAATCCACTCATCTGTAAGGTCTTGCAATTCTTTCAGTTGTTTCTTTTCTTCATCTTCACTGATTTCGCTATCTTTTTTTTCTTTTTTAACTATATCATTAGCATCGCGCCGAATATTTCGGATAGCAACTCTGGTATCTTCCGAGATTTTTTTGATGTTTTTAACGATATCTTTTCTTTTTTCTTCGGTTAAGGGCTGAAAAGGCAGGCGGATAACATTGCCGTCGTTTTCTGGAGTAATTCCAATATTAGCGGCTAATATTGCTTTTTCTATATCCGCCAAAGTTGTTTTATCCCAGGGCTGAACAACGATCATTCTTGCTTCCGGGATGGAAATGTTACAAAGTTGTTTAACTGGTGTGGGTTGACCGTAATAGTTAATTTTAATATCATCCAAAATGGAAGCGCTGGCGCGTCCGGTTCTGATTTTGGAATATTGATGCAGCATTGCCTCAAAGCTCTTCTGCATTTTTTCTTTAGTCGTTTCTTTTATGTTTTCCATAATATCCTCTAATAAAACACAGAAAAATGTTCAGGGATGAATATAGGTTCCTGTTTCCGCTTTTTTAAGTGCTTCAATTAACATCTCCGGCTGGCTGATGTTGAAAATCTTAATAGGCATAGCATTATCCATCGCCAGAGAAAAAGCTGTTAAATCCATAACTCCCAAGCGTTTCTGCAAACATTCCTCAAAGCTGGCACTGCTGATAAAACGGGCATTTTTATCCTTTTTGGGATCAGCACTAAACAGTCCATCTACATTTGTTGCTTTTAACACAATATCTGCTTTCAGTTCCACTGCGCGTAAAACAGCTGCAGTATCTGTTGTAAAATAAGGATTTCCAGTTCCACCGCTCAAAAAACAAATCTTGCCCTGTTCCATAGCTAAGGAAGATAATTGGGGAGTATAGCGATCAACTATTTTATCTACAGCCAAAGTAGAAAAAATAGCACAGTCAATTCCTTTGGAACTAAGTATTTCTGCCATATAAAGGGAATTCTGGATAGTTGCCAGCATACCGATACTATCCAGAACTACTCTGTTCAGATTTTTATTTTCCCAGGAGCCGCCCCGGAATATATTTCCACCGCCTAAAACGATGCCCAGTTCATAATTTTGGTTATAAACAGTAATTATGGCATCCGTCAGGAAGTCAATTATTGCTTCATCGTAGGTTACATTCTTTTTACCGGAAAGAACTTCTCCGGAAAGTTTTAACACAACCCGGTGAACATTTTCGCTTTTATACACATTTTTCATTCTTGCAATCCCCACTGTTTCAGGAGGGTTAATATCTATTTTGCCCGGTTTTTATTCGCCACCTAATTGATAGCGAATAAATCTTGCAATTTGGATATTTTCCCCGGTAGTGGCAATAGCGTTTGTCAGTAAGTCCTTCACCGTTTTTGTGCTATCGCTGATTAGTTCTTGATTCAAAAGAGAATGCTCATTGCAGAATTTTTTCAGGTTACCTTCTACAATTTTCTCTATGATTTCTGGTTTTTTACCTTCATTCACTGCTTTATTATAAGCGATTTCTTTTTCTCTTTCCAGAATAGCGGGATCAATTTGCTCGGGACTGATTGCCAAAGGGTTGTTAGCGGCAATTTGCATTGCTATTTCATCTGCTAATGCCTTAAATTCTTCAGTTCTGGCAACAAAATCTGATTCACAATTCAGTTCCAGAAGCACTCCAATGCGGTTATTGAAATGTATGTAAGAATGAATGATACCTTCTTTAGTGGCACGGTTTGATTTTCCTTCTGCCTTACTGATTCCCTTTTCCCGCAGGTATTTAATCGCCTCATCAATGTTTCCGTTTTTTTCTATAAGGGCTTTGCGGCAATCCATCATTCCGGCTCCGGTTCTGTCACGCAATTCTTTTACTTGGGTTGCAGTAATCTCTGCCATTTTTTCTCCTTTTTGGTTAAAGTAAGTTTAGGGGTTAATGTTTTATTATTCCGTTTCCGCTAATTCGGGAACATCAAATTCCACTTTTTCTTCTGCTGCAGCCAGTTCAGCTTCAAAATCCTCTGTTTCTTCTTCACTATTTATTTGCGTTGTTTCTTCTTCCGAACTTTCTCCTTCGGTGGCAATTCCTTTTCCTTCAATAACGGCATTTGCCATAATATCGGAAATCAGATGAATGGCACGCGTAGCATCATCGTTACTGGGAATCACATAATCAATTAAATCCGGATCGCTATTGGTATCTACCATTGCCACAATTGGAACATTCAGGATTCGTGCTTCGTGCACAGCAATTTTTTCATATTCAGTATCCACAATAAATACACATCCTGGCAGAGCATCCATTTCGCGGATACCGCCTAAAGAAAATTCAATTTTATCGTGCATTCTTTTCATTTTTTGCTGTTCCAGCTTGGTGTAACTGTTAATAGTGCCGTCAGCTACGATTTCTTCATAATATTTCATCTTTTCAATACTCTGACGGATGGTTGCCATATTAGTAAGCATTCCACCATACCAACGCTGGTTTACATAAAAAACACCGGCTTTTTCAGCTGCTTCTTTAATAGCTGACTGTGCCTGTTTTTTGGTTCCTACAAAAAGGATATATTCCCCTTTGGAGGCAACTTCTTTCATAAACTGATATGCTTCATTGATAGCATCTACGGTCTGTTTCAAATCAATGATATGAATCCCGTTGCGTTTAATGAAGATATATGGCTTCATTTTAGGATTCCATTTAAAGGTCTGATGCCCGAAATGGACACCTGCTTCCAGTAATTGTTTCATAGTAACTACGGACATTCTTATCTCCTGAAATACGGTTTTTAGGTCTCTTCCGAACGGTGTAAGCAATTCAAAGGAACTTTTTCCTCACCGCCTTGCAAGCGTTCCGGAAGTTTATTTAATTCTTTGTTTTTCATTTCAGAAAAACTGTTTCTTTAACGCTTAGAGAACTGGAATCTCTTTCTGGCTTTAGGACGACCGGATTTTTTGCGTTCCACCATTCTGGGATCACGCGTTAAAAATCCCCGGGTCTTTAGCACAGGTCGTAAGTTTTCATCATATTCTACTAAGGCACGAGAAATACCATGACGAATAGCCCCTGCCTGACCACTTAAACCACCGCCGTAAACATTTACATAAACATCAAAGTTTTCGGATAAGCCAACGGTCTGTAAGGGCTGTTCAACAATCATTTCCAGGGTTTCACGCTGGAGATATTTCTTCATCTGAACACTGTTAATAATGCGTTTTCCGGTTCCAGGGGTAAGACGCACTCTGGCTACAGCATTTTTTCTTCTGCCAACGGCATCAAAGGTCTGCATACTTTTTTTCTCCTAAATATTTAGTTCAACGGGTTTTTGAGCTGAATGCGGATGTTCAGCTCCAGGATAAACTTTCAATTTTTTGAACATTGCACGTCCCAGCTTATTTTTGGGCATCATACCTTTTATAGAATGTTCAATAATTCGCTCGGGATGCTTTTCCAAAACTTTGCCATAAGGAATTTCCTTCAAACCACTCGGATAGCCACTAAAGCTTTTATAAACCTTCTGCAATGCCTTCATACCTGTTACCCGAACTTTTGCTGCGTTAATCACAATCACATAATCGCCGGTATCAATATTGGGCACATAATACGGTTTATTTTTGCCGCATAAAATTGTGGCTACTTTTGTGGATAAGCGTCCCAAAGGTTTTCCCTCTGCATCTACGATATACCATTTCCGCTGAATATCGGAAGGACTTGGAGTTAGGGTCTTCATCGCTTCTCCTTTACATATTTTTTTATTCAGAAAGTCACAATTTTGACAGCAGGAATAGTGTCAAGTGTTTTGAGGATTAAAATAGACAGAGGTCAAGCAGTAAAGAGGGCTGGAGATTAGTAGAAAAGGGAAAGTGAAAAGGAAGAAAAGTGAAAAAGTGAAACAAGAAGATAATTTTTATGGCAAAATTGAGAGTGAAGAATTAGTGTTTATCCCGAATAAATAATATCCCTGCCCTTTCTTACCCCCTAACTATTTATTGAACAAAGAATTACAAATCCGCTGTTATTATTCGTTTTTATTTCCCTTGCATCACTCTCTTATAATCCAGTAACAATCCCGTAACAATTCCGTAACGAGATTACGGAAGTGTTACGGAAGTGTTACGGAGTCGTTACGGAGTCGTTAATTAATCAACTATATCGTTATGAGTCCTCACTGCCAAATGAATTCGTAAAGGGGTTATAATTTTTGCAGGCAGTGACGACTCCTAACCTTAGCTATGAGAACTCTTTTCTTTACTAATCTTTTTTCGGTGACTTCGGTGTCTTCGGTGGTGAAAAATGCGGAGGAACAGCATCCTCTATCTACACTTTCTTCGCTTTCAGCATAAAAAAAAGGCAGTGACGACTCCTAACTTTAGCTATGAGAACTCTTTTCTTTACAAATCTTTTTTCGGTGAATTCGGTGATTTCGGTGGCTAAATATCCATCTGTGTAGTCAGTAAGAAGTTATTTCCCCTCCCTCTATTTCACTTTTTCATTGACATAATAGCATACAATAAGTGAAAGGATTATAAAGGAAGAATTGGTAAATATGGATATTATCAGAACCGAAAACATAGTAAAGGATTACATTTTAGGCAAGATTAAAGTCCGCGCCTTAAATGGAATTGACCTGCAAATTCAGAAAAGTGAATTTGTTGCTATAATGGGTCCTTCCGGCTCAGGGAAAAGCACTTTAATGCATATTATCGGTTGTTTGGATAGAGCCACAGAAGGAACTTATTATCTGGATGATGTTTTAGTAAGCAAAATGCCTCAATCATCTTTAGCTGCGATCAGAAATCGGAAAATCGGCTTTGTGTTTCAGTCCTTTAATCTGCTGCCGCATTTAAACATCTTAAAAAATGTGGAACTACCTTTAATGTATGGAGGTTTAAGTCATCGTAAGCGTCTTGCCCGGGCAAAAGAGGTTTTACAAAGTGTTGGTCTGGGTGATCGGCTAAAGCATAAGCCCGGTGAACTTTCCGGTGGAGAAAGACAACGCGTTGCAATTGCCAGAGCAATTGTAAATGACCCTTCTATTTTGCTGGCAGATGAGCCAACGGGAAATTTGGATTCTCAATCCGGAGGGGATATTTTGGAGATTTTCAAAGATTTGCACAGTCAAGGTAACACAGTTATTATGGTTACTCATGATCAAGCAATTGCCTCCAGAGCACAGCGGATTATTAAAATTATAGACGGGAAAATAGTAGATGGCAATTCCGATAGCTGAATCCCTGAAACTTGGTTTGTCAGATATTATGATGCGCAAAGTTCGCAGCGTAGTAACCGTTATAGGGATAATTTTAGGTGTGATGTGTATAATGGTTGTTCTGGCAATTGTAAATGGAATGAATAAAAGCACAATAAGTTGGATGGAAGAACGCGGTGGATTGAATAAAATTGAGGTGGAACAAAATTGGCAATATGATTTTTCCAAAGGGGGTGATCCCAGTTTTACATTAAAGGAAATTCGTTATTTGCAATCTCTTATTCCGGAAGCGGAAGCATTTAATCCCACTGTTCAGGAATGGGAAGCAGTAATAAATAAGGATGATATTAGATACAGCACTTCGTTAAGAGGTGTGATGCCCGATTTTGTAAAAGTGGAACAGTGGAATATAGATAAAGGCAGATTTATTAAAGACCTGGATATAGACCTCTACAGTAATGTAATTGTTCTGGGCTCTACTGTGGCAAAGGAGTTTTTTGGCAATAATGATCCTCTGGGACAAACTATTTCTGTAGGTAATCAGCAATTTATTATTGTAGGTGTGATGGAAAAAAGGTTTATGCAAACACAAGGCGGACAAATAGGAATGGGTGATAATGCTTTGGAATATATGAACCGCCGTTGTTTTATTCCTATCTCTACGATGATCAGTAAAGTTAACCCAGGCGGAAAAATAAGCTCTCTAGATATTAGAGCAAAAAGTCCTGAAGCAGCAAAAGAATTACGCCGCAAAGTGGAAAACATAGTGCTAAATTTGAAAAACGGAAAAAGGTTATTTCAGGTTACTTCTGCGAAAGAACAGCTGGATACAATGCAGGCAAATGTGAAAGTTATGGAAGCGATATTTTTTTTAATAGCCGTCATCTCTCTGCTGGTAGGAGGAATTGTAATTATGAACATTATGCTTGCTTCCATTCGTGAACGCACTCGTGAAATAGGAGTTCGCATTGCAGTTGGAGCCAGGAGAAGAGATATTTTTATTCAGTTTTTAGTGCAAACGATACTTATAACTGCTTTGGGTGGAGTGTTAGGCATTCTTTTGGGGTTTGCCATTCTGAAACAAGTAGGTAACTACTTGCAAATTGAGGTGGTTGCTTCTGTGCAAATGATTTGGGTCTCTCTTTTGGTTTCTATTGGAGTAGGACTTATTTTTGGAGTTGTTCCTGCTGTTAGAGCTGCCCGCCTTGATCCTGTTGTTGCTTTAAGGGAGGAATAATGAGTAAAAATAAGCAGAAAAAAGGTCTTCTCCGGAAGTTTTTTCTCTGGCTGTATTCCTATATCAAAATTGTTATTTCTGATCTTAAAATAATTTATCAATCCATAACAATTACCCAACAACGGAAAAAGGTCTTTGGCAATATTTGGACTTTTATGAAAACATTTTACCAGCGTTTTATGAGCGAAGGAATTTTGAAGGAATCAGCCAGTTTAACTTACATAACTCTTCTCGGTTTTGTTCCTTTTATCAATTTTCTGGTTTTAATTGCCCCGGATTTGCCATTTCTGAATTTGGGTGATAAATTGAGGGAATTGGTGATTCAAAACTTTATTCCGAGTTCAGCGAATGCTATAATCAACTTTTTGGAAAAGCTGATTATGCCCAAAGTCGGCTATAACATTTTCAATATTGTTATCCTGATTGTTAGTTCCTATTCACTGTTTACAGTTATCAGGAGTACTTTTGACCGTATCCTGAGTATGCAGCTGAAGACCTCACAAGATACTATTACCCAATTAGTGAAATTTTTCGGCACAATAGTTTTCGGGTTGCTGATTATTGTGTTGCTTTTTTCCAGTTCATCTATTCCCATAATCTCCCGTTTATTAAAGTCCCCGGTTTTACAGTGGATTATGGTAATAGTGCCTTTCATTTTGCAATTTTTGGCAATAGTGTTTCTCTATATGTTATTGCCTTCAGTTAGGATTAACCGTGCCGCCTTATTTAGAGGTGCTTTTTGGACAACAGTTATCTGGGTTATTGGTAAATCCGTATTTGATTTTTATATCTATAACTTAACAAATTACCAGGCACTTTATGGAGTGATGGCTGTTCTGCCGATTTTTTTGCTGTGGATTTATATTAATTGGGCAATAATCCTGGGTGGGATGGTTTTAGTGAGCGTTATAGAAAACAACAAAACCGGTGGTTTTTTAACTAAAGAGCCCCATAATGCAGTCCGCATAACAATGGAACTTTTTACCAATCAAAAACTTAATCAGCGTTTGGAAGGAATTATGAATAAAGAGAACTTAAAAAAAATGGTAGATACCTTGAACGAAGAAGATGATAAATGAATAAATATGCCCTAATCAGTGTTTCCGATAAAACCGGCATAGAAAATTTAGCTGTGGAACTGGAAAAACTTGGCTACACCATTCTTTCCACTTCTCATACCGCGGAATATTTACAAAAATTCTGCCGGAAAGTAATGCCGGTTTCTGATTTAACCAAATTTCCGGAAATTCTGGAAGGCAGAGTGAAGACCTTGCATCCCCTTATTTATGCCGGAATTTTGGCAGATAGAAATAATCCTGCTCACGAAAAAACACTCGCTGAACTAAAAATTGATCATATAGATGTAATAGCAGTAAATTTGTATCCTTTTACTGAAGTTCGTCATAAGGAAAATGCTAATGAACAGGAGATTATAGAAAATATAGATATTGGGGGTCCGACTTTAATCCGGGCAGGAGCAAAAAACTATAAAAGCGTTGCTGTTTTGGTTGATCCTGAGGATTATACACTCACTCTGAAACTTTTAAAACAGAATAGTATTTTACCTGAGAGCTACAGTGCTTATCTGGCAAAAAAGGCATTTACTAAAACCAGTCAGTATGATTTGGAAATTGCTGCTTATTTTACGGAAAAAGATAAGGAATTGCCTCTTATTTCAGAGCTTCCTGTTCAGCTTCTTGTATCTGAAAACCTGAACAGAAAATTGCGCTATGGCGAAAACCCTCATCAAAATGCCTGTTTTTATGCAAATGGTAACCCCGGATGGGAACTTCTTCACGGTAAGGAACTCTCTTTCAATAATATAATGGACATTGACTCTGCCCTAAGAGCTATTCGTCTTTTTAGTGAACCAACTGCCATTATTGTCAAACATTGCAATCCTTGCGGCATTGGCAGTGGAGAAACATTGGCAGAGGCATATAGAAAAGCTTATGAAACAGATACTGAGGCACCTTTCGGAGGAATTGTAATAGTAAATCGTTCTCTGAATCTGGAAACGGCATCTCTGATAAATAACATTTTCACTGAAATTATTATTGCTCCTGCTTATGAACCCGGTGTTCCGGAATTCTTGAAGAAAAAGAAAAACCGACGCTTAATCCGCTACCACCTTTCCCTACTGCAAAAACCGGTTAACCCTATAGAAATTAAAACATTAACTTTCGGCTATTTAGCTCAGAACTGGGACTTAATAAATGAACCAACAGAGGACTGGAAAATAGTTACCAATAAAAAAACCTCTCCCAAAGAGTTTCAATCCCTGCTCTATGCCTGGAAAGCTGTTTCCGTCCTGAAATCCAACGCCATTGCTATCGCTAAAGAAGACAGGGTTTTAGGGCTTGGCTGCGGACAAACATCTCGCATTGATGCTGTTCAATTAGCGCTCTGGAAAGCTAAAAAATTCGGACACGATTTAAAGGACTCGGTTTGTGCCTCCGATGGCTTTTTCCCTTTTCGGGATTGTATAGAAACCCTTGCTAAACACGAAATTGCGGCTATTATCCAACCTGGCGGTTCTAAAAACGACGAGGACTGCATTGCTGCCTGTAATGAATTGGGCATCGCTATGCTCTTTACCGGGGTCCGTCACTTCAGGCACTGAAAAATATTGAAGGGAGGATAATAAAAGGGATTACGAAAATATACATAGTTATGAGCTGGATTTTACACCAACATTTGAGACGCAACTCCAATTATCAACGCGGTTAGCGACCTTAAAAAAAAATTATGCCTAATAGCATTTGCTTAAGTAAGAATTCAGAAATCCTTTGTATGGTTGCTAATTCTGTTTGACAGAAAGAGGCAGGGAAAAAAGTTTGTCTAAAATAAGGAAGGAGATGTGTCCGAGTTGGCTGAAGGAGCACGATTGGAAATCGTGTAAACGTGTGAGCGTTTCTAGGGTTCGAATCCCTACATCTCCGCCATTATTTTTAGCTGTAGTTGCTTTTCTAAAGGAGAAGTTAGATACAACCATTCATTTTTGATTTTCTTA
The DNA here is from genome assembly GCA_023227825.1 of Candidatus Cloacimonas sp. Classification (GTDB taxonomy): domain Bacteria; phylum Cloacimonadota; class Cloacimonadia; order Cloacimonadales; family Cloacimonadaceae; genus Cloacimonas. The sequence continues at coordinate 7,011 of JALOCJ010000014.1, read as the reverse complement.
TCCGGTTTATCAAATTTTGATTTGGCAAAGCTGGTTTATTTATATATATTATCATAAGGAATCTGCTTAAGCAGAATTTATAGAAGTTTTGAAAGGTTTTGCCGAAGTGCAATTCGGTATACCAATAAAGGAGTTTAACTATTATGAAATCAAACAAGACCGTTGTGTGGGGGTGTTTAATCTTTGTTATTGCCTTCATTATTACCTTTATCCTTGGTTTTATTTTCACTCTCGGTTCTTATGGACCTCGGGCAGCAAAAATTCCTTCCAATGCCTGGTTATATTTAAATCCGAATGCTATGATTCCGGATTATAAAGAGCTGGAAGAATTACCCTTTGTAAGAGTTACTTCCCCCGGCGTTCAGGAAATAAAAGATAAGATTTTAGCTGCTGTCAATGATGATCGCATTAAAGGGATGCTTATTGAACCCCAAATGATTATAACCAATTATCCTGCTTTGGAAGAAATGGCTTTAGCCATCGGATCTTTCAAAAAGAGTGGAAAACCCGTTATTGCTTATGGAAATAATTTTATGCAGGGGGACTATTTACTTGCCTCAAGTGCGGAAAAAATTTATATGGAGCCCTCTGCATCAGCGGGATTAGTTTTACAGGGTGTTTCTGCTAATATGCTTTTCTACAAAGAAATGCTGGATAAATTGGGGATCAAAATGCATATTTTACAATCGGGTGCTTATAAAGGTGCAGGAGAGCCCTTTTCTCAAACAGAACTCAGTAAAGGCACCAAAGAAAACATAGATGCTGCTCTGTATGATATTTATAACCATTTACTGGCTATTGTTGCTCAAAACAGAAAGTTGGAAATCTCCCAGGTAAAGAACATTTTTGAACAGAGAGACGATTTCTTTTTAAGTGCTGAAAAGGCAAAAGAGCTGAAATTGATTGATTACGCTATGAGTCGTGAGGAAATGCTGAAAAGTTTGGGTTTGAATGAAGATAATTTCGTAAATGTAGCCAACTATGTGCCCGCCAGGCAAAAGAATATAGGTGATAAAATAGCTGTTGTTTATTTGAATGGAAATATTGCTCCTGTTTCCGGTTTTGATTTTAGCAATCAAAGTGTTATCAGTGAAGCAAAAGTGAAGAAGATTATTAAACAGATTCAAAAGCATAAAGATATTAAAGCAGTTGTCTTAAGAATCAACAGTCCCGGTGGTTCCGCTTTGGAATCCGAACTTATTTATCAGCAATTACTTAAACTGAAAAGGGATTATCCTCTGGTGGTCTCTATGGGAGGAACAGCTGCCTCTGGTGGCTATTATATTTCCTGTGCCGGGGATTATATAATTGCAGACCCGGGAACTTTAACCGGCTCCATTGGAGTAATTGGTTTAATTCCAGAAATGTCAGGACTGGGTAAAAAAATTGGAGTGCGTTCACAAACCTTGAAGTATGGCAAATTTGCCGGTGCCTTAAGTCCTTTGGAACAATATGATCCAGCTCTAATAGAATCCCTGAAACGCAGTTCCACAGCTACCTACAATGAATTTAAACAAAGAGTGATGACAGCTCGCAAAATATCTCCCGAAACTATTGAAGCAGTTGCTGAAGGCCGCATTTTCAGCGCTGAAGATGCTCTAACAAACAACCTTATTGATGAAATCGGAACTTTGGATAAGGCAATTGCCAAAGCAGCCGGTCTGGCTAAAGTATCTAAATACTATTCAGTGAATTTCCCTGAAAAAGAAAGTTATTGGAAAGCACTAAGGGAATCAGACCTCCTAAATTTGAAAGAACAATTACAAAATAATAATAACCCTGCAACGCAACTGGAAAAATATTTGAAACAGATACCTGCAACGGGTGAATGGCTGTTTTTAATGCCCTATAACCTAGAGTAATATGAAAACAATCCGGATTGTTGATATCCTTATCAACACCAAACGGAAGGTTGATGTCCCCGTCAACCATAATAAACGACGAGGACTTCGTTTTTCCGGAAGGTTGATGTCCCCATCAACCAAAAACACCGGATGGTTGATGTCCCCGTCAACCAAAAACACCGGATGGTTGACGTCCCCGTCAACCCCAGACGGAAGGTTGACATCCTTGTCAACCATAAAACGACGAGGACGTCGTTTTTCCGGAAGGTTGACGTCCCCGTCAACCAAACTTAACCACCTAAAGATATAAATTGGACTAAAATGAAAAAGGACTCCTATAATACAGAAATAATCGTAAATGTCCATCCCCTGGAAAAGCGGGTAGCGGTTTTGGAAGATAACCGTTTAGTAGAGCTCTTTGTGGAGCGCAGAGAACAACAAAACATAGTTGGCAATATTTATAAAGGTATTGTAAAGGATGTTTTACCCGGAATGGGTGCTGCTTTTATTGAAATCGGACTGGAAAGAACCGCTTTTTTACATTACAGTGACATCGTTATGGACTTCCTGGATATTTATGAAAACGCTTTACCCCGAACGAAAGTTAATCCTGAGGACTCCTCACAAATAGATAAACTCTTGAAACCGGGTCAGGAAATTGTTGTTCAAGTTCATAAAGGACCCATTGGTTCCAAAGGTGCACGCTTAACAGGTCAGATTTCTATTCCGGGAAAATACCTTGTGCTTTTTCCCAATAAAGATAAAATTGCTATTTCGCGTAAAATTTATTCTCAGGCAGAACGCAGTCGCATTCGTAATATTCTTTCCGGAATTAAAGACCCGGGTTACGGGTTAATTGTTAGAACTGAAGCAGAGGGCTGTGAAGAGGAAGATTTTAACACGGAGTATAAAGCCCTGCTAAAGACCTGGCATTTGATTGAAAAACAAATTAAATATGCTAAAGCACCTGTTTGCGTGTTTGAGGAAAACGCTCTGGAAAATTATCTGATTCGCGATCTCTTTGGTGAAAATGTAGACCGCCTGGTTATTGATGACAAGAATTTTGCTAAACGCATTATTTCCAAATTGGCAGATATATCACCGGAACTGATTGATAATATAGAAATTTACAGAGAGGACTCTCCTATTTTTGATGCCTGGGCAATTGAAAAGAAAATTGAGACCGTTCTGCACAGCCGAATTTATCTTCCCAGCGGAGGAAATATTAAAATTGAACAGACAGAAGCACTTGTTGCTATAGACATTAATACCGGAAGCTTCACAGGTAAAACTAATTACGAGGAAACAGTGCGCAAAAACAATCTGGAAGCAGCTGCGGAAATTTCCCGTCAAATTCGTTTGCGGGACCTTTCCGGTGTAATTATTATTGATTTTATTGATATGGTAGAGGAAAAATATAAAACTGAAGTGCTGGAAATGCTGAAAAAAGGTTTACGCCGAGACCGTGCCAAAAATAAGGTCTATTCTTTTACGGAGCTTGGACTTGTAGAAGTTACCCGGAAAAGAATGCGCAACACTTTAATCTCCAATTTTTCTGATCCCTGTCCTTTTTGTAATGGAAGCGGCCGCATTTTAAGTAAGGATACAGTTATTATGCGTATTTACCGTTGGCTGAATCGCAGCGATTATTTCATTAAAGATAAGAACTTACGCATTACAGTTAATCCCGATTTATTAAATCATATCAATCAGCATAACGAGGATTTCACTGCCTATAAAGAACAGATAGAATTCACTTCCGATCCTTCCATCCGGATAGATCAATTTAAGGTATATCTGCTTCCGGGACTGGAAGATATAACATCCAAGTTTTAATAATTTAAGCAGAGCTCAAAAAAAAACCATAATTAGCAACCCGGATTTAGAGGATTAAACAGATTTAAAAGGATTTTTTTTAACATTCCAATTCCTAAACAAATAAATCCCGTTATCTGTATTCTATCATTTCCCCTTTACGAGTCCTCACCCGACCTCTCGACTTCTCGCTCTCTCGACCTCTCGACCTCTCGACCCCTTGACCTCTCAAACAACCTTCACTTTTATCGTTCCAGCAATTCTTCTATCTATAACATATCTTGCATCGCCAACAGCAACAACTACATTGTTTTCAAAATCGTTTCGGAACATTGTAATTAGAACTCCTAGATATAAGCCCCTTTCTATTATTTTCAAATTATTATTATGAATGACGATTGCACTATTGCCTTCAGGCAGTTGATCCAGAGGAATACATTGACCTGCCTTACATACACCGTGTCTTTTTCTGCCGGAAAATTTTCTGCCCCAACCCCGAATTCTTACTCTATTCCTCCTGGAAAGCATATTTTCTCCCTATTTTATGTAAAGTAATATAAATGAAAGTAAAAATAGTTCCTATAACCACAAACCAGAAAATAGACAGAACATCAAAAGCCAGAATTTGATAGACCAGAGTAGCCACCATCCAGGCAAGCAAGGTTAAATAGACAAAAGCAAAAATCATCCACTTAAAACCGTGTTCCTTAAAAAGGATTGTAAGAGCTGCCGCACAAGGAGAATATAGCACAATAAAAACCAGATAAGCCAAAATAGAGGCATTGCTGCTAAAGCTGGTTTTTATATTTTCTTCCAGGTTCTTGCCTGTTTCTTCTCCTTCTGAATTTTGATAGAGACCCTGCAAAGTTCCCACAATTGCTTCTTTGGCAAAAAGTCCGCTGATTAAAGCTACAGATGCCTGCCAGTTATCATTTCTAATTCCCATTGGCTGTAAAACAGGTGTAATAACCTTACCCCCCAATTCCAGGATTGATGCTTTTTCCTTTTCTCTACCTATCGGTATCTGGATGCTTTGCAGGATATTTATTAACACAATCACTAGTAAAATGGTTTTTCCAGCTCTCAACAGAAAACTTTTCAACCGCTGCCAGGTGTGCATAAAAATGCCATTCAGCGTAGGAAGATGATAGGCAGGAAGTTCCATTACAAAATCCCCCGGCGAACTTAGGAAAATTGTCTTTTTTAAGAGCAAACCAGTTAAAACACCCATAATTATGCCAAAAAGATAAAGCCCAAAAATAACCAAATCTGCCCGCTGCGGGAAAAATATCATTACTAAAAAAGTATACACCGGAAGTTTTGCTCCACAAGATATAAAAGGAGTTAAAATGGAGGCAAAAACCCTGTCCCGAGGTTTATCCAAAGTCCGCGTTGCCATTATTGCCGGAACAGTGCAGCCAAAACCAACTAATAAAGGAATAAATGCCTTTCCCGGCAGCCCTATTTTCCGCATAAATTTATCCGCTATAAAAGCAGCTCTTGCCATATAACCGGAATCCTCCAGAATAGATAAACTTATGTATATGAAAAAGATAGGAGGAATAAAACTGCCAATGGTTACAATTCCTCCTCCAATTGCCTCACTGAAGAAATAATTTAGCCACTGCGGAAAGGACAGTGAACTTAATAAATTACCCACCTGCTCTATAAACAGCCAGCTGAGAGCAAAATCTATAAAGTCAATACAGGGCTGGCTGAGTTTAACTGCAACGAGGAAAACCAAATACATCACAATAAAAAAGACAGGCAAGCCAACAACACTGTTCAGCACAACTTTATCTACCATATCGGAAAAAGTTAATTGGTTTTTCCGCTTGCGCTTCACTACATCTTTAATTAAACCGCGAATATAACCATAACGATCATCAGCAATTACAAAAGCAGGTTCCTGACCTCTATGTTTTGCTATGGCTGCTATCTCCTTTTCTACAATTGCTCTATCTTCATCCGATAAACGGGAAGTTAATTCTGCATCACCTTCAATCAATTTCAACGCCTGCCAGCGACTTTTAATCAAAATAGCATAAGCAGTTGAAGCTGATGCGGAAAATTGACGCGTAGGAACTTTGCTTTCCGGCTCTCCTAAACCCGATTTCAAAACAATCTGCCAGATATTTTGTAAGTGCTTTTCCACTACTTCATCATAATGAATCGTTGCCGGAACCGGTGGCTGAATTAGATACTCTTCCACCTTTTTAAGAATAGGAGAAACATCTATCCGCTTATTCAAAACCAGAGGAAAAACGGCAAAACCAAGATGGGAACTTAAATGCTCGGTATCAATATAAATTCCATTATGCTCCGCTATATCTATCATAGAAAGACACATCATAAGAGGAGCGCCCAATTCCATCAATTGCACAGTTAAATACAGATTGCGTTCCAGATTGGAAGCATCTACCAGGTTTATTATAATATCGGGCTTTTCGGTTAAAATGTAATTACGGGCTACTAATTCATCAGGACTGCCCCCTGCCAGAGAATAAATACCCGGAAGATCAACTACTTCGTAGCTTTTACCTTTATAATTGCATATCCCCGATTTGTGTTCAACTGTAACTCCAGGCCAATTACCAACTGATTGATGTGCACCAGTTAAAGCATTAAAAAGGCAGGTCTTACCTACATTGGGATTTCCTGCCAGGGCAATTACAGGCCTATTTCTCATCAGATTGCTTCTCATTCTCAATTGGAATACATTTCCAGCATAGACCCTTCACATTCAATTCTATACTCTCGGGCTTGAATTTCAAGTCCTGCGCCTGTTTTTCCAAAATAGGATATAGAGTGTTTAAATCCGTCTCCATTAAATCCCCGCAATTTCTGCATAACCAATGAATATGTTTCGGATGACCAAAAATATGTTCATAACGCTCTCTGCCTTCACTGCGTAAAGCTCGTTGCACAAGACCTGCATCCAATAAGAGAGGAATAGTCCGATAAACAGTTGCCAGAGATATAGAACTGGTCTTTCCCCTGATTTTATCATACAGCTCTTCCGCATTAAAATGGGTGTGCATACTGAATACGGTATCCAGTATACAACGCCTGGGTTTAGTTAATTTGAGCCCTTTATGATTAAGGTATTGATTAAAGATAACTGCATATTCTTCCATCGTTTTCTCCTCTTTGTATTGAAAATCATTCACAACATTACATAACCGGGTTTTCTGTCAAGCAACATTTTGGAAAAATTTTGGCTAGTAAAGGGTATAAATACCCCCCTACTAAAGATTATAAATGTCACTAAGCAAAAACGGGTAAAAGAAAAAATAAAAAAATATATAAATGGGAGTTATTGAGACAGGTAGAAGGAATGCAACCGTTATGA
>JALOCJ010000021.1 GCA_023227825.1 Candidatus Cloacimonas sp. | reverse complement strand
AACCAATTAGATGATAAAAATAAAAAAAAAGATATTATCATCCAATGCTATAATACTATGACAAATAGTAGTAGTTCAATCAGAAACAATATATCCCTTGCAAACATCAAACTTGAATATATTATAAAGGAGATAAGATGAAATTGAATAAAGAAGAATTGATTGCCTTTCAAGAAAGAGATTTGGAAGAGAAAATCAATATAGATATTCAGGACCAGATAGAATATGATGTTTTTTATGATGAATGCAAGGAAGATGGCTATTGGCATTGCTTTTTATTTGTTCCTAAGGACAAAAAAGAATATATTCATCAGTTAATCAGTAAAGCTCGTGGATGTACATCTTTTGTATATCCTATACATTATGTAAATATCAAGGCCAGAACAAAATTTAAAGTACCTAATGTTCAATTTGTAAAGATCCTGATAGATATCTTATTATACATAATACAGCAGGATAAAATACAAGCTGTTATAAAATGGGGTGAAAATAATAAACTATACAATGAACCAAAAGTAGGAGCTAAACTTGCTATTTTTAGAAAGAAGTATCAGAATAATTCAAAAAGTGAAAATCAAAAAATGATAGAAGCTACATTCAGAATGGGACTTAAAGGTGCTTTGAATTTTTTGTTTATAGATGAACATCCTATTATAGATAACATATATGTTGACTATAGTGAGAAGTGTTTTAATAATAATTTTGATTCACTGAATATGTGGGAAAGGTTGAAAAATGAACTAAGAGATAACATCTCCTATACCTCTAATTCAGCAATTAGATTTATTAGCAAGGAAGATTACACACTTGATAATGCTGAAAGCCAACTTATGCAGTTTGTAGATGTAATTATCGGTTCAATTAGAACCTGTGTATTACAACAAACTAATTTTGAAGCAAGATATAAAGCAACAGAAGCTATAAGAACTATACTTTTAAAGGACTATAATAATTATGCAAGGATGAAAAATAGCAGATATTATAAAGGATATACATTATCTGAAGCAACACTTGAAAACGGTGAATGGGAATTTAAACCAATAAAAATAGAATTTGACAAGCAACAAATAGAATTTTTTTCGAGTGATGATCTTAATTAATCATTATGCTCTTTATTCGGAATCCTGACAAAGTAATAAATAAAGCATTTTTTCCCTGGATTCCTGCTTGAGAGGAAGTGAAAATGGAATTATTGTTTTAAACATTATATATCTCGGATACAAAAGTTCCGTAGGAACGACAGGTTTTAACAACGGGTTTTGAACCCGGTGCCTATCTATATATAAATTAAATAAGTCCCAGCGGGACGACAGATAAGATGTCAAATAAATACAGATAGCATAAATGCAAAGTATAGTAAGAAACTACATAGATGGGATCTTGAAAATATAGGACAAAGCAAATCTGTCGTTCCTACGAAACTTTTTTTGACTTTCAATTTTGCCTTTGCTTTCATAGAAACTACATCCCTGTTACTTCAAACTACCAAAATAGCTCTACATTATTTCCTTATTAGCAAAATTGAGAGTTAAAACAAGAACAATGCACCCAGCCAACCGAACTACAACTTTTTTCCGAACTACATAGTAACGAATGAGTTCTTCATTTATACGGAATCACAATTGGAAAGAAGTTTTGTTTTAACCCTAAACCGGTCTTTACAGCTGAAATGTTTTACAGATAAATTATGCTATTGTCGCCTAAAATATAGTTACAAACAGAAAATAAACCTGTTTAAGGTCAAAACAAAACAATTGCAAATAAAAAAGCCCTGTAGAGCGATACAATAATAGCGATGATGGTATAAACCCCTCGTAACATAATGAGACATATAACACCTGTTGAAAATAGTCCGGAGGAACTCTTTTGATTTTCTTATGCTATTTTTCTCTGCACAGGGTTAAAACCCTTTGTTAGTATCTGTCGTTCCTACGGAACTCTTTAATAAATTGAGAGACGCTGTTTTCTTTTCACCGGATTAAAATCCGTTGTTAATACCTGTCGTTCCTACGGAACTCTTTACTAAATTTAGAGACGCTGTTTTCTTTTCACCGGGTTCAAAACCCGTTGTTAGTATCTGTCGTTCCTACGGAACTTATTTCCCAAACAAAATACATTATTTTGATTTCTCTGCACCGGGTTAAAACCCGTTGTTAAAACCTGTCGTTCCTACGGAACTTATTTCCCAAGTGTAAGGCATTATTTTTATTTCTCTGCACCGGGTTCAAAACCCGTTGTTAAAACCTGTCGTTCCTACGGAACTAATTTTCCAAACATAAGGTATTTTTTTGTTATCTTTTCACCGGATTAAAATCCGTTTTTGGTATCTGTCGTTCCTACGGAACTCTTTACTAAATTGAGAGACGCTGTTTTCTTTTCACCGGGTTCAAAACCCGTTGTTAATATCTGTCGTTCCTACGGAACTATTTTTTTAGTCCTCTCAACCTACTCAACCCTCTCAACCTTCTCAACCATAATAAACCCTCTCAACCTTCTCAACCTTCTCAACCCTCTCAACCTTCTCAACTATTAATAAAACAACATAACCAGTTAACTCTATAATATACAAATAAATAGCCAACCATTTTGCTCGTTACTACCAGAAACAGATAAGTGCTTGCAACATAGTTGATTATCTAACGACTCCGTAACACTTCCGTAACACTTCTCTAATCTCGTTACGGGATCGTTACGGAAGTGTTACTGTAGTGCTTAGGTATCCAGTAAGGTAGAAGCTGCTGACTTAATAAAACAAAAGAGGGACAGAAATAAGAAATTGCTTGACGAATGCGGGCTGAAAAAAAGAGGATAATTAGCGTAGATAAAAGGCAAATTGGGAGTAAGACATAAGATGAACTATAGAAAGGAAATAGAAAGAATAGTTGCGTTTATCCAAGATTATTGCGCTAAAAGCAATTTTGCCAATCTGGTGATTGGCTTATCGGGTGGGATTGATTCCGCTTTAGTTGCCGCTTTAGCAGTTCAGGCAATAGGTAAAAAATGCGTATTTGCCTATAATTTACCCCACCGAAATAGCCATCTGGAAAGTGCTTCAGATGCTTTATTAATGGCAAAGCACCTTGATATCCCCCTGCAAACAATAAAGATAGATGATTTGGTAGAAAAATATTTTGAGCATTACGCACCCGAGGCAAATCCTTTAAGAAAAGGTAATTGGATGGCAAGAATCAGAATGAACATTCTTTACGATCAAGCGGCGAAATATAATGCATTAGTGATTGGAACCAGTAATCGTAGTGAATATTGGGTGGGTTATTTTACGCAATATGGAGATTCCGCTTGTGCGTTTGAGCCAATCGCTCATTTATATAAAACAGAGGTGTGGGAAATTGCCCGGGAAATCGGTCTACCTGAAAAAATTATCCAAAAAACACCTACAGCAGATTTATGGTCAGGGCAAAGCGATGAAACGGAAATGGGAATAACATATCCCGTTCTGGATAGCATATTAAAATATCTTACTGAGGGTTTACCAAAGCCGGAGGTAGAAGAAAAGACGATAGCAAAAGTGAAGCAGATGATAGAGAAATCCCATTTTAAACGGCAAATGCCACCTTGTTTGGAGCGGATATAAATGCTGAAATTGTTTAAGAGCAACCGCTGTCAGTCCTGTTATAATGAGCGTGCCCTCAGGCAATGTCCGCGCAAACGCAAAAATATTTGTTGGCATTGTTGTAATGAAACAAGGTGTGATACCCGCTGTCCAGAAAGTTGTCCCTATTCTGCCAAACAAGATGAAGGTAATCCATTTCCTGCTTTCAAAGCTGATTCCAGAGCCGAAGCGGAAAATGTTATCAAATTACATATAGACCTATGGGTGGGCAAAAATAATTCTCTATTGCAAAATAGCACACCTGAAAAGAAGGCAAAAGATAATCCGCAGGAAATGTTTGCCTGGTTAAGCTCATATCAGTATCCTGTATATTTTCCAATGGATTATCTGCTGAAAAAATTGAATTTGCCCTCCTCCCCCACTGTTCAAACAGATGATCCGGAAAATTGTGCGGAAAGATGGATGAATACACTCATTCAATTGAAATGGAACGAATTAAGACAATACACAATAAACCAAAGTGACCTAAAGGACTTAGCGGAAAGATATGAGGAAATTTTCCAAGCTATTCCCCAACTAAATAAAATATCCACTTACAGTATATTATACAGTGGTTTGGGAGAAGACGGAATTAGCGCCATCGTTTTTCTGGAATTGAATCATAAAACAGATTGGACATTGGTATTAAGTAACATCAAAAATGAATGGAAAATACGACAAAACATAGCCGGTAATCCCGAAGCGTATTTTAAACAAAATAAATTATACTCCAATATAGCTGA